>JADLEK010000053.1 GCA_020846135.1 Gammaproteobacteria bacterium
CGCTGGCGCAGTCACCGGATGCGCCGTTTCAGGCAATCCTGGTGGGACTGGCCCTGGATAGCGCGGATTTTCAGCAGTTGCAGACCGCACTGGAACCGCACTGGGCGCATATTCCCCGGTTACTATTATTATCCATTGATTTTAATGGATATTCAGATGCCGGTCATAGACGGAATCGAAGCCATGCGGCAGATTCGGGCAGGGCAAACCAACCGGGAGCAACGGTCGGTGATTGTCGCCGTGACCGCTAATGCAATGGAAGGCGACCGGGAGCAGTTGCTGGCTGAAGGCATGGATGACTATCAGAGCAAGCCTTACGGTTTGGAACAACTGCGGGAACTGTTGCGGCGGTGGCTGGAAAAACCGGCGGTGGGCTGACCAGTGGGTTAGTCAGGCTGTTGTTAGTCAAGCTGTTATGAGCAAACCGCTCCGGCTTGCATTGCACAACTGATCCGCACCCCCCGTACTTCCGGGTGTGGAACAAGTAGGAATGGGGCGGCAGCTTTGTCGATCTTTATTTGGCGCCGTTCTATGCGCGTTATCGGGAGATGCGCCACGTCTATTTGATCGAGCTGAAATATCTCAAGCGGAGCGAGGACAGTCCGGCGCAGCGTCAGAAAGTCATTACCGAGGCTCAGGCGCAATTGGCGCGGTATAGGCAGGATGCGCGAGTGCGGGAAGTGCTGGGACCGGCGACCTTGCATCCGTTGATCCTGGTCTACAGCAACTGGGAACTGGTCTATTGGGAAGAAGTGGCGGCAACGATGCCTGCAACCATTCGTCCTGATTCTGCTGCACTGTAGGTCGGCGAATCTTTCTGGACACCAGCTTCCTTTTGGCTATATTGAATCCTCGCGACTCGCTGTATTCACGCGCTCAGACGTGGATGGAAACGATCATGGAACCACTCAACCGCATCCAACAACACTTCGCCGCTAGTATCGAGGCCAAACAGCGCACTCTGGAGGCCATCGGTCCGCGCATCGTCCAGGCTGCTGAAAGTCTGGCGGAACGACTCCGGCAGGGCGGCAAAATCCTGATCTGCGGCAATGGCGGTTCGGCTGCTGACGCCCAGCATTTTGCCGCTGAGCTGGTCAACCGGTTCGAACTGGAACGACCAGGGCTGGCCGCTCTGGCCTTGACGACCGACAGCTCCACCCTGACCTCGATTGCCAATGACTATGCTTTCGAGCAGGTTTTCGCCCGGCAGGTGCGGGCGCTGGGTCGTCCGGGCGATGCGCTGCTGGCGATTTCGACCAGCGGCCACTCGCCCAACGTACTGGCGGCAATGGCGGCAGCCCGGGAATTGGGGTTGATGACAGTGGCGCTGACCGGGCGCGATGGCGGAACCATGGCCGGGCAACTGGACACAGACGATCTGGAACTCCGGGTCAGCGCCACGGCGACCGCACGGATTCAGGAAGTCCATATCCTGATCATGCATTGCCTGTGCGATTTGATCGATCAACGCCTGTTCAATCCTGGGGAATTGTCATGAACCGGTTTTACCGCCGTTGCACCCTCTTGGCGCTGGGAACCGGGTTGGCGTTATCCCTCAGCAGCTGTGCGGGCTTTCTGGTTGGCGGTGCGGCTAGCATCAGCGTAGTCCATGATCGCCGCACCACGGGTACGGTGATCGATGATCAGACCACCGAACTGAAACTGAATGACGTGCTGAACCAGCAACTGCCGCCGCCCGCCAATCACATTAACGTCACCGCTTATAACGGCGCAGTATTGCTGACCGGTCAGGTCATATCAGTCCCGGCGCGGCAACAGGCCGAAGACCTCGCCCGGCGCAGTAATCCGCCAGTGCGGGAAGTCTACAATGAATTGGTGATCGGCCCGCCCAGCTCGCTATCCACGCAGGGAAACGATGCGCTACTGACGACCAAGGTCAAGGCTTCCCTGTTTCAGATTCACAGCCTGCCCGACTTTGATCCAAGCCGGGTCAAAGTGGTAACAGAGAGCGGGGTCGTTTATTTGCTGGGGCTGGTACGGCCAGTTGAAGCGGATGCGGCGGCGGAGATTGCCAGCGTTGTAGCGGGAGTACGGCAGGTAGTGACGATTTTCGAGTACATTGATTGAATTGATTATCGCGCTTAGGCGTTTTGTTCAACCATGGCGGATAATATGCCGATAATCTTGCTGGGATTATCAATAAAATACTCTTTCAAATCAATCTCCGCATTATTTCCGGTCAACCTTAAAAACTGCCAAGCAGTACCGGAAGTCTCAAGTTCGGTTTTTACCCTTTTCAGATTAAAGCTGCTGTACGGCATTTTTGCATACCTCCCCAGAGAAGATCGCTACCGAACAACCGGTAACCGGCTAGGCACCGGTTGCGCTGCCGTATTGCGTTACTTCACAATCTTCAGCACCGGCCTTTTCCGGGCGTGAGCCGCAGGCTTTTCCGGCGGCGGCGCATCGGGCGGTTCGTCGCTGCCCCGCTCCTCACCGAAGGCCATGCCCTGACCGTTTTCCCGCGCATAAATCGCCAGCACCGCTTGCACCGGAATCTGAATCGCGCGGGCAGCCCCGCCGAATCGGGCGCTAAACTCGATCCAGTCATTGCCCATCCGCAGATTATGCACCGCAGAAGGGGTGACATTAAGGACGATCTGCCCTTCACGGACATGCTGTTTGGGAACGCTAACCCCCGGGGCTTCGGCGTTGACCAGGATGTGCGGCGTCATGTTGTTATCTTCAATCCACTCATAAAGAGCGCGAATCAGGTAAGGCCGGGACGGGGTCATGGCGGATCAGATCAGCAGGCAGAGGGGTTAAAGGGGATCGGGGGACAACATGGCAGGGAGGCGCGGCGGCCTCCCTGCTTGGCAGTTAATGCACGTCCTTCCAGTACTCTTTCTTGAGCAGGTAGAACACCACGGTCGCCAGCGCCAGGAATAACAGGACCCAGATGCCGATCCGTTGCCGCTCCAGCTTGATCGGTTCGCCAACGTAGGCCAGAAAATTGGTCAAATCCGCCATCGCCTCCTTAAATTCCGGCGGACTCAGGCTGCCCGGCTGGGTCAGCTTGAAACCGGTAATGGTCTTGACCTCAGTCCCGGCTGCGTCCTTATGCACGGTGTAGACCGGTTCCTGCATCCCCTGCAATTCCCACAGCACATGCGGCATCCCGGCATTCGGGAACACCACGTTATTGACGCCAAACGGCCGTGTGGGGTCCTTATAGAAGGTTTGCAGGTAGTTATAGAGATAGTCCACGCCCCGCGAGCGGGCGATCACGGTCAGATCGGGCGGCGTTACGCCAAACCAGCGCTTGGCGTCAGCCTTGGGCATGGCGTTCTTCATGGTATCGCCGACTTTGGCGCCAGTGAAGATCAGGTTGTCCTTGACCTGCTCATCGGTCAGGCCGATGTCGCGACCCATGCGGTTATACCGCTGATAGTCCAGCGAATGACAGCCCATGCAATAGTTGACGAACAACTTGGCGCCGCGCTGCAAGGACGGCTGGTCGTGCGGATCAATCGGCGCTTTCGCCAACGGATAGCCACCTTCACCCGACGCAAGAGTTAGCCCCGGCAAGGCCAGCAAGGCCAGTGCAATGATGATTTTTTTCATTTTGTCACCCTTTCCGGGACTGGCTTGGTCTTTTCAATGGCCGGCAGGATCGGCAGCGCGAAGAAGAAGCCGAAGTAGATGAATGAACAGATTTGAGCCAGCGTGGTGCGTTCTGGGGTGGTCGGCAATGCGCCTAGATAGCCCAGAATCAGGAACGAAATGATGAACGCGGCCAACACCAGTTTGAACGCCAACCCGCGATAACGGATTGACTTGACCGGGCTGCGATCCAGCCAGGGCAGGAAGAACAGCATGACAATCGCGCCGCCCATCGCCAGAACGCCCCACACCTGGGTTCCGGCAAACGACGGCACCGCCCGCAGAATCGCGTAGAACGGGGTGAAGTACCACACCGGGGCAATATGCGGCGGGGTCTTCATTGGATCGGCGGGATCAAAATTCGGATGCTCTAGGAAGTAGCCACCCATTTCCGGCATGAAGAAGATGATCAGGGCGAAGAAAATCAGGAACACCATCGTGCCGAGCAGATCCTTGACCGTGTAGTAGGGATGGAACGGAATGCCGTCGAGCGGTTTGCCGTCCTTGCCCTTGACCTTCTTGATTTCGACGCCATCGGGATTATTGGAGCCGACTTCATGCAGGGCGATGATGTGCGCGACGACCAGCCCCAGCAGCACCAGCGGCAGGGCGATGACATGCAGCGAGAAGAACCGGTTCAGGGTGACATCGGAAACCACATAGTCGCCGCGAATCCACACCGACAGGTCGGGGCCAATGACTGGAATGGCGCTGAACAGGTTGATGATCACCTGTGCGCCCCAGAACGACATCTGCCCCCAGGGCAGCAGGTAGCCCATGAAGGCTTCCGCCATCAGCGCCAGAAAGATCACTACCCCGAACAGCCAGATCAATTCCCGCGGCTTTTTATAGGAGCCGTAGATCAGCGCCCGGAACATGTGCAGGTAGATAACGATGAAGAACGCCGAAGCACCGGTCGAGTGCATGTAGCGGAGCAGCCAGCCCCAGTCCACGTCGCGCATGATGTACTCGACCGAAGCGAAAGCGTCAGCAGCGGCAGGTTTATAGTTCATGGTCAGCCAGATGCCGGTCAGAATCTGATTCACCAGCACCAGAATCGCTAGTCCGCCGAAGAAGTACCAGAAATTGAAGTTCTTCGGCGCGTAGTACTCGGTCAGATGCTCGCGCATCATTTTGGTCAGCGGAAAGCGCTCGTCAATCCAGCCGACCAGGCCGGTCGTGCCTTGGGTATTCGCCATTATGCAGCCTCCGGATCAACGCCAATCAGGACCCGCGACTCACTCAAGTACCGGTAGGATGGCACCTCGAGGTTCTTTGGCGCAGGCACATTTTTGTAAACCCGCCCGGCCAGGTCGAAGCGGGACCCGTGGCAGGGGCAAAAGAACCCGCCTTTCCACTCCGGCCCCAGGTCAGCAGGCGCAGCGTCGGGGCGGAAGGTCGGGGAGCAGCCCAGATGGGTGCAGATGCCGACCAGCACCAGAACATCCGGTTTGATCGAGCGGTCGATGTTCTGGGCGTATTTGGGCTGCTGGCTGGCTTCGCTGGAGTCGGGATCGAGCAACTGGCTCTTGAGGCCAGGCAGATCGGCCAGCATTTTCTTGGAGCGTTTTAGCAGCCAGACCGGTTTGCCGCGCCATTCGACGGTCATCAACGCGCCTTCTTCGAGCTTGCTAATATCGGCTTCCACTGGCGCGCCGGCGGCTTTGGCGCGTTCGCTAGGCAACCAGGACTTCAGAAAGGGGACGGCGACAAAGGCAGCGCCTACGCCACCGACCACGGTCGCGGTCAGCGTCAAAAAGCGGCGTCTGCCCGGATTGACGGCATCTACCGTACTCATACGCAGTCTCCTGTTATTAGTTTATCGTTCATGGTGATAGGCAACCCGAATGGATAATGAGTGAACATTCACGATTTCGTGTTCGCCGGAACCCGATCATGAACTGCGGGGGCGCACGTCGGGCGGATCACGGGATCGGTGGATAAGCCGGCGCGGGGGTCTGGTTCCTGCGGTACGGCGGAAAATATACCGCAGTGCGGGTATGGGGTCTATGCGCCTGTTGCCTTCGGGCGGTTTTATATTGCACTGCAACAAAAACCGGATTATGCTGCATCGAGAAATTCCGACTTAGCAACCTCTGTTTTGGAGAAATCCACCATGAGCAACGACGCGATGGCCAACATGACCGCGCAGTACCAAAATTTCCTGGGGCCGGTGATCAAGGCCAATAAGCTGTCCGCCGCCAATCTGGAAGCGCTGGTCAATTTTCAGATGAGCGCCCTGCAATCCTATGTCGATATGGCGATGGCCCGGATGAAGTCCGCCGCCGACATCAGCGATCCCGCTTCTTTCCAGGCGTTCCTGACCAGCCAGGCCGAGATGGTGTCCAGCTTGCAGCACAAGTTCAGCGACGATGCCAAGACCCTCGCCGACCTGATGAATCGCTTCAAGGCTGAATTTGACAAACTGGTGCAGGAAAGCCTGCCGATGGGCAAGCAGTAACCGAACCTGAGTCCTCGCTTTCCACCGCCAAGGGTCGAGCCTCCCGGTTCGGCCTTTGGCGTTTTAGCCTTGCCCGATCCGTTACTTCCCATGCCTAAAACCCGCATTGTGATCGGTCTGTCCGGTGGGGTCGATTCCTCGGTCGCCGCCCTGCTGCTGGTCGAGCAGGGTTACGACGTGCATGGCTTGTTCATGAAGAACTGGGAGGATGCGGTTGACACCGGCTATTGCGCCGCCGCCGAAGATTTGGAAGATGCGCGAGCGGTGTGCGCAACGCTCCGTATTCCACTGCATCAGGTCAACTTCACGGACGAATATCAACAGCGGGTTTTCCGCTATTTTCTCGACGAGTACCGGACTGGCCGGACCCCGAACCCGGACGTTCTGTGCAACACCGAAATCAAGTTCAAAGCCTTCCTCGATCACGCCCGGCGGCTGGGTGCGGACTGGATCGCGACCGGCCACTATATCCGCCGCGTTGAGCGCGACGGTTGCTGGCGCCTGCTCAAGGGCTGCGATCCGGGCAAGGATCAAAGTTACTTCCTGCATGGGCTGAATCAGGCGCAACTGGCTGGCGCGCTGTTTCCGGTCGGGGGATTGCTTAAGGCGCAAGTCCGGGAGCGGGCTGCCGCCGCTGGCTTGCTCACCCACGCCAAGAAAGACAGCACCGGCATCTGCTTCATCGGCGAGCGCCGGTTCCGCGAGTTTCTCAGCCGTTATCTGCCAGCTCAGCCCGGCCCGATCCAGACTCCCGATGGCGCAACGGTCGGCGAACATGCGGGGCTGATGTTTCACACCATCGGGCAGCGGCAGGGACTGGGCATCGGCGGACGCAAGGCGGGCAGCGGCGAACCGTGGTATGTCGCGGGCAAGGATTTGGCGCGTAATACCTTGATAGTCGTGCAGGGTCATGATCATCCCGCCCTGTTTCATCGTCGCTTGCGGGCTTCGCCACTGCACTGGATCGCCGGCGAATCGCCTGCCCTGCCGCTGACCTGCGCCGCCAAAATCCGCTATCGCCAATCCGATCAATCCTGCGTGGTGGAATCCAGCGACGAACAGGGGGCGGAAGTCAGCTTTATCGAACCGCAGCGGGCCATCGCTCCCGGCCAGTCGGTGGTTTTTTATTCGGGTGATGAATGCCTGGGCGGCGGAATCATTGATGCCGGCTACACTTGATGACAGTTCCTCTAACGACGCGAAACCCATGCCCCAAACTGATCATGACCGTGTCATCGCCCTGGCTGGGGCCATGCAAGCTGCGGATTTGGCCCGCAGCATCGCCCGGCGCGGCCAGGCCGATCCGGAAGCGGTCGCTACCTGTCTGACCAGCCTGATCCGGATCGATGCCCCGAGCAGCGCCGAAGTGTTCGGCGGCATTGAACGATTGCAACCCGGCCTGCGCTTGCTGGTTCAACAGCTTAGCAATCCCCAGGATATGGAGCTGACCCGCTATGTGGTGATGTTGTTGCGTCTGGAGCGGCAGTTGGCGCGGCGCCATGAGCTGCTGGAAACTCTGGCGACCGGCATTGGAACCATCATTCAGAACCTGGCGCACTTTCCGCTCGATCACAGCAACACCATTGCCCGGTTCGCCGATCTTTACCTGAAAACGGTCAGCACCCTGACGCCGCGGATCATGGTCAACGGTTCGCAGGTTCATCTGAATAACCCGGAGAATGCCAACCGGATTCGGGCGTTACTGCTGGCGGGAATCCGGGCGGCGATCCTGTGGCGGCAAAGCGGCGGCAGCCGGTGGAAACTGCTGGTGCAGCGCAACGCCCTGTTGCGGGAAGCCCGGTCGCTGCTGGCGCAAGCGGCATGATCCGTATCTTTAGGCAAGCTGCTCCGTCTGACCTACCGCGCTGTAGGCAGTAGCGCCGTTTCCTGAGCGTTCGCTGGGGATTCATTCCACCAGCCGCCGCCAAGCGCTTGGAAAAGCGCGGCTGAGTCGGTGTATCGGTTTGCGGCGGAGTTGGCGCGGTCAATTGCCGTTTGCAGATACTGGCGTTGAGCATCGAGCAGCGAAAGCTGGCTGATGCCGCCGGCGCGGTACCGCTGCGAAAAGACTTTATAGGTGGCTTCGGCCTGAGCGGCGGCCGCTGCGCGCGCTTGCAGGGTTTGCGCATCGTTGATCAGCGCGCGCAGCGTGTCGGCGACTTGCTGAAAAGCCTGTAGCACCACTTGCTGATAGGCTGCCCCGGCCTCTTCATAAGCAGCCACCGCTTTACGCTCCTGGGCGCGCAGGGATCCGCCGCTGAAGAGGGGCTGGGCGAGCGCCGCGCCAAAATCCCAGACCCGTCCGCCATTGCTGAAGCTGGTTCCGGCACCGCCGACGTTTCCCGACAAGACGATCTGTGGATAGAGGTTTGCGGTGGCGACGCCGACGTTGGCGCTGGCCTGATGGAGCAGCGCCTCGGCGGCGCGAATGTCGGGACGCTGACGCGCCAGCACCGAAGGCAGGCTGACCGGAAGCTCCTGGGGAAGATGAAGCCGGTCGAGGCTGATGCTCTCAATGGTAGCTTCGGCGGGCGTTGCGCCGATCAGGACGGCGAGTTGATGGTTCACGACCTCGAACTGCTGTTGCAGGGGCGGGATAGCGGCGCGGGTCTGTTCGACGAGGGTGCGCTGCTGGTTGCTCTGGTATCGGGGAAGTCCGCCGGCCTGGATCCGCTGCTCGATGATCGCAAGTTCCTGCTGCTGGAGTGCCAGCAACTGGCCGGTCAGATCGATTTGCGCACGCAGTTGCGCCTGACGGATGGCGGCGGAAATGACGTTGCCGGCCAGCGTGAGGCGCGCGGCCTGGAGTTGCCAGTGTTCATATTCGGCTTGGGCGTTGAGGCTCTCGATCAGCCGGCGGTTACTGCCGAACAGGTCGAGCGCGTAGGAAACGGTGACTGATCCGTTCAGCAGGTTGAAGGGCGGCGGGCTGGGGAAGGGAACGCCAAAGGCAGCGAGGTCAACCTGTTCGCGTTGAGCGGAGATGGAGGCGCTGACGTTCGGGTAGGTGGTCTGGCCGCTACGGGTATTCACTTCTTCCTGCGCCTGCTTCAGGCGTGCGCCGGCCTGGACCAAGGAGGGGCTGTTGGCGAGGGCCTGGCGCACCAGACGATCCAGTTCAGGGGATTGGAACAGCATCCACCACTGGGCGGGAATGTCCATAACCGGATTCAGACGTTGCGCCGCGCCAGACGAGCCGGCGGTAGCAACGGTCATCGCCGGTTGCGGCTCCGGCGTGTAGCGGTCTATGGCAGGCGGATCGGGCGGCGCAAAATTCGGGCCGACCGTGCATCCGGCCAGCAGCGCCAAGCCAAGCGCCATAGCCGCGAATCCCACATCTTTCACCGGCAGGTTGCCGATCATCCCCTTCATCGCAGGCCTCTCAATCCAGAGTACGGCGGTAAGTTTTGACCGCAATCAGCATGACTACCAGGGTAAAGACGATCAGCGGCCACACGCTTGGCCAGGACTCGATCCAGCCGTTGCCCTTGAGCATGATCCCGCGAATCAGGCGGTTGAAATAGGTTAGCGGCAGGAGATTGCCCAGAACCTGCGCCCATGCGGGCATGCCCTGGAACGGAAACATAAACCCGGAAAGCAGCAGGTTGGGCAGAAAATAGAAGATCGTGAGCTGCACCGCCTGTAATTGATTCTGCGCCAGTGAGGACAGGGTAATGCCGACCGTCAGGTTCGCCGCCACGAACAATAGCACCACGAGATAAACGGCGCCGATATCGCCAAACAGGGGCACGTCGAAAACGAAACGCGCCCCCAGCAGAATGATGGTCGCCTGAATGAGTCCGATGCCGATATAGGGGAGGATTTTGCCGGTCATGACTTCGAGGGGGGTAGCCGGCATGGCGAGCAGATTTTCCATGGTGCCGCGCTCCCGCTCGCGGGTGATGGCGAGGCTGGTCATCATCACCATGGTGAGCGCAAGGATGACCCCCATCAGACCCGGCACAACGTTGTACTGGGTGATGTTCTCGGGGTTGTAGAGCTGATGGACCTTGACCTCGAAAGGCGCGGGCGCGCCGGCCAGCGGCGCGAGCGGCCCGGTGAGTTCCTTCTGAATCACCGACTGGGTGATGCCGTTGAGGGCGGAGATCGCGGTGGCGGTGGCGGTAGAGTCGGTGGCGTCGGCTTCGATCAGCAGGGCCGGCCGTTCGCCCCGGAGTAACTGGCGGGTGAATCCGGCGGGGATACTGACTACGAACAGTACCTTGCCTTGCGCCAGCGCTTCCCGTCCGGCCGCTTCGTTGGGCAATTCGCCGACGAACTTGAAGTATTCCGAGTTCCGCATCGCCCAGATGAAGCTGCGGGTGATGGTGGTGTTATCACTGCTGATAATCGCGGTGTCGAGATGCTTGGGGGCGGTGTTAATGGCGTAGCCGAACAGCGCCATCTGGATGATCGGGAGGCCGACGATCATGGCGAAGGTGACGCGATCGCGGCGGAGTTGCAGGAACTCCTTGCCGACGATGCTCCACCAGCGGCTCAGGGAAAAGCCACCGTGGCGGCTCATGTTTCGCCCCGGAAGTTGTCGGCGGTGCCGCTCATCATATAAATGAAGACATCCTCCAGACCCGTGTCGATCTTCGCGGCGCGCAGCGCTTTGTCGGCAATGACCGCTTGCACGCTGCGCTCGAGCGCGGCGGCGTCAAGGCCGCTTACATGCAGGCCGTCGCCGAAAATGACCGTTTGATCGACGCCGGGCTGGTTACGAAGGATGTTCTGTAATTCGATCAGGCGGTCGCCGTAGATGGCCCAACTGCTGAGATTCTGCTGGGCGATAACTTCGGCGGCGGTGCCCTGCGCCAGCAGCTTCCCGTAGGCGATATAGGCGAGCTTGTGGCAGCGCGAGGCTTCGTCCATGTAGTGGGTGCTGACCAGAACCGAGATGCCGCTAGCTGCGAGTCCCTGCAACTCGTCCCAGAAATCGCGGCGGGCCTTAGGATCGACGCCGGCGGTGGGTTCGTCGAGCAGGAGCAGTTTCGGGTTGTGCAACATGCAAGCAGCCAGAGCCATGCGCTGTTTCCAGCCACCGGACAGTTCGCCGGCGAGCTGCCGCGCCCGGCCGGTGAGGCCGAGATCAGCGATGGTCTGGCGAACCGTTTCGCGGCGGTTGGGGATGCCGTAGATGCGGGCGACGAAGTCAAGGTTCTCGGCGATGGTCAGATCGTCCCAGAAGGAAAAGCGCTGGGTCATATAGCCGACGCTGCATTTGATGGCGGCGCTCTGACGCAAAATGTCGTAGCCCAGACAGGTGCCGGAGCCGGAATCGGGTTTGAGCAGGCCGCACATCATGCGGATGGTGGTGGTTTTGCCGCTGCCGTTCGGGCCGAGAAAGCCGAAGATCTCGCCGCGCCGCACTTGTAACGAGACGTTGTTCACGACGTGTTTTTGGCCGAAGTGCTTGTGCAAACCCTGCACGTCGATGGCGAAATCAGCGTTGGCAGCGGTCGTCATTGCAACCACGCTTGCAGGGGCTGTCCGGGGTGAAGCCGGGACGCCTGGTCAGCCGGGGGCTTGGCGATGATCATGAAGACCAGCTTGGCGCGGGTTTCATTGCTGTAAATCACCGGTGGGGTGTATTCGACTTGTGGGGAAATGAAGGTGATGCTGGCGGGAATTTCGGCGGCGCAACCGTCGCAGTGAACCTTGATCGGCTGGCCGGGTTTGATCTGGCCCACCACGGTTTCGGGGACGAAGAAGCGGATTTCCAGATTTTCCGGGGGGAGCATCTGGACGATGGGGCTGCCCGCGGCCACCCATTCGCCTTCACGATACAGCGTGTCGAAGACCAACCCAGCGCGCGGGGCAACGATGGTTTTTTGTTGCAGCTTCCAGGTCGCTTGCTGGAACGCCGCCCGGTCAGCCTCAACCACTGCGGCTTGGGCCTTGATTTGCTCATCGCGCCCCGGCAAGGCGGCCACCGCCTGGTTGCTCCGCTGCTGGCGGGCGAGGGCGTCATTGGTTTCCACCGCAGCCCTGGCGGTAATCAAATCGGTGAGCGCAACACCGCCGGATGCGTATTGGGATTGGTAGCTTTTCAGAATTTCGACCGACTTTTTCTGCTCGGCCATTACCTGGGCAAGCTGGGCGCGAATGACCTCCACTTCGGGAGGACGCTTGCCGGTTTGCAGATCAGCGAGCCGCGCTTCATCGGCGTGGAGTAACTGCCGGGCCTGCATGGCGGCGGAAGCTTCGGGTTCCTGATCGAGCGCAAACAGCGGATGGTTGACCGCGACGCTGTCGCCACGGGTCACTCCCAGGTGTTCGAGTCGCCCGCTTTGGGGTGACGCGACATAAACGAACTGGCCTTCGACATAGCCTTGGTAGCTAGTGTCGGGTTTTCGGTCACAACCCGACGACAGCGCCGCGAGTAATGCCGCGAGTCCATAGAGCGAAAGTCTGAAGCGCAGGTTAAAGGCGTTCATGGGGGAGTCTCGCTGAGGTTGGTCAGCAAATCGTGAACGCTAACCAAGCGGTTTGATCCTTCACTGCTGCTCTGGTCAATGATCCGGCGCTGCGTCTCAGCCAGGCTAACGCCAGTATTTTTCACTCACGTCTTCCGGTACGCCTCGACCACATTGTGCAACTGGCTGATCTTGTCCAGCACCCGGCTGAGTTGCACCACATCGGTAATTTCCAGAGTCAGTCCCATCCGGGCAATGGAGGTGTCCCGGTCAGTCAGGGTGTTCGCGCCCAGCACGTTGACCTGATCGTTGGCCAGCACCGACGTGATATCGCGCAGCAACCCGGAACGGTCATAGGCGATGATCATGATGTCCACCGGATAGGTGGCCGGAGTCTCGCCCCAACTCACTTCGATCACCCGTTCGTGATGCTGGCTGGCCAGTCCCAGTAGATTGGCGCAATCCTGGCGGTGAATGGTGACGCCCCGCCCCTGAGTGATGTAGCCGGCAATCGGTTCAAACGGCGCGGGCTGGCAACAATGCGCCATCTGGGTCATCAGCCGCCCGACCCCACGAATCTGCACATCGCCGCCCTTGCCCGGTTCAACCGGCTTGGCCTTGCGAGTCACCGGCAGACTGTCGCCATGCATCGGCGCGCTCGAGATCAGTTCGGGAATCCGGGCAATCACTTGCGCAGTGGTCAACGCGCCATGACCAATCGTGGCGAACAGTTCATCCGGCTTGGCGAAGTGGAGCTTTTCCGCCACTTTCTCCAGCTTGATCTGGCGCACGCCGAGCCGCTGGAACTCTTTTTCCAGCGCGGCGCGCCCGGCAGCGATGTTCTTGTCCTGATCCTGCTGGATGAACCATTGGCGGATTTTAGCCCGCGCCCGGTTGCTTTTGACATAGCCCAGATGCGGACTGAGCCAGTCGCGGCTGGGGCCGCCGCTCTTGGCGGTCAGTACGTCCACCTGTTCGCCGTTCTTGAGTTCGTAGGTCAGCGGCACAATCCGGCCATTGACCTTGGCCCCCCGGCAGCGATGGCCGACTTCGGTATGGACGTGATAGGCGAAGTCCAGCGGAGTCGCGCCCTGTGGCAGTTCAACAATCGCGCCCTTGGGGGTAATCGCGTACACCCGATCCTGGAACGCCTCGGCCTTGAACCGCTCCAGCAGATCGCCGTCGTCGCTGTCGTCTTCGCGGTATTCCAGCATCTGCCGCAGCCAGGCGATTTGTTGGGCGGTGGCGTCGCCCGGCCCGCCGCCTTCCTTGTAACGCCAATGGGCGGCGACCCCCAGTTCGGCGTTCTGGTGCATGTCGAAGGTGCGGATTTGCACCTCGACCGCCCGCCCCTCCGGCCCGATCACGGCGGTATGCAGCGATTGATAGCCATTCGGTTTGGGATGGGCGATGTAGTCATCGAACTCGCGGTGAATATGGTTCCACAGGGTATGGGCGACCCCCAGCGCGGCGTAGCAGTCGCTGACCGAGTCCACCATCACCCGCACCGCCCGCACATCGAAAATCTGCTCAAAAGACAGCTTCTTGCGCTGCATCTTGCGCCAGATGCTGTAGATGTGCTTGACCCGGCCGCTGACCTCGGTATGAAGACCGACCTGTTGCAAGTGGTCGCGCAGTTCAGCAATCAACTGATCAATATAGTGTTCGCGGTCGGTGCGGCGTTGGTCGAGGGCGGTAGCGATCTGCTTGTAGGTCACCGGGTCCAGATAACGCAATGCCAGGTCTTCCATTTCCCACTTGATCCGGCCAATGCCGAGCCGGTTGGCCAGCGGCGAGAAGATGTCCAGGGTTTCCTTAGCCATCCGCCGCTGTTCTTCAGCGGGCCGCTGACCCAGTCGACGCAAATCATGCAGGCGCATGGTCAGCTTGATCAGCACCACTCGCACATCCTGGGCCATCGCCAGCAGCATTTTCCGCAGGCTTTCCAGTTGCCGCCCGGCATGTTGGGCGCTCTGGTGCAATTCGCTGATCGCGTCAAGTTTAGTGATGCTGGCTGTCAGTCGCGCAATTCCGGCGCCAAACTCATCCTGCACTGCGGTCGGTTTAAGGTCGCCCGCAGCTACCAGTTCATGCAGCAGTGCGGCGGCCACGACCTCGTGATCCATGCCCAAATCGGCCAGCAAATCAGCGACTGCCAGTTCCGGCTCGCCACTGCGGGCGTAGGCGCTGCGGACGATCTCGATCTGGGCTGGCGTCCAGGGAACGGGCCGGGTTTGGAGCCAGGTATCGAAATCAGCGCCGGCCAGCGCGGTTTGTCGGGAACTGACCATGAGCATGTCCAGAATGAAAGTTCGACAACGGCTTTACGCCCGCAACCGGCAGGGCTGGCGGAGCGAACGACGGGGGATTTAAGGCGGAAAACCCTTCTCCGGTCGGGGAGAAGGGTAGGCGCAGCAGCAGTGCCTAGTTATTCTTGGCGCCCTGATCGACCCACTTGCGGATCAAGACCAGTTTTTCTTCCGGCAGCTTGACCTTGCCATGCGGCATCTGGATCGAGGGATTAACCCCGGGACGGCCTTCGATCAGCCGATTGAGGGTGCTATTGAGGCTCTGACCGGCGATGATAACCGGTCCCATCTTGGTGCCTTTCATCAGCCCTTCATAGGTGTCAACCGCCAGCCCGCTTTTCTGGTAGCCGTCACCGGTGGGCGGGGTATGGCACTCGGCGCAACTCGTCTTGAGAATCGGATACACGTCTTTCTGAAAGCTAACCGGCTTGTCCGGTTTTTCTGCGGAACAGCCCACCAGTGCTAACGATCCGAGAATCAGGGCGGATGCCAACAGTTTATGCGCGTTCATGGATGGTCCTTTGGGGCAATTTTGACGGAGTTCAACCAGGTTTGGATGATTCAACGATGATTTTATCAGACTGCGGGGAGATGGGGATGCTGCAATGATGCAAATCCTCCGCTGGATGTCCGGAGTACGGCAGACCGATCCGCCCTTGAAATTTCCGCCTTTAACCCCCACCTCCCGACTAACAGGCGCACGCGCCGCCCGACCGAATATGCAAGAGTGACGGAGAACCCGACCCATGCCCCCCACTGAACCGACCCTTGATCCCCGCGCCCACCCGGAAGCTGTCGAAACAACGCATCCCTTCGCAGAACTTGCGGCCGCGCAGGATGCTGAGGAAGACCTGGAAATTCTGATGAGTCGCGAGGAGATCGACACATTGCAACGGGAACTCGACCAGGCGCTGGCTAAGGCTGATGAACACTGGAAACTCTATCTGAGCGCTCATGCCGAGATGGAAAACCTGCGTAAGCGCGCCGAGCGCGATGTACAGAATGCCCACAAATTCGCTCTGGAGCGGTTTTTTGGGGAATTGCTGCCGGTGCGCGATAGCCTGGAACTGGGGCTGGCGGCGGCGGATGGCGCAACCGAGGTGGCGCACTTGCGGGCCGGGCTGGAATTGACTCTGAAACAACTGGCGGCAGCGATGGAAAAATCCGGCGCCCGCGAAGTGAATCCGGCGATCGGCGTCAAATTCAATCCTACCGAACATGAAGCGATGGCGATGATGCCCACCGATCAGCAAGAACCCAATACCGTCGCGCAGGTAGTTCAAAAGGGCTATCAGTTAAACGAACGGCTGATTCGTCCCGCCAAGGTCATTGTCGCCCAGGCCCCGCCCAAACCGGCTGGCTAAATCCGAATTCACCCTATTGAAAACCTGCTGCGTTGCCCCCACATTCCAAGGCAGCGAAGGTTTAACCACACCAAATTTCAAGTTCAGCGAGCGTAACCCATGAGTACCAGCACCATTATCGGCATTGACTTGGGCACCACCAATTCCTGCGTAGCGATTATGGAAGGCGGCAAGCCCCGGGTCATCGAAAACAGCGAAGGCGACCGGACCACCCCGTCCATCGTCGCCTTTATGGAAGATGGCGAAATCACCGTCGGCCAGCCAGCCAAGCGCCAGGCGGTCACTAACCCGCACAACACCCTGTTTGCAGTCAAGCGGCTGATTGGTCGCCGCTTTATTGAGCCGGAAGTCCAAAAGGACATTAACCTAGTTCCCTATAACATCGTCAAGAATGAGAATGGCGATGCCTGGGTCGAGGCGCACGGCAAGAAAATGGCCCCGCCGGAAATTTCGGCTCGGGTGCTGATGAAGATGAGGAAGACCGCCGAAGATTATCTCGGCCACCCAGTCACCGAGGCGGTGATCACGGTGCCGGCCTACTTCAACGACAGCCAGCGCCAGGCGACCAAGGATGCCGGGCGGATCGCCGGGCTGGAAGTGAAACGGATCATCAACGAACCCACCGCAGCGGCGCTGGCTTTTGGCATGGACAAGTCCAGCGCCAAGGATCGCAAGATCGCGGTTTACGACCTGGGCGGCGGCACTTTCGACGTTTCGATCATCGAAATCGCCGAGGTGGATGGCGAGAAGCAGTTCGAGGTGCTATCGACCAATGGCGACACCTTTCTCGGCGGCGAAGACTTCGACAAGCGGATCATTGATCACCTGATCGAACAGTTTCAGCGCGAGTCCGGGATCAATCTGACCAGTGACCCACTGGCCCTGCAACGGCTCAAGGAAGCGGCGGAAAAAGCCAAGATCGAACTTTCCTCCAGCCAGCAGAGTGAAATCAATCTGCCCTACATCACCGCGGACAAGAGCGGGCCGAAGCATCTGAATTTGAAGCTGACCCGCGCCAAGCTGGAATCACTGGTTGAGGATCTGGTGGATAAAACCATGGGTCCCTGCCGGACCGCGTTGAAAGATGCGGGACTGAGCGTCGGCCAGATCGACGACGTGCTGCTGGTCGGCGGCCAGACCCGGATGCCCAAGGTGCAGGAGAAGGTGCGCGAGTTCTTCGGCAAGGAGCCGCGCAAGGACGTGAATCCCGACGAAGCGGTCGCAGTCGGCGCGGCGATTCAGGGCGGGGTGTTGGGTGGCCAGGTCAAGGATGTGCTGCTGCTCGACGTAACGCCGCTGAGTCTGGGCATCGAAACCCTCGGCGGGGTGATGACCAAGCTGATCGAGAAGAACACTACCATCCCGACCAAGGCCCAGCAGACCTTCTCGACCGCTGATGACAACCAGACCGCGGTCACGGTGCATGTCATGCAGGGCGAGCGCGAGATGGCTCAGGCCAACAAGTCGCTGGGCAAATTCGACTTGCAGGATATTCCGCCGGCCCCACGCGGGGTACCGCAGATCGAAGTTACCTTCGACATCGACGCCAACGGCATTCTGCATGTGTCGGCCAAGGACAAGGCTACCGGCAAGGAAAACCGGATTGTGATCAAGGCGTCATCCGGGCTGTCCGAGGATGAGATCAAGCGGATGGTTGGCGATGCCGAGGCCCATGCCGAGGAAGACAAGAAGTTCCACGAACTGGTCAACGTCCGCAATCAAGCTGAAAACCTGATCCATGCCACCGAGAAGACCCTGCGCGATCTGGGCGACAAGGTGGAAGGCAGCGAGCGTTCGGCGATTGAAGCGGCGATCAGCGATCTGCGGACGACTGCTAAAACCGACAACAAGAGCGCGATCGAAGCCAAGACCCGCACCTTGGGTGAGGTCTCCGGTAAGTTGGCTGAACGGGTTTATGCGCAGGCCGGTGGCGGATCCGAAGGCGGCGGCGGGCCGGAGGGGCCGGGTGGACCAAGCGGTCACGGCCATAAACCCGCCGATGATGGCGTGGTCGATGCCGAATTTGAGGAAGTAAAGAAGTAACGATTTCGGCTAAGATAAATGGTCAATCCGGGAACGCATGACGCATTCCCGGATTTTTGGTTTCTGGATCGGCACAACCCGGCAAATGCCTGTAGACGTAAAACCATGGCCAAACGCGATTATTACGAAACCCTCAATCTGACCCGCAACGCCAGCGAAGCTGAAGTCAAGCAGGCTTACCGGCGACTGGCGATGAAGCATCACCCCGACCGCAACCCCGGCGATCAGGTTTCAGAAGACAAATTCAAGGAAGCCAAAGAAGCCTATGAGGTGTTAAGCGATCAGCGCAAGCGGGCGGCTTATGACCAGTTTGGCCATGCCGGGGTCGATCATTCGGCGGGCGGCGGTGGCGGGTTTGGCAACGCCGCTGATCTGGGCGATATTTTTGGCGGGGTATTCCGCGATATTTTCGGGGCTGGGCGCGGCAGTGGGCAGGCCGGTTACCGGGGCGCAGATTTGCGCTACCCCCTGGATTTAAGTCTGGAAGAGGCGGTTTTCGGCACCACCGCCAAGATCAAGGCGCCAACCTTGGTGACTTGCGCGACCTGCGCCGGCAATGGGGCCAAGCCCGGCACCAAACCGACCGCCTGCCCCACCTGTCGCGGGGTCGGCCAGGTGCGGATGCAGCAAGGGTTCTTTTCGATCCAGCAGACCTGCCCGCGCTGTCAGGGCCGTGGCACGATTATTCCCGAACCGTGTGAAACCTGTCGGGGCGCGGGCCGGGTCGAGGAGCAGAAAACCCTGTCGGTCAAGGTGCCGGCCGGGGTGGATAACGGCGACCGGATTCGGCTGGCCGGGGAAGGCGAAGCGGGTGAACAGAGCGGGCCAGCCGGGGATCTGTATGTGCAAATCCGGGTCAAGCCACATCCGATTTTCACCCGCGAGGACAGCGATCTGTATTGCGACGTGCCGATCAGTTTCACGGCGGCGGCGCTGGGCGGGGAACTGGAAGCGCCGACTCTGGATGGACGGGTCAACCTGAAAATCCCGTCGGAAACCCAGACCGGCAAGGTGTTCAGATTGCGCGGCAAGGGCGTCAAACCGGTGCGGGGCGGCGCGACCGGCGATCTGCTGTGCCGGGTTGTCGTCGAAACGCCGGTTAATTTGACCAAGGAGCAGAAAGAGTTATTGCAGAAACTGGCTGAGACCATGGAGGCTAGCGACAAGCAACATACCCCGCAGGAAGGCAGTTGGCTGGATGGGGTCAAGAAGTTCTTTGAGGAGATGAAGTTCTAAAAACCGACTATATCCTCTACTATCGGCCCAACCTGCCTATCGCCCTGATCGAGGCTAAGGACAAGAACCATAGCTTCGGCGACGGAATGCAGCAGGTGCTGGATTATGCGGTGACGCTCGACATCCCGTTCGTGTTCACCTCCAATGGCGACGGCTTTGTCTGCCACGACCGCACCGGGATGAGCGGCGAGGTAGAAACGACCCTCCCGCTGGACGCTTTTCCGTCCCCTGCGGCGCTTTGGTCCCGCTACCAAAGTTGGAAAGGGCTGACCCCCGAGGCTGAACGGATTGGGGAGACTAAAAATGCCCTGATCCGCAAAGCAGTCACCGAGTGGCTGGCTTGCTACAATCAACCAGCCTGGCCGGAAGCAGTCCTTATCCTTTACCCGGGTTGATGATATGTCGCCCTTCGAATCCGGCCGCGGCGATCTGAATGCCCCAACCGGGGACCTATTGGCGGTGAATGACTCGCTTCAGTTCAATTCCACGAATCATTAGGATTCCGCCATGCCCGACTCAATGACTTGCGGCGATCACGTCGCTAAATCGCCCGCCGACCCAACTGCCCGCCCGCCCGGTGAAAAGCTGCGCGGAGCCGAGAAAGTCGCCCGGATTCCGATCAAGGTTGCGCCGACCGATCCCAAACAGCGGTTGCGCAAACCGGTCTGGATTCGCGCCCCATTCCCCGGCACCCCCGAAGTGCAGCGCCTCAAGCAAATCCTGCGCGATCATCATTTGCATACCGTCTGCGAAGAGGCGAGTTGTCCCAACCTCGGCGAATGCTTCGGTCACGGCACCGCAACCTTTATGATCATGGGCGCAATCTGCACCCGCCGTTGTCCGTTTTGCGATGTCGGGCATGGCCGGCCTGACCCGCTCGATGCCCAGGAACCGGCCAATCTGGCCCGCACTGTGGCCGCGATGGGCCTCAAGTATGTGGTGATTACCTCAGTGGATCGGGACGATTTGCGCGATGGCGGGGCGGCGCACTTTACCGACTGCATCCGGGCGGTGCGGGCGGCCCAGTCCGGGATTGTCATTGAAATCCTGACCCCCGACTTCCGGGGACGCATGGAGACCGCGCTGGAGATTCTGGAGCAGGAACCACCGGACGTGTTTAACCACAATCTGGAAACCGTGCCGCGCTTGTACCGACAAGCCCGTCCCGGCGCGGATTATCAATTCTCGCTGACTCTGCTCCAGCGCTTCCGCGCGCGTCGGCCACGAATTCCCACCAAGTCCGGGTTGATGCTGGGTTTAGGCGAAACCCTGGAAGAAATCCGCGAAGTCATGCGCGATCTGCGCGACCACGGGGTAGAGATGCTGACCCTGGGTCAGTACCTGCAACCGAGCGTTCATCACTTGCCGGTGGAACGCTACGCGCCGCCCGAAGAGTTTGAACAGTTGCGCGAGTTTGGCGCGGGGCTGGGTTTTACCCATGTCGCCTCCGCGCCCCTGGTCCGCTCGTCCTACCACGCCGACGCGCAGGCCAGAAATGCCGGGGTTGCCTGAGACGAGGGGTTTAAGAGGATAGTTTGACGACCCAGCGCCAGACGGGTTGGGTTTTCTCTTTTATCCTCAATTTATTACGGTTCATCCTCAACACCCAGATAAGCCTCAATGACCTGAGGATTGCTGCGCGCCTGATCTGGCGATCCTTCGGCGATCTTGCCGCCATGCTCCAAAACCACCAGCTTCTCGCAAACCCGCATCACCAGCCGCATATCGTGTTCAATCAGCAGAATGGTAACGCCGCGTTGCTGAATCCGCCCGATCAGTCCAATCAGCCCCTCGGTTTCCTGCTCATTCATGCCGCCTGCCGGCTCATCCAGAATCAGCAAACGCGGTTCAGTTGCTAGCGCGCGGGCAATTTCCAACCGCCGCTGATCGCCATAAGAAAGATTTTTTGCCACCGTCAACGCATGCGAATTCAACCCCACAAAGGCTAATTCCTGCTGGGCGCGTTCAACCGCCTGCTGTTCCTCGCGCCGTTGCGCTGGCAATCGCAGCATCGTCGCCACAATTCCACTGCGCATCCGGTAATGACAACCCGCCAGCACATTTTCCAGTGCGGTTAATTGCTGAAACAGCCGGATATTCTGAAAAGTTCGGGCAATGCCGCGCATGATGATCCGGTGGGTACGAAGGCCATTCAGCGGGGTATCGGCAAACGTGATTTGCCCGCGATCCGGCTGATAATTGCCGGTAATCAAATTAAAGACCGTCGTTTTACCAGCCCCGTTTGGCCCAATCAACCCGACAATCGCGCCTTTTTCAACAGTGAAAGAAACGTCCTTTACAGCAGTCAGGCCACCGAAGGTTTTAGTCAGATGCTGCAAGGAGAGCAAATTCACCATCACCTTCCCCGCGCCGGCAACAAGCCCTGAGGCCGAACCACCATCATCACCATCATCACCAATCCAAACACCAGCATTCGCGCTCCGGCAAATTCCCGGAACAGTTCCGGCAACCCAATCACCAGAAAAGCGGCCAGCAAAATTCCGGCAATACTACCTGCCCCACCGAGAATCACGATCATAAACAGCACGACCGACTCCCAAAAGCTGAATGATTCCGGGGAAATAATCGTCATCTTGGCGGCGAACAGCGTCCCTGCCATCCCTGCCCACGCTGCGCCGAGTCCAAAAGCCGCTAGTTTGTAATAATCGGTATTGATGCCGCTACCTTCCGCCGCCACCTCATCCTCGCGCAGATAATTCAGCGCCCGGCCAAATCGGGAGCGTTTGATCCGCAGAAACAGGAAAATGGTCAGCGCCACAAACCCCCAAATCAGATAATAAAACTCCTGCGGCTGACGAATCACAAAACCAAACAACTTTGGACGGCTAATGCCAAAAATACCATTCGCACCGCCGGTCAGGCCAAACACATCATTGACTAAAGCAATGCGGACAATCTCACCGACACCGATGGTGACAATCAGCAAATAATCGCCACGCAGATGCACCACAGGCCGGGCTACCGCCAAAGCGAACAGGCCAGCGATCAGCCCACTTAGGGGCAAGGTCCATAGGATCGGAACCTGATAACGGGTATTCAGAATAGCGGCGGTATAGGCCCCTATGGCATAAAAAGCGGCGTGGCCCATATTAAACAGTCCCGCCTCGCCAAGAATCAGATTCAGACTCAGCGCCAGCAATGCATACAGGCCGATGCTATTCAGCACATCGACCTGATATGTATTCAGAAATAATGGCGCAACCGCTAAAAGCGCCGCAAATAGCGCTATAGCAAACGGCTCAAACCGCTTCATAGCTTTAACCTTTTTAGCCTTTAGCCTAAATCTTGTCCGCCACCCGTTCGCCCAGCAATCCGGTAGGCCGCACGATCAGGATCAGAATCAGCACACAGAAAGCAATCGCATCTTTCCAGGCAATCGAGATATAAGCCGCGCCCATAGCCTCAATCACCCCAAGCAGTAATCCACCCACCATCGCGCCGGGGATATTGCCAATGCCGCCGAGAATAGCGGCAGTAAATGCTTTCATACCATAGATCCAGCCCATGGTGAAATTGACCTGGCCGTAATACAGCCCGACCATTAAGCCTGCGACTCCACCGAGCGCCGGCCCAACTAGGAACACCAGCAGAATCACTCGATTCACGTCAATACCCATTAACCGCGCCGCGCTCTGATCAATCGCTGCCGCCCGAATCGCCGTTCCAATCCGGGTTTTCTGAATAAACAGGTACAGCGCAGCCATCATCACTACCGAGGCCAGAACAATCAGCACTCGCATCAGCGGTAAATACAGACCGAAAAAATTCAGTGTCGCTGTGGGCAAAATGTCATCGGGATAGACCTGAAAACGCGCCCCATAAATCAGCATCAGGGTATTTTGCAGAAAGATCGATGCGCCCAAGGCCGACACGACCGCCGATAGCCGGGGAGATTCCCGCAATGGCCGATAAGCGGCCCGTTCCAGAATTGCGCCCAGCACCGCCGCCAGGCCCATCACCATCAGCACCAGGACCGCAATGCCTAAAACAAATCCCAACCGGTCCGTCAGCGCCAATGAAGTCAGCAGCGTTAAGCCCAGATAAGCGCCATAAGTGAATAAATCACCGTGGGCAAAATTAATCAGCTTGAGTACCCCGTAAACCATGGTGTAGCCCAAAGCGATCAAGGCATAAATACCGCCTACCGCGAGACCATTGGTCAGTTGCTGGATAAATTCTTCCACAAATCCGCCGGAACGATTCAGATTGAAGGAAAAGGAACGCCAAGTTGCCGGCAAATGCTTGCGGCGGTGAAATCGTTTATTTGACGATGACGGGGAATAGAGATTCGGCGACCATTCGACAGGATTTTCCCAAATGGAGTGTTCACCATTGTCTCTCAATAACTGACAACCATGCTGGCGTAAATGAAGAAATAAATCCCGTCATTTCATGCCGTAACCGCCTCCGGTCTGACTCGGGAAGTAGCGGTTAATAATGAATGAATAGGTTCTTCAAGATCAGCATCCGGATCGGTGCAACCTGAATCCTGGCAGGGAAGTGATTCACCCAATAATAGACAAGTTTCCGCTATATCTACTAATACCTCAGCTAATAACCGCCTGGCTTCCGGCAGATTTTCCGCACAGGTTACGACGCCGGGAAAATCCAGCGCCTCGGTATGAACGCCACCATGAACAAACCGGTACATGGCTTTATAAGTGAGCATGGCAACTCCACCCAATGGGTACGATCAAAGCGGTTCCCCCAGTATAAAAGAGGAACCGCTGACGATCACAGCTTCTGCAATACAAACTTGCCCTCAGCGTCCACCTTGTAGACCCGGTAAACATCGCCTTCACGGTCGCCTTTAGAATCGAAGGAAATCGGGCCACTCAAACCGGGATAGTTTTTGAGGTCCTTGTGCAGATATTCAGCGACCTTGTCACCCTCCGCAGATTTAGCCCCGGCAATGCCCGCCGCCGCTACCCGGAATCCGTCACCCGCCAGCACCGCCCAAATCGAGGGCGGCAATTCGTTATATTTCTTCTGGTAATCGGCCAGAAACGCCTTGGCGTCCGGCGTATCCAAATCCTGCGGTTGCGGCGGACTGAGGAAATAGAAACCCTCAGCGGCTTCTTTACCGGCAATCTTGACCAGATCGGCATTATTCGTGGCGTCTCCACCAATAAACGGCGTCTTCCAGTTCATCCCCTTTTTTTGCCGTAGTAATAAGCCCGCTTCCGGGTAATACCCTGTGAACAAAACGATGTCGGGATTCGCACCCTTCAGCTTGGTCAGAATGGCGGTGTAATCGCTTTCCTTGGGTGTCAGCGCATCAAAAAATACTACCTCCACGCCCTGTTTTTTCAACAGCGCATTAGCTTCATCCGCCAAACCTTTCGCATAGGAAGTGCTGTCATGGAGAATGGCAACCTTCTTGAAACCCAGTTTGCCAATGGTCCGCGCCGCCATCCGGCCCTGCTCATCATCGCGGGGCGCAGTGCGGAAAAACAGTTCAAGGCCCTTTTCGGTCAGGCGGATCGCCGTTGAACCATTGGCGATTTGCGGGATTTTGGCCTCGTCGTAAATGGTCTGGCTGGCTTCAGTCACCGAAGAACCGTAAGTGCCGACCACTGCCACCACACCCTTGGTGGTCAACCGCTGCGCAGCCAACGATGCGGTACGCGGATCGCCGCCATCATCCTCGGTGATCACCTCAATCTGCTTGCCCAGGACCCCGCCCTTGGCGTTCTGCTGCTCGGCCAGCAACTCAACGATCTTCTTCATCCCCTGACCTTCGCTAGCCCAGGAACCGGTCAGCGGGGCCATCAGTCCGATCTTAACGGTTTCCGCCTGGGCCAGGCCGCCGCCCAAGGCCAGCCCGACCGCCGCCGTCAAGACTAATAGTTGTTTTTTCATCAGGTTATATCCTCTTGAACAGGTTGGAAAAGCGGGAACGATAACAGCCAGGTTTAAACAGCGTCAAACCTGCCGCATGATGGGCAACCGGCTACGACACGACCATCGCCTGCGCTAAATCCTCGTCTTCATCATCTTCACCCGCATCGGCCTCATGCCCACTCATCAGCCAGTCTACCGCTTGACTGCGATGATACTGATCCTGAGTGCGGGAACCGAGTCCGGCGAAATCAAACAGGGCGGCATCGGCCAAATGTGATGGAGCAACGTTTTGCAGCGCGGCAAAAATGTTCTCTACCCGTCCCGGAAACTGCTTTTCCCACTGTCGCAACATCGCTTTAATCACCTGGCGTTGCAGATTCGGCTGCGAACCGCACAGATTGCAGGGAATGATCGGGAATTGCCGCGCTTCGGCATAAGCAGCGAGGTCACGTTCCCGGCAATAAGCCAATGGTCGAATCACGACATTACGGCCATCATCACTGAGCAGTTTCGGCGGCATGGCCTTCAGCTTGCCGCCGTGGAACAGATTCAGGAACAGGGTTTCCGTAATGTCATCGCGATGGTGACCCAGCGCGATTTTGGTCATGCCATGATCGGCGGCGAACGTGTAGAGAATCCCGCGCCGCAAGCGCGAACACAGCCCGCAGGTGGTCTTGCCCTCGGGAATGATCCGCTGAACAACCTGGTAGGTATTCTGCTCAATGATGTGGAAGGGAACGCCGATCTGCCGCAAATAATCGGGCAGCGCCTGTTCAGGAAAACCCGGCTGCTTCTGGTCGAGATTGACTGCGATCAATTCAAACGACACCGGCGCCCGCGCTTGCAGATTCCGCAAAATATCCAGCATCACGAAGGAGTCCTTGCCGCCGGACAGACAGACCATCACCCGGTCGCCGGCCTCGATCAGATTAAAATCCTGAATGGCCCGTCCGACGTTACGCCGCAACCGCTTGTGCAGTTTGTTAAAATTGACCTGCTGTTTTCTGACTGCCGTCATCATCGCTCGCTCTCCGGGAACTACGTTCGCCAGCGGAAACTCTAGCTGAAATCCGACCCGATTGCGCCGGTTGGATACCTTGCCGCCCGGTGGCCAGCGGGCTAGACTCTTTCCCATGACCACGGTTAGCGCCGCGCGTCGGGATACCTGCCCGGCCCCGGCTTGCCACACCGTACAGACCAACCGCCACCCCCCCGGAGAATCCCCGCCTATGGAGACCAGCGACATCGAAAACTACAAGCGTCGGCTCGTCGAACTGCGCACAGAGCATCGCGATCTGGACGACGTGATTGCCCGCCTCGCCAAGGACCCGCTGGTCGACGAGCTTGAACTGAAACGGCTGAAAAAACGCAAGCTCATGCTCAAAGATATGATCGCGCATCTGGACAGCAAGCTGATTCCCGATCTCAACGCCTGAATCCCGCCCCACCGTGGGGCCGCCCGGTCTTGTGGCCGGGCGGTTCGCGGTTGTTCGCTACTGGCTACTTGCCGCCTACCGGCGCACCGTACTTCTTCGCGTACAGCGCCCGCGCCTGATTGACCCACTCATCCCGGCTAATCCGCCCGCTGAAATGGATCACCTCGGACTCCACCCGATCAATCTCGGCGGCGCTCAACGTCGCCAACTGCCGATAGCTGCTGATTCCGGCGGTGTTCAGCTTGCCTTCCAGCGCCGGCCCGATGCCACTAATCAGCTTTAGATCGTCCTTTTCCAGGGTTGCCAGCGCTGGAGCCGGAGCCGATTCCACCACGGGCGCAGGTAATGCGGCAACAGGCGGGGCGCTGGTCAGCGTCTTGATCCGATCATTGATTTCATCCAGCCGCTGGGCAATACCCTGCACATCGTCACGGGTCGGTACCCCCAAGCGCTTGAGCGCCCGCCCCACCCGTTCCTCGAACAACTGCTCCAGATTGTCCAGGGTATCGCCAGCTTTGGTTTTCGCGCTCTCGACCATGCTGCGCACCTCGTCAACCCGTCCTTTCACTTCACCAGCAGCGTCTCCAGCCAGCTTCAAGGTCTGTTCGCGCAGTTTCTCACTCTCCTTGACCAGGGAATCCATCAATTTGCCAGTTTCCTCCTGCGCCTTGTCGACGACCGTCTTGACCTGATCGGCCACGGCCTCTGCGGTTTTCTTCGCAGTATCTTTCTTCATGTCGAACTCCGGTTGGCTATTGTTTGGTGTTTAAGTCTTGGATTAACTGTAGCAGCCAAAAGTAGTGTAAACCGCCTAACTCCAATTCGGCTGGCCCCAAGTCCGGGGGAAAGCCCCCTGTTGCGCTATACTAAAATGATTCACAGTTTCTCATCCGCCCCGGGGCTGACCACCGGTCTGCCGGGCCGCACCCTACCCCGAACCATGCTAATCATCCCATGATCCTGAGCCGCTTCCTCAAGCCCAAGCAGCAATCCACCGATCCCGAACCCCGTAAATCCGCCTTATCCGAGCTGGACGCGGCTGACCCGGCGCTGGCTGAAATGGCGCAACAGCATCCGGACCCGGCGCAACGCCGCGCCGCGCTGGAACGCCTTGGCGATCTCGACCGCCTGGACGCCATTGCCCGCGAGGATGCTGATCCGACGGTGCAAACCGCCGCCCAGAATCGCTACCGGGCGCTGCTGACCGGCAAGGCCGCCGGCAGTCCGGCGCTGGTGGAGCGGCTGGAGTGGCTGCGGCAACATCCCGACCTAGAGTTGGCTCAGTACCTGGCCCATCACGCCGCCGAACCCGACCTGCGGCGGGCGGCGCTGACGCTGATTGATTCAGAAGCGGTGCTGGCCAACCTCGCGGCGAGCGATTCCCACCCCGAAGTGCGATTGGCGGCGCTGGAGCGGGTTCACGATCCCAACCTGCTGGATCAAATCGCCCGCCAGAGTCGCAACCGTGACAAACGGGTCTACCGCCGTTCCAGGGAACGGCTCGATGAACTGGTCGCAATCCAGGCTCGCGCCGCCCATCTGGAGCGCCTGTGCGCCGAAATGGAGCGGCTGCGCTGGGACGGCGAAACCGGCCCCACTGCCGCCCGACTGCTGAAACTGGAACAGGAATGGCGGGATCAGGAAGCCATTGCGCCGCCCGAACTGCGCGAACGCTATGCCCAGGCTCGCGCCCGGTTGCAGGTTGAGCGGGAGACTGGCGCCAGCCGGCGCGGCGAACGGCTGGAATTGATCGCCTCGCTCGAAACCCTGCTGGAGCGGTTGCGCCACGAAACCGAACCCAGCCCGGCCCTGACTGCCTCAATCCAGTACGCCACCCGTGAAGCGCCCGCCGCCTGGGCTTACATCGGCCCGGTCCAGGACGCCGACAGCCGGCGACTGGCTGCCCGATTCGAGCAACTGGTGCAAAACATCCATGAACAGGAACGCATCCTGCACCGTAATCTGAGCCGCGCCGCCCGGTTGCGTGAACTCCTGCAACAGGCCGAAACCTTGCTGGCCCAGCCCAGCGAAGTGCATGACGCCGATCTGAAAAGCCTGCGTCAACAGTGGGATGGACTCGAGCACCCGGAATCGCCAACGCTGGCCGGCGAGTTGCAAACCCGGTTTGACGGTCTCTTGGACAAGCTCCGGACCCGTCTGCAAAAGCAGCTTCAGCACCGCGATCAGGAATGGCAGGACTTGCAGGAACTGGCCCGGCAACTGGAAGAAGCCGCTGAAAATGGCGAGTTGCAGCAGGCCACCCAGCTTCAGGAACAAACCCGGCAGCGGCTACGGCGCAACATCGGCCTGAGCCGGGCGCAAATGGCGACGATTGAAGAACGGCTACAAAGTTGCACCGGCAGAATCAACGAGTTGCGCGACTGGCGGCGCTGGGCCACCAATCAGGCCCGCGAGCAGATTTGCGGCGCTATCGAAGAACTGATTGGCTTGGAAAACGCCGACCCGACCGATATCGCCCAGCGCATTCAGCAGGCCCGCCAGACCTGGAAAGACCTCGATCACAAGGAAGGGGCCGCGCCCAAAGGCTTATGGAAGCGGTTTAACAGCGCGTGTGAGCAGGCTTACGCGCCGTGCCAGGCCTACTTCGAAGAACGGGTCCGTGAACGCCAGCAAAACCTAGAAAAGAAAGCGGCGCTATGCGAGCAACTGGAGCGGTTTGAAATCGCGACCGACTGGCAACAAATCGACTGGCGCGAAGCCGACCGGCTGCACCGCCGCTCCCAGGAGCAATGGTACAAGCTGGGGCCGATTAACCGCTCCGACCGTCGCAACTTGGACCGGCGCTTCCATCAGGCGATGCAGCGGCTGGATGGCCGCCTTCAGGCCGAACGCGAGCGGGAAATCCAGCGGCGGGAGCAACTGATTCAACAGGTTCAGGTGCTGGCCGACGGGACCGATCTGCGGGCCGCCATCGACACCGCCAAACGCGCTCAGGCCGAATGGCATCCCACCGTGCAGGCTCCGCCCCGGCAGGAACAGGCTCTGTGGAAAGCGTTCCGCGCCGCCTGTGATGCGGTATTCGCCCGCCGGCAGAATGAGCAACAGGCCGCCGATGATGAACGGCAGGCCAATCTCGAACATAAGCAAGCGTTGTGCGCTGAAATCGAAACCTGGTCCGGCAGCGACAGCGCGCAAATCGCCCAGACCCAGACCCGCTTGCAGGCCATTCAGCATGATTGGGACGACATCGGCCCGGTGCCCAAAACCGAACAGCGGGCGATCAGTCAGCGATTCGAAGCCGCCATCGACCAATTCATCCGGCGTGAACAGGCGCTGCGCCGAACCAATGCTCAGGAAGCCTTTGACAACGTCCAGGAACGGGCCGGGTTGTGCGCCGCGATGGAGGCGCTGCTGGCGAAACCGGTCGATGATGCCGAGTTCGCTACGATTCAGCAGGCGTGGGCTAATCTGCCGACAGTGCCAGGGCCATTGCTGGAACCGATCCAGCGCCGTTTCGCCACGGTTTGCCAGGCGTTGCACGATCCCGATCAGGCTTCAAAGCTGCGCGAGACGCTGGAGCGGAATCTGGAGCGCAAGCAGGTCTGGTGCGTGTGTATGGAAATCGTCGCCGGCCTGGAATCGCCACCGGATCAGGCGCAACTGCGGATGGAGTATCAGGTCGCCCGGCTGTCAGCCTCACTGGCCGGAGCCACCGCCAAAACCGATTCCCTGTATGATGCCCCGCAATTGCAGGAACAGTGGCTACTCACCGGGGCGCTGCCCATTGAAGCCGCAGCGGCGCTGGATCAGCGGTTTTTCCGGGCGCTGCGGACCTGGCGGCAACGGGAGGAAGGCTGAACGCGGTCTTGGCCAGACCTGCCCTTTGAAAACGGTCCTGACCTCCGCTCCTCGCCCGTTTGCAGACGAAGGGTTTTTTAGTGCGTGTCCATGCCCATGAAACCCGGCGATTTGCTGCTGGCGCTACTGGCCAACGCTGCTTGGGCATTCAACTTTCTGGCCGGCAAAGTGGGCGTCGAACAATTTCAGCCCTTGATGTTCACTGCGCTGCGCTTTGGGCTATTGCTGCTGGCGCTGCTGCCGTTGCTGCGCTGGATTCCGGGACGGATGGGCCGCATTTTTGGCATCGGCCTAGTGCAGGGGGTGCTGCATTTCAGCCTGATTTTCGCCGGGCTAAACGCCAGTGGCGACATCACCTCGGTCGCCATCGCCGCCCAACTCTACGTCCCATTTTCGGCCTTGCTGGCGCTGGTCTGGCTGGGTGAAAAACTGAGCCGGCGACACTGGCTCGGCATCAGCGCCGCCTTCGCCGGGGTGCTGGTGATTGGCTTCGATCCCATCGTCTTTCGCCATCTCGACGCACTACTGCTGATCACTGGCGGAGCGCTGGCGATGGCGGTCGCCACCATTCAAATGCGGCAACTGCGCGGGGTCAGCGTGTTCGTACTGCAAGGCTGGATCGCGGTGTACGCTACGCCAACCCTGGCGCTACTGTCACTGCTGTTTGAGCGGGGGCAATGGGTAGCCTTGCAAACCGCTACCTGGCTGGAGCTGGCCGCGCCGCTGTATTCCGCTATCGGCGCATCGCTGATCGGCCACGGCATCCTCTACTACCTGCTCGGACGCTACCCGGTCGGCGTGACCACCCCCTTGATGCTGCTGTCGCCGGTGCTGGCAGTTGGATTCGGCGTGTGGCTGTGGAGCGATACGCTGACCTGGAAACTGGCGCTAGGCGGACTGCTAACTTTGGCCGGCCTCGCCATCATCACGATACCCGGTTCGCGCCGCGCTTCGGCTTCGCAAAAATAGTGCAATCAATATTCCCGGCGAATCAGTTGCTCGATCAGCGGTTGCAGGATGATTTCCATGGCAAAACCCATCTTGCCGCCCGGCACCACGATGGTATTGCGACGCGACATGAACGAGTCGTGGATCATCCGCAGCAGATAGGGAAAATCGGGTTGGGTCTTGCGCGGTTCGCGGAACCGGATTACTACAAAACTTTCATCCAGAGTAGGAATATCGCGGGCGGCAAACGGGTTGGAAGTGTCTACGGTCGGCACCCGCTGAAAATTGATGTCGGTGCGCGAGAATTGCGGGACGATGTAATGGGTGTAATCATACATCCGCCGCAGAATGGTCTCGGTCACCGCCTCGGCGCTGTAGCCCCGTTCGGCGGTATCACGGTGAACCTTCTGAATCCATTCCAGATTAACAATCGGCACGACGCCAATCAGCAGATCGACATACCGAGCGACGTTGACCTTTTCGGTCACAATCCCGCCATGCAACCCCTCGTAAAACAGCAGATGGGTTCCGGTCGGCAACTGCATCCAGGAGGTAAAAGCGCCCGGCTCCAGCCCGTAAGGCTTGGCTTCCTCGCGATCATGCAGGTAATAACGCCGCAGTCCGGCGCCCCGCTCGCTGTATTCCATGAACAACGCTTCCAGGCGGTCAAAAAGATTGCCTTCGGCGCCAAAGTGGCTGAGCGGACGACCCTCCCGATTGGCCTGCTCGACCTGCCTTTGCATTTCCAGCCGGTCATAGCGGTGAAAACTGTCGCCCTCCACCACCACCGCATTGATGCCATCGCGCCGGAAAACATGCTCCATCGCAATCCGAACGGTGGAGGTGCCGGCACCGGAAGAACCGGTAATCGCGACGATAGGATGCAGTTTCGACATGGGTCCCCTGAAATTCGCAGACTGAAGTTTGCTCAAGGATCAGGAGCGGGATCGGTGGTTTCAACCCCATCCACCTGATCGCTGCCGGTCTCATACCGCGTCCGCAAGGCCAGCGCTATCAGGAATGCGGTCATGGCAAAGCCGATCACAATGGCGGTCAACACCAGGGCTTGTGGAACCGGATCAGCATAATCGGTTTGGCCCGACCCCAGAATCGGCGGCCGATTCAGCGTCAGCCGACCCATCGCCAGCAGGAACAAATTGACCGCATAGGACAGCAGAGCCAATCCCAGCGCCACACTAAAAGTGTGGCCCCGCAGGAGCAAATAAACCCCGGCGGTTGTCAGCAGGCCGATCACCCCAGCGATCAGGGCTTCCATCCATTCTCCTCTGCATTGGCCTGGCCCAACTCCAGCAATATCCGCATCACCGCCCCGACCACGACCAGATAAACACCCAGATCAAAAGCCATCGCGCTCGCTATCTCAAAGTCGCCAAAAATCGGGAGATGGGCATGGGTAAAAGCAGAAGTCAGGAACGGATAGCCAAACAGTGCGCTGACTAGACCCGTGAATCCGATCAGCGCCAGCCCGCCGCCCATCAGTCGTTGATAGTCCAGATTAAGTTGCGCTGTCGTCCAGCGGAAATCTCCAGCCAGATACTGCGTTGCCAACGCCAGCGCTGTCATCAGTCCGGCGATAAAGCCGCCGCCCGGCAGATGATGGCCGCGCAGAAAAATGTACGCCGCCAGCAGCAAGGTCAATGCCAGCAGTGGTCGGGCACCCATCCGCAATAGCAACGGCCAACGCTCTTCAATACTGACAACTCGCGGCGAACTCCTGATCGGCAATGGAAAACCGCCCGTCAGAAGCGCGGTAATTCCCAGCGCGGCAATCACTAGAACCGTCGCTTCCCCCAAGGTATCAAAGCCGCGAAAGTCCACCAGAATCACGTTGACCACATTGGCCCCGCCGCCGCCCGGCAGACTGGTCGCCAGAAAATACTCCGCCAATTCAGGCTGCAGCGGGCGCGTCAGCCCCCCCCAAGTCAATGCCGCTACGCCGATCCCGGCCAGAATCGCCAACCCCGCATCGCGCAACCGTCGACTCGGCATCGATTCTGGCAGCGCGTCTGACGGTAGATAACGAAGCGCCAGCAGCAACAACACAGTCGTTACCACCTCTACCGTCAGTTGAGTCAGGGCCAGGTCTGGCGAGGAAAACCGGATGAACGCCAGTACCACTATCAGGCCGACGCCGCCGAGCAAAATGATCGCGGTGAGGCGCTGGCGGTGCCAAAGCATGGTTAATCCTGTAGTCAGCACCAGCAGCAATGCCGCCAACAGACTCAATAAGTCTACCGGCGGGAGTGGCTGATCGCCGGTCAACTCGCCGCCCTGCCACGCTCCCGCTACGCCAGCCACTAGCGCAACCCCGATCAGCAACGCCAAATAACGTTGCAGCGAGCCATTTTCCAGCCCCTCAGTCAGACGGCGGGTAGCAGCAATTCCCAGGTTTAAGCCGCGCTCGAACAACGCCTTCCCATCCGGCGGCGGATAACGATCGCCTAACCGGAACAACCGGCGACGTTGCCAGTACATCAGCGCCCCACCAATTAGCGCCAAGCTACTCATTAGCAGCGGCAGGTTGAAACCGTGCCAGATCGCGAGGCTGTAAGGCGGCAACGGCCCGCCGACCACGCTGGTTGCGGCTATCGCCAGCAGCGGCCCGACCGTATAGGCCGGTGCGATCCCGACTAGCAAACAAATCGCCACCAGGACTTCCACCGGCGCCCGCAAATAAGGCGGTGGTTCATGCGGCAGTCGCGGCAGATTAATCGGCTCACCGTTAAAAAACACGTCATGAATAAATCGAGCCGAATAGGCGACCGAAAAGATGCCGGCCACCGTCGCCAACAGCGGTAATAACCAATGGACCTCGCCTCCCGCAGCCGCCTGATAGACGGTCTGGGCAAAAAACATCTCCTTGCTGAGAAAGCCATTCAACAAGGGAACGCCCGCCATGGCCGCCGCCGCCGTCATCGCTAACGTCGCCGTCCACGGTATGTATTTGAACAGACCATTCAATTTCCGCATATCCCGGCAGCCGGTTTCATGATCGATAATTCCCGCCGCCATAAATAACGAGGCTTTGAACACCGCGTGATTGATGATGTGAAACACACCAGCCACGACGGCCAATGGCGTGCTGAGACCCAACAGCAGGGTGATCAAACCCAAGTGACTAATGGTCGAATAAGCTAGCAAACCTTTTAAATCATGCTGAAATAACGCGGCGTAGGCGGCGAATAGCAGGGTTATTAATCCGGTTCCGCCCACCAGATAAAACCACAGATCGGTATCAGCCAGCACTGGAAACAATCGGGCTAACAAAAAGACACCCGCTTTCACCATGGTCGCTGAATGCAAATAAGCGCTCACTGGCGTGGGCGCAGCCATCGCGTGGGGGAGCCAGAAATGGAAGGGAAATTGCGCCGACTTAGTGAATGCGCCGAGCAGAATCAGCATCAGCATGACCGGATACCCAGGATGATTCTTGACGGTTTCGCCTGCCGCCAGTACCGTCGACAACTCAAAACTTCCAGCGATATGCCCTAGCAACAAAAATCCCGCCAGCAACGCCAACCCGCCAGCCGCAGTGACGGTCAGCGCCATGCGCGCGCCTTGACGGGCGTCAGCACGGGAATGCCAGTAGCCAATCAGCAGAAAGGAACTGAGGCTGGTCAATTCCCAGAACAGCAGCAACAAGAGCAGGTTATCGGCCAGGACCATGCCAAGCATCGCTCCCATGAACAGCAGCAGCAACGCATAGAAACGACCCAGATCATCGCGCTCAGCCAGATAGTAGCGGGCGTAGAGGATCACCAGCAGACCGATGCCGGTAATCAGCAAGCCGAACAGCAGCGCCAAACCGTCCAACCGAAAGGTGAAATTCAAACCCAGTTGCGGCAACCACGGCCAATTGGCTTGCAACACCACACCGTCAAAAACCACCGGCGACAGCCATAGCAATAAGGCGAGACTTGCCGCGGTCACTGCCGCAGTCGTCCACACACTGACATCACGTCCGCGCCGCCCACCAGCCCACAACGGCAATAACGCGCCTAATAATGGAATCAGAGCAATAAACAGGAGCATTCTTAACACCAAAAAGGCGGTCAGAAATTCAATTTCCGACCGCCTTGGCGTATAAATTTTGAAGGGTGCTAACGCCCAGCCTGTTCCAATAATCGCCGCAATTGATAACGGTAGACAAATCCAGGCAAGGCGCTAACCGCGAACAGGCAAAGCGTTACCGTATAAAACTCCCAATCCTGGAGATGAACAGCGCCGATGGTTTTATACTCCAGACCAAAACCCATCCCCAAAACCAGTCCGTATAGCAATCCCCATTCAATTAACTGCAACCAAAACGACTTTAACTGGACATTACGAGCGATAAAAAATAACCCCCGATCGCTCAGCCAAGGCAGATTGGCAACAACCACCGCCAACCCCAACCACAATCCAATCATTATTCCTTGGGGCATAACCAAAATCACTTAATTCAGCAATGCTGTCGCACACCAAGTCATTAACACCGTCGGATACAGGCCAATCACCACCAGCAACAAGCCATTAGCACTGATCACAATTTCAGTATCCAGACTCATCTCAATCGGTTCGTTCTGTTCCGGCTTGTCGAAATACACGCACTTGACCACCCGCAGATAGTAAAACGCGCCAATCACCGAGAACACGACACCGAGAATCGCCAGCCAGACCAGCCCAACATTGACGATCGACTGCAACACCATCCACTTGGCGTAAAAACCGGCCAGAAAAGGAACGCCAGCCATGGACATCATAATGACCATCATCACAAAAGCCAGCCACGGATTGCGGTCATTCAGACCCTTGAAGTCGTCAATGTTCTCTGCCTCAAACCCGGCCCGGCTCAGCAGAATAATCACACCGAAAGCGCCAACCGCCATTAACACATACACAATGGTGTAAAACATCGCTGCTGCATAGCCATCCGGAGTGCCTGCCAGAATCCCCAGCAGCATAAAACCGATATGCGAAATGGTTGAATAGGCTAGCATCCGCTTGATATTAGCTTGGGCAATAGCAATCAGGTTGCCAGTCGCCATCGACAGCGCCGCCAGAATAACCAGCATCTGCTGCCAATCGCCCTGCAAGGCGCCAAGACCCTCAACCAGAATCCGCATCAGCAGCGCAAATGCCGCCAGTTTGGGAGCAGAGCCAATAAACAAGGTGACCGAAGTCGGAGCGCCCTGATAAACATCCGGCAACCACATATGGAAGGGTACCGCGCCTAACTTGAACGACAGTCCAACCACCAGAAACACCAGTCCAAACACCAGCACCAGGTTATCCGCGCCTTGATTAGCCACTGAATCAGCAACAACTTGCAAATCTACGCTTCCAGTCGCACCGTAAATCATCGAAATGCCGTATAGCAACATCCCGGACGCCAGCGAACCAAGGACGAAATACTTCATAGCAGCTTCGGAAGCGATGGGCGAATCCCGGTCAATAGCGACCAGCGCATATAGCGACAGTGACAGCAACTCTAATCCCAGATACACCGTCAGCAGGCTGTGGGCGGACACCATCACCATCATCCCTAACACGCCAAACAGCCCCAGCATGTAATACTCGCCCTTAAACAGATCACGCCGGCGCAAATAATCTCGCGAGTAGAGAAACACGGCGGCAGAAGTCAGATAAATAAACAGCTTGAGCAAATCACCCATGGCGTCCTTGATGTAGTGACCAAACATCGTAGTCACCGGAGCCTGGGCATAGCTGAACAAGGTCAGCAAAGCCGCTCCCAGCAGGGTCAGTTGCGCCAAACCATAGGTAATGTGGCGCTGCCGTTGTTCAAGAAACACATCAACAACCACGATTAAACAGGTCATGGCCAGAACAAACAGTTCCGGCAATACCGGCATGAAATCAGGGGCGACGAAGTTCATAAGAATTCTCTCATCTTCTCTGGCGGCGGGTGCTGTTACAGCTTGGTTGCGGTGATGTGCTGCAACAAATTATCCACCGAGACATGCATAGCCGAGGTCAGCGGGTCGGGCCAAACGCCCAGCAGCAATACCGCTGCCGCCAGCAGACTCAGCATAATGATTTCACGGGTATTCACATCCTCCAGGGCTGCAACATGGCTATTACCAATGTCGCCAAAAATCACACGCTTGATCAACCATAAAGTATAGCCCGCCCCCAGCATCAGAGTCGTCGCCGCCAGGAATGCCAGCCAGAAATTAGCTCTGAAGCTGCTCAGAATCACCATGAATTCGCCGATAAACCCCGAAGTACCCGGCAAACCAGCGTTAGCCATACCAAACAGCACCATGAATGCGGCGAAAACCGGCATGGTATTGACTACACCACCGTAGTCCTTGATCTGGCGGGAATGCATCCGGTCATATAGCACGCCCACGCACAGGAACAGCGCCCCGGAAATAAAACCGTGTGACACCATTTGCACCATGCCGCCTTCAATACCGAGCATCGCGCCACTCAGGCTACCCGTATGGCGATAGATACCGAACACGATAAAGAAGCCCAACGTAACAAAACCCATGTGCGCAATCGAGGAATAAGCGATCAGCTTCTTCATATCCTGCTGAATCAGCGCCACCAGACTGATATAGACCACTGCAATCAGCGACATGGTAATAATCAGCCAGTCCAGCATGTTAGCCGCATCCGGCGTAATAGGCAGTGCGAAGCGCAGGAAACCATAACCACCGATTTTCAGGGTAATGGCCGCCAGAATGACCGAACCCCCAGTAGGCGCTTCAACATGGGCGTCGGGCAACCAGGTATGCACCGGCCACATCGGCACTTTGACCGCAAAACCCAGCAGGAAAGCGAAAAAGATCAGCACCTGCTCATTCATGCTCAGCGGCAGTCGGTGGAAATCCAGAATCTCAAAGCTGTTCGACTGGCTGTACATGTAGATCAGGGCAATCAGCATGAATACTGATCCCAGAAAGGTGTACAGGAAAAACTTGAGAGTCGCATAAACCCGACGTGGTCCACCCCAGATGCCGATGATCAGAAACATCGGAATCAGCATCGCCTCAAAGAATACATAGAACAGAATAGCGTCCAAAGCGGCGAATACGCCAATCATCAATCCTTCCATGATCAGGAACGCTGCCATGTATTGGGCAATCCGGTACTGAATCACTTCCCACCCGGCAATGACCACCACCACGGTCATAAACGCAGTGAGCAGAATCAGCGGCATCGAAAAACCGTCAACGCCCAAGTGATAATTGACGCTCAACGCTGGAATCCACGGCAGAAATTCCTGAAACTGCATCGCCGCCGTCGTCGGATCGAATAGCGTAAACAGCGGGACGCTGAATAGAAAACTCAGGATCGCCACGGTTAGGGCCAGCGCCTTAGCGCGTCCGGGGTTGTCGTCACCCACAAACAGCACCGCAACACCGCCGAGAATCGGGAACCAGATGGCAAGACTCAGCAAAGGCAATTCCGACAGCATGGTTTTTGTTCTTCCAAGTTAGCGGGCAACGAACCAAGTCAGCAGGATTAACAAGCCGATGATCATGGCGAATGCATAAGTATAAAGATAGCCGGTTTGCACCAACCGGGCTACAGAGGCAACCCAGCCTACCAGTCGCGCAGTACCGTTCACCATCACACCATCAATCAGGCCTGCGTCACCGTATTTCCACAGCACCGTTCCTAAACTCCGGCAGCCGCGCATAAAAACCGCCTGATAAATCTCATCAAAAAGATACTTGCGGATCATCACATCATACAGTCTGGCAAAACGTTGCTGAATCTGATCCGGCAAATCGGGCCGCATCATGTACAGATAATAAGCTGAGCCAAGTCCAGCCAGCACCAGCATAAACGGCAACCCGAGCAGACCATGCAGCGCAAAACTCATTGCCCCGTGAAAATGCGCAGCAATGTGTTCCAGTACGTTATGGTCTGGTGCAACCTGAATAGCACCTTCAAACACATTACCAAATAATAGCGGCTGAATGGTCATCGCCCCAATCACTACCGAGGGAATCGCCAGCAGAATCAGCGGAACCGTCACGACTGCCGGGGTTTCATGCAAATGCTCCTGGGTATGATGATCCATCCGCTCCTTGCCATGAAACACCAGAAAATAGAGGCGGAATGAATAGAAGGAAGTAATGAACACGCCCAGCACTACCGCGAAATAGGCAAAACCAGCACCGGGAATCTGCGAGTAATGCACAGCCTCCAGAATACTGTCCTTGGAGTAGAAACCGGCAAAGCCAGGAGTGCCAATCAACGCCAGGGTGCCAAGCAGGAACGTGATCCAAGTAATCGGCATGTATTTCCACAGCCCACCCATCTTGCGAATATCCTGCTCATGATGCATGGCGATAATCACTGAACCCGCCCCCAGAAACAACAAGGCTTTGAAAAAGGCATGGGTCATCAGATGAAAAATAGCGGCGGAATAAGCCGAGACGCCCAAAGCAACGGTCATATAGCCCAGTTGCGAGAGCGTTGAATAAGCGATGACCCTCTTGATGTCGTTCTGGATGATGCCAAGAAAACCCATGAATAGGGCGGTTATCGAACCAATAACCAGCACAAAACTCAACGCAGTTTCCGACAGTTCAAACAGAGGCGACATCCGGGCGACCATGAAAATACCAGCAGTCACCATCGTTGCAGCATGAATCAATGCCGAAATTGGCGTAGGACCTTCCATTGAATCCGGCAACCAGACATGCAAAGGCACTTGAGCGGATTTACCCATGGCGCCGATGAACAGCAGAATGCAAATCACTGTCATCAACGACCAGTCCATACCGGGGATAATCTGCACCGTCAGATCCGCCATCAGCGGCGCGGCAGCAAAGACATCCGCATAATCAATGCTATTAAAAACCATTAATACCGCAGCAATGCCGAGCAGAAAACCGAAATCGCCAACCCGGTTAACCAGAAAGGCTTTCATACTTGCGAAAATCGCGCTTTCGCGTTTATACCAGAACCCAATCAGCAGATAGGACACTAGGCCCACGCCTTCCCAACCAAAGAACAATTGCAGGAAGTTGTTAGCCATGACCAGCATCAACATCGCGAAGGTGAATAGCGCGATATAGCTAAAAAACCGCTGATAGCCATCGTCATCATGCATATAGCCAATGGTATAAATATGCACCATCAACGACACGAAAGTGACCGTACTAATCATCACCGCAGTCAAATTATCGACTAGAAACCCGATCTCAAAACGGATACCTTCAACCATCATCCAGGTATAAACCGATCCATTATACGGCTCCGATCCATTCAAGACGTGATGGCGAAGAACCACCAGCGACAGCAAAAAGGAAACCGCCACGCCGATAATAGTGACCCAATGCGCACCAGCGCGACCGATTTTTCGCCCGAACAAACCGGCGACCAGCGCACCAATCAGGGGCGCAAGCACAAGAACCAGATAGACATTTTTCATGTGCGGCTAACCCTTCAACGTGTCAAGGTCGGCGACGTTAATAGTGCGGCGATTACGAAACAGCACTACCAGGATGGCCAGGCCGATGGCCGATTCAGCCGCCGCCACGGTCAGAATGAAAAAGACGAACACCTGCCCGATGGTATCGCCAAGAAACTGTGAAAAGGCGATGAAATTAAAATTCACTGCCAGCAGCATCAACTCAATGGACATCAGCAAAATGATGACATTTTTCCGGTTCAGAAAGATGCCGGCTATACTGAGACAAAAGAGAATGGCTCCCAACACCAGATAATCAGTCAGCGCGATCATCGTTTGTTCAATCCTGGTTGTCTTGGATTAGCGAAGATGTGAGCGAGTTCTTCCACTAGCGGAAGCCATGCTTCTTTTCCGACGCTACTTTTACAATCCGTACCCGGTCATCCCTCGATACCCGCACTTGTTGACTCGGATTCTGGGACTTGACCCCTTCCCGCCGCCGCATAGTCAGCGAAATTGCGGCAATAATCGCTACCAGCAGAATCACTGAGGCAATCTCGAACGGATAGACATAGAACGTGTACAACACACTGCCCAGTTCCTTGGTATTGCTGTAATCAGCAGCATGAGCTACGAGATTGTACTGATCAGTACTGAAATAACCCGAACTCACCACCAGCACCATTTCAATCACAATCAGCAAGGCCACAGTCGCCCCAACTGGCAGATATTTGATAAAACCTTCCCGCACCGGATCGACATTGATATCCAACATCATCACTACGAACAGGAATAACACCATCACCGCACCAACATAAACTAGCACCAAAACAATGGCTAGGAACTCCGCCTCGATCAGCAACCAGAGCGCAGCGCTGGTGAAAAACGCCAGCACCAGGAACAAAGCGGCATGAACCGCATTACGCACCGTGATAACCCGCACTGCGGCAAAAATCAGGATGAGCGCGAAGACGTAGAACAGAAACTTTTCAAATCCCATGAGCGGCGACCTGTTTTCTTTAATCTTTAAGGTAACAATGGCGACAGTTACCGGTAAGCCGCATCGGCGGCTCGGTCAGCGGCAATTTGCGCTTCGCAACGATCACCATGAGCAAGCAGTTTTTCCTTGGTCATGATCTGTTCGCCGCGCTTCTCAAAGTGATAATCAAAAGTTTGGGTTTCCACGATGGAATCGACCGGACAGGCTTCTTCACAGAATCCGCAGAAAATACACTTGAACAGATCGATGTCATAGCGGGTCGTGCGGCGGGTGCCATCCTCCCGCGCTTCCGATTCAATCGTAATTGCCAATGCCGGACAGACGGCTTCGCACAACTTGCAGGCAATGCAACGCTCCTCACCATTCGGATAACGGCGCAGTGCATGTAGCCCGCGAAACCGGTGCGACAACGGCGTGCGTTCTTCAGGAAACTGAACCGTGATTTTTTTGGCAAACAGATAACGGCCAGTGATCCGCAAACCAAGCAGCAGTTCCCACAACATGAAACTCTTCAGGTAGAACCGCAGGGCGTTCAGGGTCTTCATCGTTGTTTTCTCCGCTCAATCAAACCATGGGCCAATCTGCGCCAGCACGCCCAGCCCAATCACCAGCAACCAAACCAGCGTTACCGGGATAAAAACCTTCCAGCCCAGTCGCATGATTTGATCGTAGCGATAACGGGGGAAAGTTGCGCGGAACCACAGGAAAAACAGCAGCAGGAACGAGATCTTCAGCACTAGCCAAGCAACACCAGGGACAAAGGCGAATAACTCGCCCAGTAATGGCACCCCCTCGAAAGGCGACAGCCAGCCCCCCAGAAACAGGGTTGATGCTAATGCCGACACCAGAATCATATTGGCATATTCGGCCAGAAAGAATACCGCGAACGCCATCCCCGAATAATCCACATGGAACCCGGCGACAATCTCTGATTCACCCTCAGCCACGTCAAAGGGAGCGCGATTGGTTTCAGCAACCCCCGAGATAAAATACACCACGAACAATGGTAATAGTGGCAACCAGAACCAGTGCAACAAACTACCCTGTTGCGCCAATACGATCTGATTCAGATTCAGACTGCCAGCAGCCATCAACACGCCCACCAAGGCGAAACCCATCGCGATTTCGTAGGAAACGATTTGCGCGGCTGAACGCATTGCGCCGAGAAAGGCATACTTGGAGTTTGACGCCCAGCCGGCAATGATCACGCCATAGACGCCCATCGAGGTGAGCGCCAGCAGGTATAACAGACCTGCGTCCAGATGCGAAATCATCATGCCGTCGCCAAAGGGCACTACCGCCCACGCCGCAATCGCCGGTCCAAAAGATAAAATCGGCGCCAGAATAAACAAAAAGCGGTTGGCGCGAGTCGGGATGATGATCTCCTTGAACATCAGCTTGACTGCATCAGCAATCGGTTGCAGCCACCCTTTTGGCCCCACTCGATTCGGACCCAGCCGAACCTGCATGTAGCCGATCACCTTGCGCTCGGCAAAGGTCAGATACGCCACGCTCAGCAGCAACGGCATCAGCACGGCGATAATTTTCAACAGGATAATAAGGACTGCCAGCAGCGTTTCCATAGTTTACGATTCCTTGCCGTTAGCCGATGACCACTGGCCCGACTGCCGGACCGAGTGCGATGCTGGCGTTTAATCCCGCCGGAATCCAGGCGCAGCCTCTGGGGATGCTGTCATCCAGCACCAGCGGCAAATCAACCGCCACCCCATCCTGTCGCACTTGCACCTGTTCCCGCCCGGTCACACCCAACTCGCCGGCGACATCAGGGTGCAACCGCACCTCAACCGGTTGCGCCAACGGACTGCGTTGCAACGAGCAGGCGCGGCGCACCAGCGCGTCCACCGCGTAGACAGGCACGTCCGCTACCCGCAACAGACCATCAAACTGGAATGGACTCAGCGGCCTGCTCAAATCAGCCGTATTATCCGGCTGAACCTGGGCGCAGGCATTTTGCGCTTCGGCCAGGACCTCTTCGGAACTAGTGTAGTCGAAACCACCGACTCCACACAGATTGCCCAGTACTCGCAACACCTTCCAGGCAGGACGCGCTTCACCAACCGGCTTGCTGGCGCCTTGGAAACTCTGCCAGCAACCCTCGGCATTGACATAAGAACCTGAGGTTTCCGCAAAGGTCGCCGTGGGCAAACTGACTTTCGCGTAGCCTTTACCGGCATAGGGACTGAGTGAAATCACCAGTTCCGCGCTTTGCATAGCCTGCAACGCCGCTGCCCCGTCCCAGCAATCCAGCTCCGGCTCAATACCCAGCAAGATATAGGCTTTACGCGGCGTTTCCAGCATCGCTCGCGCATCCAGACCGGACTTTACCGCAGGTTTGCCACCCGCCAATCGGTGCGGTACCGCGCCAGCCAGCCAGCCGCCGACCGAATTGGCCGCTTCCGGCAGGTAACCCAATCGAGCGCCGGTCTGCGCCGCGATGAACCCCGCCAGCGCCCGCAACTGGGCCAATACCGGATGAGCGACTGCGAGATTACCCAGCAACACGGTAGCCGGGGCATGATTCACCAGATTAGCCGCGATAACGCGTTCAGTTTCGCCCGGAGTACCGGTTGTCAGTCCGGCCAGACTGTCCGGCAGCGCTGCGCCTTGCAAAGCCGCAACCGCTTGAGCCACTCTGGCCAGCGCTGCAACCATGCCGACCGGATTGGCGATTACTTTAGCGGCTACCGGGAAGCGGAAATCGAAATCACGGGGATTGATGAACATGAGCTGCCCACCCGCCAGCGCTGCTTTACGCAAGCGATGTCCAGCCAGAGGTTGTTCCATTCGCACGTTGGAGCCGATCAGCAGCGCCGCCTTGACCTTTTCCAGGCCTTCCAGCGCCTGACCCAGCCACGGAAATACCGGGGCGGTATCCTGATCGCTGAAATCGGCCTGCCGCAACCGGTGATCGATATTCGCCACGCCCAGACCCCGCGCCAGTTTCTGCGTCAGATACTGTTCCTCTACGGTCGCCGTCGGTGAAACCAGAAAACCCACTGAGTCCGCGCCATGCTGGGCGATCACGTCTTTCAAACCGGTCGCTGCCGCTTCCAGCGCCGTTTCCCACTCGACCTCAGCGCCATCCAGCACTGGCCTGGTTAGCCGGTCCTCGCTGTAAATGCCTTCGTAGCTGAACCGATCACGGTCGGAAATCCAGGTTTCGTTGATCGATTCGTTTTCACGCGGTGCGACCCGCATGACCCGACCGCGCAGGATATGAATAAAGATGTTGGAGCCGACCGAATCATGCGGCGCAATCGCCGGGTGCTGCACATATTCCCAGGAACGGCCCTTGTAGCGGGATGGCTTGGCCGTCAGCGCCCCCACCGGACAAAGGTCGATCACATTGCCCGACAGCTCGGAAGCCACGCTGTGCGCCACATAGGTACCGATTTCCACATTCTCGCCGCGGCCTGTCGCGCCCAATTCGCGCAGCCCGGCAATCTCCTCGCCAAAGCGGACACACCGGGTGCAATGAATGCAACGGGTCATCTCGGTCGCGATCAGCGGGCCAATATCCTTGTCCCGCACTACCCGCTTGCGCTCGGCAAACCGGGAGGCATCACCGCCATAACCCAGCGCCACATCCTGCAATTCACACTCGCCGCCTTGGTCGCAAATCGGGCAGTCCAGCGGATGATTGATCAGCAGGAATTCCATCGTCCCTTTCTGGGCGGCCAGCGCTTTGGGCGATTCGGTGTAAACCTTCATCCCCTCCATCACCGGGGTCGCGCAGGCCGGCAAGGGCTTGGGCGCTTTCTCCACCTCGACCAGACACATCCGGCAATTCGCGGCGATAGAGAGTTTCTTGTGATAGCAAAACCGGGGGATCGCAATACCCGCCGCATCGGTGATCTCGATGAGCATCGCACCCTTGCGAGCCTTCAGCGGGATGCCGTTGACTTCGATGTTGACCTGTTCCTCGCTCATCTTTTACCCACTGTGCGACCGTGTTGGTGATTTCGCGGCTTACGCGACCAGACTGCGCTTGTGTTCGATGTAGTACGCGAACTCATGGCGGTAGTGCTTGACGAAGCTCCGCACCGGCATGGCGGCGGCATCGCCCAAAGCGCAGATGGTGCGCCCTTCAATCTTGCTGGCGACGCTGTCAAGTAAGTCCAAATCTTCTGGCCGACCCTTCCCTTCAACGATGCGGGTCACCATCCGGTACAGCCAGCCCGTACCTTCGCGGCAAGGCGTACATTGTCCGCAGGATTCGGAGAAATAGAACCGGGAAATCCGTTGCAGCACCTTGACCATGTCGGTGGTCTCGTCCATCACGATCACCGCACCGGAACCGAGCATCGAACCGGCGATTTTGGACACCGAGTCGTAGTCCATGTTGACTTTCAACATGGTCTCGCCAGGAACCACCGGCACCGAGGAGCCACCCGGAATCACGGCTTTCAGCTTGCGCCCTTTCCAGATTCCGCCGGCCAGCGTCAGCAAATCGGCAAAGGGGATCCCCATCGACACTTCAAAATTGCCCGGCTTTTCGACATGGCCAGACACCGAGAAAATCTTGGTGCCACCGGCGTTAGGAATACCGAAACCAGCAAACCATGCACCGCCATTGCGAATAATCGACGGCACCGAGGAGAAGGTTTCAGTATTGTTAATCGTAGTCGGCTTGCCGTAGAGACCGTAATTGGCCGGGAACGGCGGTTTGAACCGGGGCTGGCCTTTCTTGCCTTCCAGCGACTCCAGCAACGCGGTTTCTTCACCACAGATATAGGCGCCAGCGCCTAAAGTCGGGTACAGATCAAAGTCAATCCCGGAACCCTGGATGTTTTTGCCAAGCAATCCGGCGGCGTAGGCTTCCTTGACCGCATTTTCAAAACGCTGATACGGCTCATCCATGAATTCACCGCGCATATAGTTGTAGCCCACCGTGGAGCCGGTGGCGAAACCGGCAATCGCCATGCCTTCCACCAGCGCATGAGGATTGAAGCGCAGAATGTCACGGTCCTTGCAGGTGCCGGGTTCCGATTCATCGGAATTACAGACCATGTATTTCTGGACCGTCGCATTACGCGGCATGAAAGTCCATTTCAGTCCCGCCGGAAACCCCGCGCCACCTCGTCCGCGCAACCCGGATTTCTTGACCTCGTCAATCACCTGATCCGGTGTCAACTTGCCGGCTAGGATATTTTTCCAGGCTTCATAGCCGCCGACGCTCTGATAAGTGTCCATCGACCACGGCCGGTTCAGGCCCAGCGTCCGGTAACAAACCTCATTGGCCATCGCGGCTTACTCCAGGCTATCCAGCACCTGATCCACCTTTTCCGGGGTCAGATGCTCGTAGTAGATATGATCGACCTGCATCATTGGCGCTCCACAACAGGCAGCCAGACACTCTTCTTCTCTTTTCAGATAAAACTTGCCATCCGGAGTGCTTTCACCCAGCTTGACGCCCAGCTTTTTCTCGATATGCGCCAGCACCGTCTCACCGCCACGCAACATGCAGGAAATGTTGGTGCAAACCGCGATGCTATGCCGGCCAACCGGCTTCAATTCATACATCGAGTAGAACGAAGCGACTTCGTAAACGGCGATAGGCGGCATATCCAGATAATCCGCTACCGCATCCATTAACTTGGTTGTCAGATAGCCGCCGTTCTCATGCTGGACTTCACGCAAGGCCGCCAATACGGCGGATTGCTTCTGGTCAGCCGGATAGCGGGTCAACCAATGATCAATTTCAGCGCGGGCGTAGGCAGACAGCAGTTCACTCGTGCGAGGGTTCATTAGCGGTCAACCTCCCCGAAGACAATATCCTGAGTGCCAATGACAGCCACTACGTCGGCCAGCATGTGACCACGAGTCATTTCATCCATCGCTGACAGATGCGCAAATCCCGCCGCCCGAACCTTGACCCGATACGGTTTATTAGCCCCATCGGAAATCAGATAGATGCCATATTCACCTTTAGGGTGCTCGGTAGCGACATAAACTTCGCCTTCCGGGACGCAATAACCTTCAGTAAATAATTTGAAATGATGAATCAGAGCTTCCATATCCTCTTTCATCTGTTCCCGAGGCGGCGGCGCTACTTTGTGATCGTCAATGATTACAGGGCCAGGATTTTCTTTCAGCCATTTCACACATTGCTTGATGATGCGGTTGGCTTGACGCATTTCCTCGACCCGGACCAAATAGCGGTCGTAGCAGTCACCATTCACCCCAACCGGAATATCGAAATCAAGCTGGTCATAGACATCGTAGGGCTGCTTCTTTCGCAAATCCCACGCAAAGCCAGAACCGCGCAACATCGGCCCGGAGAATCCTAATTGCAAGGCCCGCTCCGGCGAGACAACGCCAATTCCAACCGTCCGCTGTTTCCAGATCCGATTATCGGTCAACAGGGTTTCGTACTCATCCACCCGTTGCGGAAACCGCTCAGTAAATGCCTCAATGAAATCGAGCAGGGAACCATGACGATGGGTATTCTGCTCATCGATGTCTTTCTTGCTGTGGCACTGCGCATCCTGATACTGGTATTTCGGCATCACATTAGGCAGGTCGCGATAAACACCGCCAGGACGGAAATACCCGGCATGAAACCGCGCGCCGGACACGGCTTCGTAGCAATCGACCAAGTCTTCCCGTTCACGGAAGGCGTACAAAAAAACGGTCATCGCGCCAATATCCAGCCCGTGAGCGCCGATCCACAACAAATGATTCAGGATGCGGGTCATTTCCGCATACATTACCCGGATGTATTGTGCCCGCACCGGCGGTTGAATACCGAGCAGTTTTTCAATCGCTAATACATAAGCATGCTCATTGCTCATCGCCGACATGTAGTCCAACCGATCCATATAGCCGATGCTTTGGTTAAACGGCTTGCTCTCAGCCAGTTTTTCAGTGCCGCGATGCAACAAGCCAATATGCGGATCAGCGCGTTGTACAACTTCGCCATCCAGTTCCAGCACCAACCGAAGCACCCCGTGCGCCGCCGGATGCTGCGGCCCAAAGTTCAGGGTGTAATTGCGAATTTCAGGCATCGTCGCTTCCTTCAGTGAGGCTGGGACAGGTAGCGGTTATCCTTGCGGATGACGCGGGGCACCAGCACCCGCGGCTCAATACTGACCGGTTCATACACCACCCGGCCCCGTTCAGGGTCGTAGCGCATTTCAACATTGCCAATCAGCGGGAAATCCTTGCGGAACGGATGACCAACAAAACCGTAGTCGGTCAGGATCCGACGCAAATCCGGGTGGCCTTCAAACATAATCCCGTACAGGTCGAAAGCCTCGCGCTCATACCAGTTGGCCGAAGCCCAAATCTCTACTACGGAAGACACGACTGGAAATTCATCATCCAGGGCAAAAACCCGCACCCGCACCCGCTGATTCAGCGGAACCGATAATAGTTGATAGACGGCGGCAAATCGGCCCTTACCCGCAAACGTCCGTTCAACCACTGATTCAATTGCTACGGCACCACGCCCGGTTGCCCGTTCCACGACACCGCGGCTGAATCCCTTATCCGTTGATTCATTCGTCGCCCATTCCACAATACCGTAGGCCGAGTAATCAACGCCGCAGATGTCCATTAACTGCTTGAACGTGAAATCCGGTTCATCACGCAGGGCGGTAAATATCTCAATCGCCTGATCCGGCGCAATATCAAGAGTGACTTCATCACGATCCAGTCGGCATTCCAGCAGCGCCACGCCAAATCGGGCCTGAAGTTTTTCCACGAGAGTCTGAAGCGGGTCAGCCATGAACATCCTCTCAACGGGCTATAGTGTTGGTGCGGCGAATCTTGTTCTGCAACTGAAGTATGCCATAAATCAGCGCCTCAGCCGTCGGCGGACAACCGGGGACATAAATATCAACCGGCACAATCCGATCACAGCCCCGCACTACGGCATACGAATAATGATAATAGCCGCCGCCATTCGCACAGGAACCCATCGAGATGACCCAGCGCGGTTCGGGCATTTGATCGTAAACCTTGCGCAGGGCCGGCCCCATTTTATTGCACAAGGTACCCGCCACGATCATCACATCGGACTGGCGAGGACTGGGCCGGAAGACGATGCCAAACCGATCCAGATCATAGCGTGATGCGCCAGCGTGCATCATCTCTACCGCACAGCAAGCCAACCCAAAGGTCATCGGCCACATTGACCCGGTTCGCGCCCAGTTAATGAGCTTGTCGGCGGTGGTGGTTACCATGCCTTTTTCAAGAATGCCTTCTATTCCCATTCCAAGGCTCCTTTCTTCCACTCGTAGATGAAACCGATCACCAGAATGCCGAGAAAGATGGTCATCGCCGCAAAACCAAACAGGCCAATCTGATTCAGCACAATCGCCCACGGAAACAAGAAAGCGATTTCCAGATCGAAGATGATGAACAGGATGGCTACCAGGTAGTAGCGGACATCGAATTTCATCCGGGAATCTTCGAATGCTTCAAAACCACATTCATAGGGTGAAAGCTTTTCACTGTCATAACGGCGGGGGCCAAGGACAAAACCCAAACCGATGACCACCCCAGCCATGACAAAAGCGATGATCATGAAGATCAGAACAGGAAGGTAATTGGACAACATCAGAGTCGCACCTTCGATATCATATGATGACATCTTGAAATGGACGCGGCGTTTTAAATTTAATTTAAGTACGCCCGTTTTTTATTGTTTGGTGCCGATGGCCGGACTCGAACCGGCACGGCTTGCGCCACTAACCCCTCAAGCTAGCGTGTCTACCAGTTCCACCACATCGGCATAAAGTACTTGAAAAGCATTCCCTTATTTTGGCGGCAACTGCGGGACATCTACCGGACCACCGTCGGTCTTGGGCAGATCGACGGGCTGTTCAATCTGAACCCGCTCGACCACACTCTGTGGCGCAGTAGCCTGATTGGCGAAATAGGCCAGCGTCAAACTGGTCAAAAAAAACGCCGTTGCCAGAACCGCCGTGGTCCGACTCAGAAACGAGGCAGAACCCTGAGAGCCGAACATGGTTGCCGATGCGCCACTGCCGAAAGCTGCGCCGGCGTCAGCGCCCTTGCCCTGCTGCAACAACACCAATGCGATCAGGGCGACAGCAACCACGATATGGGCAACCAGAAGGAGAGTGTGAACCATGGCGGCAACTTAAACGCCGGCCTTGGCAATCGCCAAAAATTCTTTGGCATCCAGCGACGCACCACCGATCAATCCGCCATCAATATCCGCCATGGACAGCAACTCGCCCGCATTAGCGGCTTTCATGCTGCCGCCGTAGAGAATCCGGGTTTTAGCAGCAACCGCCGGATCAAGCGCCACCAGTTGGGCGCGAATAAAGGTATGAACATCCTGAGCTTGCTGCGCAGTCGCGGTGCGGCCAGTGCCAATCGCCCAGACCGGCTCATAAGCAATCACCGCGTCGGCGAACGCGCCAATGCCTTCCAAATCCAGCACTGCCTTGAGTTGCCGGGCGACCACCGCCTCGGTCACGCCCTGCTCGCGTTCGTCCAGCGTCTCACCCAGACAAAGCACCGGTTTAATACCCAGCTTGCGGGCGGCGGCGAACTTGCGGGCAACCAGGTCATCAGTTTCGCCATACAGGGTGCGTCGTTCCGAGTGTCCCACCAGAACATAGGCGCAATGAAAATCCAGCAACATGGATCCTGCGACTTCGCCGGTGTAAGCGCCGGAAACCTGTTCGGAGAGATTCTGCGTTCCCCAGGCAACAGGGGCGTCGGACAACTGCTGTTCCACCAGTCCGAGATAAACGAAAGGCGGGAACACCGCCAACTCGACCGCCGCAACTTCGGCAGCGCCTTCGCGAATGCCTTGCAGCAGTTTGCGGATACTGTCCGCAGAACCATTCATTTTCCAGTTTCCAGCTACCAGCTTACGGCGCATGTCGATCTCCCACTGTGAAAGCCGGCGAATCTTACGGATTCTGCGCGGCGAAAGCAATCACGCTGACAGGGTATCCCGCACGACCTTCCCCAGTTCGCGGGCGTAGCGTTCAACAGCATCCGCATCGGGGCCTTCCACCATGACCCGCACCACCGGTTCGGTGCCAGAGGGGCGCAACAGCACCCGACCCTGCTCGCCGAGTTGACTCTCTATCGCCCGCACTGCGTCCTGAATCGGGGTCCGCTGCAAATCGATCACCCCATTCACCGTCACGTTGATCAGAATCTGTGGGTAGCGAGTCATGCCCGCCTTGAGATCGTGCAGGCTTTTGCCGGCGTGGAGCATCGCTGTCAGGACTTGCAGCGCAGCGATCACGCCATCGCCCGTTGTGGTGCGATCCAGGCAGATGATGTGACCCGAATTTTCACCGCCCAGAATTAGATGATCAGCCAGCAACCGTTCCATCACATAGCGGTCGCCAACCTTGACCCGATGTAAATCGAGGCCCAAGGCCTGCAACGCCATTTCCAGTCCCAAGTTGGTCATCAGCGTCCCAACCACTGCGCTGAACTGGCTGCCACTCCGCAGGCGATCACGGGCGATGATGAACAACAGATCATCGCCGTCCAGAATTTGGCCCTGATGATCCACCATGATCACCCGGTCACCGTCCCCGTCAAAGGCGATGCCAAGATCGGCGCCGTGCTGACGAACGGTTTCACACAGCGCCGCTGGATGGGTGGAGCCACAGTCCAGATTAATGTTCAGGCCATCAGGTGCGGCGCTAATAGCAATAACCGTCGCGCCTAGTTCGCTGAAGACGCTGGGGGCGATGTGGTAAGTGGCGCCGTGAGCGCAATCCACCACAATTTTCATCCCCACCAGGCTGGTGTAAGGAGGAGTCGTGCTTTTGCAGAACTCGATGTAGCGACCCGCAGCATCACCGATGCGTTCCGCCTTGCCCAAGGCGTCAGGTTCCACCGTGATCAGTGGCTGCTCCAACAGTTCCTCAATTCGGGTCTCAACTGCGTCGGGCAACTTCTGGCCATCGCGGGAGAAGAATTTGATGCCGTTGTCGTAATACGGATTGTGGGAGGCGCTGACCACGATGCCAGCGCAGGCGTGCAGAGTGCGGGTCAGGTAGGCAATGCCGGGGGTCGGCATAGGTCCCAGCAAGGCGACGTTGACCCCGGCCGCCGACAATCCTGCCTCCAATGCCGATTCGAACATGTAGCCGGAAATGCGGGTGTCCTTGCCGATCACCACTTTATTGAAGCCTTTGGTCTGCAACGCCCGCCCTGCCGCCCAGCCCAGCTTCAACACAAACTCGGCCGTGATCGGATGCTCGCCGACCCGCCCGCGAATGCCATCGGTTCCAAAGTAGCGTTTTTCTATCATCATTAATTCCTTAAAATTCAACAAATTAAAAAATTATAGTAGAAAACTGGGGATACTGAGCATACATCAAGGTTTGGAACCACAAAACAGCCATGGAGAACAGGATCGGTCTGGCGAAACAGCATCATCCTGCCGCCCGCGCCGCAGCGCATACACACAGCGCCTGCACCGTTTCGCGGACATCATGGGTGCGAATGATCTTCGCCCCCTGCCACAGCGCGATCACCGCCGCCGCCAGACTGCCGCTCAGCCGTTCGTCCACCGGCGCATTGAGCAACAAGCCGATCATGCTTTTGCGGGAAATGCCGACCAGCACTCCGGCGGCTAAAGCAGTAAAGCGGTCAAGATGCCGCAGCAACCGCAGATTGTGATTCAGAGTCTTGCCAAACCCAAACCCGGGGTCCACTAAAATCCGATCATGGGGAATGCCGGCCGCCTCGCAAACCTGCACCCGTTCCGTCAAAAAGGCGTGAACCTCGCTCACCACATCGCCATAACGGGGTTCCTGCTGCATGGTGGCCGGCTCGCCCCGGATGTGCATCAGGCAAACAGGCAACCTGCTTGCCGCCGCCGCATCCACCGCTCCCGGCATTTGCAAGGCCCGCACATCGTTGATGAATCCCGCGCCGGCCCGTGCCGCTTCACGCATCACTTCGGGCTTGCTGGTATCCACAGAAACCGGGATCGGCAACTCCCGCGCCAGTCGCTCCACCACCGGCAACATCCGATCCAGTTCCTCCTGAGCCGACACTGGCGGCGCACCGGGCCGGGTGGATTCACCGCCGATATCGATGATCCCCGCACCCTCCTCGACCATGCTTGCCGCCCAGCGCACGGCGGCATCAAGTTCCAGATAACGCCCGCCATCGGAGAACGAATCGGGCGTCACATTCAGCACGCCCATTACCACCGGCTGGCTCAAATCAAGCCTTTTTCCCGCACAATCCAGTAGCATCGTTGGAACTCCAATAAAAAAGCCCCTCTTCCACCGGTGGGAAGAGAGGCAGGGTTAAGAGTAGAGTCGCTATTTAATGCTGCGGAGCAGGACCACCAATCGGCCCTTTGCCGCGCGGTTTCTTGTCTAGGTTAACCGTCGACCCGGCAGCAGGCGGTTCCGAATCGGCGCTGATATCAGCCGGTTCACGGGGCGGACGCCCAGCCATGATGTCGTCAATCTGATCGGCATCGATCGTTTCGTACTTGATCAGCGCGTCAGCCATCGCCTGCAACTGGTCGAGATGCTCACGCAACAACTGTTCGGCCCGCTGGTAGTTGCGATCAATCGTCGAGCGGATTTCTTCGTCGATCACATGCGCCGTTTCATCGGACACACTCTTGTGCCGGGTGACACTGCGGCCCAGAAACACCTCGCCGTCATCCTCACTGTAGGTCAGCGGCCCGAGCCGATCCGACAGCCCCCACTTGGTGACCATATTGCGGGCGATGCTGGTGGCCCGCTCAATGTCGTTCTGGGCGCCGGTGGTGACGTAATCTGCGCCAAAGATGATCGCCTCGGCGATCCTCCCGCCAAACAGGCTGGAAATCTGGCTCTCCAACCGCTGTTTGCTATAGCTGTAGCGGTCGCCTTCCGGCAGGAACATGGTCACGCCCAGCGCCCGGCCCCGCGGAATGATGCTGACCTTGTAGACCGGATCGTGGGCCGGCACCAGCCGTCCGACAATGGCGTGGCCGGCTTCGTGATAGGCGGTGAGCTTCTTTTCCTCCTCGCTCATCACCATCGACTTGCGTTCCGCGCCCATCATGATCTTGTCTTTGGCCTTCTCGAAATCGTCCATGTCCACATCATGCTTGTTGGATCGGGCGGCGAACAGCGCGGCCTCATTGACCAGATTGGCCAGATCCGCCCCGGAGAAGCCGGGCGTACCCCGGGCGATCACCGCCGGCTTGACGTTGTCGGAAATCGGCACTTTGCGCATGTGGACTTTGAGAATCTGCTCCCGCCCGCGCACATCGGGCAGCGGCACCACCACCTGCCGGTCGAACCGGCCCGGCCGCAGCAAAGCCGGATCCAGCACATCCGGGCGGTTAGTGGCAGCAATCACAATGATCCCTTCATTGCCTTCAAAGCCATCCATTTCCACCAAAAGCTGGTTCAAGGTCTGTTCACGCTCGTCATGGCCGCCGCCGAGACCCGCGCCGCGATGCCGTCCGACCGCGTCAATTTCGTCGATGAAGATGATACAGGGCGCGTGTTTCTTGGCCTGCTCAAACATATCGCGGACCCGCGACGCGCCGACCCCGACGAACATTTCCACGAAATCGGAGCCGGAAATCGAGAAGAACGGCACTTTGGCCTCGCCGGCGATGGCTTTAGCCAGCAGGGTTTTACCGGTGCCGGGCGAACCGACCATCAGCACCCCGCGTGGAATCTTGCCGCCGAGTTTCTGGAACTTGCCAGGATCGCGCAGGAACTCGACCAGTTCCGCCACTTCTTCCTTGGCCTCATCGACGCCAGCGACATCGGCGAAGGTAATCTTGATCTGATCTTCGCCCATCATCCGGGCGCGGGATTTGCCAAACGACATCGCGCCCCGACCCGCGCCGCCGCCCTGCATCTGCCGCAGGAAGAAAATCCAGATGCCGATCAGCAATAACATCGGGAACCAGGAGATGAAGATTTGCATCAGCAGCCCCTGTTTCTCCGGCGGCTGGCCTTCAATATCCACCCCGCGATTGAGCAACTCGCCGATCATCGCGCTGTTATCAGTTTCCGGGCTGTAGGTGGTGAAGCGTTCGCCACCGCTGGTGCGGCCCATAATGGCGCGACCATCAATGCTGACCTGGGCGATCCGGCCCTGCTTGGTTTCTTGCAGGAATTGCGAATAGGACATTTGGGCGGAGGGTGCCACCTTGGGTCCAAAACTGTTGAACACGGACATCAGCACAACGGCGATGACCACCCACAAGAGAATGTTTTTGACCATGTCGTTCAAGGTAGACGCCTCAACGCTGCGGGATTCGGGAAGGATGCGACGGGGTAACAGGGGAACGCTATGGAAAACCCGACGCGGGCACTAGGTATATGGGTATCGGATCGGGAAAATGCAAGTTTTTTAGACGAAATCAGCCCTGATAGTTCCTGGCCAGCAGATATTGCTCGGCGCTGCGGGCGCGGGAAGCCTTCGGTTTACGCGGGGCAACACTGCCAAAGACGCTGCGTAATTCCTTGAAAAAAGGGTCGAAACCTTCGCCCTGAAAGGCTTTCAGCAGGAAATCGCCGCCAGGCCGCAAGCAACGCCGGGCAAAATCCAGCGCTAGTTCATTCAGATAGATCCCCCGCGGCTGATCAACGCCTTTAATTCCGCTGGTATTGGGCGCCATGTCAGCCAAAACCAGATCGACTGGCCGCTGATCGAGCACCGCCAGCAGGCGTTCCAGCACCACCGTCTCGCGGAAATCGCCCTGGATAAACTCAACCCCGGCCAGTGGCTCCAGCGGCAACAGATCCAGCGCGATGATCGTTCCTTGTCCGCCCATCAGCTTCACCGCCAGCTGCGACCAGCCGCCAGGAGCCGCGCCTAAATCCACCACGGTCAGCCCGGGTCGAATCAGCCGGTCTTTCTCATTAATTTCCAGCAGTTTGTAGACAGCACGGGAACGATACCCTTCCTGCCAGGCGCGTTTGACGTATTCATCGGTGAAATGCTCTCGCAACCAGCGGGCGCTACTGTTAGTACGGGCCATGGGCATGCTGCTCCTGGTCGCGGATGAATTTCGCCATAATCCGCCGGGTGCGAACCACGATCCAGATCAATCCGATCAAGCCGTAGCTGACCAGCGCCAGCAATTGCAGCGGGAGACTGTCCAGCGCTCGTCCTTGCGCCAGCAGCAGCAATACGCCCACCGCCAGAATGATCCCCAGCTCCAGCTTGACTTCATTCAACGGACTGGGGGCTACCGTCATACCCTTGCCGCCGGCTACACTGCCCGCTTCTTTCACCATGATCCGGTCTCCCCCTCGTGTTCGATCTCAACAATCCGCAAAAGCGACATCTCAAAGCCCTGGCCCATCCCCGCAAGCCGGTCGTCATTGTCGGTGATCACGGCGTGACCCCGACGGTCCTGCACGAAATTGTTCAGGCCCTTGATCACCACGAATTGATTAAGGTCCGGGTCAATGCAGCGGATCGGGAAGCCCGAGATCTGTTGATTGCCGAGATCTGCGCGACCACCAGCGCGGCGCTGGTCCAGAGGATCGGACATATTGCGACGCTGTTTCGGCGCAACCATGAAGCGCCGCGGATCGCGCTGCCCTGACAGGGAAGCAGGGATCACGATTCAGATGGGGGGAATACTGGCGGTGGGACTCGAACCCACAAGCCCGGTCAGGGGCGCAGGATTTTAAGTCCTGTGTGTATACCATTCCACCACGCCAGCAGGGATTGAGTTAATGAAAGCCCGGGTCGGAACCGAATCGATGATAGTTCATCCGTGTCCTTATCGGCAAGCTGGAAGCGCTCGGGCGATTGGGTTGCATTCGTGTCAGAAGCTATCTAAAAACTAAGCCATTGAACCCGCCGCAATCACCCGCAATCCCATGAACAGCAAATCCGGCTCCAGCCGATAGTCTCTTTTCAAGTGCGGTAAGACCGCGTTGCCGCCGCCGCCGGTCAGCAGTCGCAACCCCGGTCCGTGACTGGTCGCCATCCGTTCAGTAATCCCGTCAATCGCCGCCGCAACCGCATACGCAGCTCCGCCCCAGACACAATCGCGCGTGCTTTGTCCAAATAATTGCACCGTCCCTGTTTCGGGCGGAATCTGCCGGGTTTCCCGATACAGAGCCTCACGCATCAACCGTGTTCCCGGAAAGATCAGGCCCCCCAAATGCTGGCCATTCGCGGCCAGCGCATCAATGGTCACCGCAGTGCCACAATCCACTACATAACAGGTTTGCTGGATCGCGAGGGTTTGCATCAAGACCCGCGCCGCAATCATCGCCACCCAGCGATCCGCGCCCATCCGCTCCGGTTCAGCGTAAGCGTTGTGGATGCCAAAAGCCGCAGCGGTAGAAACTGCGAATTCAGCATCAATCGCCCAGGTTTGTTGAATCCACTGCGTCAGCGTCGTCCGAACTTCGGGACCGGCCACACTGACTATCAAAACCCGCTGTGGCCGCGGCAATGCCCGCCAGAGGCGGGTCGCCAGTTCAGACCAGCTTTCCTTGCCATGCCGAGCCTGGCCGCGTTGCTGGAACTCACCCTGCTCGCAACTAATCCACTTAATCCGGCTATTGCCCACATCCGCTAATAGAATCATGATTCGACTCTCAAGCTGATTTCACCGCCGACATACGGATTGATTTCTCCAGATGCCGTTTCCAGCAATAATGCGCCAGTCGCATTAACACCTCGGGCAATACCGATCATGGCCTTGTTAAGCATTTTCAATCGCACTTTCCGGCCAATGATGACATCAAATCTGGCCCATTCATCAGTCAGATCCGCAAAACCGCCTTGCTCAAACTGGATAAAAACCGCGATAAGTTCATTGATCAACATGGCGGCAAGCGAGTTACGGGAAATAGCGCTTGTCGCCAGAATTTCCTGTAAATCTACCCACGGCTGATCAATCAGTTCACTGGTCTGGGGCGGCAGATTGACATTCAGGCCAATCCCCGCCACTACATAAAATGCGCCGGCGTCACTGCCCGATTCCAGCAAAATGCCGCCCAGTTTGCGCTCTCGCCACCAAATATCATTTGGCCACTTGAGACCAACCTCTGCGACGCCAAGCCGTTGCACCGTGCGGGCCACCGCAATCCCGGTCGCCAGACTCAAGCCGCTTAAGGCATCCGGCGGCAGGTGAAAGCGCCACAGCAGCGACAGCGCCAGACTAGCGCCAAAGGGGGTTATCCAAGAGCGCCCCAAGCGCCCCCGACCAGCGCTCTGCTGTTCCGCCAGACAGATCGCGCCGCCCAGCCAGTTTTCCCGCGCTCCCGCCTGTAAATAAGCATTGGTGGAATCCAGCTCCTGAAAAACCTCCAACCGGCTTAATGCCGATCGCGCCGTAGTCGTTAATCCGGCCAGGATCGATTCCCGATCCAGCAAGTCCAATACGCCGCTCATCAAATTCATTCCGCTTGGGCATCAATAAAAACCGCTTTCCTCCGTGCGGACGAAAGCGGCGCATCCCCCTACAGCGATCTGGTTGAGTGGACTTTTCCCTTCCCTGGATAAGGAAGGGTGGCGCGAAACGCCGGGGTAGTTTGACCCGGACTTTGCGCCACTCATCCAGCGACGAGTTCAGATGGCAGAGAGTGGTCAGATGCAAGAGAGGGGTTAGAACAGGTTATTCCAGGGAATAACCGAGAGAAAACTCAGCCACGCGGCCACAATCATGATAAAAATAATAATCAGCGGGAAATTTTCAAAGGTAAACATGGGTGCTTTTCTCCAAGCAGGTTTTAGTGAAAATGCCAAAAAAAAAACGGATTCATCCATCCAGAGAATGATCATCCTTCCGAGACTGGCTGGATCGGGGAATACGCGGATCGTCGTCGTCCATCAGAATTCGGTGGGCCGGGCCATCCAGATCGTCAAACTGGCCGGTGCGCACCGCCCACAAAAAGGCCCATAACGCGACCCCCATGACGCCCAGCGCCATGGGAATCAACAGATACAGAATCCGCATCAGGCGACTCCTCCCAATGATAAGACGGTCGTTTATTCAGACTGCCGCAGCCGCAGCGCATTCACCATGACCAGCAAGGAACTGAACGACATCCCCAGCGCCGACATCCACGGGGTCAGCCAACCTCCGGCGGCCAACGGCACCGCCAGCAGATTGTATCCGATAGCCCAGGCGAAATTCTCACGCATGATCAATAAGGTTTGCCGGGCTTTGTCCACCCCGGCCACCAGATGCGCCAGCCGTTCAGTCAGCAGAATCATGTCGGCGGTCGCGTGCGCCAGTTGGGTGCCGCTGCCCATAGCCAGCGAGACCTGGGCTGCCGCCAGCACCGGCGCATCGTTCACCCCATCGCCGACCATCGCCACCACCGCGCCCTGCCGTTGCCACTCCCGCAGCCGATCCAGCTTGTCCTGCGGGGTCATCCCGCCGCTAGCTTCAACAATCCCGACCTCGCGGGCAATGTCCGCCGCCGCTTCCGAGCGGTCGCCGCTCAATAAGGTCACGGTTAGCCCTCGCGCTTGCAAGGCCGCGACGGCTGCCGCCGCGCCGGGGCGCAAGGCGTCGGTCAGGCGGAACCAGGCCAGCAACCCGGTTTCATCGCCCAGCGCGACCCGGATGCCCGCGGTGTCACCCCCGGCTGGCTGGATCACCGTTGCGCCACTCAGCCCGGCGACAAATTCGGGCCGGCCAATCCGGTAGCAACGCCCCTCAAGCCAGCCTTCAACGCCGCTGCCGGGGGTGTTCCGCAACTCGGTCGCAGTCAACATGATCGGCCCGGCAGCTTCCGCCAAGGCCCGCCCAACCGGATGTTCCGAGCCGCGCTCCAAGGCCGCCGCCAGCGCCAAACTGCGCGGACCGTCCAGATCAGCCATCGGTTCTACTGCTGCCACCTGCGGCCGGCCATAAGTCAGGGTGCCGGTTTTATCGAAGATGACGTGAGTGGCTTGCGCCAGGGTTTCCAGGGCATGGCCGCGGGTGGTTAGAACGCCAAGCCGGGTCAAGGCGCCGGTCGCCGCGACAATCGCGGTCGGGGTCGCCAGCGACAACGCACAGGGGCAACTTACCACCAGCACCGCCAGGGTAATACGGAACGCGGTATCGAAATCACTGAGGGTCCACCAGGCGATAAACACCACCGCTGCAACGCTCAGCAAGGCGCTGACAAACCAGCCGGCGATCCGGTCGGCCAGCAAGGCCAGGCGCGGCTTCTCGCCCTGAGCGCGATCCAGCAGCCGCACAATCGCCGACAACACGGTATCTGCGCCGACTTTTTCAATCTGCATCACCAGCGGACTTTCGACATTCACCGAACCGCCGATCAGAGGTTCGCCAGCCTGTTTGGGTAACGGCAAACTTTCACCGGTCAGCAGCGATTCATCGACGCTGCTCACCCCTTCCAGCACCCGGCCATCGGCGGGAATCGTCGCGCCGGGCCGCAACAGCACCCGGTCGCCGGGAACCAGTTCAGCGATGGGAACCACGGTTTCGCCGCCCGACTGATCCAGTCGGGTCGCCATCGCCGGCAGCATCCGCACCAGCGCCTCGGAAATCTGGCCGGCCCGATGCCGGGCGGTCATTTCCAGAAACCGTCCGGTCAGCAGGAAAAAGGCGAACATGGTGACGGAATCGTAATAAACCTCGCCGCCACCGTTGATGGTGTACCAGACACTGGCGATAAACGCGGCGCTCATCGCCAATGCGACCGGGACATCCATCCCTAATTGCCGGTTGCGTAAATCGCGCCACGCACCAATAAAAAACGGTTGGGCGGAGTAGCCGATCACGGGTATGGTTAAAATTATGCACATCCAGCGCATAAAATTCTTCATCCCGGATTCCATGCCGTGATAATCGCCGGCATACAGGCCCACTGCCAGCATCATCACCTGCATCGCCCCGATTCCGGCAATCGCCAGGCGGCGTAATGCGACCGTGCGTTCCCGTTTCTGAATCGCTTCCTGGCGGTTAGGATCAAAGGGATGGGCGATATAGCCAATCGCGGCAATCGCAGCCAGAATCGCGCTAAGTTTGATCTGCTGCTCGTCCCAGCGTACCTGGGCGCGGTGGGTGGAGTAATTGACCCAAAACTCCAGAACCCCCGGCAAGGCGTTGACATGGCGTTCACTGAGCCAGACACAGGCGGCGCAGACAATCCCTTCCAGCATCAGCGCGGCTTCGCGGACATGCTCGCCTTCAACCCGGACAAAGCTTTTTTGCAAATCGGCCCGGTCGTACAACTCCAGTCCACGCAGTTGCTCGGGAATCAAATCCTCGGGCCGTTTTGAATTGACGGTGCGATGCTGGTAAAAATTAGTCAGTCCGGCAGCGACAATCGCTTCGGCCACGGCTTCACAGCCATGGCAACACATCGGGCGGGGCTGGCCGTTAATGACCACGGTAAAATGGATATTCGGCGGAACCGGCAGACCACAATGGAAACAGTCCAGTGCGGCATGAGTAGAAGGTAATCCGCACCGGAGGGGATCAGGATCAACCGGCGCTACTTGCGAATTAATCATTAGCAGTCCATTGGTCAAAGTGGATCGGACGGTTCCATCACCGGCGATGACCAGAGCGCCGCCTGATTTTTGCCGGCCTGTTTCGCCGCAACCATCGCCGCTTCGGCGGATTGCGTCAGCGCTTGGGCGTCTTCGGTATGCAGCGGATACAACACCAAGCCAATGCTGGCCGAAGCCGGGATAATAATGCCGCCGGTTAGTCTGAACGGTTCCGAGAGCCGGGCGATCAACGCCTCGGCGACCCGTGTTACCGCCGCCAAATCAGTCACCGCCGGCAGAATCGCCGCGAATTCGTCGCCGCCCATCCGGGCCACGGTGTCGCTTTCGCGCAACCGGTTCCGCAAGCGTAACGCCACCTGTTGCAACAATTCATCACCGGCGGCATGACCCAAGCGGTCGTTGATCGCTTTGAACCCATCCAGATCGATCCACAGCAGCGCCACATTCTGCCGTTCCCGGTTCGCCCGGCGCAGGGTTTGCTCCAGCCGTTCTCGAAACAGGACCCGGTTCGGCAACTCGGTCAGGGAATCGTAATGGGCCTGGACCCGAAGCTGCTGATCCTTGCGCCGCGTTTCAGTCACGTCGCTAAAAATCAGGATGGAACCGGAGAGCGGTTGCTGGACTGCCTCGAACAGGTGTACCCAATAGGCCGATACCCAGAGACCGCTACCCTGCAGACGAAATTCAATTCGGTGGACCTGGCTGGAGGCGCGGTTGATGTCCCAGGCGAATTTAACGTAGTCGCGGCTGTCAAGGTGGACAAAGTCGAAGAAGTGTCGTCCCCAAGCCGCCTGCTCGGCACAGTCCGTCAAGGCGCAGCCGACCGGGTTGAGATAACGACAGTGGCCTTCGATATCGAGCTCGGCGATACCGACCGGTGCAGCATTAACCAGGATGCGCAGATGGCGCTCCCGCTCGGTCAGTTCCTGGTTGGCCAGGCGCAATTCACGGATGATGGTCACCACCTCCCGCTCCAGGCGTATCACATGGGTGCGTAACGCCTCGCGGGCCTGCCAATGCGGGGTGATGTCAAGCGCCGTGCCCCGATAGCCGCGCAGCTTGCCGAATTCATCCAGCAGCGGAATGCCATTGATCCGCACCCAGCGCGGCGGCTGATGAGGAGCAAGCTGGACCGACAGTTCGAGATTGCGAAACGGGCGGCAGGCGGTAATTGCGGCCTTGAGTACAGCCAGATCCGGGGCCTCCGGAAATAGCGATAGCCAGCGCTGGCCGAGCTGGAGCTTGAAAAATTGCGCTAGGATACCGTTCAGCACGGTAAAGCCGCCCCGGGCGTCCGTTTCCCACAGCAAGTCGTTGGAGACCTTGGCGAAGTCGCGGTATTGCTGAAGGTTCGTGCGGCAGAGCGCCAGTTCACCGCCCAGCAACAGTCCCAGCGTGGCCAGGGTCAATGCCGCCCATGGTGATGCCAGCAGGTAATTGCCATAACCGAATAAGGCCAGCAGCAGAGTCAGGTTCAGCATCGCAACACGGCGGGTTTTCCCCGCTGCGACAGAGGTTGGCGGCGATTCAGGCGGGATAGCCTGAGCGGCAGGTTGGGTCATATCTCTGAAAGCGAGAACGCTATTGCAGGTCATTCGGGCAGCGGGTTAGCCGCCAGCCATTGCCGAATCTGCTGATAGACCCGTGGTTCGTTCAGCAAGGCCATATGATGCAGCCCGCCCAGGCGCGCTGTGACGACATCGCCGGGCAGTTTCGGCGTCGTGGCGCTGTGGAGCGTGACCAGTCCGTCGCCGAGCAGATGACCGAGCGGATGATCGGGGTCTTTAACCAGATTGGCGCCGATGAAACGCAACGCTACGCCGGGCAAGGCTGGCGGATGATGGCCGGGCCGGGCGATGCGATGCAGACCGTAACGCAGATCCCTGATTCCGGCGCTGCGGGCGGCGGCGATTTTGCCCAGCGGCGCGGTGACTGGAGAACGATGCAAGGTCTGGGCGATCTGGTGGCCGAGCTTCTCCAGCGGCGCGCCCCGGTGCGGCGAGCCAAGGCAGATGATCATCCGGGTCAGGCGCAACCACGGCAGCCCTTGATCTGCGGCGTGCTGGCCAGCGCTGCGGGCGACCAGCCCCCCCATGCTATGGCCAATGATGACCAGTTCGCGGACCGGTTGCGGGTAGATGCCCAGCAAATTCTGAAGCTGTTGCGCTAGGGCCTGACCGTTGTCGGCGACCGGCAACCCGGTGTTGTAGCGTAGATAAAGCGGGGTATAGCCCAGTTCGGCCTGCAAGCGCTGGCCGTAGTGCTGACTGGGCGCGCCGTCATCGGTTACGGCGTTCCGCTGCCAACTGTGTTCATCGCAGCCCAGGCCGTGAACGAACAGGCACAAGCGGTCACTGAGTTGCGGTAGATGGGCGGAGAGGCCCGCTGACGTGAGTGGAATCCGATGGCCGTCCGCGTAGAAACCCATCTTAATGGCCAGCGGGTTGGCGCTGTGGTGCAAATGATCGCCGACCACTGCATTCAGGGCGCTGCGCAAACCGACCGCCAAGCGACTGGGCGGCTCGGTGGGCGCTGAAGTTTTTATGATCGCGGCGGCGTGGGGTTCCAGCAAATCCGCGACGGTCAGCGCCCCGCCGACGCCTTGACGAATGGCGGCATAAACGCCGCCGGCAATCGCATCATGGGTGTTCTGGGCCAGTCGTACCGGACCGGCCAGACCCGGAATCCAACCCAGCATCTGGAAAGATAATCCGGCAATCGCCTGATGCATTTCCTGCACCCGCGTCGTGGTTTCCTGTAAACCGGTTTTTAGCGCCGGGTAATAACCGCTGCGGTTTTCCCGCAATTTTACTTCGCGAACGGGATTAAATGACATCGTTAAATTCCGTAGCTGCTCAATTCAGGGGCAGGATCCGCATCAAAAGTCATTGCGCTCGGGTTTTGCATGGTTTCGCTGCCGTCGAGTTCGATGTCGAATCGGCTTTCAAAAAACGGATCGCCCGATGGGACGCAGTTGCGCCGCAGCCCGTTGATAATTCGATTCATGGTTAAACAGCCATAAAATCCGGGTCTGTCGATTTTTAGGACGGAGTGGAATAGGCGACTCACCGTCGGTAAAAATAATCAGCCCGTCGTAATCACTAATCATAACCATGGCCGTAATAAGGATTATGGTCCACTTTGATACTATTCAACCGGGATAACCGTTCTTTTATCTGCTAGTTAGCCGATTCACGCTCATCCGGCGCAATGCGCCACGACGTTGTCCCGGTAAAATTTTCCCGCATGGTTTTCTCAATAAAGGCTATGCTTAAACTCATGGTTTCTCCTTTGCCGTCAAACTCTTTTATCATACCGCTATTGTCGTCGACCACAGGGTGGGCCTTGATTCTAGCTGATTCCTGATCCGGGTTGCTGCTCAATCTTGGCTATGGGCGCATCCTGTTGATGAGAGGCTGGACGGTTTCCCGCCCTTCCGTTAGCTTAAGCGCCCCTTTCCGCCCGCTTGCCGTTGAATAACCGAGCATGAATGCTACCGCTACCTATGATGCCGCCGCGATTGAAGTTCTCAGCGGCCTGGACCCGGTCCGCAAGCGGCCGGGAATGTACACCGACACCAGCCGGCCCAACCATCTGGCGCAGGAAGTCATTGATAACAGCGTCGATGAAGCCATTGCCGGCTATGCCTCTACGGTTACGGTCATTTTGTACGCCGATGGTTCGCTGTCGGTCGAGGACGATGGGCGCGGGATGCCGGTGGACATTCACCCCGATGAGGGGATTCCCGGCGTTGAACTGATCCTGACCCGTCTCCATGCCGGCGGCAAGTTTTCCGACCGCAATTATCAATTTGCCGGTGGGTTACACGGGGTTGGCGTGTCGGTGGTGAATGCGCTGTCCAGCCGGCTGGAGGTGTGGGTGCGGCGCAATGGCAAGGAATACCAGATGATCTTTGCCGGCGGCGACAAGATTTCGGAACTGGCGGTGGTGGGTAATGCGCCGCGCCGGGCCACCGGCACCACGGTGCGATTCTGGCCTGATCCGCGCTATTTCGATTCGCCGAAATACTCGGCGCCGCGCCTCAAGCACGTTCTGCGGGCCAAGGCAGTGCTGTGTCCGGGGCTGAAAGTCGCGTTTACTGATGAAGCCGCTAATGAGCAGATCGTCTGGCATTACCAGGATGGCTTGACCGATTATCTGCGCGCGGCGCTGAGTCAGGCGGCGCTGCTGCCCGATCCACCGTTTGTCGGGCAGATCAGCGGCCAGAGGGAGGCGGTGGACTGGGCGCTGGTCTGGTTGCCGGAGGGCGGCGAGCCGGTGGCCGAGAGCTATGTCAATCTGATTCCGACTCCGCAGGGCGGCACCCATGTCAATGGCTTGCGCGGTGGGCTGACCGATGCAGTGCGCGAGTTTTGCGAATTCCGCAATCTGGTGTCGCGTGGCTTGCGCATCGCCCCGGAAGATGTCTGGGAAGGTTGCTGCTATGTACTCTCGGTCAAGCTGGCCGACCCGCAGTTTTCCGGTCAGACCAAAGAGCGGCTGTCCTCACGGGAATGCGCGGTGTTCGTGGCTGGGGTGGTCAAGGATGCGCTGAGTCTGTGGCTGAATCAGCATCCGGAAATCGGCGAGCGGATTGCGCAACTGGCCTTGGCCAATGCCCATAAACGGATGCGGGCCAGCCGCAAGGTGATCCGCAAGCAGGTCACCAGCGGCCCGGCCTTGCCCGGCAAGCTGACCGATTGCACCGCCCAGGATTTAGCCCGCACCGAGCTGTTTCTGGTCGAGGGCGATTCCGCCGGCGGTTCGGCCAAGCAGGCCCGCAACCGCGAATTTCAGGCGGTGATGCCGTTGCGCGGCAAGATTCTCAATACCTGGGAGGTGGATTCCGCCGAAGTCATGGCCTCGCAGGAAGTGCATGACATCGCGGTGGCGCTGGGGGTCGATCCCGGTTCGCCGGATTTGACCGGGCTGCGCTACGGCAAGGTCTGCATTCTGGCCGACGCCGATTCCGATGGGCTGCACATTGCGACGCTGCTGTGCGCGTTGTTTGTGAAGCATTTTTGTCCGCTGGTCGAAGCCGGGCATGTCCATGTCGCCATGCCGCCGCTGTTCCGGGTCGATGTCGGCAAGGAGATTTTTTACGCGCTCGATGAGCCGGAGAAGCAGGGGATTCTCGACCGCATCACCGCCGAGAAGAAGAAAGGCAAGGTGAATGTCACCCGGTTCAAGGGACTAGGCGAGATGAATCCGCTGCAATTACGCGAAACGACGATGGACCCAGCCACCCGCCGGCTGGTGCAATTAAGTCTTGATACCAGCGATGACACACTACCGCTGATGGACATGCTGCTGGCGAAAAAGCGGGCTGGGGATCGCAAAAGCTGGCTGGAGAAGAACGGCAATCTGGCCCAGATGTGAGCATGGTGGCCTTGTTGAACGGGTGACCCATCTGGATCAGTTGGCTGACAAACTGCGTGAGGAGCGGGTGCGGCGGGTGATCGAGCCGATGCTGGCGGGGATGTTGATGGAAGATGTCCCCGAAGATGACCGCCAGTATCTAGTCGATCTGGGGTTATTGCGCCGCGATGGCGCGGGCGGGCTGGTGACAGATCTTGCCGCTGTTCTCCTCACGGCGCATTCCAGTAGCGACGCTGATCGCGGCGATAGCGTTCCGGTTCCAGCGCCCGGCCCGGCTCCACCCGAAAGGTCAGCGCCCCCTCCTCCACCGGATCGAGGACCGTCGCGCCGGTGGCCTGATAACGGGCCAGGGTGTCGGGCCGTGGATAGCCAAAGCGGTTGCGATAGCCGGTCGCCAACAAAATGTAACGAGGCTGGACCGCATTGAGAAAAGCCGGGGTCGACAGATTGCGGTGGCCGTGATGCGGCGCAACCAGAATCTCCGCCGCCAGCCCGGTTCCCTGACTTGCCGCCAGCGCAGCTTCCGCGCCGCCCTCAATATCCCCCGTTAGCAATACCCGGCCCGCCGCGCCTTCCACCCGCAGCACACACGAAGCGTTGTCGTCACTGAAACCGCGTTCCGGCGGATGCAGGATCTCGAACCGCACCCCGTCCCACTCCCACGCCTGCCCGGCCCGACACGGTTCCGCACCGTCAATCGGGGTCTGTTCCGGGGCCGAGGTCAGCATCCGCGCCACCGGCATCAGCTCCCGCAATGACCGCACTCCGCCGGTATGCTGGCCGTCGGCATGACTGATGATCAGCAGATCCACCTGAGTCGCGCCCTGCCGGCGCAGGAACGGAACCACCACCGCCCGCCCGGCATCCAGCGTCGTTCCCAGCTTCGGCCCGGTGTCATAGACCAGAATGTGATGCCGGGTTTGCACTACCGCCGCCGGCCCCGATCCAGCATCGAGAAAGGTGAACCAGAATCCGCCCGGCTTCGGCCCGACCGCTGGCGGCCACAGTAAGGGCAGGCACAGTGGCAACCCCAGCCAGCGCCCCGGCAGACCCTTCGGCGCGAGCAACAACGCCATTCCCGGCAGAGCGAAAATCAGCGTCCACAACGGCGGCGCGGGCCGGTACAGCACCATCCCCGGCCACCGATCCAGCCAGACCATGATCTGCCACAGCCCGTCCAGGGTCAGCGCCGCCAGCTCCAGCAACGCAGTCTGCACCGGATCGCCGAGCGGCCCGGACAGCGCCGCCAGCAGGCTCAACGGCAACACCGTGCAATCCACCCATGGGATCGCGATTAAGTTGGCCAGCGCCGCCCACAGCGGGAATTGCTGGAAAAACACCAGGGTCGGCGGCAACATCGCCAGGGTGATGTTGAGTTGCAAACCGACGGTCTGGCCGAACAGTCGGCCCTCGCGCCAGCGCCCGCTAACCGAGTAGAGAATCGCCGCGACTGCCCCAAACGACAGCCAGAATCCGGCCATCAGCGGCGCTTCGGGATCGCTGATCAGCACCGCCAGCAGCGCCAGAGCCAGGATCCGGCTGGGGACAACTGGCCGTTGCAACAGCAGCGCGGTCATCGCCACCGCCGCCATCAGGAACGAGCGTTGCGCCGGGACCGACAGCCCGGACAGGAGGGTATAGCCGCCCGCACCTAGAATGGTTCCCAACGCGGCGGCCCGCGTCGCCGGCCAGCGCAGCGCCAGTTTTGGACTCCAACTCCAGCCAAGCCAGATCAGCCCGAACACGATCCCCGCCACCAGCCCGATATGCGATCCGGAAATCGACATCAGGTGTCCAACTCCAACCCGGTTCAGCAGTTCCCATTGCCAGGGCGTAATCCCGCTCTCATCGCCGACCGCCAGCGCGACCAGAATCCCGGCATAGGGATTGCCGGGCAGCAGGCGGTGGAAAGCATCGACCACCCGCTGGCGATAGCGATCCAGCGGATAACGCTCGGCCTGACCCAGCCGTTGCGGTGGCGGGTGAGCGCGGATGTTGCCGGTCGCGACAATGCCCTTGGCGTACAGCCAGCGTTCGTAGTCGAAACTGCCGGGATTGAGCAGACTATGCGGACGTTTCAACCGCACCATGAAGCCCCAGCGGTCGCCGACCCGCAGTTCGGGACGTGACGCCGAACTATCCTTGCTGCGTTCATTGTCATCCCACCACGACAGACGCAGGCGGCCCGTCAGCGGAACCGGCTGATCGCCGCGTTGCGCCCGCAACGTCTCGAATTCAAAGCGGATACTGCGCGGTTCGCGGTCGGGAATGGCGACGATCCAGCCCTCCACCCACAGTTCCACCCCTTCCAGTTCCGCCGGCAATGCTGACGGCGGCGCGGCCAGCAGCATCGCCCATAAAAATCCGGCAATGCCCCAAGCTGGCAACCGCACGCGGGGAACGAAGATCAGCGCCAGGACGACGACGGGCAGCGCCAGCGCCCAACTCCGAGCCGGGAGTTCGGGCAAGGTGTGCAGCAGCAGGATTCCGGCCAGAAAGGCTATCGCTCCGAGGCGCATCGGTGGGGAAATCTCCTGAAACCAAAGTAAGGCGATTTCCTGAAATGATATAGCGGGTAGGGCGGGTTAGGGCTAACGCCCTAACCCGCCCTACTACGCTTAATCGCGCTGAGTGCGCAACCAGACCCGGAGCTGGCGCAGGGCATCGGGATCGGCGGAATCCGGCAGGAGCGTCACCGCCCGCCGCCCGCCGGATTCCAACTGGAAGTTGAGGATGATGATCTGGGGATGGGCATAGCCACCGGTCAAATGCCCCCGTTGCATCTGACCATCGCCGGCTTCCAGCCGCCAGCGCCCGTCCAGCCATTCAATCTGGGCAATGAATCCGCGTCCGCGCACATGGCCGTAACACCATCCGAACCAAACCAGCGACAGGCCTATGCCAACCATCGCGCCTCCCTTGATCCACCACGGAATGCCAGCCAGGACGACGGCAACGCCCGCCAGCAGGTGGCTAAGGCCACCGCCGATCAACAGCCGCTGCGAAGGACGCAGTTCAACGATCAGCGGGGATGGGTGATGCACGAAGCGGTTGATGTCTGTCAGATCAGGCCACTAAATCGCAGCAGGCGAAATTTACTTGGCCGGTGGCGACGGGAGGTCCGGCAGCCAGCGTTTGGCGGCAGCCTGTTTGCCAAGGCTGGTTTTGCCGCAGCGTTGCGCCAGCGCCTTGTAGAACCGTTCAGCGCCCTTGGCATCGTGGTTCTTGATCCAGTTGCCGCCGGAAACCAGCGCCAAAGCAGTCTGATCAGACTGATCGGGCATAAGCTGGGCGGCTTGCCAGGCCAGATCGGCGGCGCGATAGCGATAGTGAAAGCGGCGATCCGGATTCGGGCGATTGCGGGCAGCGCGAGCCAGCTCCTCGGGTGCAGCACGATTGACGCCTTCCTTCGGGCGGGCGGCGGTCGTGGTTCCCAGATCAAAGCTGCCGCCTTCGCTGGCCCAGTCCGGATCGCTTTCCGTCCCTAACAGCTCCATGCCCTGTTCGCGGGTCTGTTGCGCCGCCGCCCATAACCCCTCGATATGTTGCGGACGAGTCATGTTGGGATTGTTGCCGCGCCGCAATGCCTCGGCATAGCGGCGGAAATTGTCCTGCTGATCTGCCGGATAGTACGGAACCGCGGCTTCCAGCATTCCCTGCCGCGCCAGTCTGCGGGCCAGTAGATAACGCATCTGGGCATCCACGTCCGGCGTTTTGCCCTCAGCGGGCGGCGGGACCGGATTCGGCCAGCGTTGATCGACAAACTCTTTCAATTCCGCCAGCGTCAGCACCTGTTCGGCCATGTAAGCAGCGTCGGGCCAGTGATCCGAATCGACCCGCTCCATGACCGGGTTGCCGGCCACACCGGGGGGATTGAACGCACTTTGCAGCAAGGCATCGAGCGCCGCGACATACTCACCGCGTCCCAGTCGCAACGCACCGATCTCGGCCTGAGCGCGGCGGGCATCGAAAATCTCGGTATCTTCAATCAGGTCGCGGCTGATCACGAACTCCGGGTCGCGGGGAAAATGAGCCGCTACCTCGGCGATCAGCGGCAACGCCTCAACCACTTTGCCATCCCGTAACAGCAGCTTGGCCCGCAACCATTGGGCAATCGGCGCTTGCGCCGGCGCTTTCGCTAGCCAGCCCCGCGCCAGTTCAAAATTGCCGGCTTCATAGGCTGCCCAAGCCAACCGGTCGGCGTCTTCCGCCGGCGCATCGACGGTTTTCAGGCTGTCCAGCCAGGCGGTAACGGTATCCGGGCTATCCTTGAGCAGGCTCGCCGACAGCAGATAACCGGTGACCAGCCGGCGGGCGGTGGGATTTTTGACGCACTCGGCGCGAGCTTCCGGATTGGCTTTCCCCACCGTGCGCCGGGCGGCCAGCAACAGTGAAATCGGGGCCGAAGCATCACCGGCTTCCAGTTGCGCCCGGAACGCTTCCAGCGCCAGGGCGTAATGGCCTTGCGCCAGATCCAGTTGCGCCTCCCAGCCCAGACTCGCGGCGGCCAGTCCAAGGCGGTCGGCATAACCTTCTTTCGCCAGTTCCCGAGTTTGCTGGAACCAGCGCCGGGCTTCCGCCGGATTCTCGATCAAATAGCTGCGGCCCAGCATGTACGCCGCCCAGGTCGAACGGTTGCGGCGCTGATCGGCGGGCCGTTGCAACAGCGTCTGCCACGCTTGCCGGGCTGCGTCGGGCTGATTCTGCCGATAGGCAATAGCGCCGCGCAGATAATCAGCGAACTCACCGGGCAGACCGTCGGGAACGGTAAGCGCCGGAGCTGGGGCCGGTTGCGGCGGCGGCTTGTCATCGACCATCCCGCTCCATAACTGTTCTTTCCACTCGACCATCTGTTGGGCGTGGGCGGTCAATGCCTGTCGCACTGCGGTGTATTCGGCCACAATTTTCTGCCGTTGGGCCGGATCGGGTTGCGCCGCCTCCAGCGCCTTGGCCAGTTCATCGAGATCGATGGCCTCGGTCTGTTTGGCCTGCGCAGTCCCCAGGGTATCGCTGTCACCCACGGTCGGCTTAACAGCCCGGAACGGCGCTGGATAGGGCGCGGGAACCCGCTTCGCCTCATAAGCAAAAGTCGAATACGGCAGTTCGAGAAAGTCACTGTCCTTTTCAATCAGGATGCGGCTGGGCAAAAACGGGCCGCAGGCATTGACCGGTTGCAGCGGGGCAGTGAGCGTCAGCGCACCGAGCAGGGCGCTAACGAGCGGGCGAAGTGTCCACATGGGCCGAAATCTCCGGGAGGTGATGGAAACGCAGCCAGCCGATGAGGATCTGCTGACCGGGGGCGAGCCGCAATACTGGCGGGGCGGGCGGCTGAAACCGCAGGGCATCTGAGCCGATGCGCTGGATAGTAAACCCGGCCAAGCCATCAGCAGCGATCAATCGCGCCTGTCGCCAATCGAGTTGCACCGGCTGATTCAGCAGACTGTCGGCATCACCGGTCGCCCGCAAGACCACTTCTATTAGGCCGGCGGCGGGTTTTTCCAGCTTCAATGCGGTTCTGGCCGCTGGCGCTTGCCCGCGCATCACGGTTTGCCAGGTTCGCTCATTCCAGCTTAGCCGGTCTTCCGGCAGGGGCAAGCGATACCAGATCACCCCGCGCAACGACTCGAACTGTTGGCTATCCAGCCAGCGCACCAACCCGGCCATTTCGACCGGATCGGCGCGGACTTCGCGCACCTGGGCATGACCGGCGGCGGTCAGAGCCGGCCCTTCGGCAGACAGGCCGAGCAAACGGCTCTGGCCGTCAAACCAAGCGCGATAGCCATAAGTCGGCAATGCCACCAGAAACGGGCGGTTCAGCCGGGCGGCTTGGGCAATGGCGCGTTTGGCCGACTCCGGATCGCAGAGCGTGGGTGACTGATCGGGGGTTTTTGGCGCCTCCCAGGAATGGACTTGCAACACATAACTCGCGGCGGCTTGGGCCAGTCGGGCGAAGGCGGCGCTGTTCAGCCAGGTTGGCAACGCAGTGAACACCAGCGGAGTCGGGGCAATGGCCTCGCGCAATGCCGCCAGCCAGAGCCGGTAACCGTCCAGTTGCCGGGTGGCGGCGTCGAAATCCAGATGCAGGGCGGCGGGTTCAATGCCGTGTTGCCGGGCGGTTTTGAGGATATCGCCAGCCAGTTCCAGCAGAAATCGGCTTTCCGGGCGAGTACGGTCGAAGGAGCCGGAATACGGCGCAACCCGGATCGCGAAGCTGATCGGTCGCCCGGAATCGCGCAGCACGGCATAGTCGAGGGCCACTCGCGCCACTCGCGGCGCAGCATTGGCGCGAAATTCGACCTCTGCCGCCAGCGCCGCCCATTCGGCGATTAACGGTTGATTGCGTTGCAGCGCATCCCGAATGCTGTCCGTCCATTCCCGTTGCCAGATATAGGCGTTGTGGGTCAGCGGCATCGGCGGCGGGCGCAGCCACAAAAATCCGGCAGCGAGGATCGCGAGGCTGGCCAGCAGGCCTGGCAGAACGTGGCGGGTTACATCGGCAAACCGAACAGGAGAAGTCATCTGGCGATCATAAACCCGGCGTGAACCGGTGGGATCATCCGCCAAAATCAGGTGGCAACGGCGTATCATTAAGCCCATAACAACCGTAGGAGAACCCCAATCATGTCCGCTGTCGCCAGTCCAGTCCGCGCCGCCATCGTCAACTTTGAACACAGCCGGTTCCAGAACAAAATCCGCTTCGTGACCGCCGCCAGCCTGTTTGACGGCCACGACGCCTCGATTAACATCATGCGCCGCATTCTTCAGGCCAGCGGCGCGGAAGTCATTCATCTCGGCCATAATCGCTCGGTCGAAGACATCGTCACCGCCGCCTTGCAGGAAGACGCGCAGGGCATCGCGATCAGTTCCTATCAGGGCGGCCACGTCGAGTTTTTCAAGTATATGATCGACCTGCTGCGCGAGCGCGGCGGTGACAATATCAAGGTGTTCGGCGGCGGCGGCGGCGTCATCGTCCCGGACGAAATCCGTGAACTGCATGAATATGGCGTGACCCGGATCTTCTCGCCCGAAGACGGCCAGGCGATGGGCTTGCAGGGGATGATCGATCACATCCTGACCGTCTGCGATGTCGATCCCGGCCAGTACGCGCCCAAGACTCTCGACGAATTACAGGCGGGCGGAACCCGGGCCTTGGCGCGGTTGCTGACGGCGCTGGAAAATCGCACGGTCGCCCCGGAATTTCGCCAGCAGATTCACAGCGAAGCCAAGACCCGCACCGTTCCGGTTCTCGGCATCACCGGCACCGGCGGCTCCGGCAAATCGTCGCTAACCGATGAACTGGTGCGCCGCTTTCGGCTGGATCAGGACGACCGGCTGAAAATTGCCGTGATTGCCGCTGATCCGTCGCGGCGCAAGACTGGCGGGGCGTTGTTGGGCGACCGGATTCGGATGAACGCGATTGACGGGCCGAATCTGTATATGCGTTCGCTGGCAACCCGCGCTGCTGGCAGTGAAGTGCCGGAAACTCTCGGCGATATTCTGGCCGCCTGTAAACTGGCCGGCTTTGATCTGCTGATCGTCGAGACCTCCGGTATTGGTCAGGGCGACGCCGCGATTGTGCCGCTGGTGGATCGCTCATTGTATGTGATGACCCCGGAATTTGGCGCAGCCTCGCAATTGGAAAAGATCGACATGCTCGATTTTGCCGATACGGTGGCGATTAACAAGTTTGATCGGAAAGGCGCTGAAGACGCGTTGCGCGATGTACGGAAACAGGTGCAGCGCAATCACAAGGCATTTAATCAATCCCCGGAAGAAATGCCGGTGTATGGCACGATTGCCGCCCGCTTTAATGACGATGGCGTGACCGCGCTCTATCAGGGTTTAACCGGACTGTTGCGCGACAAGGGACTGGATTTGCCGTCGGGTCGCTTGCCCGCGGTGGAAAATAAAGCTACTACCGCCAAGACCGTCATTGTCCCCGCGGCCCGCGCCCGTTATCTGGCGGAAATTGCCGATGCAGTCCGTGGCTATCATAAGCAGGTGGGTGAACAGGTCAAATTGATTCGCCGCCGTCAGCAATTAGTTGCCGTTAAAATCCTGCTGGATGCTGAATGCAAATCCACTGCGGATTTAGTGCCGCTCTTGGAACAGACTGAATTGCAGATTGATCCCCATGCCCGGAAACTGGTGGATATGTGGCCGCAAGTCAAGGAAAGTTATAGTGGCGATGAGTATGTGGTTAAAATCCGCGACAAGGAAGTGCGGAGCCAGATTACCAGCCGTTCCCTGGCTGGTTCCCGGATTCCCAAGGTGGCGTTGCCGCGCTTTGAAGAACACGGCGAATTATTGCGCTGGATGATGCTGGAGAATCTCCCCGGCAGTTTCCCGTATACCGCCGGTGTATTTGCCTTCAAGCGCGAGAATGAAGACCCGACCCGGATGTTTGCCGGTGAAGGCGACCCGTTCCGCACCAATCGCCGGTTTAAGAAGCTGTCCGAACATGCTGAGGCGACCCGGCTTTCCACCGCTTTTGATTCGGTGACGCTGTACGGCTGCGATCCCGACGAACGCCCGGATATTTATGGCAAAGTTGGCAACTCCGGGGTTTCCATCGCCACGCTCGATGATTTGAAAATACTGTATTCGGGCTTTGATCTGTGTGCGCCCACCACCTCAGTATCGATGACGATCAATGGTCCCGCGCCGATGATTCTGGCGATGTTTTTCAATACGGCCTTTGATCAGCAAATTGAAAAATTCGAGCGTGATAATCACCGGCCCCCGACCGATGACGAGATTGAAAAGATTAAGGAGTGGACGCTGGAGAATGTCCGAGGCACGGTGCAGGCCGATATTCTGAAAGAAGATCAGGGGCAAAACACCTGCATTTTCTCGACCGAATTTGCGCTGAAAATGATGGGCGATATTCAGGAATACTTTGTCCATCACCAGGTCCGCAATTTCTACTCGGTGTCGATTTCCGGCTATCACATCGCTGAAGCCGGGGCTAATCCCATTTCGCAACTGGCTTTTACCCTGGCCAATGGGTTTACCTATGTCGAAACCTATCTGGCGCGGGGGATGCACATTGACGACTTCGCCCAGAATCTGTCGTTCTTCTTCAGCAACGGCATGGACCCGGAATACTCGGTGATGGGTCGGGTAGCGCGGCGGATTTGGGCTACCGCGATGCGCTACAAATACGGGGCCAATGAGCGCAGTCAGAAGTTGAAATACCACATTCAGACTTCGGGCCGCTCCTTGCACGCCCAGGAAATGGACTTCAACGACATCCGCACCACCTTGCAGGCATTGATCGCTATTTACGACAACTGCAATTCATTGCACACCAATGCTTATGACGAGGCGATTACCACGCCGAGCGAAGAGTCGGTGCGGCGGGCGATGGCGGTGCAGTTGATCATCAACAAGGAATGGGGACTGGCCAGGAATGAGAATCCCAATCAGGGCGCGTTCATTATTGATGAATTGACTGATCTGGTGGAAGAAGCGGTGTTGAAGGAATTCGAGCGGATCAGCGAGCGCGGCGGGGTTTTAGGCGCAATGGAAACCGGTTATCAGCGTGGCAAGATTCAGGAAGAGTCGCTGTATTATGAGACCCGTAAACATGACGGTTCATTGCCGATCGTCGGGGTCAATACCTTCCGCAATCCAAAGGCTCAGGAACACGTTACTGTGGAGTTGGCCCGTTCCACTGAGGAAGAGAAGCAGAGTCAATTACGGCGGTTGCGGGAATTTCAGGAGCGGAATCGCCGGCAGAGTGGTGAACTGCTAGCGCGACTGAAACAGGCGGCGATTGCCAATGAGAACCTGTTTGCGGTGCTGGTGGACGCGGTGCGCTGCTGTTCGCTGGGTCAGATTACGACCGCGCTGTTTGAAGTCGGCGGGCAGTATCGGCGGAATATGTAATTGAGTTGACGGGTACGCATTGAATCCCCTCTTGCTCCACAACAGAGAAGAGGGGCGTCTTCTGAACTCTCAGCGCACGATGTATTTCTGACCTTCCCCCGCAACAAAATCAAACAGCTTCTGCACCTTGGGCGAAGGCGCGCCTTTGGTTAATGCGGTAATCGGCCGACCGACTTCCGGAGTTTCCGGGGAGTGTAAATTGCTCTGACCTTGGGAAGCTAATGGCCCGGCGCCGACCGCGCCGGCAGTTTCGGCAATTTTTTTCTGAAGATCGGCGGCTTCGGCGACTTCCTGCAGATTGGCTTTAGTCCATTCGCCGCCATCCATGATTTTCTCCTGCCAGAGCTTGTTGGTGCCGGTCATTTTGGCCGGGAATACCACCACAATCGCCAGGTCAGGACCGCCGACTTCCTTCCAGTTACTGATCTTGCCGGTGAAAATGCCTTTAAGCTGTTCTTTGGTCAGACTCTTGACTGCCGCTACATCCTTATTGGTCAGCACTTGAATTTTGTCGCGCCCGATGACCCGGTATTTATAGTCTTTGGGATTGGTGATGGCATGGCCCTTCTGCTTCATCAAGTCCAGCCAGGACTCGAAGCTTAACCCGGCGGCGGCAACATCGACAGTCCCTTTTTCGACATTGATAAACGCCTGATCCGGCCCTTCTGAAGTTAAAACCAGTTGCATACCGGCCGCCTTTGCAAAGGGTTCCTGAATCTTCTTGAACACATTTTCAATGGGGGCCGAACCGCCGCCAATCTTGATTTCCTCCGCATTAACACCGACTGCGCCAAGACCAAAACTGGCTGCAACCAGCAGGCTACCCATTCGCTTTATCAGTTTCTGATTCATCATTTTTCCTCCGGGTTGATTTGCATGAATGCGTCAATAAGTGCGTGATTCATCGTTACCCCCATTAAACACTGACCACATCGGTCACCGCGGTAAGCTGGAAAAACACCATCAACTGGCGCAGATCTGCCGCCTGCTCATCCAGGGCGCGACTGGCGGTCGTAACTTCCGCCACCAATACCGCATTCTGTTGCGTCGCCTGGTCCATTTGCACAATCGCCTGATTCACCAGATCGACCCCGCTGGCCTCATCATGAGTGGCCGTCATCATCTCGGCGACGATATCACTCACCTTCTTCACCGCCATGACGATTTCCTGCAACGTCTGCCCCGATTGGGCAATCAGCCGACCGCCATCGGCGACCTTGCCGGCGCTGTCGGTGATCAACTGCTTGATTTCCTTGGCGGCGTCGGCGCTGCGCTGCGCCAGTTTCCGTACCTCGCCGGCCACTACCGCAAAGCCCCGGCCTTGCTCACCGGCCCGGGCGGCTTCAACAGCGGCATTCAGCGCCAGCAGGTTGGTTTGAAACGCGATCTCGTCGATGACGCCGATGATGGCGGCGATTTGCCGACTACTGGCGCTGATCGCGGTCATCGCGGCGGCGGTCTGCTCAATGACCCGCCCGCCCTGTTCGGCCTGAAGCCGGGCGTCAGCAGCTAATTGATCGGCTTGCCGGGCATGGTCTGCGCTCTGGCGGACCGCGCCGGTCAATTGCCGGATGCTGGACGTGGTCTGTTCGAGCGCGGCGGTTTGCTCCTCGGTCCGCTGGCGCAGATCATTGTTTCCTTGAGCGATATGACTGGCTGCATCGCCAATGGTATCCGCGGATTGGCGCACCTCAATGACCACCTCGCGCAACCGATCCGTCATCGCCTGCATCGCCTGGAGCAGTCGCCCCATTTCATCGCGGGAATAATGGGTATCAGCGCACGCCTGCAGGATGCCGCCGGCAATTTGATCGGCCCGGCGCATGGCTGACCACAAATGCCGCAACACCATGCGCCGAAACAGAATCCAGATCAGGCTACTGGTGATCAAGATAATACCGACCATGATGGCCGCCAGGATCAGGGTAGCTTTCCGCTGATCTTCCTGAATTTGCTGCGCCAGTTTTTGGGTTTCAGTGGCTCCCTGATCAGTAATTACGGTGCGTTGCCGTTCAACCCGGTTGAGATTGAAACCGACCCGTACTTCACCCAGAGGTTGATCCTGATCCAGGATCGGCTGGCTGATGATTCGCTGGGGCGGATGCTGGCCGACTTTACCGGCGCTGGCGACCACTTTTCCATCCTGATCGCGGAACTCCGCAAAAGAGACATCAGGGTCTTCCGCCGCCACTTCGGCAAAGTGGCCGACCACGCTGAAATCGTAATTGGCGAAATGTTGAACGGAGCTGGCTGCCAGCATTTTGGTCAATTGCACAATTTTGAAGTGTTGCGTTTCCTGTAACTGATCGGCCTGATTTTGAATCATCACGTCGCTCAACTGATGGGCGGTCAGATCAAAACGGTTGATCATGTCCGCTTGCTGCTCACGGATCAGCAACGTCGCACCGATCAGCAGCAAGCTCAGAGTCAGGGCGACCGCGCCCATGTATTTTGCCGCAAGGCCAACGCTTGACGAATCTGTCCGGGAACCATCATGTTTCATAATTCACTCTTTTTCAGTAAGGATTTTTAATAGTCACTATGTAAATGAAAAAAGTGCATTGATCAATGCGGACGGAATATTTCGTTATTACCGCCACATCTGCGCCGGCGACTACTGTTGCAATCAACCTTAAATGACATCGGACGGGCAGGGCGGATAAGGCGCTTGCGCCGCATCCGCCAGCGGCCTGACCTGGCGGATGCACTACGCTTATCCGCCCTACTCCCGTTGGTCAATTCAGCGCAGTTGGAGTACTACCCCGCTTCCGGGCGATGGCTTGTCTTGGCATATTAGCTTATGCTAATTTACCAGCGCGCCGGCAGTCCTTGACCTTGCGCACCGAAGCCCGGCTCAAACCACACAAGAGTTTTCACCATGAATTCTGCTGCTATTGCCGCCGCCGATCCGGAAAGCGCCTCACCCCGGCTCGAACATTTTCCCATTGCGATCTTCTCCATCGTGATGGGCATGACCGGACTGGCGCTGGCCTGGCTCAAAGCTCATGCCGTGCTGGGAATGCCATTCATGGTCGGGGAAGGGCTGCGCGGAACGGCCAGCATTCTGTTCATCCTCCTGCTGGTGGTTTACAGCCTGAAAGCGCTGCGCTATCCCCAGGCTATCGTCATGGAAATGCGCCATCCGGTGCGGATCAACTTTTTTGCCACCATTTCGATCTCGTTGCTGTTGCTGGCCACCGCCTATGTCGAAACCCACCCCGAAGTCGCCTTATGGCTATGGGGAGTCGGCGCAGCCCTGCAACTGATGCTCACCCTGGCGATTTTCAGCAGTTGGCTTCACCATACCCATTATGAGATTCATCACGCCAACCCGGCCTGGTTCATTCCGGTGGTGGGCAATATCCTCGTGCCCATCGCCGGAGTCCGGCTGGCCTCGCCAGAGCTGTCTTGGTTCTTTTTCAGCATTGGCCTGGTGTTCTGGATCGTGCTGCTGACCATTGTTCTATATCGGCTGTTCTTTCACGAACCGTTGCCGGTGCGACTGACTCCGACCCTGTTCATTTTGCTGGCGCCGCCCTCAGTCGGCTTCATTGCCTATCTGCAACTGGATGGCAATAATCTGGATGCCTTCGCCCGCATTCTTTATTACACGGCGCTGTTTCTGGCTTTGCTGCTGGCGAGTAACGCGGTGCGCTTTCTGCGGACCCCATTCTTTATTTCGGCCTGGGCTTATTCATTCCCGCTGGCCGCGCTGACCATTGCGACTCTGGTGATGAGTACCCGTCAGCCGGGGCCGGTTTTTATGGCGCTGGGTCTGGGATTGCTGGCGCTGGTGTCGCTGGTGGTGGCGATGCTGACCGTGAAAACTCTGGTCGCAGCGGGCCGACGCCAGATCTGCGCCCCGGAGTGAGCGGTTTCACTTTTCTTCCCTGCTGTTGTTTCCCTGCATCCCTGAAAGAGGTCTTGTCATGAACATGAAAATCAATGCTGGAACCCCGGATCGCGTTGTGCGCGTCATTGTCGGTCTGGGTCTGATCGCGCTGGCTGCGACTGGAACCGTGGGCGCATGGGGCTGGATTGGCGTCGTGCCGGTACTGACGGGCGCTGTCGGATTCTGCCCGGCTTATACCCTGCTCGGCATTAACACCTGCAAAACTTCCTCCTAACTCTGCTCGAGGAACCCGGCATGAGCAGCAAATCGTTCAAGCAGATTACCCAGGACATTAATCAGGCGCTGGGCGCTTTCCACAAAGGCGCTGGTGGTACGATGGCTGGATTTGGCGCAATGGCGAAAGCAGCTATGGCCCCTGGCGTGTTGTCCGAACTGGACAAGGAATTGATCGCCTTGGCGATTGGTGTGACGTCGCGCTGCGATGGCTGTATCGGCTTTCATGTGAAAGCATTGGTGCGGCTGGGCGTCACCCGTGAGCAACTTAATGAAACATTGGAGGTTGCTGTTTATATGGGCGGTGGTCCGGCGCTGATGTATGCCGCCGAAGCGTTGCGGGCCTATGAGGAATTCAGCGGCTGATTCTTGCGCTCATCGCCTTTTTCACCCAAAGGGGCGATTTTTCCCGCCCCTTTTTCTATTGCCGATCATTGCGGATCCGCAATGCAAATCTGCACCGGATATAACGACCTACTGAATGCACCACGGAGAACGACTTGATGAAAATCGCGGTCACCAGTCAGAATCGCCGCACCATCACCGAACACGCCGGCAAGTGCCGCAAATTCTGGATTTATAATGTTGACCAAGGCCAGACGACCGACCGGGAATTGCTGGAATTACCGCTGGAGCAATCCTTTCACGAAAGCTCACCGCATGATCCACACCCACTGGACGATGTGCAGGTGCTGATCTCCGCCAGCATGGGACCCGGTTTGCACCAGCGGCTGATGGCCAAGGGCATCACGGTACTGATGACCCCGGAAACCGATCCCGACGCGGCAGTCGCCGCTTATTTGCAGGGGACGCTGATCAGTGGCGCGGGATCCTGCGATCATGGTTCCGACGACCACGACCACCATCATCATCATCACGCCTGAATACTCATCTGTCCGCAGGAGGGTTTATCGCCATGTCCACTTCACCACGGCTCGATATCGGCGTCCTGCAACGGTTGAAAATCCGCTGCATTTCGGAAACCGGCTGGTTTGACACCGCCACGGTCTTTGACGACATCAAGACCGCGGGCGGCGCGGAAATCGATCAATACACCATTCCCTGGCCGCCGTTCGGGGCATTGCACCCGGACAACGCTGCTGGTTTTTCGGCGCTGCTGGAGGCCGAGGCGACCGATGGAACGATGCGGCGCATACTGTTCGATACCGGCTGGAATCCGGCCTGGATGGATCGGCGCTTTGCTGAAGAAGGCATTGACCGGTTGTTACAACAGGGCCAGATCGAAGCGCTGGTCATCAGCCACGAGCATTTCGATCACTTCTGGGGAATCGGCTCGACGCTCAAGCACTGCCCTGACCTCACCATCTATGTTCCCGAAGGCTTCCATCCCGTCGGAGGCTTCCATCCCGCCGGATTCGAGCTGATCCGGCAGCAGGGCCATACCGGCAAGGTAGTCACGACGCCCGGAGATCAACCACTGGTGCTGTTTCCGGGCCTGGCGCTGGTCAATTTCCCCATGCACACCCTGCTGAAAGTGGATGGCGAAAACGTGCTGTACGCCCACCTTAAAGACCGGGGCCTGGCAATGGTCACCGGTTGCGGTCACGGTGGGGTGTTGAATCTGCTGAACTATGCTCGTCAGACCTTCATCGGCGGCGAGCATATTCACGCGATCTATGGCGGGCTGCATATTGCACCCCTGGAAGACTGGGACGAAGCGCGGGATCAGGTCATCAACACCCTGAGCCAGTATGGAATTGACAAGGTCGCCTGTAACCACTGCACCGGGCGCACTGCCGTCGAGAAAATGCTCGCCGTCGGCATCCCGGTCATACGCGGGACGGCTCGCAATGGTTCGCAGATCCCACTATTTGTGGGTAACGGTGACGTGCTGGAACTGGGGTAACCGGGCTAACCGCTGGCGGACCGTATCGCTATACCAGTCAGTTCCCAGGCGCTGATCTTGTTCTTCAGCCCAGCGCAGCGCATCTTGATAACACTGTTCCCCCTCGCGGAGTCTGGCGGCTACGGAATCGGTTGCCGCCGGCGCAGCGGTAGCAGTAACCCCGGTTTCGCCATAATCGTCATCAACTGCCGACAGTCCCAGCGCGGCGCGTACCCGACTGACCGCCAGATCGCCCAAACCCAGCGCAGTCTCAAAGCAGACCGGATGCAAGGGTTCATGGCGCAATGTCGTATCGATCCGGTTCCAGTCGCCAACCAGCGCCACTACCCGCAGCGCCTCAAGCCGTGCGCCGAAATCACGAGGTTTGCCCTCCCCGACGCGCCGAGCCAAAAACGTCTGGGCCTGCGCAACCGGGGTCTGATCCGCGCTGACTTCCACCGCTTGATCGACGCGCCGCGCTCGCCAGACCAGCCACTGCGCCCGCATCGCCAGTTGGCGCTCCAAGGTTGAATTTGGTTGCAGTTCGCACAATTGGCGAGTGAAGCCCTCCAGTTCCAGCCATTCGCGACGGCGAAAAGCGGTACGGCACAAGGCCCACAAATAGGTCGCGGGCGTCAGCCGGGGATGAGCATCCCGCCGTCCCGCCCAGGCTCGCGCCTGCCAATCCCTGGCTGCGGCAAAATCACCTCGCCGAAACGCCAGTTCGCCCTCTAGGAAATCCAGCAATGTTGACCACGGCTGACGCGATTCCGCCAGTTCCCGCCGACCCTGCGCCAATAATGCCCGGCAGAAACCAGCGGATTTGCGTTCCAGGCTGATGTGCAGAACGGCGATCAGGGCGCTAAAGCGATCCCCGGAATCGATGGCGGGCGCATTCAGCGCCTGGAGCAACGCCGCCAGCGCCAGATCATCATCGCCGGCCTGCCGCAGGCTGTGGCCTTCCCAGAGCAACGCCCGCGCCCGCTCACTCGCCAGTCCCAGCGTTTCCGCCAGTTCCACGGCCTTCCGTTCCCACTGCGCCGCCTGGGCATAATGGCCCAGCCGCCGCGCTTGGGCGGCCCGTTCCCGCAAGTGCGCCAGCGACGGCCGATCAAGGTTCATGGCGGGTCTGCAAATCCAGATGGGAAGCCAGCAACGCCTGTAAATCGGCGTGGAAATGGCGGGCGGCGGCGGCGGTCAGGCGATGCCGGGCATTGAGCAGGGCGCTGTAGTACAACCCGGTCAGCACCGGACGGTAACGCGGCTGGTCCGGATCGGGCAGTTCCCCCAAACGCTGCACCAGCGGATGCCGGGCGTTCAGCAACAAATCCAGCGGTTGACGCCGAAGCCGGTCGCGCACTTCACCGGCCAGTTCCGCCAACTCATTCACCAGCAGCGACTTTTCCAGCATCTGTTCCATCTGGTCAAACGCGGTCAGCCGTTGGCCGGACAGTACCACCGCGCTCAGACTGGCGGGCTGAAATTGCCGGATTTGGGTTCGCGCCGGCGCTTCAGTCGCCGCCAACGCCCGATCCATCGCCTGTAGCAAGGGGGCATAACGACGCTGCGCCGCCGCTTCGAGCGGGGGGTACAGCAGCGAATCGTCGAGCCGATCCAGCGGTTGGAGTTCAATCTGATCGGGATGCCGGCTGATATAGCGGTGCAACAGCGTTTCATCAAAAGCGCCGCCCGCGTTGATGCCGATCACGCCATGCGCTTCACAAAGCGGGTAGAACTGGTTGGCGTCGGCGGCATGGGTGAAGAAATACAGAGGCCGTTTCCCATTGACGCCGGGCGTCTGCCGGGCGAGATAGTCGGGCAGGGTCAATTGCCCCTGACTGGTGGCGAACGGCAGGTCATCCAGCACCGCCGCGCCGAAGGCTTCATGCTGCGCCGCCATGCCTTTGAGGGCATCCTGATGCCAGTCACACAGCCGCAGAAATCGGGGTCGGTCATGAGCCGCCAGGTTCAGCAGCGCCGCGACGATGGTCTGCCCCAGGGCGTCGCGCAAGGCGTGATAGACCGAGTCGCGCTGCACATTGTCGCGGGCGGCGGTCGGCTGCACCTCCACGCAGTCCACGATCCCCCGCACGAACGGCGCCCACTCCGGCAACAGTTCAGGATCGTTCAGGCGAATGCCCATCCGCGCCTGGAACAGGTCCACCACCCCGCCCGCCTGCTGACCCGGCGCATAGCGGGCCGGGACGTACAAGCCGCCGAGGGTCCGGGGCTGCGGCAGGTCGAGGGGAATCACCAGCAACGGCGCGTCGGCGTACCGCTGGCTGAGAAACGCGGTCAGCAACTGCCGGCGTTCCACCGGATCGCACCAACCCGGCTCATGCCAGGGCGCGTTGACCGCATTGATCGGCCCGACCCCGTTCAGCCGGATCGGAAATGGCAACAGATCGGCATAGCGCCGCACGATCCCGCGCAGGCGTTGACCGTCGAGAAACGCGGTCTGGTTAGGCGCGAGCGTGACCACGACCCGCGTGCCGGGCGGTTGCGCAGTCGCGGGCAAGGCGGTCAGCTCATAATCTTCGCCACCCTGATTAGTCCAGCGCCAGGTCTGCGCGGCACCCGGCTTACGGGTATAGACGTCGATGCGTTCGGCGACGACGAAGGCCGACAGCAACCCGATGCCGAATTGGCCGATGGTTGAAACCGCCACGTCCCGCGAGGCCAGTTCCTGAGTGCGACTGCCGGTGCCGGTGCTGCCGATAACGCTCAGAAATTCCTCAATATCCCGCTGATCCATGCCCGTCCCGTTGTCGCTGAAACTCAGCGTTTGGGCGCGGTCATCCACATCAATACGAATCTCCCCGTCCTGTTCACCGTCAGCGACTAGGCGCAGTTGAATGCTGTCATGGGCGTTCTGCAACAATTCACGGATGAACACATCCGGTTCCGGGTACAGGCTTTTCGCCAGCACCTGAACCAATCCCTGAAAGCTGGCGCGCATTTTCGGCATGGGAACTCCTCAGCAGCGTTTTTGTAGGGACTGTCAGGCTCTTACCAAGATAACCCGCCGGCCTTGGAGCTTCTTTCCTTAGTCATTGAATTTCTCCGGTCAGTGGTCGCTCCCGATTCAAAGCTAACAGCCGACGTAATACTTCGAGATAATTTCAAAATTCTAAAAATCGCATGATTTTCTCAGAAAACCTGAAGAAAAAAGCAGCCTTATTGAGGTAATTGCAAAATTATTTCGTAGCATCTTAAAACACGAGTTTCACCTAAATTTCATACCTAAAAAGTAGATTAAAAGCAACTTTTAAAACTGTTATTTTATAAGCCTACCCAATCCAAATCGCCTGCACCCCCTGATCAGAATGAGGCAATGCCAACCCTCCCTCTTTCTCCACCCCGAGAAACCCATCTATGCTGATGTCCGGCCAGGATTACCGCGAATCACTGCGGCGCTATCACCCGCAGGTCTTTGTCAACGGCCAGCCCACTGCTGCAGTCATCGGCGTGGGAACGACTGCTGGAGCGCGGCCTGCTGACCGCTGAAACCGGCCCGAAACTGCGCCGCCAACCGGGACGTTACTGCGCGATGGGCTATCAAACTCCCTCCACCTCGCCCGCAGTGGGATCAACCCTCATCCCCAACTAATTCAAGGTATACTTTGCGGCATCGGTACGCCCGGCGCTTGACCCCTCCAATAAAGCAGACGCCCGCCATGGCCCGATCACCCAGGCAAGGCCGCGCCATTTGCGACAATGCCCACCGGCCCGCCCCGGTCTCAAGCATCCACCGCCGGGCATACCCTCAACCGCCAACAGAAAACAGGAAATAGAAACGTGACGAGCCCGAAACTCCAACCCGAATTGCAGCGCATCATTGAAGCCCGCCACCATGACCCCTTCGCCGTGCTGGGCCGCCATCCCCAGGACAAGAAGGTCGTGGTTCGCGCCCACCTGCCCTACGCCCAGGAAGTCCACATCGCTGAGGGCAATCTGGCGATGCAGCGCGTCCCCAACACTGACCTGTTTGAATGGCAGGGCAAGCCCGATCAGGTTCCGGAACGCTACCGACTGATCTGGCGCGACTCCGATTGCCACGAGCATATTTCCTACGACCCCTATTGCTTCCCACCGCAGATCGCCGATTTTGATCTGTACCTGTTCGGCGAAGGCAAGCACTGGCACGCCTACCGCTTCCTTGGCGCGCATCCGCACCAGGCCGATGGCGTCGCCGGCGTACTGTTCGCAGTCTGGGCGCCCAGCGCCGAACGGGTCAGCGTGGTCGGCAGCTTCAACCGCTGGGATGGCCGGGTTCACTCAATGCGGGTGCGCGGCAGCAGCGGGGTCTGGGAACTGTTTATCCCCAATCTTTGCCCCGGCGATCTGTACAAGTTTGAAATTCGCCATCGCCACAGCGGCGCGATTCTGCTCAAATCCGATCCCTACGGTCAGCACTTCGAACTGCGGCCCAGCACCGCCACTATCGTCGCCAAGACCGACAGCTACACTTGGAACGATGGCGAGTGGCTTGACCAGCGTAAGAACAGCGACTGGTTGCACGGTTCGATGTCGGTCTACGAAGTCCATCTGGGTTCGTGGCAGCGCGGTCCGGAAGGCGAATTCATGAACTACCGGGACCTGGCCCACCGCTTGGTGGAATACGTCAAGGACCTGGGTTTCAGCCATATTGAACTGTTGCCGATCACCGAACACCCTTACGATGCGTCCTGGGGCTACCAGACCACCGGCTATTATGCCCCGACCAGCCGGTTCGGAACGCCCGACGATTTCCGCTATTTCATCGACTACTGCCACCAGCACCACGTCGGCGTGATTCTCGACTGGGTGCCGGCGCATTTCCCCAAGGACGCGGCCGGCTTAGCCCGCTTTGACGGCGAAGCGCTGTACGAACATACCGACCCCCGCAAAGGCGAGCATCTCGACTGGGGGACGCTGATTTTCAACTTTGGCCGCTACGAGGTGAAAAACTTCCTGCTGTCTAGCGCCCTGTACTGGATCGAGGAGTTTCATCTGGACGGGCTGCGGGTCGATGCGGTCGCTTCCATGCTCTATCTCGACTACTCGCGCAAGGAAGGCGAATGGATCCCCAACAAGTACGGCGGGCGCGAGAATCTCGAAGCGATTGATTTCCTGCGCGAGCTGAATACGGTCGTACATAGCGAGCATCCCGGCGCGCTGGTCATCGCTGAAGAATCCACGTCCTGGCCACAAGTCACCCGCCCAACCTATCTGGGCGGCCTTGGCTTCAGCATGAAATGGAACATGGGCTGGATGAACGACACTTTGCGCTATATGGCGCAGAGTACGGTACATCGCAAATATCATCATGATCTGCTGACCTTCAGCATGTTGTACTGCTTCACCGAGAACTTCATGTTGCCGTTCTCGCACGATGAAGTGGTGCATGGCAAAGGCTCGATGATCAACAAGATGCCGGGCGATGAATGGCAGCGGTTTGCCAATCTGCGGCTGCTCTATGTCTATATGTTCACCCATCCCGGCAAGAAACTGCTGTTCATGGGGACGGAATTTGGCCAAGGCACCGAATGGAAAAGCGCCACGACCCTGGACTGGTATGTGCTGGAATACCCCTTACATCAGGGAATGCAGCAACTGGTCAAGGATCTGAACCGGCTCTATCACGGCAGCCCGGAATTGCATCATTACGAATTTGAGTGGCAGGGTTTCTCGTGGATTGATTGCCATGACGCCGAGCAATCCATTCTCAGCTACCTGCGCAAGAAGGACGATGATTTTCTGGTGGTGCTGGTCAACTTCACTCCGGTGCCGCGCCACGGCTACCGGATTGGGGTGCCACGGGCGGGCCGTTATACCGAAGTGCTGAACTCTGATTCGCACTTCTACGGCGGCAGTGGGGTCGGCAATGGCGGGGTTGATTTGATCGCCGAAGAACGGCCGTGGATGGATCTGCCCTACTCGATCACGATTACCGCGCCGCCGCTGGGTGGGTTGGTGCTGCGGCCTGACCCGTTGCCCCCCAAACCGGTGTTGCTGGAGGCAGAAGCCGTAATAACCGAAGATTTAGCCACGTTGACGGCGGAGGAAGCTGAGGAAGTGCTGGCGCAACCGGAGTAGCGGATAGCCGCTGGTGGCGGCGGCATTGATTAGGACTTTCCCTTTCCGTCATTCCCGAGAATGCGGGAATCCAGGCAGCCGCTGAAAGGACTAGATACCCGCTTGCGCGGGTATGACGAACTCAAGGAATTGGCAAAATTTCTGTTGATCATCAGGGCGCGCTAATCCCGCGCCTTGATCGTTTCTATGGTTCAGACATAGCCGCCGGCGATCAACTCGGAGACGATCAGTTTCTGGATCATCTTCTCCCGCTGGCCGGATGGATGATCCAACTGGAGACGCGCCAGATAGCGCTGCGCTTTTTCCGGCGCCGAACCGACAGTCATCGCCTTGACGATGGTCTTCATCAGATCGCCCTTGGTGGACAACCGCAGCTTGAGTCCTTTCAGCACCCGCCCCAGGATCATTTCTTCCTCGGTGAAGTCGGTGCCCAGCGGAAAGTCCGGCAACAATCCCAACTGCTTGTGCGGGACCAGCCGCGCCTGAATCCGGCCCGGCGTGTTGTGCAGATACTGCGGCGGAATCTGATAATCCTGCGGAATCTTGCCGCCGCGTTTGGCTTTTTCCAGCAGTTCCGGCTGGAAACGCGAATCGGCGATGTTAATCAGCGCGGTCATCACCTCCCGATCCGACCGCCCGCGCAAGTCGGCAATCCCGTATTCGGTAATCACGATGTCCCGCAAATGGCGCGGGATGGTGATATGGCCGTAATTCCAGACGATGTTGGAACTGACGCTCAGACCGCTCTCGCGGGTGCTGCGCAACATCAGGATCGACCGGGCGCCCGGCAGTTCATGGGCCATCGCGACGAAGTTGTACTGTCCGCCCACCCCGCTGATCACCTGACCATTCTCCAACCCGTCTGACACCGCCGCGCCCAGCAATGTGACCATGATGGTGGTGTTGATAAAGCGGGCGTCGCGCCGCTGCAAAACCGCCAGTTCCTCGCCGCCGTAGAGATGGTTGACCTTCCTGACCGTAGTCATGCAGATCAGCCGGCTTTCCGCTTCCGGCAGAGTGCGCAACGCCTCATAGAAGCTCTGCGGCCCCATGAAAAACCCGCCATGCATGATGATGCCACCCTTGAGCTGATCGCCGAGACCATTGGCGACGACGGCAGCATAGCTCTCGACCCGATCCAGCTCCGCAGGAACTCGCAGCGTTTCACCGATCAGCAACTCGCCGTTCTGGTAATGAACCCGGCTATTGACAATCCCGAACCGGCGCAGGAAAGCCACATCAGTTTCGGTCAGCCGGGCTGGAATCACGCCCCGCTCCAGCAAAGTCGCCAGCATCCGCTCATTCACGACTTCGGTAATCACGCCTTCATTCAGCAGTCGCTGCAGCGGTACGCTGTCATAGACCCGGCGTTTGAGAATCCCGTCCTGATGCAGATACATGAAGCCGTTGACGAACATCTCGCTGGCCCCATACAGCCCCTGGGCAAACGGACCGGTTCCGCCAATGTCGCCAATCAGCTCGCTATAACGCTCCGGAATCCGCAGATCGGCCAGTAACTGCTGATAGCGGTCGTTCTGCTGCTGGCGCATCCGGCAGAAATGAACAATCGCATCGCCCAGACAGCCGATACCGATTTGCAGGGTGCCGCCATCGCGAATCAGGGCGCTGGCCTGCAACCCGAGCAGATAATCGGCGTTATCGACCGGCATGTTGGGCGCGCCAAACTGGCGAAAATCGTAGCGGGGATGATCAATCACCAGGTCAAAATCAGCGGGCCGCACCATCGCGTCGTTGTACATGAACGGCATCTCGCGGTTGACCTCGGCGATGGTCACCACGGCCCGGCCCTGGCGGCGGGCTTCGGCAATCAGCGGCAGCAGATCCAGGGTCACATCCGGATTGCTGCCCAGGCTGAACCAGCGTTCCCCATCCACCTCGCGGGTGGCCACCTGCTGGGCGAGTACGTTGACGCCATTGGCCATCAGGTCGCGGGCGGCGTGAGTATAGTTGGTGCTGATGTAGTTCTGCTGCTGCATCGGCACATTCATATAGCCGCCCGGCTTGAAAAAGAATTCGGCGACCTCGACATTGGGCGGCAACTGGCCGGTGCGCAAATCAACGGCATAATCCAGATCCGGGTAATTGCCGAACACCCGCTCGACGAACGGCCCCAAAAACCGCTTCTCCAGATCGCTGGAACCCTTGGGCGTTTCAACAGTGATCGCGGTGATGATTTTGAGCCGCAGTTGCGGATCGGCCTTGGCCCGCTGATAAAAAGCGTTGACCAGTGGGTTAGGCTTGCCAATCCCCAGAGGAATGCCCAGCACCACCTGCTGACCGACTCGGGCGATGCTTTCGTCTACGCAGCGTTCGACATCCTGAAAATATGATGGGCTTGGTTGAGACATGATCCGATCTCTCGCGGCCGGTTGATTATGAGGTTAAAGATTAAACGTTAAAGATTAAAGGCTAAAGGTTAAAGTCTGAGACTACGGTTTGGCCCATAGCAGGCGGGTATGGAACGGATTAAACTCAATTCGCGTTCCTTCCACAGAATACCCGCCCCGCATCCCTCTAAGGAGAATCCCCTATGTCCGACCGCAGTACCCTCGACGCCAACAAGGCCCTCATTCAGCGCAACTTTGAAGTCATCTGGAGCCAATGCAACCTGTCGGTCGCGGCTGAAATCATCGCGTCTGACTACATCGGCCATATTGCGACTCTGTCAGAACCGGTGCGCGGCGTGGATGGCTTCAAGCAGATGGTCATGCTGTATCACGTCACGGCCCCTGATATCCACTTTGATATTCAGGATCAGGTGGCCGAGGACAACAAGGTCGCCACCCGCTGGATCGCCTGCGGCACCCACCGGGGCGAGTTTATGGGGATTGCGCCCAGCGGTCAGAATCTCACCGTCACCGGCATGAGCTTCCATCGCATCGAGAATGGCCTCATCCAGGAATCCTGGGATGATTGGGATGCGCTGACGGTATTGCAAAACATGACCGGCGACGTGTTTGAATCACTGTCGATGCGCATTTAGGGGATTTCTCATAAGGACTATACTGAGTATCGATCATCATTCCAGAGATTAGCCACGGAAAAACACGGAAATTCTTTCTTTTTCTGTGTCATTCCGTGGCTAAAAGTCTTACGTTTGACTGGAGTGGGAATCAAGGCGGGTATCCTCTTTTCAGGAATCGCCTTAATCCCCAGCCTCCTGGAATTAATGCCCACCGCCCTTCACTGAATGGCAGTCATGCGCTCAGGCCCCGGTCCTGAGCTTGTCGCAGACAAATTCATGAACCTTGCCCAGCGTCTCAAAGGTTTCAGCGCTGATTTCGTCATCAGCGATCTGCAGATCAAACCGTTCTTCCAGGGCGCTAATCAGCGCAACGACCGCCATGGAGTCGAATTCCGGGATGCTCCCCAGCAGCGGGGCATCCGGGCCGAGTTCCCCCAGCCGGTCACCCAGTTGTAGCATTTCGCTGATTAGCTGCCGTACTTCATCGAACTCGACCATCGAGATCGTCTCCAAGAGTGAAAAAACCTTGCGCGAAGCCGGTGCAAGCGATTTGCCGTCATCTGCGCCCAAAGGGCGTCAAGATAACGGCGGCGGCGGATGGAATCCAGCAATTCATGCCACAGCATCCTCACCGGGACGTTGCGCCAGCATCACATAGCCGGCAACCGGCTCGCCGGCTTCCAGTCGAAGCGCTGCGGGGGCCATTGCCCGAAGTTTCAATCCGGATGCTGTCAGCGTCCGCTGCACATAGTCAGCAGTATGGCTATAACGACCACTCTGGTTTAACCGGAAGCCATTGGGCGCTGTTTCTCCGGTCGCCTGCTCCACCGTAAACGCCAGCCAGCCGACGGGATGCAAGGCATGAGCGGCCGCGTTCAACACCGACTCCAGATTGCCGAAATAAATCAACGTATCGGTGGACGCAATCAAGTCATAGCTCGCTGGCCGTTCGGTCAGAAACGCGGTCAATTCCGCCACGACCAACTCATCATAGCTGCCCCGCTGCCGGGCTTTATCCACCATGCCGGGCGACAAATCCACTCCGGTCAGATGGCGCGCCCAAGGCCGCAGCAAGGGTCCACATAAGCCGGTGCCGCAACCCGCATCCAGCGCCCGCCATTGACCCGCCGGCGCTCCCGCCACTTCAGCCAGTTGTTCAGCAATCAATGCAGGCGCCCGGTAAGCGAGTCCAGCCAGGGCTTCGTCAAAAGAATCCGCATATCTGTCAAATAAATCAGCCACATAAGCATCGGCCGCCCGCATCGGCGCCTCCTGACCAAACCAGGCTGCCAGGCGATGTTGAATGATCGGATCGCCCGGCATCAAACTCTGCCAGTGCTGCAGCAGGACCAGCGCCTGTTCCGCACCGCCACGCCGGAATATCGCATCGCCGATCAGGTTCCGCGCTTCCTCGATCCGGCAGTGGTTATGCAGCAGCGTCGCCAGCAAGGTAATGGCCGCATCATGGGCCAGATTGCCCTCACAAGCGGCGGCTAATTCAATGATCGCTTCTTCGTCCCGGCCCCATTCCGCCAGCGCCGAACCGAGTCGGTAGTGAAGGTCTGGATCGTGTGGGCGCGAGAGTTTGGCTTGCCGCCAAACCGCGACCGCTTCTGGCAACCGCCCCAGCGCCCGGAATACCGCGCCCAAGGCGATGCAGGTTTCCCCATCGCCAGGTCGGAGCCGGATGGCGTGGGCAAAGGGGGCTACCGCTTCTTCATTGCGGCGCTGCGCGAGCAGTATCGCGCCGAGACGGGCATAGGTCGCGGCGTCAGCCGGGGCGATGCGGATCGCCTGCCGGATGGTCTGCTCCGCCTGAGTCCACTGCCCGCGTTGTTGCAACAGCATCCCGAGCAGATTCAGCGTTTCGACATGGTTGGGCTGGATCGTCAAAATCTGCTGACACAGGGCCTGGGCTTCAACCAGGTTGCCCTGGCGTTGCCGGTCTCGCGCCTGAAGGAGCCATGAATTGATCAGGGCTGGAGATGGATTAAATGGGGAGTCAGCGTTGCTCATGGCATCGCCTGCTCACCATCAGGATGGGTCGCTGGTCTGGCCGCCATCACCAGCCATCCAGCGACCGGTTGATCGTATTCCAGCCGCAGCGTCACCCGATCCAGCGTCGCCAGCGTCAGGCCAGCCAGTGTCAGCATCTGCCGTACATAATCAGCAGTATGGCTATAACGACCACTCCGGTTCAGGCAAAAACCGTCCGGCGTCACCTCTGCATCCGCCGCCTCCACCGTGAACGCCAGCCAACCGCCTGGCCGCAACGCCACCGCCGCTGCGGTCAATACCGGTCCCAGTTCGCCGAAATAGACCAGCGTATCGGCAGACGCGATCAGATCGTAGGCCGCTGGCCGCTCCACAAGAAATGCAGTCAGTTCGGCCACCGCCAGATCATCGTAATCGCCGCGCTGCCGGGCCTTGTCCACCATCCCCGGCGACAGATCAACCCCGGTCAGATGGCAGGCATAAGGCCACAGCAACGGAGCGCACAGACCGGTGCCGCAACCTGCGTCCAGAATCTCCAGCGTCCCGTCAGGTGGCCCCAGCGTCGCCGCGATGGCCTCAGCGATCAATTCCGGGGCGCGGTATTGGAGTCCCTGCAAATCCTCATCGAACTGATCGGCATATTGATCAAACAGCCGGATCACATAGGCGTCAGCGGCGCGCGGTGGAATGTCCTGACTAAACCACGCCGTTAGGAAGTGCTGGGCCACCGGATCGTCGGGCGTCAGCATCAGCCAGTCGCGCAACAGGGTCTCGGCTGCCGCCGTTGCCCCCCAGTCTAAAATGGCGCTGCCGACGACCTGGCCGGCATCAATGATCCGGCCCTGACGGTGCAACAGCGTTGCCAGCAGGGTGATCGCCTGAAGGTGATTGGGATTGCCCTGGCGGGTGATTTCCAGGGCGGCAATCGCCTCTTCAGCTTGACCCTGTTCCGCCAGCGCCAAACCGAGCCGGTAATGCAGGTCGGGATCGGCAGGACGCAGAAGGCTGGCTTGCCGCCAGGCCATCACCGCTTCGGCCAGTTGACCTAACTCCCGGTAGGCATCACCCAGTTGAATCTGAACGTCCGCATCGTCAGCACGGAGCCGGAGGGCATGACTGAAAGCGGCAACCGCTGCTTCATGGCGGCGCTGTGCGGCCAAGGTAGCGCCAAGGTTGGCGTAGGCCGTGGCGTCGCCCAGCGCACTCTGGATCGCCTGCCGGATGGTTTGTTCGGCCAAAGCCAGCCGCCCTTGCTGGAGCAGCAGCATTCCGAGCAGATTGAGCGCTTCGGTATGGCGGGGCTGAACCGTCAGAATCCGCCGGCACAGCGCCTGTGCTTCACCCGGATTACCTTGGCGTTGCCAGTCCCGCGCCTGGATCAGCCAGACGCCGAGAGTCGCCGCCGAGACCGCCGGAACTGCTGGGCCAAGCTGGGCAGGGGGTTCGTTATCGTCATGCACGGGAGGCGCTCTTAGCCGTTGACCAACGTCGGTTGATAAGCCATGGCCAACAGCCCGGCCACCGGCCGTTCGCTCTCCATGCGCGGGGTCACCGGCTCCAGGGTCGCCAGCGTCAAACCGGTTTCGGCCAGAGTCCGGCGCAGATAGGTCTGGGAGTGCCGGTAACGACCGCTGAGTTCAAGGCTGAAGCCGACCGAGGTTTCGGCGTCAGCAATTTCCTCCACCGTAAACGCCAGCCATCCCCCCGGACGCAAAGCGGTGGCGGCGGCGACAAACAGCGGTTGCAGATCGCCGAAATACACCAGGGTATCGGCAGACACGATCAAATCGCAGGTTGCGGGCCGTTCCGCCAGGAACGCAGTCAGTTCGGCCACGATCAACTCATCATAGCCGCCCCGCGCCCGCGCCTTCTCAACCATCCCCGGCGATAGATCGATGCCGGTCAATCTGTGGGCATAGGGGCGCAACAGCGGTCCGCACAAGCCGGTGCCGCAACCGGCATCGAGGACCTCCAGCGATCCATTGGGCGGTCCCAGCGCGGCGGCCACGGCCTGGATGATCAGCGCCGGAGCCTGATAAGCCAGGCGCTGCAAGTGCTGATCGAAATCGTCAGCCATGTCGTCAAAGATGGTCTGAACATAGTCATCCGCTGCTCGCCCCGGCACCTCGCATCCCGAACTGGCCGCCAGCATGTGTCGGGCCGCCACATCGTCCGGATTCCGCTCCAGCCAGCGCTGGAATAACTCAGCGGCGTCCTCGCGACGGTTCAGCTTGTAAAAGAGCAGGCCCAGCGCCTTGTAGGTCCGAAGGTGATCGGGATTCAGGCGCAAGGCTTCCTGGTAAGCCACCATCGCTCCAACATAATCACCCTGCGCCAACCACGCGGTCGCCAGATTAAAATGCCCCTCTGCCCATCCGGGCGCTAACGCCGTCGCTTGCTGGCAAGCGGTGACTGCCTCCTCGATCTGGCCGATTTGAGTCAGGATGACGCCGAGGTTGCCATGAGCGCCCACATTGGCGGGCGCCAGTTCAATAGTCCGGCGGTAAGCGTCCGCAGCCTCTTCCGGTTGCTTGAGCGCTGTCAGTACATTACCCAGGTTATTCCAGGCATCGGCGTACTGTGGATTCAGTTCCAGCGCCCGCCGGATCAACTCGGCGGCGGCTTCGTGCTGGCTGCGCTGCGCCGCCAGCACCCCGAGAAAGTGGAGGGCTTCGACTTGTTGCGGATCGCGCTGCAATACCTGCCGATACAGCGCTTCCGCCTCGCTGAGCTGACCTCGTTGCTGGGCCTGAATCGCCTGTTGCAGCCACTGGGCCAATTGTTCCACGCTGGGACCGGCCCCGCTGGCCAGCGCCCTACGCTGCTTGCGGTTCATCGGGTGCGTCCTGTGGCAGGGGAGGATGCTGCTCACGCTGCAAGCGGAAGGGCAAACTGCGCCCCGCTTCTCTCATCCAGCGCAGCAGCAACGAATTGCCGGTAAATTCGATGATCCAGTAGCGCCGATCCGGCTCTTCAACGCCTTGCCAGTGCAGCCACAACTCCTCACCCCGCAATGCCCAGGTCCCGGATGCGATTTCGGTCTGGTCCGTCGCGGCCCATTGAAAGCCGCTTTCCCGATCGAACTCCAGGGACTCACTAGCGGAACTCCAGCGCCCAACCAGCTCGCCGGAAGTTGGCATCCGCAACAGATCTTCCAGCGGGTCCCGGCAGCCCAGCAATGGTCTATGCAACGGTCGCGGCGACGGTGGCAGCGGCGGTTGAGCCGGCACTGGCGGCACTCGCGGGGTCCGGCGCTCAGGCAGCATCCGCAAGTCGTAGGCCAGATAATGCTCGGCCATAACCTGACCCAACAGCCCCCCGTCATATTTCCACACTGGTCCATCAGGTTCGCGCCAGCCCAGGTAACGACCGAACCGATCGTATAAATACTCGCCCTGGAAAAAGCCCGCATAAGCCCCGGTCCACTTGAAGACCGGGATGGCGATGTCGTCGCCCTCCTGATCATCGCCCGCTTTGCCGAATCCGCTTGGGATCATGGGTCACACCTCCGCCAATCTCTTACTCAAATCGCTTACTCAAAGCTGTAGGCAAACTCGCCATCCCGCACCGACAGTTGCACCCGCGCCACCGGCTGGCCCTCCACCATCCGGGTCAGGAACTCCTGACTGATGGTAGGTAGAACGGTATTGGTCAGAATGGCGTCCACCATCCGCCCGCCGCTTTCCAGTTCGGTGCAACGGCTGACGATCAACTTGACCACCTCGTCGTCATAGCTGAACGGCAGCTTATGATTTTCCAGAATCCGCTTCTCGATCCGGCGCAGTTGCAGACGAACGATGTCGCCGAGCATCTCGTCGCTGAGCGGGTAGTAGGGAATAGTCACCAGCCGGCCCAGCAGCGCCGGCGGGAACACTTTCAGCAGCGGTTCGCGCAGGGCTTTGCCCAGGCCATCGACCTCCGGCAGCAGTTCCGGGTCCTTGCACATACCCATGATCAGGTCGGTGCCGACGTTGGTGGTCAGCAGAATCAGGGTGTTCTTGAAGTCGATCAGCCGGCCTTCGCCATCCTCCATCCAGCCCTTGTCGAATACCTGGAAGAAAATCTCATGCACGTCGTGGTGGGCTTTCTCAACTTCATCCAGCAGCACTACGCTGTACGGCCGCCGCCGCACCGCCTCGGTCAGCACCCCGCCTTCACCGTAGCCGACATATCCGGGAGGAGCGCCCTTCAGGGTCGAAACGGTGTGCGCTTCCTGGAACTCACTCATATTGATAGTGATGACGTTCTGTTCACCGCCATACAGCGCCTCGGCCAGCGCCAGTGCGGTTTCGGTCTTGCCCACCCCTGACGGGCCAGCCAGCATGAACACGCCGATGGGCTTGTTGGGATTGTCGAGCGCGGCGCGAGAAGTTTGAATTCGCCGGGCGATCAGGTCCAGAGCGTGGCGCTGGCCGATAATCCGCCGGTTGAGAATATCGGCCAGACTCAGCACGGTTTCGATTTCATTCTTGACCATCCGCCCGACTGGAATCCCGGTCCAGTCCGCGACCACTGAGGCGACCGCCTGGGCGTCCACACTGGGCAGAATCAGCGGCGATTCGCCTTGCAGGGCGTGCAATTGGGTCAGCAGTTCCTTGAGTTCGACCAGCCGGGTTTGCCGTTCCAAATCCGCTTCGGCCTCCGGCGCAACTTCAACCTTGCCGCCGTCGCCGCGCAATTTGGCCCGCAGCTCCAGAATCCGGTCAACCAGCCCTTTCTCTTCCTGCCAGCGGGCGTCGAGTTGCGCCAGGCGCGTTTCTTCGACCTGCAACTTCTCGCTGGCGTCGGCTTGGCGTTGGGCGGTCTCGATGCCGATGGCGGTTTCGCGGGCGATAATCTCCAGTTCAACCTTCAGCCCTTCAATTCGGCGGCGGCAGTCCTCCACTTCAGCGGGCACCGCGTGGAGGCTGATGGCGACCCGGGCGCTGGCGGTATCGAGCAGACTGACCGCCTTGTCCGGCAACTGGCGGGCCGGGATGTAGCGGTGCGACAGCTTGACCGCCGCCTCCAGCGCTTCATCGAGAATCTGCACCCGATGGTGTTGTTCCATAGTGGAGGCCATGCCGCGCATCATCAGGATGGTCTTTTCTTCGCTCGGCTCGCCGATCTGCACCACCTGGAAACGACGGGTCAGGGCCGGGTCTTTCTCAATGTGCTTTTTGTATTCGGCCCAGGTGGTGGCGGCGATGGTGCGGAGCTTGCCCCGGGCCAGCGCCGGCTTGAGCAGGTTGGCGGCGTCGCCGGTGCCGGCCGCGCCGCCGGCGCCGACCAGAGTATGCGCTTCGTCGATAAACAGGATGATCGGCTTGGGCGAAGACTGCACCTCGTCAATCACCTGACGCAGTCGGTTCTCAAACTCGCCCTTCATGCTGGCCCCGGCCTGGAGCAGGCCCACATCCAGCACCCGCAGCGTCACGTCCTTCAACGGCGGCGGCACCTCGCCGGCGGCGATACGATGGGCAAAGCCTTCCACCACTGCGGTTTTTCCGACCCCCGCCTCGCCGGTCAGGATCGGGTTGTTCTGGCGGCGGCGCATCAGAATGTCGACGATCTGGCGGATTTCCTCATCGCGCCCAACGATCGGATCGAGTTCACCCTTGCGCGCCCGCTCGGTCAGATCCACCGAAAACCGCTGCAACGCCTCCTGCTTACCCATTTGCGCCGGAGCTAGCGCATCGCTGGCCTCGCCGGGCGCCGCGCCGCCGCCCACTTGCGAACCGTCGGTCGCGCGCAGCCCGGTTTCCGGGGATGCCGCCACGATGTCGCCGAACTGCCCCATTAGATCATCCGGCTTGATCCGGTCGAACTCGCGGGAAATCGCCAGCAGCGCATTGCGCAAATCCGGGGTTTTCAAGACCCCGACCAGCAGATGACCGGTGCGCACCTGCGAATCATTGAACAACAGCGTCGCGTAGACCCAGCCTTCCTTAACCGCCGCGTCAACATGCGCCGACAGATCGGAAATCGAGGTAGCGCCGCGCGGCAGACGATCCAGAGCGTCAGTAAAATCCTTGGCCAATCGCGAAGGATTCAAGCCAAAATGCTGAATCGCCCGGTGCAGGTCGGAATCCGGTAATTGCAGAATCTGGTGCAACCAATGCACCAGCTCCACATAGGGATTACCCCGCAGCTTGCAAAAAACCGTAGCGCTTTCAATGGCTTTATAGCCGAGACTATTCAGCTTTCCAAACAAGGCGACGCGACTGATTTCGGCCATGATTCGGACTCCATAAATGAGGTTAAAGGCGAAAGGCGAAAGGCGAAAGGCGAAAGATTAAAACCCAAGGTAGTAGCTGGAATTCTTTAGCCTTTATTCACAATACATGACGGCGTCCAGCTTCAGATCGTCGGCGTCGCGGGCCAGCGGCTGACTGCTGAGCCAAGTCGTCCAGCCAAGCCGGGTTCCCTCGCCCAGTTGCAGGGGCGGAACCTCTTCCTTCTGCAAAATCAGGTTCACATCCCACAGCAGTTCGTCGCCGACGTAGTTCCGTACCCAGGCCACCAGTCGTCGCAAGCTGTCGCTGCCTGGCAGGAACCGCTGAAACTCTTCCAGATTCATTGGCCCCATGACGATCCGGAACCGGTGCTGGCAATCCCACACCCGCTCGCCGATCACCGCTGTCATCCCGAGCAGGCCGGTCGCGGGAGTCTCGCCGAGCCGGCACCTGCTGGCCTGATCCAGGGATAGCCAGTGACCCACGAAGGAGTCCACCCGCACCGGCAACTTGAAGAAATCAGCCAGAATTGCCTCCAGCCCTTCAGGATTGCGGGTCTGGCAGGCGAATCGTCCGGCGTAATGAAATTTGGCCAGGTCTGGCGCAGCATCGCGGTTCCACAGCGACGGCATGCCCAACCCAAACTGGGCGCCAACGTAGACATTAAAACGGTCGGTTTCGGGCCGGTCAAAGCTGACCGTCGGTTGGGTATCGGCCCAGGCCCGGTAGAACAGACTCAGAATCCGGTGATGAAACAGGTCAGCAAACCGGGCGAACGTCCGATCACCATGCTGACGCGACCGATCCCGCGCATACTCGGTCAGATGCACCGGCAACGGTCCATGCGGTCCGAACAGGCCCAAAAAGTATTCGCTCAGGCGCGGCGGACGCTCGTCATTGCCCGGATCAAATGCAGTCAGGGTGGACGGCGCAAACGCCATCGACGGCTCCTGGGCCAGTCGCACCGGATCGTCCGCCAGGCGCGTGGCTTTACCCAGCCGGGGCCGGTCACGGTAACGACATTCCAGCCGCCGCAACGCCTGGAAAAAATGAAAGGCATACGGTTTTTGCCGCAGCGCTTCCAGCAGATCTACAGGGTCTGCCGTCGTCCGATCCGGGCTGGCCATCGAATGATCTCGCCGCGCTCGGTCGATTTGACGACCGTTTCGGTGAAGGAGTTAATGGAGGCGTATTTGGCGAAGAACTGCTCCAGCACCGCGCCCAGCAGGAAAATGCCCACACCCTCGAACGCCGCCTCATCCAGGGTCACGGTGACTTCCAGACCCCGGGCGAAGGCGATCGGACCCGGAATGGGCGCTCGCCGGGTAATGGGCGCAGTCCGCACCGAACCAACCCCGTCAATCTGCTTGCGGACACTCGATTCAGCCAGATCGCCGTACAGCGCCAGCAGTTCCCGTAGCGCCCCAGCCCCTTGCCGAGCATCAGTATCAGTGATCGACAGATAATTGAGACTCAGGTGGCTGATCAAACGCCAGGCGGTATCGCCATGGGCATGGGAGGGGCGGGGCTGGGTCGGGCCGGCCAGACAGCGCACCACGCTGACCGGCGCCCCGGAGGTCAGGGTGAAATCGGTATCGCCCCGTCCAACCGGCATGTGCAGCGGCAAATCACGGTTGGTGCATAGCGTCGAAACCGCCAGTTGCCGCAAGTCGCCACGATAAGGCGTCTCATCGGCATCGACCAGCGCCAGATAAACTTCGCCGCCAATATAGCTGGAGCGCGGACCGACCCGTCGTTGCCGATCGGACAACAGGCGCGGCAGACGATGTACGGTGTAAAACGACCGCTGGCTGCATTGACTGAGCCGGTCGTAGCTGGCGTAAAACGGCAAAAATTCCTGCTCCTCGTTATCAGCGCCAATGCCGGTCACGCCGGTGACCTGGTAAGTCTCGAAATCCAGCGGTCGGGTCCGATCCGGAATGACATGATGTTCGGCGACCTGATCGCTCAGATGAATCCGATCGGCCCGCTTGGGAAACAGATTGATCGCAGGCGTGCTGAACAGCGCGAAGTTGGCGGCAGCGACTGCATTCTCCAGCGCCGGATCGGCCCGGTTGAGCAGAATCAGCAGCTCCAGCTCCGGCCCGGCGCAGCGCCGCACCACCGGCCCCAGTCCGCCCAGTTCGACAAACAGATAGCGTTGCGGGAAGGCAAAGTACTCATGCAGCAGCCGGTAGCCCTGGAAGGACACCGGCGGGCAAGGCAACAGCGCCTGGCTGTCCTCGAACCCCAGCCGCTGAATGGAACCGTCCGCCAGCCGCTCAAACCAGGGCGCCGGGCGTTGACCAGGCCGCGCCACCACCATCACGGCATTGGTCAGCAACTGCTCATGCAACCGGGCCGGCAAAGCGTCGCTGCCATTCAGAAACAGCGGCAGACGATCCAGCGCCAGCTTGTTAAACACCAGCCCCGGCAAGGTGGTTCGCAACCGCAGCCGAATCCCGGCGCGAACTTTCGACAACTCCGGCAGATCTAGTTGCGCGACGGGTTCCTTGCCGGCGAAATAGTGTGCTTCGGTCAGCTCCAGCGGCCACAACGTCACATCATGGGCCGTCCGGTATTGGCAGGAGGTCTGTTCGCCCTTGCCGAGCAACCCATGCAGTTCGCTACCCCGGGGAATGACAAACCCTGCTTCAAGTGCGCCCTCGGTCGGATCGGGCTGGAAACGGGCGACCAGCATTGAGGGGGTCGGCGCCAGAAAGTAGGGATAGATAATTTCCAGCAGGTGCTGGGTAAAGCGCGGGAACTCGGCATCCATCTTGAGCTGCACCCGCGCGGACAGAAAGCTGAACCCCTCCAGCAACCGTTCGACATAAGGATCAGCGCACTCGAAGCCTTCCAGCCCCAGCCGCCCGGCGATCTTGGGGAATTCGCGGGCGAATTCCCCACCCAGCTCGCGCAGGTGTTGCAGCTCCCGGTTGTAATACTCCAGCAGGCGGGGATCCATCAGCGCTCCCGGGACCGTGAGGATTCTTCAATCAGCACCTGGCCGCTTTCTAGGTCAATCTCGGTTTTCAGATACAACTGCAAGGGCAGCGGCTGCGCCCACAAGTCACCTTCGATCTCGAAGGTCAGGGCGTTGTGGCTCATCCGTTCCTCAGTCAGTTCGGTGCGCACCCGCAGCGATTGCCGGAAAATGCGCGGCTCGAAGTCAGCAACGGTCTGGCGCAGATTGCGCTCCAGCGCCTCCATGTCAACGCTGCGCGCGGTCGCACCGGTCAGCGGCGGCAATCCGAAGTTGATGACCGAATGGGCTGCGAATGGGTAACGCTCAACCTCCTCACGCTCGGGCAACCGGGTCGAGTTGAATAGCCAGCCCAAATCACGCAGGACGCATTCACGCAGGCGGTTGGCGGACAGCACCCGCTGATCACGCGACTCTTGCTGCTGATCCGGCTCATCATCGGTCAACCGATCCAGCAGCGAGGGCTGTAGACGCTCTTTGGAGGTCAGTTCAGCCATCGCCGGCTTCGGCCTCCGCCCCATCCACGCCGGTTTGCAGATCGATCCGCCGCACGTCCAGCAGCGGGTATTCACCCTGGTCAGTGGTCAGAATGCGTTGCCCCAGCCCCAGCCAGATTCCGGCTGCACATTCCTGCCATTCCGTCTTGCGCCCCAATTGCGTCAGCGGATCGGCGCTGTCGGGCGACCCGGGGTAACGAGCCGGAATCAGGCCAACGGCTTCGCCTCCGTTAGCCCAGGTGAATTGCGCCGGCATCCAGACGTAATCGCGCAGATCAGTGGGCGGCTCCAGCACAATGGTTTGAATCCGCTGAAACGGAATCCAGTAATAACGACCGTTGACAATCGCCTCCAGTACCGGCCCCAGGCGTTGGTCTGCGTCGGCAATCCACTCAAACGGCTGTTCATCCAGCGCCCCAGTCGTCGCTGGCGCGGCCTCAAACGCCTGCTCGCGCACCGTCTGGGCCTGGGCATAATGACCCGCAGCAGTCAGTCGCAAGGCTTCCAGCACCAGCGCCGCCCACGGCTCCGGATCGCCAAACACCAGCGGCGAGCGCCGTCCGGCGAAAACATCAGCCCGGAATGATTCGCAACGCAGCGCCTCCCGGTAGGTCTGCACCATCGGCAAAGTTGAGGCGTCCATCTCGCCCAGCACGTTCAACTGGTTCAGCGCCCGATCCCAGCGGCCCAGCACCGCCAGCAACTGGAACAGAAAAATCCGGAGCTTGGGGTTGGCGGGTTCCTTGCGCACCTGGGTTTGCAACTCGGCCAGGGCCTCCGCCAGACGACCTTCACGCAGGCTTTGTTCAGCTAACATGGCCACGCCCCTTTCAGTTTCAGTTATCGCCAGTAAAAACGATTCCGCGCTTCCAGGAGAGTATCCCGAAAACGCGGATATTTCATGACCGGATGACCCGTCGAACAGCCATCCGTCCGGCCGCATCAAGTCTTCTTGTTCAGCTTGACGTCGTAGCCCAGCTTGCCCTTCGACTTCAGAGCGCCGGTCGCATCCTGCTCAAAGTACTCCAGCTCGATCTTGCTGAAATTGAGCGAGCAGCTTTCGTGCGGCAATTCAGCGCCGGAACTGCCAGTCTGGTAGGAACTGACCAGAACATCGGACATGGTGATTTCCAGGAATTTCGCCGGGGTCTCCTCGCCAACCGATTTACGCTGGGTAAAGATGGCGGTCTTGAAATGCTTGCCCGTCGTACAGAGCGTCATCAAGGGTCCCGAAGCGGTGTTCATGGTCATGGTGAAATGGAAATCCTGCATATTCACCGTGCCGGTCCCCATACCGCCACCATGGGACGCGGACCCCGAGTTGGTGCAACCCCAGCTCCAGGACAGCAACTGAACGCAATCCTCAAACCCTTTTTCCTTAGATTCACCCTTCACGTTGCCCGATTTCAGATCCAGAAAAGCATCTAATCTTGCCATGACAATCACCTCGCGGTTTGGAAGAAACAGTGGATTGAATGACAATCCAGCATGAACGGATCGGCGCCCTTTCCAAACTCAGACTTGCTATCTTCAGAAAGTTTTGCCGACTTGCCTTACTCTAAGCACATCACATGCCAATAAAAAACAATTGTTTTTATTGGAAAAACCCAGGAAGTTATCCCTGGACGGCCCATAATGAACCCCTTAGGGCCACTCTGAATCGTCCATCACGCCATCCTATTTAACCGCCCTTGGCCGAAGGCAACTTAGAAACCAGCCGCAGCGACACCGTGAGTCCCTCCAACTGGTAATGCGGACGTAAAAAGAACTTCGAGGTGTAGTAGCCAGGATTCCCTTCCACTTCTTCCACGATCACTTGCGCATCAGCCAAGGGTTTCAAGGCCTTGGTCTCCTCGCTGGAAAAAGCCGGATTGCCGTCCACATACTGATTGATCCAGTTCTGCAACCAGAGTTGCATGTCGTCGCGTTCCTTGAACGAACCAATCTTGTCGCGCACCATACATTTAAGGTAGTGCGCGAACCGGCAAACCGCAAACAGATAGGGCCAGCGCGCCGACAGGTTGGCGTTAGCGGTCGCATCCGGATCTTCGTACTCCGCCGGCTTTTGCAGCGACTGCGCGCCAATGAAGGCGGCAAAGTCGGAGTTTTTCTTGTGAATCAACGGCATGAAGCCGTTTTTAGCCAGCTCGGCCTCGCGCCGGTCACTAATCGCGATCTCGGTCGGGCATTTCATATCGACCCCGCCATCGTCGGTTGGGAAGGTGTGGGTCGGCAGATTTTCCACCGCGCCACCCGATTCAATGCCGCGAATCCGGGTACACCAGCCGTACATTTTAAACGCGCGGGTAATATTGGTCGCCATCGCATAGGCCGAATTGGCCCACACATACCGGCTGTGATCCGCCCCCTCGACATCTTCCTCAAAATCGAAATCCTCGACCGGGTCGGACTTCGCCCCATAAGGTCGCCGCGCCAGGAAGCGGGGCATCGCCAGCCCGACATAGCGCGAGTCCTCGGATTCACGCAGCGACCGCCACGCCGCGTATTCCGGCGTCTGGAAAATCTTGGTGAGATCGCGGGGGTTGCTGAGTTCCTGCCAGGAATCCATCTGCATAACAGTCGGCGCGGCGGCGGCTAGAAACGGGCAATGCGCAGCAGCAGCGTTCTGGGACATCTCCCGCAGCAATTCCACATCGGTCGGGCTGTGATCGAAGTAATAGTCGCCGACCAGACAGCCAAACGGTTCGCCGCCAAACTGGCCGTATTCTTCTTCGTACATCTTCTTGAAGATCGGACTCTGATCCCAGGCGGTGCCCTTGAACTTCTTGAGGGTCTTGTGCAGGTCCTTCTTGGAGATATTCAGCACCCGGATTTTCAGCATCTCGTCGGTTTCAGTGTTGTTGACGAGGTAGTGCAGACCGCGCCAGGCGCTCTCGACCTGCTGAAAATCAGGATGGTGGATGATCAGATTCATCTGTTCGCTCAGCTTCTGGTCAATCGCCGCAATCATCGATTCGATCGACTTGACCACGTCCCGCGAAATCAGCGTCGTGTTCTGCAAGGCCTGCTCGGCCATAGTACGGACGGCGTTCTCGACCGCTTCCTTGGCCTGATCGGACTTGGGCTTGAATTCCCGTTGCAGCAACGAGGAAAAATCGCCGCCTTCCAGAGTTTGAGTTTCGACGCCGGGCTGGGCTTGGGCAGTAGCATTAGGTTCGGCCATGGCTCATGACTCCTCGGCAGCGGGCTTGGCGCTGTCTTGCGGCTTGGGCGCGGCAGCCAGCGCTTGCAACAGACTCGGATCATTGAGGACGTTGGCGATCAGTTCTTCGGCGCCAGTCTTGCCGTCCATATAGGTCATCAGATTGGTAAGCTGCTCGCGGGCTTGCAACAACCGGTTCAGGGAATCGACCTTGCGGGCCACCGCCGCTGGCGAGAAGTCGTCCATGCTCTCAAAGGTGATGTCCACGCTCAGATCGCCCTCGCCGGTCAGGGTGTTGGGTACCCGGAACGCGGCGCGGGGTTTCATCGCTTTCAGGCGGCTGTCGAAGTTGTCCACGTCAATTTCGAGGAACTTGCGATCCGCCACCGACGCCAGCGGATCAGCCGGTTTGCCCGACAGATCGGCCATCACCCCCATCACGAACGGTAACTGCACTTTTTTCTGCGAGCCGTAGACCTCAACGTCGTACTCGATCTGGACGCGCGGCGCCCGGTTACGGGCAATAAATTTCTGGCTGCTCATCGCCATTGGAACTTACCTCTCTCTGGAATCACGGTATTGGTAACGCCCAGCGGGAATCCGGACCATACAACCAACTATTGTAGTCGGTTATTCAGCATTGTCGTCCTGCGTCCCGAAAATCAGGTTGGCTTGCTCGACTCCCCCTGGAGTCAAGTCGAGCAGAATGGCCATAAAGTCCTTCGTCGCCAGCCGCTTGGCGCGTTTCAACAACAATGGCGCCGGGCTGGACGGTTCATAACGGTCAAAGTATTCGCAAATTTTGTCGATCATGCGCAGAGCATCTTCCCGGCTGGCGATCTCGCCGACGACCAGCCGGGCGCCGCCCGCCGTCGACGGTTGCCCGGCGGCTCCAGCTTTCCCGGTCTCTTCCTCGCCAGCGCCTTCAGATCCAGTCACAGCATCGCTGGCTATCCCTACCCCCTGCCGCTGGAGATGATCAACCAGCGGGTGACGCATCTCCTTCAAAACCCCAACTAATGCGCTCAGATCGGGGGCCTGGCTGACGCCGATCTGGTCGGTCAGCCCGGCCTCAATCCGCTGGACCCGGTCGATGGCTTCGGCAATCGTGGCGGCAATGGCCTGCACTTGCTCCGATCCGACTTCCTGGAACGCGCCGTTGATTTTCTCCGGGGTCGGCAACTCTCCTCCTCCCTGATCCTTGTCCTTGGCCAACGGCGTCAGCGCCCCGGATGCGATCTGGACATCGCGCAGGCTGAACCGCCCCAGGCTGCGCGAGTGGACCAACGGCGTCTCGCGCAACGCATGCAGCGTAGCTTCCGGATCGCACAGCGCCACAATGGTATTGACCCGTAAAGTTGGATCGTTGTCGTCATCAGGATCCAGTTGCGGGTAAACCTGCGCCCAGAACCGTTCGATCAGGCCGTCCACCAGCGCCAGGCCCTCAGCAAACCCGGGCAAGCCATCAGTGTGGAGCAGGGCGCGGGTCAAATACACCGCGACCCGCAAATCCCGGGTGCGCTCCGCCAGCGCCAGCGCAGTCTTCTTGACGCTACGCCAGTCAGCCGGCTCGGCGGGAATGATGGTGTCGCCATACTGGCGCTCCGGGGTTTCCTGCGCCTGTTCCTCCAACTGGGCAAACGCCGGGTCGTATTCGAGATCGGCGCCGCACGGCGAACCGGCAGCAACCTCGCCCAGCAAGGCTTGAACGTCAATAACACTCATAGCTGAATGCGCCTCATGCAAAATTGTAGGTTCAAGTATAGTCGGCTTGGCGCGGCGATCCGGGCTGGTATAGACTGAAAATTGTAGAACTAAAAATTGTTGTAGCGATTGCGCCGGATCGATATCGCTCATCCGCCCGCACGGTTGAAACGGCGTCCCTGCCCACGGAAAGCGTGTATGTCCCTGAAACTGACCATCACCAGCTACCAGCGGCTCTCTCCGGGCCAGGAAACCACCAAAATCCTGGATCGCGGGTCGATCAGCATTGGCCGCGCTGCGCAGAATGACTGGATCCTGCAAGACCCGGAGCGCATTCTTTCCAGCAAGCATTGCACGGTCCATCACCAGGACGGCGGCTATTTCCTGACCGACACCAGCACCAACGGCGTTTACCTGAATGACGCCGACCAGCGCATCGGTCGCAATCAGAAAGCTCGGCTCAAGGACGGCGACCGTTTCGTGCTGGGCGAGTATGAGATCGGGGTCATCCTGCAACCAGGAGCGGACGAACTGGAAGAATCCCCGTCAGATGGACCGATCACCGATATCGTGCCGTTTCCAGGATTGATGGCTGGCGACTCGATCATTCCCGGCGAACCCGCCGGGATCGCCAGTGGCGATCGCGACAAACCCTCTTTTTCCGACCTGCTGACTGATGATCAGGAGGCTTCTCACCTGCCGTTGCCTGGCCGGAGCTACCCTGCCGGACGAGTCATCACTGAGCCGCCACCCGATATTTCAGCGCCGGATCGCGCGTTTTTTGAACCGCCGGAGCTGATTCCCGAAACAGTTCCGCCACCGTTCGATCTGGCCCCGCCCGTTCCAAAGCCGGAACAGCGGATCGAACCGGTTCGCCCGGTTGCGCCCCCGCCGCTGGAAATTCCCGAATTGCCCGCAGTAGCGCCCCCGATCATTCCGGAGATTATCCCCGCTCAACCGGTTGACGAAACGCCTGGCGCCGCACAAAAAGCGGTGATTCCTGATGACTGGTGGCTGGCGCCCCCAACCGCGCCACCTGCAGCCATAGCCGCTACAGCGCCAGCTTCGCCATCGCCACTGTCGCCAGCTGCTCCTCACGCTGCGGCGCAAGCGCCGGAACCGCCGTTGCCAAGCGCCACTGCCCCCGCCAGACCAGCCGCTCCACCACCGCGACCGCCAGTTGTTGTTGCTGCGCCGCCCAAGCCGCCCGTGGAGTCCGGCGATCAGGATTTGCTGCGCGCCTTTCTAGGGGGGGCCGGACTGCCTCAGGTGCGGCTGGCCGATGACCGGTTGCCGGAAACCCTGGCCAATCTCGGCGCAATCTTCCGCGAGACCGTTCAAGGGCTGGCTGAAATTCTCCGCGCCCGGGGCGACATCAAGGGTGAATTCCGGCTCGACCGGACCACCCTTGGCCCGATGGAAAACAATCCGCTCAAGACCCCGCCGGGTCAACCCCCCCTTCGTATTGAGGAGATCATGGTGCTGCTGCTGGCGCCCCGGCAGGATGCCTACATGTCGCCGGTGCAGGCGGTGCATGAGGCTTTTACCGACATCAAGGCTCATCAGGTGGCGGTCATGGCCGGTATCCAGGCCGCCCTGAATCGCCTGCTGGAACGCTTCGATCCCGACAACCTGGAGACCCGCCTCCAGCACTCGGTCTTCGACACCATCCTGCCGGCGAGCCGTAAAGCGAAATACTGGGATCTGTTTACGTCGGAATATCAGACGATTGCGCGGGAGGCTGAGGATGATTTCAACGAACTGTTCGGCGATGAATTCGCCCGCGCCTATCAGGAACGGTTGCGTAACCGGTGAGTCTGGCAGTTGCGGCGATCCCCTGCCGTTTTGTAGTCGGGATGCTACGATCTCCATAGAATTAACCCGGGTCTACTATCCTTAACCTTAGATGATCTCCCACAAAGCGATGAAGCGAGCGACGCCGCCATGAGCTGGTACAGCAAGGTCGTATGGTCCGAGGGGATGTTCCTGCGCCCCCAGCATTTCCAGCAGCAGGATCGTTATCTCGAAGCCCTGGTCCGGCAATCCTGCGGCGATCTGCGCCCCTATTCCTGGGGGATCAGTGCGCTGACCCTGGATCGGGAAGCGCTGGCGCTGGGCAAGATCGCGATCACCGCGGCCCGGGGGCTGTTGCCGGATGGCACGCCATTCAGCATCCCCGACCACGACCCGCCGCCTACCCCACTGGATATCGGCGCTGACGTTCGCGATACCCGCGTCCTGCTGGCGCTACCGTTGCGGCGGACCGGCATGGCCGACATCGAACGCGGCGATCTGCAGGACACTGCCGCCCGCTACCGGGCAGCCGCCCGCGAGGTGCGCGACAACAACATCGACACCGCCAACAACAGCGCCTTTGTCGAGATTGGCGAGCGCCGGCTGCGCTTGTTCCCCGACACCCGCGATTTCAGCGACTACACCTGCATCGGCATGGTCCGGGTGCGAGAGAAACGCACCGATCAAACCGTCGTGCTGGATGATGACTATCTGCCGCCGTGCCTAGATTGTCGGGGTGTCCCGGCCCTGAATGGCTTCGTCACCGAAGTACTGGGCCTGCTGCACCAGCGGGGCGATGCGCTGGCCGATCGGGTGTCTGGAGCGGGGACCGGGCGCGGCGCCGGCGTCGATATCGCCCAGTTCCTGCGTCTGCAAGCCGTTAACCGCTTTGAGCCGCTGTTTGTCCATCTGGCGGCAATGCGGGGTCTGCATCCTGAAGCCTTCTACCAGATCGCGGTACAACTGGCCGGTGAAATGACGACCTTCACCGGTAAGGCCAAACGCCGCCCGCCCTTATTCCCTGCTTATGATCATGACGATTTGCAAAAGACCTTTGGCATCCTGATGACCGAATTGCGTCGGTCGCTCAGCCTAGTCGAGGAACAGGCGGCGATCCGGATTCCCATCGAGGAGCGGCAATACGGCATCCGGGTGGCGATCATCACCGACCGCGAGCGGCCGCTGCTGACCAAGGCCACCTTCATCCTGGCGGTGCGGGCCGACATGGCGACCGATCTGTTGCGCGCCCGGTTTCCCACCCAGGTCAAGATCGGCCCAGTGGAGCGAATCGCCCAGTTCGTCAACCACCACCTCCCCGGCATCGGAGTCAGCGCCCTGCCGGTCGCGCCGCGTGAGATTCCCTACCAGTCCGACTTCATCTACTTCCGGCTGGATCGCAGCAGCGAGTTCTGGAAGCAGATCCTCAGCTCCGGCGGCTTTGCCTTCCATGTGGGCGGCGAATTCCCCGGACTGGACATGGCGTTCTGGGCCATCAAAGAGGCAGAGTAACGAACCGTGACGATTGACGACCCGTTTGCACCCACTGACGGCAATGGCGACGGTGACCGCACCCTGATCCGGCCTATGCCCGGCGGACGGCGTTCCAGTTCCGGAGCGCCGTCCGCCCCCCCGCGTCCAGCCAGCCCGCCCCCGGTGGAAACCGCGCCCATCTCGCCCGGAGTCGGCCTTAATCCGTTGGAGGCCGCCGCCGCCCCCTTGCTCAGTCTGATCATGCGCCTTAAAAACACCGCCTCGCATCCGGAGCCGGAGCGGCTGCGGTCGCGGATGATCGATGAGGTCAAGGAATTCATGGCCAATGCCCGCAACGCCGGCATCCACGAGAAAACCGCATTTCGCGCCCGCTATATTCTTTGCACTACCCTGGACGAGGTGGTGCTGAACACGCCGTGGGGCCGGGCTAGTCAGTGGAGCGAAAACAGTCTGCTGATCACCTTTCACAATGAAACCTGGGGCGGTGAGAAATTCTTTGAACTCCTCGATGCGATCATCCAGGACCCCCGCAAGAACCTTTATCTGCTGGAACTGATGTACCTGTGTCTGGCGTTTGGCTTTCAAGGCCGCTACCGGTTGCTGGACAACGGCCGCAGCCGGCTGGAGGAACAGCGGGAGCGGGTCTATAACGCCATTCGCACCGCGCGTGGCGAATTCGAGCGGGAACTGGCTCCGCACTGGCGGGGCGGCGGCGAACAGCGCAACCCGCTGATTCGCTATGTACCGCTGTGGGTGGTGGCAGCGGTCGCAGCAGCGCTGCTCCTGTTGGCCTATGCAACCTTTAACTGGCTGTTAAACAGCGCCTCTGACCCCGTACTGACTGCGCTCAGCGGCATCCGCGAGGAACCGGTCGCGATGGTGCGGCGCGGTGGCATGGTCGCTGCGCCGGCGCTACCGCCCAAACCGCAGGTCAACGCCGGTTACGCCCAGGTCACCCAGAACCTGCGGACCTTCCTGGACCCGCAGATCCGTGCAGGCAAGGTCTCGGTGCTGGAGGCCGCCGATAAAACCACAGTTCGTATCAACGGCGATGGGCTGTTCGACTCCGGCAGCGCTAACGTCAAACCGGAGGTTCTGCCGCTGCTGGTGCAGATCGGCAAGGAACTGAACACCGTACAGGGCAAGGTGCTGGTCACCGGCCACAGCGATAACATTCCGATCCGCACCCTGCAATTTCCGTCCAACTGGCATTTATCCAAGGCTCGCGCCGACAGTGTGGTGGCGATTCTGGCCGCCAACAGCGCCAATCCCGGGCGGTTCTCCGGTGAGGGCCGCGCCGATACCGAACCGGTCGCCCCCAACGATACGCCGCAAAACCGGGCGCTCAATCGACGAGTCGACATCATCCTGCTGACCGGCGTCAACTAGGTCGGGACTATGAACAAAATCCTGCGTTTCCTGAAAAGTCCCTGGTTTATCGGCGTCACTGGCCTGCTGGCCGTGGCTGCGCTGATCTGGTATCTCGGCCCGCTGATCGCAATAGCGGGCAACACCCCACTGGCGAGCGATGCCGGACGAGTCTGGACTCTGATGACCGTCGGCGGCATGTATGGGCTTTACCAGCTCATTTATTACATCGATGCGCTGAAACGAAATCGCGACATTCTGACCGATCTGGCCGGTCAGGCCACCGGCGGAGCGGCCGGCGGTGGCGGTGGTTCCGGTGGTGATAGCGGCGGTGGGGGCGCCGGCGGCGGGGGCGGTCAGGACGCCGCCGAGCAACAGCGCAAAAAGCGGGAGAATGAAGCCGCTTCTTCCGAAGAAATCTCTACCCTCAAGCAAGGGCTGGAAGAGGCGCTGGCAACGCTCAAGCGGGCGCGACTGGGGGGCAAGTCCGGACGTTTCCAGTATCTCTACCAACTGCCGTGGTACATCATCATCGGTCCGCCCGGCTCCGGAAAAACCACGGCGCTGATCAACTCCGGGCTGCGTTTTCCATTGGGTGCCGGCAAGGTGCGCGGGGTGGGCGGCACCCGCAACTGCGACTGGTGGTTCACCGATGAAGCCGTGATGCTTGACACCGCTGGCCGCTACACCACCCAGGACAGCCACGAAGAGGTGGATCGGGCGGCATGGCGCGGCTTCCTGGACCTGCTCAAGAAACACCGCAAGCGTCGTCCGATCAATGGCGCCTTTGTTGCGCTCAGTCTGGCGGATCTGATGCAGCAGACCGAGGAGGAGCGCACCGCCCAGGCAGTGGCGATCCGGCAGCGGATCCAGGAACTGCATGAGCATTTCGGGATTCGCTTTCCGATTTATGTGCTGTTCACCAAAGCCGATCTGATCGCGGGGTTTATTGAATTCTTCAACGATCTCGGGCAGGAGGAGCGGGCGCAGGTCTGGGGCGCGACCTTCCCGATGGACGATCCCGCCAATCCGGAGGGTGTGGTCGAACACTTCAGCCGCGAGTTTGAACTGCTGGAGCAGCGCCTCAACGACCGGCTGGTGGAACGCTTGCAGGACGAGCGCGACCCGCAGCGACGCGATCTGATCTATACCCTGCCCCAGCAATTCGGCTCGCTTCGACAGGTCGCCGAACGGTTCATGACCGAAGTGTTCCGACCCAGCCGTTTCGAGGAGCGGGTGCTGCTGCGCGGTTTCTACTTCACCAGCGGCACTCAGGAAGGCACCCCGATTGACCGGCTGACCAGTGCGCTGGCCTCCACCTTTGGGCTGAACCGGCAAACCCTCAGCACGTTTTCCGGCAAAGGCAAGAGCTATTTCATCACCCGTCTGCTGCGCGATGTGATCTTCCCAGAAGCCGAGATCGCCGGGGCCAATCTGCGGGTGGAGCGGTGGCGGGCCTGGATTCAGCGCGGCGCTTACGCCACGGCGGTGCTGCTGACCGCGATCTTCGCCACCTTGTGGCTGGTCAGCTACGCGCGCAATGAAATCTATGTGCGGGCAGTCGAAAAACAGCGTCTGGAAGTCGCCCGCCAGATTCAGGCGCTGTCACCCGATCAGGTTGATTTGATCGCGACGCTACCGGTGCTAAACGCAGCCCGCGCCATTCCGGGCGGCTATGACGACCGCACCGCCAAAACGCCGTGGCTGATGGGCTTTGGCCTCTATCAGGGCAAAAAACTCGGCGGTCAGGCTCAGGCCATCTATCAGCGCTTGCTGCAGCAAGCCTTGCTGCCGCGCATCGTGCTGCGGTTGGAAGATCGGCTGCGCCAGAATGCCGGCAATCCAGGTGCGCTGTATGACGCGCTCCCGATTTATCTGATGCTGAATGACGCTCAGCATTTCGACGCCAAGGCCGTCAAGGACTGGCTGGAGCGGGACTGGCAAACCAACCTGCCGCGCTCCGTCACCCGGGAACAGCGCGCCCAGTTGTCGGCGCACCTGGACGCCCTGTTGGAACAGGCCCCGCTGCAATCGCCGATCGCCCTAGACGCCGCCCTGATCCAGAACACCCGCACCCTGCTCAACCAGTCTCCGGTCTCACAACGAATTTATGACCGGCTCCGCCAACATCAGCGTAATGCCGGCCAGCCGCCGGATATTGGCCTGATCGCCGCCGCTGGTCCCGATGCCCCCCGGGTGTTCGACCGTAAAAGTGGCCAACCCATGAGCGGCGGGATTCCGGGTCTGTACAGCTACAACGGCTATTACCAGTTTTTTCTGACCGAGAACCCGAAGCTGGTCGGACAAGTCGCTGATGAAAGCTGGATCCTGGGCACGACCGTCCAGGTTTCCACCGATCTGTCCGATCGGCAACAGGTCGCTGACGGCGTGTGCCGGCTGTATTTCAACGATTTTCTGAAACAATGGCAGGACCTGCTGACCGATCTGGCGATCAAGCCGCTCGCCAACCCTGATGCGACGCTGGAAATCCTGCAAGTGCTGTCGGCCCAGGCTGATTCGCCGTTGCGCAAGCTGTTTGAAACGGTCGCCCATGAAACGGCATTGAGTCAGCCCCCGCCCGCGCCACCTGAAGACGCGGCCAAACCGCCGCCTGACAAGTCGATCACCGACAAGATCGCCGGCATTCTCGGCGCGCCCGCCCCGACCGCTATCCCTACTCTGCAACCCTGTGCGTCCGACATCCGACTGAACGGGTTGAATAGCCTGTATAGCCGCGAGGTCAAGGGCGCCGAAGGCGTGATTCCACCGCTGGACAAGACCCTCGCCGCGCTTTCTGAACTGTACAGCCAGATGAACGCGATCGTCCGCGCCAAGGAAACCAGCCCGGACGGGAGCGTACCGCAAACGCTCAAGGATCAGATTGGCGCGGTGGTCAATCAGGTGCAAGTGGACGCGGTGCGCAAACCACCGCCGTTTAACACCCTGCTCAACAAGCTGGCGCTGGACAGCGCCGACAGCGTTCGCAGTTTGCGCGACCGGTTGAACGCCCAGTGGAAAACTGCGCAAATCGCCGCCTTTTTTCAGGACAATCTGAACGGGCGCTATCCGCTGGTGCGCAGCTCCATTCAGTGGAGCGGCGCCGGGCAGAATGCGCCAGGATCGACGGTTCCGACCAATAGCATCCAGTGGGTCGGCCAGGGTCCCGCCACCCCGATTGCCCGCCCCACGGTACAAGGTCCGCCGGATGCAACCCTGGCCGCCTTTGGCCGGTTCTTCGGCCCCAATGGACTGATGGACAGCTTCTTCAAGCAGAATCTGCAAGCCTATGTGGATACCACTGGCGGGCTTTGGCGCTGGCGCGGCCCTGCTGCCGGGCCGGAGAGTCTGCCGCCGGAAACCCTGCAAATCTTCCAGCGGGCTGCGGTCGTTCGTGATGTACTGTTCAGCGGCAACAGCCAGACGCCATTGATTCGTTTTCAACTGGCCCCAACTGAACTCAGCGGCGATGCCACTCAAGCCGTACTTAACATCGACGCCGGTCAAACCCTTAGCTATACGGCTGGTCAAGCGGCGCGAGTCGCCGAGATGCAATGGACTGGCGCCGGAGGTCAGGCGAAACTCGAATTTTTGCCCCAGGTCGCCGGCAGCCCCTCGCAACTGAGCGAAACCGGTCCCTGGGCTTGGTTCAAGGTTCTCGATCAGGCGCAAATTCAGCCGCTGAACACCGGACAGTACCGGATCGTGTTTCAGATCGGCGGACGGCAAGCGAGTTACGAATTACGGACTTCCAGCGGCGCTAATCCGTTCCGCTTGCCGACGTTGGAGGGATTCCGGTGTCCGGAGCAACTGTGACGCCTGAATCGACCGGCTTCTTCGGCAAGCTGCCGAGCCGGGGCGACTTTATTGGCCGCCATTTATCCCGAAGCTTTCTCGAACCCTGGGATGACTGGCTGCAAGCGGCCATCGCCGCCAGCCGCATCCAGTTGGGAGAATCCTGGCGCGACTATTACTGCACCAGCCCGATCTGGCGCTTTGCGCTGGGTCCGGGCCTGTGCGGGCCGGCGGCGCACGCTGGGATCCTAATGCCCAGCATGGACCGGGTCGGGCGCTACTATCCGCTGGTCATTGCCGCAGCGCTGGAGCCGGACTGGCCGTTGTTGACGCTGCCCACCCGCGCCAGCGCCTGGTTCCAGCGCGCGGAGCAACTGGCGCTGGCGGGTCTCGATAACGATGCGCTGGAGCTGGACGACTTCAGCCGTCAGGTGGAAACCTTGGGGCCGCCGCCGCCCGTCGCTGGTTTTGTCGTAAGCGATGCAACCGCTAGCCGCGCTTGGTGCTATCCCCTGCCCGATACACTGGACTGGCCCCAAATCCTGCCGGGGCTGGCGACGCATCTGCTAACGCAAGGGTTTGCTCAACCCAGTTTGTGGTGGACAGAAGGATCGGAATGGGTGCCCCGCTGCCTGCTGTTGTGCGAGGGGCTGCCGCCGACGGATGGCTTTGCGGCGCTGCTGGCTGGGGATTGGCGACAACGGGGCTGGAGCGAGAAACCGCTCGTCGGTATTCACTGTGATTCCGGCGAGCCACTGGCTGCCGATGAGGACGAAGAATAATGAACAGAAAACTGCCTTTTCAATGGTCATCCGCCGGGCGTAGCCATGTCGGCATGGTCCGGGCGATCAATGAAGACGCCTGTGTTGCCTTACCCGAACTGGGGCTGTGGGCGGTCGCCGACGGGATGGGTGGTCATGAAGCAGGCGATGTCGCTAGCCGAATGATCGTCGAAACCTTGCAGCAGACCCCGCCCCCGAACAGTTGGCAGGAATTCCTGGACGCCGTGCGGGAACGGCTGTGCCGGGTTAATACTCAATTGCGCGAGGAATCCGCCCGGCGTTACCAGAATCGCACCATTGGCAGCACGGTGGTGGTGCTGGCGGCTTATGAAGGCCAGTGCGCCTGTTTGTGGGTGGGTGACAGCCGGATTTACCGGTTGCGCGATGGCCAACTACAGCAACTGACCCGTGACCACAGCCATGTCCAGGAACTGGTGGATCAGGGGTTAATCTCGCCTGAAGAGGCGCACCGTCATCCATTATCCAACGTGATCACCCGGGCGGTTGGCTCGTCCGATCAGTTGCTCGTCGATCAAGTCGATCAACCACTGCGGGCTGGTGACATGTTCCTGCTGTGCAGCGATGGCCTCAACAAGACGGTCAGCGATGAAGAAATCACCCGCCTGCTGGCCCACAGCGATCACAATTGCCAAGAAGCGGTCAAAGCGTTCATTCATCTAGCCCTGATGCGTGACGCCAGTGACAACGTGACCACGGTCGTCGTAAATATCAGCGAAGAAACCGAAACGCTGACGGAAAATGTAGAAGACTCCGAACCGGGTTCGGAAACCCTGGATAATCCGATTCCGCCGGACTGGTATTTGCAGTGAGCAAATGGAATCCTGTTACTTGCACCGCGCCGCACAACGCCTCATGCTGCAACTGCGAAGTCGGTTGACAAGGCTTGGCGCAAACTTCAATAATGCCCGCCTTGCCTTGCAAGGAGCCTTTCCGGTTCCGCCGGGCGATTTTAAGGAACAAGCGCGCCGTCCGGCCTCCTCCGTCCTGATGCCTGTTGCGATGCACGGCGTCTGATCCAAATCAAAAACGGCATTGTCCATAATTGAGGTTAGTCCCGATGGAAGACGTGGTTATCGTCGCCGCCGCCCGTACCGCTATCGGCAATTTCATGGGTTCCCTGTCGGCCATTCCCGCTAATGTTCTCGGCGCCAAGGTCATCCAGGACCTGTTGCGGAAAACCGGTATCGATCCGGCCCGGATTAACGAAGTTATCCTCGGCCAGGTGTTGACCGCAGGTACTGGCCAGAATCCCGCCCGCACCGCTGCGCTGAATGCCGGCTTGCCCATTGAAGTCCCCTGCCTGAATATCAACAAGGTTTGCGGCAGCGGCCTGAAGGCCGTGCATCTGGCCTGCCAGTCGATCCGCGATGGCGACAACCTGATCGTGATCGCCGGTGGCCAGGAGAGCATGAGCCTGTCGCCGCACCTGTTGCTCGGCTCACGGCGCGGCACCACGATGGGCGATGCCCGACTGGCCGATTCAATGTTGAGCGAAGGTTTGCATTGCGCGATTAATCACTACCACATGGGCATTACCGCTGAGAACATTGCCGCCCAGTGGACCATTTCTCGCGAAGAGCAAGACGCGTTCGCCGCCGCTTCCCAAACCAAAGCCATCGCGGCCATTGAGGCAGGGCGTTTCAAGGGTGAAATCACCCCGATCGAGATTCCCCAGCGCAAGGGCGCCCCAGTCGTATTCGCTACTGATGAATTTCCCCGCGCCGGCACCACTGCAGAAAGTCTGGGCAAGTTGCGGCCCGCCTTCAAGCAGGATGGCAGCGTCACCGCCGGCAACGCTTCCGGCATCAATGACGGCGCTGCTGCCGTGCTGGTCATGGCCGCCAGCGTCGCCCGCGATCTGGGCCTGAAGCCGCTGGCCCGTATCGCCGCCTACGCCAAAGCTGGCGTTGACCCGAAAATTATGGGGGCCGGGCCGATTCCCGCTTCCCGCGCTTGCCTGAAAAAGGCCGGCTGGACGGTGGATCAACTGGATTTGATCGAAGCCAACGAAGCGTTTGCCGCCCAAGCGATCTGTGTCAACCGCGAAATGGGCTGGGATGCCGGCAAAGTCAATGTCAACGGCGGCGCCATCGCGCTTGGCCACCCGATCGGCGCTTCCGGCTGCCGGATTCTGGTGACCCTGCTGCATGAAATGGCCCGGCGCGACGCTAAAAAGGGTCTGGCGACCCTGTGTATCGGCGGCGGTCAGGGCGTGGCTCTGGCCGTCGAACGTGATTGATTCATCACCAAATAACCAAATGAGGAGTTTCTAATGTCTCGAGTTGCAGTCGTTACGGGCGGAATCGGCGGGCTGGGCACCGCCATGTGCAAAGCGCTGACCGAGCAGGGTCGGCGGGTCGTTGCGGTGGATTACAACGGTCTCAAGCCGGAAGCCGTGGACAAGTGGAAGGCGGACCGCGCTGCGGAAGGCTTTGAAATCCCGGTCTATCTGGCCGATGTCACCAGCTTTGAATCCTGCGCCGAAGTGTGCAAGAAGATCGAAGCGGAAGTGGGTCCGATCGAAATCCTAGTCAACAACGCCGGCATCACCCGTGACTCCATGTTCCACAAGATGACCCCGGATCAGTGGGACGCCGTGATCAAGACCAACCTGTACAGTGTCTTCAATATGACCAAGCAGGTCTATGAAGGGATGACTGGACGGGGCTGGGGCCGGATCGTCAACATCTCGTCAGTCAATGGGCTGCGCGGTCAGGCTGGCCAGACCAACTATTCCGCCACTAAAGCCGCTATTTACGGCTTTAACAAGGCGCTGGCCCAGGAATGCGTCAAGAAGGGCGTGACCGTCAACTCCATCTCGCCGGGCTATATCGGCACCGAGATGGTGCGGGCCATTCGTGAAGACGTACTGGCCAAGGTCATTGCCGGCATTCCGGCGGGCCGCCTGGGCGAACCGTCTGAAATCGCCCGTACTGTGGCTTTCCTTGCTGCCGAAGACGCTGGCTTTATCACCGGCGAAGACATTACCGTCAACGGCGGTCTCTACTACCACTAAGTCCCGAACACGCGGCGCTGCCTGTTGCATATCGGCAGCGTCGCGTTGCTTTTTATGCCTGCCATGAGCGAACCGCGCGTCATCAAGAAGTACCCGAACCGTCGGCTCTACGATACGGCCATCAGCAGTTACATCACGTTAGAGGATGTCAAGGCGCTGGTGCTGGAGCGGGCCGCGTTCCATGTCATTGATGCCCGCACTAATACCGATATTACCCGTGGGATTCTGCTGCAAATCATCAGCGAGCAGGAAGAGCAGGGCAATCCGATCTTCACCAGCGAAGTGCTGGCCCATATCATCCGGTTCTATGGCGACACGCTGCAAGGGATGATGGGCAACTATCTGGAGAAGAGCCTGCAAGCTTTTGTCGATCAACAGCACCTGTTCCGGGAACAGATGCGGACCCTGATCGGCAAGAATCCACTGGCGATGATGACCGAGCTGGTCGAACACAATCTATCGTTATGGAAGAGCGTCAACGAGCAGTTTCAGCAAAAATCTGCGTCTGGCGGCGAGCCTGGTCCAGCCCTGCCTCCCGATGCGCCGGCTCCAGTGGTGGAACGTGAGCGCAAAGGTCGCAAAGTCAGGGATTCCTGACTTGGTGGCGCTTGGTGGTTTTTCGTCCCTTCTTTTTTGGCGCATCCAGCCGCGCCAGTAACCAAGCGGCAATCGCCGGCGGTACTTCCTGCTGGGCGCGGCCGCTGACGTAAATCCCGATATGACCGCCCCGGAAACACAGTTCCGAGTAATCCCCGCTTCCACAACACCCGGCAAGGGCTTTGGACGCCGCCGGCGGCACCAGATGATCCTGACTGGCGTAGACATTCAACACCGGCATGGTGATCTTCTGTAAATCGACCCGGCACCCGCCGATGATCACCTCGTTTTTGACCAGCTTGTTCTGCTGGAAAAAATCCTTGGCGAACTGGCGGAACGCCTCACCGGCCTGATCCGGGCTGTCGAAAATCCATTTTTCCATCCGCAGAAAATTCTTCAGCGCTTGGGCGTCGTCGAGAATGTCCACCACATCGACATATTTCTGGCCGGCCAAGCGAAACGGACTGAGCGAGACAAACGCAAAATTCAGCATCTGGCCAGGCAAATTGCCCAGCGAGTCCACCAGTAAATCAATATCGACATGCCGGATTAGGTGAGTCAGCAAGTTGTCCGGGGTATGAAAATCCACCGGGGTCACCATCGTCACCAGATTGCGAATCTTTTCCGGGTACAGCGCCGTAAAGCACAGACTCAGCGCCCCGCCTTGGCAGACGCCGAGCAGATTGATCGCCGCCAGTCGCCGTTGTTCGCGCAGAACATCCACGCAATGCCCGAGATAGCGGTGAACGTAATCCGCGAGGTTGAGATGCCGGTCATCAGCGTCGGGATAGCCCCAGTCGATCAGATAGACATCGATGCCGGCGTCCAGCAAGCCCCGAATCAGTGAGCGATCTTCCTGCAAATCCATCATGTAGGGCCGGTTGACCAGCGCATACACGATCAGCAGTGGGACCGGATGCAGTTCCGCCACCCGGGGCTGGTAGCGGTACAGGGTCAGCTTGTCTTCCTGATAGACCGGATCGCGGGGCGAAACACCAGTTTCGATCTCGCCTAACTCGCCCAGGGTTTTAGCACCTTGGGCCAGCTTGTCGGTAAAGCTCCGCAATTCTGCGGCGATTTGATCCGGGCTAAAGTGAATCATGGCGCAGCCTCGCGGCGTGGGTAGCAGACCAGCAGCGCATTGAGCAGCCGCCCGCTGAGTTCGCTGTATTCCACGCTGCGCAGCATTCGGGCGTAAGTTTCCTCATTGCACTCCACCCACAGGTTGTACAACTCGCGCAGACTGTTAATGGTCTGGCCAGTGGCGGCGCGGTCCTGCAAGCGTTGCTCCATCAGGTCCAGCGCCTGCTCGGCGGTTTGTTGCAACAGGTCAAGATAGTGATTCTGAGTCTGCTGATAAGTCCGCCAGGCGACGGAGTTCCGGTCGAGCGGCATCCGGCTGGGCATGGGCAGATCCAGCGCCAGCGCGGCTTGCTGCCAGGCATCGACTGTCATGGCCGATAGCCGGGCCAGATCCGAATTGACGCCTGGCGCATTAGAGGATTGCGTAATCGCGTCCTTGAACTGCTCGAACTGTCGGCGCGCCGCTGTCCGCCAGTCGGTCTCCTGATCAAGAGAGTCCTGAAACCGATCGGTAACCTGGCGGATCTGCTCGCCGAAGGCCAGATAGGCGCGGGCCTGCTTGAGCAACAGTTCAGCATCGAATCCGGCAGGGGAAGTCTCAGAGGGATCGGCCATGGCAAAACAGCATCCTAAAAGTGGGAATTCGGCGGCCATTTGAGTATAGCCGCTGCAAACCGGATCGTTGAGTCCATTCAGGGCGTGGTTCGTTTGGACAGCGCCGGGTCTACAACGCCAGCATCAGCCTTGAACTGCTTGAGTCGGGCGCGTAACTGCGCCTCCTGATTAGGGGAAAGGCCGGGGTTTTTCAGGCCAAGTTCCAGTTGCTCGATAGCGGGCAACACTTCGCCATTCAGGTAGTGGTATTCAGCCATCGTCGCGTGAGTCGCCGCCAGATCGCCGGCCCGTTGCGCAGCCTGAGCGTAAGCCGCATACAGCGCTGGATCGTTAGGTCGGCGGCGCAGGTGCGGTTGCAATAATTTCAGCGCCCGTTTTGGATCGCCCTGGGTAGCCAGCGCTCGCCCATAGCTCATCGCCAGAGTGAAATCATCGGGATACAACTGACGGGCCTCCTCGAACAGCCGCCACGCCTGATCCCGGTCGCCCTTGGCCAGCGCGATCTCCGCAGCCTCAAGCCGAAACGTCAGCCGATCCGGATCGCTCTTGAGCAGGCGGGTCATCTGCTGCTGCGCCTCGTCGTAACGACCCGCCTGGCGCAGCGCCAGCGCATAGGCATAGCGATCCGCCAGATCATTTGCTGAACCACCTTTGGCCTGCACCGTTTCCAGATTGCGGATCAGGGTTCGATTGTCATCCGTCGCCAGCACCAGCGCCCGGGCCTTGGCCAGTTCATAGGCTTTGCCGTCGCGGGGGACATTGCGGCGCAATACCGGAATCTCAACCCGATCCTGGGTGTCAGCCACCCGGTTCGCTGGGCGGGGATGGGTCAGCAACATTTCAGGAATCTGGTTGCGCGCCTCGCCGCTGCCCTGACGCTCCAGCTTGACGAAGAAATCGCTCATGCCCCGGGGATCAAAGCCGGCCTTGGCCAGCAACTGGGATCCAACCCGATCCGCTTCCTGCTCATTAACGCGGGTAAAGCTGATCTGATGCTGGGCACTGGCGGCCAGCGACCCCATCATCGCCGCCTGCCCGGCCTGTTTGCTGGCCGCCGCCAGCGCGGCTCCGGCCAGCATCGCCGCCGCCAGCGGCAGGGTCATCCGCTTGGAATCGGCAATGGCGCGAACGATGTGCCGCTGCGAAACGTGGGCGATTTCATGAGCCAGCACCCCCGCCAGCTCGTCTTCGCGCTGGGTCGCTAGCAGCAGACCTACGTTGATGCCGATAAAGTTGTGCGGCAAGGCAAAGGCGTTGATGTCGTTATCGCGAACCATGAAGAAGGTATAGGGAACGCCATTCTGATCGGCGTAGGTGACAATGCTCTGGCCGATGGAATTGATGTATTCGGTCAACTGGGCGTCATCCAGAATCAGATCCCGCTCACGCAGTTTTCTCATGGTTTCCAGCCCCAGTTTCTGTTCCTCATCGGGGCCAAAATCGACCTGGGAGGCATCGCCCATGTCGGGCAGGCGGATGGATTGCGCGGTGGCGGGCGCGGCAGGCGACAGAGCCAGAATCAGGCTGAGGCTGAGGCTGAGGCTGAGGGAAATCAGGCGATAGCGCATGGGATTTTCGCTGAGCGGAATAGTGTTTCTAAGACTTGAGATTCTGTGGGGCGTTCCCGCTACGACGGCATCAACCAGAAATGGATCTGCCTACAGCGGGTTCTGATTCAGGGACAAGAACGGGAGCATTACTCCGTTGCATCAACCATGACATTCTATTCCACGGCTGACTTCCTGCCTCATCGAGGCTGCCCAGGGGTACGGCTTGGTTTTCGCCACTCAAATTCCCCACGGGTGGGGACCTTTACGCCGATGAGGCGACCGTATGTTCCCCCAGGCCTCACGCCCTCTCTGCAAGCGTTACTTCCCGCCCAACAGACGGTAGGTCCCTGAGAACGGAGAATGTTTTAGATGAAAAGGCCATGAAAGCCAACAAATTTTTCAGTGGCTGTCAGCCCCATGTCAGCTATAATCCTAGGCATTATTCCAACGCATAAAGACGATTCATGAACGACATTAATCAGCGACCCGACTGGGTTCCGGAAAACGCCGGTGCGGAATTCACCACCTCGGTCATGAGCGGCGTCGAAGGCGGCCATGATGGCCTTCGCGGCCAGGCCAGCATAGCCATGCCGCGTTCTCACACTCCGCGCCGGCGACGGTTGACGGTCGACGAATATGTTGCCGGGGTCCTGGCGGGCGACCGTAATATCGTCGCGCAAGCCATCACCTTGGTCGAAAGCAACGCCCTGGCCCATTTTGATCAGGGCCAGGAAGTGCTACGGCAACTGCTGCCTTATACCGGCCGTTCGATCCGGGTCGGCATTACCGGGGTGCCGGGCGTTGGCAAAAGCACGTTCATTGAGGCGCTGGGCCTGCACCTGTGTGAACAGGGCTGCAAAGTCGCGGTGCTGGCGGTGGACCCCAGCAGCACCGTGACACGCGGCAGCATTCTCGGCGACAAAACCCGCATGGAACTGCTCTCCCGCGACCTGCGCGCCTTCATCCGGCCCTCCCCTTCCAGCGGCACACTGGGTGGGGTCACCCGCAAGAGCCGCGAAACCATGCTGATTTGCGAGGCGGCCGGCTTCAACGCGATCCTGGTGGAAACGGTCGGAGTGGGTCAAAGCGAAACGACCGTGCGGTCGATGGTCGATTTCTTCCTGCTACTGATGCTGGCCGGAGCTGGTGATGAATTGCAGGGCATTAAAAAGGGCATTATGGAGCTGGCCGATGCGCTGCTGGTGAATAAAGCCGATGGCGATAATAAAATCCGCGCCAACGCTGCCCGCTCTGATTACAACCGTGCGCTGCATTACATGGCCCCAGCAACGGAAGGTTGGCGCACCCAGGCTTATACCTGCTCGGCGATGAGCGGCGATGGGATTACCGCCATCTGGCAAGTAATCAACGACTTCCGCCGACAAACAGCCACCAGTGGTGTGTTTGAACAGCGCCGGCAACGGCAAACCCTGGATTGGGTTTATTCCATGGTCGAGGAACATCTGCGGGCCAGTTTTTTCAATCACACCGGAGTCGGCAGTATTCGCGCTGATGTCGAAGATGCTGTGGTTCAAGGGCATTTACCGCCTACCGTCGCAGCGCAAATGCTGATTCGGAAATATGAAAGCTGAGAAAAAAGAGAATCTCAAGTTTCACCAAAATGCCGGCATGATCAGCAACAGTGAGCTGGCCGGTCAATTTCCTCATCAAATTCTGCTTTAACCCAAGCAACCACCGGAGAATAAAACCATGCTACGTAGTCCCCGCGATTTCTTCAAACCCAAGGTGGTCGGCGCTCCTGAGCCACTGCGCGAAATTCCAGTATTGCCTTCGCGGATGATTCACTTCTTTGATCCCAGTAATCCGAAGATGGCGGTGAAGGTGCCGGATATCGCCAAAACCGTCGACATCATGCTCGGCAATCTTGAAGATGCGGTGCCGATTGAACGCAAGGAAGCTGCCCGCGAGGGTCTGGTACAGATTGGTAAAACCGTCAATTTCGGCGACACTCAGTTCTGGACGCGGATCAACAGTCTCGACAGCCCGTGGTTTCTCGATGATTTAATCCGGCTGGTTGGCGAAATCGGCGACAAACTGGATGTGATTATGTTGCCCAAAATTCAGGGTGCTTGGGACATTCATTTCGTTGATCAGTTACTGGCGCAACTCGAAGCCAAATATGGGGTGAAAAAGCCGCTGATGATTCACGCCCTGCTGGAAACCGCACTGGGCGTCGCCAATGTTGACGAGATCGCCAATGCCAGTCCGCGAATGCAGGGGATGAGTCTGGGTCCTGCTGATCTGGCGGCTTCGCGGCGGATGAAAACCACCCGGGTTGGCGGTGGTCATCCCGATTATGTAGTGCGGACTGACCCCGATCCGGCCAATCCCAATGCCCCGCGTCCAACTGCGCAACAGGATTTATGGCATTACACCATGGCGAAAATGGTCGATGCCTGCGCGAGTGTCGGCGCCTTGCCATTTTACGGACCCTTTGGCGACATCGCTGATTTAACCGCTTGTGAAGATCAGTTCCGCAATGCTTATTTAATGGGCTGTGTAGGAGCCTGGTCGCTGCATCCGAATCAAATCGCCATTGCCAAACGGGTGTTCAGCCCGAAGCCGGAGGAAGTAATGTGGGCCAAACGGGTGATTGAAGCGATGCCTGATGGCAGCGGCGCGGTGATGATTGACGGCAAGATGCAAGATGACGCCACCTGGAAACAATGCAAGGTGGTGTTTAATCTGGCCCAACTGATCGCCAGTCGCGATGCCGAGTACAAGACGCTGTACGGGTTCTAAAAACCAATCGGGTTCGCCAGAGTCATTTCAGGCGGACCCGGTTTACCGTTTTAGTAAGGGAAGGGGTTGAATCAGGATGTGGATAAAAACTTCCTAGATAAAAACCAGAGCTATTTTGACAACCAGTCAATCCGTTGCGGAGTCCTTGATGATCACTCCCTTCTCTATTTCCCGTTTGCCGCGTATCGAATTTGGCGCCGGCGTAATCAGCAAGCTGCCCGAACTGATCGCTCAATATGGCAAACAGGTATTGCTCGTAACCGGACGCCGTTCATTCACCAACTCGCCACACTGGCCCGTACTATTGGCGGCATTGGCCAAAGCTGGCGTTGATTGGGAACAAGCCCGCGTGGACGACGAACCATCGCCACAACTGATTGATAAAATCGTCCGGCAATTCCACAGCGCAGGCATCGCCGTAGTGGTGGGTATTGGCGGCGGCAGCGTACTGGATGCAGCCAAGGCGGTTACCGGTTTGCTGCCCAGCGGCGATTCCGTGATGGATTACCTGGAAGGCGTCGGGCCGGAAAAACCCTATCACGGCCCTGCTATGCCCTTTATTGCCGTTCCGACTACTGCGGGCACGGGCAGCGAGGCGACTAAAAACGCGGTGCTGAGTGTGCGTGGCCATGACGGTTTCAAGAAATCGTTTCGGCATGAATTGCTGGTTCCGGAGTATGCGCTGGTTGATCCGGATTTACTGGCGACTTGTCCGCCCTTGCAAATTGCCGCTAATGCCATGGACGCGCTGACTCAATTACTGGAATCGTATGTGTCGATCAAGGCTAATCCGTTCACCGACGCCTTGGCGGAAAGCGGGTTGCAAACCGTGCGGGAGGGCTTATTCGCTTGGTATGCGGGGGGAGAACTTGCCGCCCCAGGCCGCGCCAAAATGGCTTATGCGGCATTATTATCTGGCGTTTGTCTGGCGCAAACCGGACTCGGTTCGGTGCATGGTTTGGCTTCACCGCTGGGTGCGTTTTTCCCGATTCCGCATGGCGTGGTGTGTGGCACTCTGATAGGCGCAGCGACTCGCGTCAATCTGTGCGCTTTGCAGGAACGCGACTCCAATAATCCCGCTTGGCGCAAATACGCTCAGGCTGGCGCTATTTTACACAGGCGATCCTTCACCAGCATCGAGGAGTCCCATGCTGCCTTACTGGCGCTGCTGGATGAATGGACTGAACGGCTGGCGCTGCCCCGCCTGAATGCCTACCAGATTCAGGAAAGCGATTTTAAGCATATCATTGCTAATTGCCGGGGTGGCAGCATGAAGACTAATCCATTGACATTAAGCGATGCGGAAATTGCCGATGTACTACGACAACGGCTATAACCGGCGCTGCCGCTTGATACTCAAGCCATGACGACTATCGCCGCCGAACTCGATACATCCGGGCTGAATTGTCCATTACCGATTCTGAAAACCAAAAAGGCGCTGGCGGGTTTAAGCAGTGGTCAGGTGCTGAAAGTAATCGCCACCGATCCGGAATCAGTCAGGGATTTTGAGACCTTCACCCGGCAACTCGGTCATACCCTGTTGGAAGTCCGGGAAGACAGTGGGCAGTTCCATTTTTTGCTGCGCAAGGCTTGAGGTGTTTTACTCCAACTGCAACGGCTCCCGCAGTGGTTCCTCATCAAACCACACCTGATCTCCCTCCAGCTTTAACCGCCCTTCGGCGAACCAGCGGATCGCCTGCGGATATAGCCGATGTTCCTGCGCCAGCACCCGCGCCGCCAGCACCTCGGGATCGTCGCCCGGCAACACCGGAACCCGCGCCTGGACAATCAGCGGTCCACCATCCAGTTCCGCCGTCACAAAATGAATGGTGGCGCCATGCTCGGTTTCACCGGCGGCAATGGCTCGCTCATGGGTATGCAAGCCCCGGAATTTGGGCAGCAGCGACGGATGAATGTTGAGCAGCCGGCCCTGGTAATGCTCGGTGAAGCCGGCGGTCAGCAGCCGCATGAAACCCGCCAGAATCACCAGATCCGGCTGATAACGGTCAATCAATTCAATCAACGCCGCTTCAAAACTAGGCCGGTCAACAAAATTCCGATGATTCAGCTCCAGCGCTGGAATCCCGGCTTGCCGCGCCCGTTCCAGCCCATAAACCCCGGGCTGGTTACTGATCACGGCGACCACTTCGGCAGATAATTCACCGCTGGCAGCTTGATCGAGCAGAGCTTGCAGATTGCTGCCGCGCCCGGAAATCAGCACCACTAACCGAATTTTCTCCATCACGCTCACGGCAGAAACTCCACGACCGGCTCCTCGTCACCGGCGGCGATGTGGCCTAATCGCCAGGCGGTTTCGCCGGCTTCCCGCAATAGCGCTAGCGCCGGTTCGGCGACCTCTTCTGCAACGCACACAACCAGCCCGACGCCGCAATTGAAGGTGCGCCGCATTTCAGCCTCCACTACACCGCCCTGCTGTTGCAACCACTGGAAAATCGCCGGACGCTCCCAACTGGACAGATTAACGATCGCCTTGGTCTTTGCCGGCAACACCCGAGGCAGGTTTTCAGTCAGTCCACCGCCGGTGATATGGGCAATGGCGCGGACTTCGACCTGTTCCAGCAGTTTCAGGATCGCTTTGACGTAAATGCGGGTTGGCGTCAGCAGGGTTTCACCGAGGGTTTGTGCGGCAAACGGTTGATCCAGCTTCACTCCGCTGACTGCGATAATTTTGCGAATCAGCGAATAGCCGTTGGAATGCGGGCCGGAGGAAGCCAATCCCAGCAGCGCATCACCGGGCCGGACTTTGGATCCGTCAATAATCCTGGCCTTCTCCACCACGCCGACGCAAAACCCGGCCAGGTCGTAATCGCCATCGTGGTACAGCCCCGGCATTTCCGCAGTTTCACCGCCGACCAACGCCGCGCCGGCCAATACGCAGCCATCGGCAATGCCCTTGATCACCGCCGCCGCAACTTCGACCTCCAGTTGACCGGTCGCGTAATAATCGAGAAAAAACAGCGGCTCAGCTCCAACCACCAGCACGTCATTGACGCACATCGCGATCAAATCAACGCCGATGGTGTCATGCCGGTTCAGTTCGAGCGCCAGCTTCAGCTTGGTGCCGACGCCGTCAGTCCCGGATACCAGCACCGGTTGCCGATAGCGATCCAGCGGCAGTTCAAACAGGGCGCCGAAACCACCGAGGCCGCCTAATACGCCGGACCGTAAAGTGCGTTTGGCGTGAGGCTTGATGCGATCCACCAACCGGTTGCCGGCATCGATATCAACGCCAGCATCGCGGTAGCTCAGGGTCGGGGATGGGGGGGAATGATCATTCATAGCGGGTTGGCCTGGTCACTTTGGCGAATTGCTGACTGACGGGATCGATGTCCCGGAGCAGATAACTGACAATATTGGTATCGAGGACCCGGTTCACAAGCAATCCTCAAGCATTCGGAACCGGACGGGATGTTCATGGCGGAAAGCATCGAATTCAGCGAGCGCTTGCATCTCTGCTTCGGGTAGAGGATTCCGACGCCAGCTTTCGAGCAGTTCAGCAACGGGCGCCAATCGGGAGCCATTGGGCAAGGCGTTATCTGTCGCCGGCACCGTTTCGGCCCTTACCACAATCTCGATGTTTCCCGTTGGAAAATCGGGCGGCAAGGTGAGGTTAAGCGCCAGATGGCGGTCATCGGCCACCGTAGTTTTCAGAGTCAGGGTAGGCATCGTTCTTTCCCTCATTAGATTTGCTGAAACCGCCCAGCTACCGGTCAGGCTACCCTGCCGACGCTGCAAAATCTTGTGCTATCTTAGCGTATTCCATTTTCCAGTCGGGAAATTGCCGCACAGATGCATGGCGGCGCATATCACCCGCCAGACCGTGCGGGCGTTGCCGGCGGAGTTCCGGGCATGGAAGGCAAGCAACCGCCGGTTTTCAGACAACGTCCGGTCGGACGTCTGGAAACGCAGGTGAACAAGGCGTAGTTACTGCTGGCGCAGTGGACGGCGGAAACACAGTTGGCACAGGCTGATATCGCACCCTGCAGGAATTGGGTTGGAATCTACCTTAATTGAATCCAATGCAGCTTGCGTTGATCTTTATTAAGTAGCGCAAAAAACTGCATAAAGTCCTATGTTATCTTAACGAATTTAATCGCCAGGAAACCGCCGTGATCGCTGAATCTTATAATCCACAACTCATTGAACGAGAAGCCCAAAAACATTGGGACGATCAGCAAACTTTTGTCGTGCGCGAAGAGCCGGGCCGCGAGAAGTTCTATTGCCTGTCGATGTTCCCCTATCCCAGTGGGCGGCTGCACATGGGCCACGTCCGCAATTACACCATCGGCGACGTGATGGCCCGTTATCAGCGGATGCTCGGCAAAAATGTGTTGCAGCCGATGGGCTGGGATGCCTTCGGGCTGCCGGCGGAAAATGCGGCGATGGCCGGCGGGGTAGCTCCGGCGCAATGGACTTTCGACAACATCGCTTACATGAAAAAGCAGTTGCGCCTGCTGGGGTTTGCGGTGGACTGGGAACGGGAAGTCGCGACCTGCACCCCGGATTATTACCGCTGGAATCAATGGCTGTTTCTGCGGATGCTGGAACAGGGCATCGCCTATCTGAAAACCGGGGTAGTCAACTGGGACCCGGTCGATCAAACCGTGCTGGCGAATGAGCAGGTTATTGACGGGCGCGGCTGGCGCACCGGCGCAGTGGTCGAGAAGCGTGAAATTCCCATGTATTACCTGGCGATCACCCGCTATGCCGAGGAATTGCTGACGGAACTGGATGCGCTGCCCGGCTGGCCGGAACAGGTCAGGCTGATGCAGAAAAACTGGATCGGTAAGAGCTACGGGGTGCGGATCGGGTTTCCTTATGGGTTGGCCGAGGGTGAACCATCGAACCACCCCGGCGCTTCGCGCCACCCCTCCTTACCCAAGGAGGGGAATAGTCCGTCCGGCATTCTCTGGGTGTTCACCACTCGCGCCGACACGCTGATGGGCGCAACCTATGTTGCGGTGGCTGCTGAACACCCGCTGGCGCTGTACGCGGCGCAAACCAACCCTGAATTAGCCGCCTTCATTGAGGAATGTCGCCAAGGCGGCGTGACCGAGGCGGAACTGGCGGTTCAGGAGAAAAAAGGCGTGCCGACCGGCCTGAGCGTGACCCATCCGCTGACCGGCGAAACCTTGCCGCTGTGGGTCGCCAACTATGTGCTGATGGGCTATGGCGAGGGCGCGGTGATGGCGGTGCCGGCCCACGATGAGCGCGATTTCGCTTTTGCCCACAAATACCAGTTGCCGATCAGGCCGGTGATTCGTACCCGTGCCGGTGATCACACTCCCGCGCCGTGGCAGGACGCTTATGCCGATTATGGAATCTGCATTAACTCCGGAAAGTATGACGGGCTGGATTTCGCTCAGGCGGTGGACGCCATTGCCGCTGATTTAAATGCCAAGGAACTTGGGGAAAAGAAAGTCATCTGGCGACTGCGCGACTGGGGCGTTTCCCGCCAGCGCTATTGGGGAACGCCGATCCCGATCATCCATTGCTCCGGTTGTGGCGCGGTTCCGGTGCCTGATGCACAGTTGCCGGTGATCCTGCCCGATCATCTGGTGCCGGACGGCTCCGGTAACCCGCTGAATAAATACCCGGAATTTATCAACGTCCCCTGTCCAAAATGCGATCAGCCAGCCCGGCGTGAAACCGACACCATGGACACCTTTGTGGATTCGTCCTGGTATTTCTTCCGCTACTGCACGCCCGGCGCAACCGCGATGATCGATGCGCGGGCTGATTACTGGATGCCGGTCGATCAATACGTCGGCGGCATTGAACACGCCATTCTGCACCTGCTGTATTCACGGTTCTGGACCAAGGTCATGCGCGACATCGGCCTGACCACGGTTTCGGAGCCGTTCGCCAATCTGCTCACCCAGGGCATGGTGATCGCGCCGACTTTCTACCGGGACAGCGCCGAGGGCCGCAAACAGTGGATCAATCCGGCTGAGGTCACGGTGAAAACCGATGAGAAAGGCCGGCCAGTGACTGCGATTCTTAAACGCGACGAGCAACCGGTGTGCATCGGCGGCATCGAAAAGATGGCCAAGTCGAAGAACAACGGCGTCGATCCGCAAGCCCTGATCGATCAATACGGAGCCGATACCGCCCGGCTGTTCATGATGTTCGCCGCCCCACCCGATCAGGCGCTGGAATGGTCGGATGCTGGAGTCGCCGGCGCTTACCGTTTTCTGCGCCGGCTGTGGAGCTTTGCTGCCGAGCAGCAGACCGCGATCTGCGCTGCCGGTGAACCCGATCCCGCCGTGTTGTCCGAAGCAGTACGCGATCTGCGCCGCGAAGTGCATGAAGCGCTGCGACAAGCCCGTTACGACTTTGGCCGTCATCAGTTCAATACCGTCGTTTCGGCGGGCATGAAGATGCTCAACGCGCTGACCCGGCTGGATTCAGGGAACGCGGGCGGAGCCGATGCGGTGCGCCGTGAGGGTTTGAGCATCCTGCTGCGGCTGCTGTCGCCCATCGTCCCGCACATTACTCACACCTTGTGGCGGGAACTCGGTTATGGCGATGAGGTGCTGAACGCTGCCTGGCCGGAACCGGATGAAGCGGCCTTGACGCGGGCGCTGATCAAGCTGGTGGTGCAGGTCAACGGCAAATTGCGCGGACAGATCCAGGTTCCCGCTGACGCTGAGCGCAACGTCATTGAACAGGCGGCGCTGGCCGATCCCCATGTCCAGAAGTTCATCGACGGCAAGCCGATCCGCAAAATCGTGATCGCGCCCGGCAAGCTGGTCAATGTGGTGTGCTGATGCGCCTGATCGCCCTAAGCGGAATCCTGCTGACCCTTCTGCTGGCCGGTTGCGGCTTCCAGTTGCGCGGCCAGGCGGACTTGCCGCCGGAATTGGCGGTGGTTTATATCCAAAGCATCCAGGGTATCGGGATGCCGCCGGGCATCCTGAGTCGACGGTTGCAGACCGTGCTGGTCGGGAGCGGGGTGAACGTGGTCCGCGATCCGGCCCAAGCCACCGCTACTATTACCATCCTGAATGAGGGCAGTGGTCGCCGCGCGGTCGCCGCCGACCGCTTCGATATCAAGCGCAGCTATTTCCTCGTCTATAACGCGACCTATCAGGTCACGCTGGCTAACGGCAAAACCCTGATTTCTGCCGAAGGCATCAGCGCCAACCGTAACCTGCTGTTCGACGAAAACCGGGTACTGGGTTTTGAAGCTGCACAGGAATCGCTGATCGACAGCATGGCCGATGAACTGGCCTGGCAAATCATCCGCCGCTTGCAAGCCGTCAAATCATGAGACTGCGCCCCGACCAACTCGCCGGCCATTTCCGCAAGAGCCTGGCCTCGATCTATCTGGTTTATGGCGAAGAATGGCTGATCGCCCAGGAAGCGGCTGATGCGATTCGCACCGCCGCGCGCGCCCGGGGCCATGACGAGCGGGAATGCCTGACTGTGGCGACCGGCTTTGACTGGAGCGCCTTGCGGCAACTGGCCGCCAGCCCGTCGCTGTTCGCCAATCGCCGCTTGCTGGAACTGCGGCTGGGCGAGGTCAAACCGGGCGAGGCCGGGAGCAAGGCGCTGGTTGACTATATCGGACATCCCGCCGATGACGCGGTGCTGCTGATCAGCGCCGGCAAACTCGACTGGCAAATGCAGAAAAGCCGCTGGTTCACGGCGCTGGATGAATCCGGAGTGCTGGTGCCAGCGGCGGCGGTGGAGTTGCGGCAACTGCCGGGCTGGATTGAAAAGCGGTTCCAGGCGCGGGGGCTGAAACCCACCCCGGAGGCCGTAGCGTTACTCAGTGAGCGGGTGGAAGGCAATCTGCTGGCCGCCGCGCAGGAAATCGACAAGCTCGACTTGAGCGTGAGTGACCGGCAAGTGACCGCCGAAACGGTGATGGCGGCGGTGGGCGACAGTTCCCGATTCAGCATCTATGATTTTGTTGATGCGGCGCTCTTGGGTCAGCCAGAGCGGACAGTGCGGATTCTGAACGGCTTGCGCGGCGAAGGCGTCGAGCCGGTGCTGGTCAACTGGGCCTTGCACCGCGAAGTCCGCATCATCAATGCCCTGGCCTTCGCCCGCAGTCAGCGCCAATCGCTGGACCCGGTATTCACCGTCCATAAGGTCTGGGACAAACGCAAGCTACCGCTGAACCAGACTTTGCAACGCCTGAGCTTGACCGATTGCCGCTGCCTGTTGCGCGAGTGCGCCCGGACTGACCGGATCATCAAGGGCATGGAACCGGGATCGCCGTGGGAAGCGCTGCTGGCCAATGGTTTGCGATTGGCGGGGATAGAACTGTTTGCCGAGGCGCTGTAACCCGTATCGGTCAGGAGATCAAGTGATGAACAATAGCAACCATGAAACGACCCTCGCCATCAGTCAGTACATGACCGGCGTCGGGCAACGCGCCCGCGCAGCCTCACGGATCGTGGGTCGCGCCGATACCCGCGCCAAGGACGCTGCTCTGCGGGCTATCGCTGCTGTGCTGGAGGCGGCTGAGGAAGCACTGATCGCGGCGAACCGGCTGGATATGGACGCGGGCAGGGCATCCGGGCTGGAACCGGCGCTGCTGGATCGGCTGGAACTCACGCCCAAGGGCGTCAAGGCGATGGCGCAGGGCCTGCGTGAAGTCGCCGCCCAGACCGATCCGATTGGCGAAATCACCGATCTCAAATACCGCCCGTCGGGGATTCAGGTCGGACGAATGCGGGTCCCGCTGGGGGTGATCGGCATCATTTACGAATCGCGCCCGAACGTGACCGCCGACGCCGCCGCACTGTGTTTGAAAGCCGGCAACGCGGCGATTTTGCGCGGCGGTTCCGAGGCGCTGCATTCCAACCAGGCCATTGCCGCCTGCATCCAGCAGGGTCTGGCCACCGCCGGGCTGCCTGCCGATGCGGTGCAAGTGATTGAAACCACTGATCGGGCGGCGGTCGGCGAACTGGTGCGGATGGCTGGATACATCGATGTGCTGGTGCCGCGCGGCGGCAAAGGCTTGATTGAGCGGATCAGCCGCGAAGCGCGGGTGCCGGTGATCAAGCATCTCGACGGCGTCTGCCATGTCTACATCGACGACCGAGCCGATCTCGACAAGGCGATAGCGGTCGCCTACAACGCCAAAACCCAGCGCTACGGCACCTGCAATACCATGGAAACGCTGCTGGTGGCGGAAGGCATCGCTGACCGGGTCTTGCCAGCGCTGGGCCGGCTGTACCAAAAAGCCGGGGTAGAACTGCGCGGCTGTCCCAAAACTCGCGATCTATTGCCGCAGGCCAAGGTTGCGACAGAAGAGGACTGGTGCGCCGAATATCTCGCTCCGATTCTGGCGGTGCGGGTGGTCAGGGATATGGACGAGGCGATGCAGCACATTACCGCCTACGGCTCGGCCCACACCGACGCGATTATCACGGAGGACTACAGCCGGGCGCGGCGGTTTTTGCGTGAGGTGGATTCGAGTTCGGTGATGGTCAACGCTTCAACCCGCTTTGCCGACGGCGGCGAATACGGGCTGGGCGCGGAAATCGGCATCAGCACCGACAAGTTGCACGCCCGTGGCCCGGTCGGGGTGGAAGGCTTGACGACGCTGAAATTTGTGGTGCTGGGCGATGGCCAGATCCGCCAGTAGGTCTGTCAGATGAAGCCCCGCAACGTCGCGATTCTGCTGTTTGATGACGTGGAGGTGCTGGATTTCGCTGGCCCGTTCGAGGTGTTTGCAGTCGCCAGCGAATTGCACGACTACGCCCTGTTCCGGGTGTTCACTGTCGCCGCATCCGCTGGACCGATCCGCGCTCGCAATGGCCTTTCTGTTCTTCCCGACTATCCGCTGGAAAGCGCCCCTCGTCCCGATGTCCTGATTATTCCCGGCGGCGGCGGCACCCGCGCCCTGATGCATAACACGGCAATCTGTGGCTGGATCGCCGCCGCTGCCGGGCAGGCCGAATTGACGCTGTCGGTGTGTTCCGGGGCGCTGCTGCTGGCCAAGGCCGGGTTATTGGCGGGATTGCGGGCGACCACCCATCATCAGGCCATTGATCTGCTTCGGGAAGTGGCCCCAGATACCGAAGTTCTCGCCGGCGAACGGTATGTGGACAATGGCCGGATCGTGACCGCCGCCGGGATTTCCGCCGGAATTGACGCCAGTTTGTATGTCGTCGGACGATTGTGTGGAGAAGAGGTCAGCACTCGCACGGCTGCTTATATGGAATATTGCGTTAGTCGGTGACTCTGCCTACCCATGCCATCCGCCGTATTCCGCCCGGACCGACCGCAATGATGGGAGGCTAGATCATGACGTCCATGTCCCCCCATCCCATTGGCATTCTCGGCGGCACCTTTGATCCGATTCATTACGGCCATTTGCGCCCAGCGCTGGATTTACTCGAAGAACTGGAACTGGCCGAGGTTCGCTTTATTCCTTGCCGGATTCCGGCCCATCGCGGAACCCCGCTGATTACCGCTGAACAACGCCTGGCGCTGGCGCGGCTGGCGACCGTTGGTCAACCCGGCTTTGTCACCGACGACCGGGAGCTGCGCCGCGACGGTCTGTCCTATATGTTCGATACTCTGGCGTCATTACGCGAGGAACTTGGCGACTCAATCCCGCTTTGTCTGATCCTCGGTACCGATGCCTTCCGGGAACTGCACACCTGGCATCGCTGGCAGGAACTGCCAAAACTGGCGCATATCGTAGTGATGCAGCGACCCGGCCTGCTCAAACCGCTGGTTCCGATCCTGGAAGCCTTCACTACGCCGCGAGTGGTTTATGACCGGTTTGCCTTGCGACAAAAACCGGCAGGCGGCATCCTGTTTCAGTCGGTGACGCAATTGGGCATTTCCGCCACCCAGATTCGCGCCCTGTTAGCGCGAGGTCAATCGCCACGCTATTTACTGCCGGATGCGGTCTTAGCCTCTATCCATGCCCAGGCGCTCTACCAGCAGAACAATCAGCCTATTGGCCTTTAGCCTTCTTTAGCCTTTAACCTTTACTGGAACTCCATGCAGCTTGAAACCTTGCAAACCATCGTTGTGAACGCCCTGGAAGAAGTCAAAGCCCAGGATATCAAAGTGCTAGATGTGCGCCGCATCGCTAGTTTTACCGACCTGATGATCATCGCCAGCGGTAGCTCGACCCGTCAGGTCAAAGCCCTGGCCGACAAAGTCGTTGAAAAATGCACCACCGCCGGGGTTCGCCCGCTCGGTGTCGAAGGGCAGCAGGAAGCCGAATGGGTGCTGGTCGATCTAGTGGACATTGTGGTTCACGTCATGCTGCCCCAGACCCGCGATTTCTATAATCTCGAAAAGCTGTGGACGGTGGATGCCAACCCGGCATTACGCCTCGCGACGGGGTGAAAATCCACCTGCTAGCGGTCGGGACCCGGATGCCGGACTGGATCAAAGCCGGTTATGCCGACTATGCCGGGCGGCTCACGCGGGACTGCGCGCTGAACCTGATCGAGATTCCTGCCGGGCAACGCGGCGGCAATCCCGATCTGGCCCGCCTCATTCGCGCTGAAGGCGAACGACTGCTGGCGGCGGTTCCAGCGCACTCCCGCCTGATCGCTCTGGATGAACGCGGTCAGCAATGGAACACTGCGGAATTGGCCGCTCAGTTGTCGGGCTGGTTGCGCGAGGGCGGCGATGTCAGTCTGCTGATCGGCGGCCCGGATGGACTGGATTCCGCCTGCCGCGACCGCGCCGCTCAACGCTGGTCGCTGTCACGATTGACCTTGCCCCATCCTTTGGTGCGGGTCGTCGTCGCCGAACAGCTTTACCGGGCCTGGAGCCTGCTGCATCATCATCCCTACCACCGCGCTTGACCGATGCCCGCCTTCGTCTATCTGGCTTCCGCCTCGCCCCGCCGCCGCGAATTGCTCCGCCAAATCGGTGTTTCCTATCGCCGGTTGCCGGTCGCCGTGGATGAAACCCCGCTCCCCGCCGAAAATCCTCATGCTTATGTGGCCCGACTAGCGCTGCTCAAGGCGCAGACCGGCTTGCAGAGTCTGAATCCGCATCAACGCCAGCGCCATCCGGTACTGGGCGCCGACACTGCCGTGATTCTGGACGGGGCGATTCTCGGCAAACCGGGCAACCGCACTGAGGGGCTGGCGATGCTGGCTCGGCTATCCGGGCGCGAACATCAGGTCTTGAGCGCGGTCGCCTTGGCAACCTTGCAGCGTGATGTGGTCAAGGTTCAGGAAAGCCGGGTCCGTTTTCGTGAACTGTCACCTGCTGAATGCGCCGCTTACTGGGACACCGGCGAACCCGGCGACAAAGCCGGCGGTTACGCGATTCAGGGTCGGGCGGCAACCTTTATCACCGAATTGCGCGGCAGCTATTCCGGCGTCATGGGGCTGCCGCTGTTTGAAACTGCTGAACTGCTGCGGGAGTTCGGCCTTCACCTTTTCTGAATGGAATTGAACCGTATGACTACCCGCACTGAAGGCGGCACTGGCGACGACATTCTGATTAATGTCACCCCCCGCGAAACCCGGGTCGCCGTGGTCGAGAACGGCGTCCTCCAAGAAATCCTCATCGAACGGGCCGGCAAACGCGGCCTGGTCGGCAATATCTACCAAGGGCGAGTCTGCCGGGTGTTGCCCGGCATGGAGGCGGCTTTCGTCGACATCGGGCTGGAACGCGCCGCGTTTCTGCATGTTTCCGACATTCGCCCTGAAACGCCGCCTGACGTGGACGAAACCAACAGCGACCGCACCGAACCGGTGATTACCGATTTGGTGCGCGAGGGCCAGGAACTGGTGGTGCAGGTGATTAAAGATCCTATCGGCACCAAAGGGGCGCGGCTGACCACCCATATCACCCTGCCCTCCCGCTTTCTGGTGTTTCTGGCCGATGCTGACATGGCCGGAGTGTCGGTCAAGATTGACGGCGAACGCGAACGGCAGCGCTTGAAAGAGACGGTCAACGCCTTCCGGGCGGAATTGGGCGGTGGCTACATTGTGCGCACCGCTGCCGAAGGCGCGGAACCGGAGGCCTTGCGCGCTGATATGCAGTTTCTGCAACGGCTATGGCAGTCGATCCGCGAGCGGATCAGTCAGACTTCCGGTATCGGCGTGTTGTATGAAGATCTGCCGCTGGTGCTGCGGGTGTTGCGCGATTTCGTCGGCGACAGTGTGGAAAAAGTCCGCATCGACTCCCGCGAGACCTGCCAGCGGATGCTGCAATTCGCCGATCAGTTCGTCCCCGATATGGCCCCACGGCTGGAACACTATCCCGGCGAACGGCCGATTTTCGAGCTGTACGGGATTGAAGACGAGATTCAGCGGGCGCTGGGTAAAAAGGTGCCACTCAAGTCCGGCGGCTATCTGGTGGTCGATCAGACCGAAGCGATGACCACCATTGACGTCAATACCGGCGCGTATGTCGGCCATCGCAATCTCGAAGAAACCATTTTCAAGACCAATCTGGAAGCCTCAGCCGCTATTGCCCGGCAACTGCGACTGCGGAATCTGGGCGGGATCATCATCCTCGACTTCATCGACATGCTCAGTGAAGAACACCGTCAGGCGGTGCTGAAATCACTGGAAAAGCATCTGGAGAAGGATCGGGCCAGAAGCCATATTTCCCAGGTGTCGCCGCTGGGGCTGGTGGAAATGACCCGCAAGCGCACCCGCGAAAGCCTCGAACAGGTGCTATGCGAGCCGTGTCCGCTCTGCGACGGGCGCGGTACGATCAAGACCGCAGAAACCGTGTGTTACGAAATTTTCCGCGAACTGCTGCGCGAAACCCGCCAGTATTCACCGCGCCAGTTCATCGTGCTGGCCGCGCCTGATGTAGTCGATGCGATGCTGGATCACGAATCGACCAGCGTGGCGCAACTGGAAGCCTTCATCGGCATCCCGATCAAGTTTCAGGCCGAAACCCTTTACACCCGCGAGCAATATGACGTGGTGCTGATGTGACCCGACCGCCGTCGGGCGCGCTCCGCCGCGCTTGGCGCTGGACCCGCTGGCTGATTCTGGGGCTGCTATTGCCGCTATTGCTGCTGGCCGGGTTCGGGCAATGGTGGCTGTTGCCACGGCTGAACGACTACCGCGATTCGCTGGCTGCGATGCTAAGCGAGATGCTCCAGGTTCCGGTGCAAATCGACACCGTCGCCGGTGGCCAGGATGGGGGGCGACTGGCGCTACGGCTGCGCGGCGTCACCCTCCACCATCCACAAACCGGCGCAACGCTGGCGCATTTCAGCCAAGCGACCGCAGCGCTGGACCTGTGGCGTTCGCTACAAGAATGGCGACCGGCGTTCAGCCATATCCGGCTGGAAGGGGCGAATCTGACCTTGGAGCAGGGGCCGGATGGCGCGCCACGGTTGCGGACTGACGCCAGCTCGACCGAAACCGCATCGACCTTGCCGGAGATCGCCCGGTGGCTGTTTACGGTAGGGCGACTGGAAATTTTCGGCGAGCAACTGACCGTGCTGCGCCCGGATGGAACGACGTTCAATCTGCTGCATCCGTGGTTTCAGGTACGCGAGACCGGGAACGGTCAGCAACTGATCTTTACCACCGAGTTGCCCACCGAACGGGGCGAGCGGCTGCAATTGACCGTCGAGCGCGCGCCCAACCCTCCCGAAGTCTGGCAATGGCAAGGCCAGGTCCAATTCAACGATGGCAAAAACCAACCCACTTTCGAGTTACGGCAGACCGGGACCGCCTGGCAGGGCCATTTCCGCGACTGGCGCGCCGAGGACCTATTGGCCTGGCTCTCGCCGTGGCTCGATGAGTCCGGCCAACACTGGCTGGTTCCGCTCGATCTGCGCGGTGCATTGCCGGACATCACGGTTCAGCTCGATCCGGTGGCCGAAAGTTTTACCGCGACGGTGCAGTTCCATGAACTCGCCTCGCGATCGGTACACCGTCTGCCCGGATTCGCCGGTCTCACCGGAACGCTGACCATCTCCCCGGATGGTGGTCGGCTTGAACTGGATAGCCATCAGCTCAGGATCGATACTGCCGGTCTGCTCCGCGCTCCGATCACCCTCGATACCCTGAAGGGCGTCCTGAACGGGCAACGCTCTGCACAAGGCTGGACGCTGGACAGCCCCGGCATCGCACTGGCCAACCCCGATCTAACTATGCAGGTCTCAGGCAGCGCGACCCTGCCTGACGAAGGCGAGCTGGCGTTGAACTTGCGCGGCCAGTATCACTTCCAGATTGGGGCGGTGCGGCGTTATCTCCCGTTCACGGCGATTCCAGCGGATGGGTTGGCCTGGCTGGATCAGGCGCTGGTGAGTGGCCGGGCGACCGGCGGCGAGTTCATCTTGCGCGGACTGCCGGGCCAGTTTCCCTTCGATCACGGCGAGGGCCTGCTTGAAACCCGCTTCCAAGTTGAGAACATGGTGCTGGACTACACGCCCGGCTGGCCGCGATTGGAGAAACTGGAAGCAGCGGTGACATTTCGCAACCGGACCTTGCAGGTCGAAGCGAGCAGTGGCCGGTTACTGGACGCCCAGGTCGAGCGGATCACCGCCCGGATTGATGATCTGGCCGAGTCAGTGGTGCAGGTCAAGGGCCGGGTCAAAGGTCCCAGCGCCAGTATGTGGCGGGCATTTCAGGACAGTCCGGCAGGCCGCGATCTCAAAGAGGATCTGCCTAATCCACGCTGGACCGGAACCAGTACGCTCGATCTGGAGTTGAGCATTCCTCTGGACCCGCGTCCCAACCAGGTGCGTGGTCGAGTGGGATTGCTGGACAATGGCTTGACGCTACCGGCTTGGAATCTCGACCTGGAGCGGTTGCGCGGCGAAGCGCGGTTTACCGGCTCCGGTCTGGAGGCCAAAGACCTGCGGGCCACCTTGCGCGGCGAATCGGTGCGGCTCGATCTCGTATTGGCTGGACGTGAGGGTCGGCGCGAGCTGCAAACCCGGCTGCGTGGCCGGTTGGAAATATCCGCCCTGCTCGGTGAATCCGCGACGCTGCTGGAGCCGTATCTGAGCGGCAAGGCCGATTGGGAAACCCTGCTGACCATTCCCACCGGACGCCGCGACCGGCGCGATGCTGCGCCGGCCTTCGCGCTGGAGATCAACTCGGACTTGCGCGGCATGACAGTTCAATTACCCGAACCGCTCGGCAAACCCGCCAGCGAAGCCCGTCCGCTGAAACTGCGGTTGCAACCGCGTGAACGCGAAACCCTGGAATTGACCCTGGGCTATGGCGAAGAAACTCAGGCCGTGCTGGCGCTGGTCGGCAAGCCGGAGAATCTTCGGCTGGAGCGCGGCGAACTGCGGATTAACGCTGGCGTGGCCAAGGCGCCGGCAACGCCCGGACTGACCGTCATCGCCAACCTGCCGCGCTGGGCCTTGACCGCCCTGCCGGCCCTGCCGACCACCACGGCTGTCCCGGCGGGCGCACTCCTGAACCGGATCGACGCCAGAATTGATCAACTGTTGATTGCCGACCAGGCGTTTCCCAACGTGACCCTGCGAGCCAATTATGAATCCGACGGGTTACGCATTGAACTGGACGGCAAAACGCTGGCAGGACGGATCACAGCGCCGGATCAGCCCACGCCGCAACAGCCCGTCAATATCGACTTGCAACGGTTGCACTTGCGGCGGGCTGAACCGGGGACTCCTACGGATCGGTCGGAACCGGGGCCAGAACCCGACCCGCGCCGATTGCCGCCGCTGGTGCTAACCACCGTCGATCTGCGGCTGAATGATGTCGCCCTGGGCCAATTACGGCTGACCGCGCTGCCCCAGGCGGACGACGCCCGCCGTTTTGAACTGGCGCTGCACGCCGAACAGCAGCAGATCAGCGCCAGCGGCGAATGGCGACGAACACCCAACGGCCACGCGTCCCGCTTGCAGGCCACCTTGCACAGTCCAGCCATTGGCGAAACCCTGACTGCTTTCGGCTACCCTGGCGCTGGCATCGCCCGAGGTAAAACCGAGGCGGAACTGATTGCCCAATGGCCGGCGGCCTTACCCGATTTCACGCTGGAGCGGATCGAGGGTGTGCTGACTTTCCAAGTCGGCCCTGGCCAGTTGCTGGACCTTGAGCCGGGCATGGGACGAATGGTCGGGTTGTTCAACGTGCAGAACCTGATCCGCCGCCTGAGCCTGGATTTCAGCGATCTGTTTCAACCCGGTATGGGCTTTGATCAAATCAGCGGCGCCATCACCTTCAAACGCGGCCAAGCCTACACCGACCGGTTGATCATGGATGCGCCTGCAGCGCAAATGCAGATGCAGGGCCGGATCGGTTTGCAAGCCCGCGACTACGATCAGCAAATCACGGTAACGCCACGCCTGGGCGGCGCGTTGCCGTTGGCGGGCGCATTAGCCGGCGGCCCGGCGGTGGGCGCGGCGGTGTTTTTGGCTGAACGGTTGCTGCAAAAGGGCATCGAAAATATCACCCGCTACCGTTATACCCTGAAAGGCTCTTGGGATAATCCGGTGCTGGAATCGCTGTAAGAACCCACCCCCGCGACCCCAACCAGGGCATTCGGGGGAGACCATTAGGCAAAGGGGAACGCCATCATGCCGATCATGGCTGCAATTCAAATGGTGTCCGGTCATAGCGTCGCCGGGAATCTGGCCGAGGCCGCCGAACTGCTGGCGCAAGCCGCTGATCGGGGTGCGAAGCTGGCGGTATTGCCGGAAAATTTCGCGCTGATGGGCCGACGGGAGACCGACAAGGTGGCGGTGCGAGAAACTGAAGGCGCTGGACAAATTCAGGATTTTCTCGCCGAACAGGCGCTGCGCCATAAACTATGGCTGGTCGGCGGGACGATTCCGCTCCGCTCCGGCGACGACCAAAGCGATCGGGTGCGAGCAGCCTGTCTGCTGTTTGATGATCAGGGCCGGCAGGTCGCCCGCTACGACAAGGCGCATCTGTTTGACGTGCAGGTGGTCGGCAGCCGGGAACGCTACGCCGAATCGGCCACCATCGAGCCAGGAGATCGCTATGTAGTCGCCGATACCCCGTTTGGGCGACTGGGGCTGGCGGTGTGCTACGACCTGCGCTTCCCGGAGCAATTTCGAGCGATGGCCGATCAGGGGATGGAGATCATGGCGTTGCCGGCGGCTTTCACTGCCACGACCGGCGCGGCGCACTGGGAAGTCCTGCTCCGCGCCCGGGCCATTGAAAATCAATGCTATGTGATCGCCGCTGGTCAAGGTGGACGACACACCAATGGTCGCGAAACCTTCGGTGATAGTCTGCTGATCGATCCGTGGGGGCTGATTCTCGACCGACTGGCGTGGGGGCCGGGGATCGCGCTGGCCACTCTGGATCGGGAGTTTCTGGAGGACATCCGCCGCCAATTTCCAGTATTGACACATCGAGTGCATGGACAAGGATGAGATGACCCTCACTTCAGGGAGCGACGCCAGTGACTCCAGCGCCGTCCGGCAAGCCCGACAACCGTTCCAACTCCTGCCTGAGCCACAACTCGTTGGAAAACAACTGCTGCGCCAAGCGACTGACCGTTTCAAGACGGGTGCGATAGCGCATTTCAACCGCCAGGAGTCCACCCTCAGCGCGTTGACCATCATCCGAATTCAGCGCCTCTTTCGGGGACTGATCGTCCAGCTGCGAATCCCAAGGTTCTTTACTGTCCCGGATTTCCGATAACCAATCATTGAAGGAATCCGCCAGCGCTGTGGTAAGTCCATTCTCACTATCTTCTCCGGCTTCTGGCTCCACGAACAGATCCAGCACCTGCTTCGGGTGGGTCTCTGTCGCAGTGGACAATCGAACCGGTTCGATCAGCAGTGAACCATCGCGTTGCACCATCACCCCCGCCTGGGCCAGCGCCCGCCCCCGTTCCGGATTCGCCATCGTCCCGACCAATGATTGCCGCAACGGTCCGGCCAGCGCATCGAGGTTGCCGCTTAGGGAGCCTGCGGCGCTATTTAAACGGTTATAAGCGCCGACAAAAGATTGCACCGTATTTCGCACTGCATCGGCATCGCGCTGCACGGTAAAACCCAATAGTTGCCCCTCACTGGCAGCAGGAGAATTCGCCGCTTTGCTGATGTTAACCGCGATGCTGTGCGCCATGGTTTCCCCGGGCAGGCGCATCGCCAGCCGATAGCCGGCGCTATCCTTAACCACCGCCGCGCCGAGATCGGGATTGCCGGCTTGAATCGCATCGCGCAGTCCGGGCAAGGTATCGTTACCGTCGCTCAGGGCCACATTGACCGGCGCCTGCTGAGGATCGGCCAGAAAGCGCTGGGCAACGGCGTCATAATGACCGATCTGAAACTGGAGAGTCATCGGAGCCAGGCGGTCGCTGGATCGCAACAGCGCAGTGGAGATCAAGGTCTCTTCCTGATTCAGATACAGGCTCTCGGTGGTCTGGGCGCTGGTTGGCGGCGCTGGCCGGGGCATGGCCCGAGCAACTTCGCCAGAGGCCGTTTTGAGCAGCGGCGCGGTTATCACCGGTTCTGGCGAGCGATCAGCCACTGGCGTCGGATTGGCTAACAGGCGGGCTAATCCGGTCACAACCCGCGTTTTTTCCTGAAAGTCAGCCAAAGCGGAGTTCAGCACTGTTAGTGGCGAGGGGGTAGCAATCGACCCTGATGGCCGCAATGGCAGGGATGACGGCGACGGTTGCGCCTCATCGGGATTAAGATCCATCGTGCTAAATAGCTTGGTAATCGTTCGTGGTTGCGCAGCCATCGCTGCCTGTAGCCTGCCAGCATCCAGTCGCAATTCGCCATTCTGACCTGATGTCAGACCAGCCGCTTGCAAGCCAGGCAACCGGGTGGTCACCATCGTCAGAGTGTCGAGCAATCGCCGGGCCTGCTTGCCCAGATCGGCGGCAGCAACATGACTGGCAAATCCACCATTTCCGCCGGATTGATCGCCGGCTGGTTCGGGGGTGACTGGATCGCTAGTGAATTTAGGTGTCCCCACCAACACTGTAGGCGTGAGCAGCAACGCCGAGGAATGGCCAGCGTTGGTAGGTACTCCCCCAGCGCGGTTGGCTGGCTGACCGACATCGCGGAAAGGTTGCAACAAAGATGGCCGGTGTTCGCTATCAGGACTGGTGTGCCGGGCTACTCCAGACTGACCGGATTTCAGCGCTTCTTCGCCGCCAGTGAGTGATTCAGGCGTTGATGCCTCGCCTGGATCGGCCAACTGCGTCAGGACCGTGACCAACCGGTTATGTGCAGTAACGAAGGTTTGAATCGCCTGGGTCAGCACTGCGGCGGACTGGGATGAGGTTGCCAGCGGATCGGACGTTGATGCAGTGGGTAAACCAGTTTGCGGACGTGATTGTGGCAAATTAGCGTCGATAAGACTGCTGTCATTCAATAGCAATGCTGGACGGATCGCCGGATTCTGACCGCTGGCTGGCGCTGGCTTCCCGGTAGCGACAAAAAAACCGGCCTCGTCTGCGGTCTGCGCAGGAGGGGCATCCGGGTTGGCAGCCTCCGGCACCGATTCGGTAAACAGCGGCTTAAGATTCAGAATCTTGGCCAGTGCTGTCAGGGTCGTTGCGGCATTCCGAAATTCCGCCAGAGCGCTCTTGAACCCGCCCAGGGTGGATAATTGCGCTGGCTGACTGCTGCTGATCGTCCTGGTGGTTCCAGGAATGCCAGTGGGTGGCTCTTCGCTGGGCGCGATGGTCACAGTCGCCAGCGGGTTCGTCTGGCGATTCACGTCCGCCAGGACGCTGCGCCCTGAAATCAGCATGTCAACCATGATGGTCTCTCGTCGCTAACGGCCTGAATATGAAGTATCGTTGGTTTTCGTAGCATGAAAACCGCCCTTCATTTTATCGCTAATGGAAGCAGCAAATGATTCTTGGCGCTGTTAACGCTCTCCGCTTTGTCCTTGCCCTGTCTGCCGGCCAGCAGCGGTTTGTGGCAATTACTTTTCTTTTTCAAGCCATGGCTTTTTTTACCAGCTCCGGGTGGGCGGAGAAGCCGGTTTACCGGGTGGATTGGAGCCAGTCGCAGTTGAGCGTTAGCGCAAACCAGGCGCCGCTGGACAAGGTTCTTGCCGAGGTTATCGCACGAACCGGACTGAAGGTGCGTGGCTTACCCGCCTTTTCGGAAGTGGTGAGCGTTGAATTTAAGAGATTGCCGCTACGGGAAGGTTTACAGAAACTGCTTACTGGGAAAAGCTATTTCATTCTCGACAAGAAATCCGCCAAGGGCGTCACGGAACCCGGCCTTATCCTGTTTCTCAATTCGCCGCCCAACAACGCCTTATTGCCAACGGACCCGAATACAGCGCCAGTCGTAGCGTCTGAGAATGGCAACGCCGAAGTCCTGGAGTTCTTTACCCAGCAGGAAGCGGGAGTCGGGGGTGTCGAATTCGATGGTTCTCAAACGCTGGAGTCCCTTTCACAGCCGGCGGTAGAAGCGGAGAGTAGCGGTTCTGAAATCCCGGAGTCTTTGCCGCAACCTGGAGCGGTAACAGAGAGTAGCGGTTCCGAGGCTCCAGACCGTCTTTCACAACTGGAGCAGGCCATTAGCGCCAATGCGCCGGATTTGCAGGATTTGCAGGATAAGCTGTACGCTGCGACCCAGGATGATGAACCACTGATCCGGGAACTGGCCTACCGGGAACTTTTCCAACGTAACGATGCAACGGTTGTGGATCTGCTGCGGCGCGATGCCCGCAGTGAAAATTCAGATGTGCGCCGGATCGCGCTGGATTTGCTCTCTCAATTCACCGGAGAAAATGCAGTTGATGTTTTGACGGAAGCCGCTAGCGACAGTAATACCGATATCCGGCAGATGGCGATGGAAAATTTAGCTAAAAATGCGCAAGGTGTGGCTATCATCAAAGAGAAACTGCGCGATCCGAACCCGGAAGTCAGAATGACCGCTCTTGAATCCCTGGCGTCTCTGGGGAATGGATCGGCTGCGGAGGCGGCAGTAGCAGCCTTGCATGATTCTGACGAACAGGTGCGTTCCCGGGCGGAAGCCATTCGCCAGGAATTGCAAGCGATGCCAGCGGTAGAGTGATTGTGTGATGATCAAACAACAAATGGAAGGAGTTTAACTGATGAGAAAACCGGCTTTTTTCTTTAAAACGACTCTAGCAACGGCGGTCGCCTCTTGTCTGCTGATGGGAAGCGCGGCGCGGGCTGGCGAACTGGGGTTTGGGTTTAAACCCGGCCTTGTAGCGGGACAGGATTATGTGGCGGGCGAACTCATTGTGGGTTATCGGGAAGGTTCTGAGACCCAGTCAATAGTCAGTGTGGCGCAGGCGGCAGGCGGCAGGGTGAAAAATACCGTTTCGGGTCCAGGCAGCGCGGCGCTCGTGGACTTTGGGAATGAGGAACGAGCGCTGGCTGCTATCGCCAAACTGAGGAATCAGCCGGGTGTGCTGTTTGTGGAAAGGAATGGCATCAAGCGAGTACCGCCGCTACCCCAATTATCGAATTTGCCCAGGAAAGGTTTGCAAGGCGCTAAAGAGCAGGCCGGAGCGGGCGTTGCGCCCAATGCGGTATCCGCCGATCCGGGTACTGGTTTTCAGTATCACCTGACCGTAATCCGCAAGACGGCAGCCCTGCCGGCCTTGTCGGCTGTGCCGCCGACAGTTGCGGTCATCGATACCGGCGTGGATTACACCCATCCTGACCTGGCGGGCAAGGTGATCTTGGGCCAGAACACGGTGGCCGGCAACATGAATCCGTTTGATGACGATGGTCATGGCACCCACGTCGCTGGCATCATCGCCGCCAGGGCCGCTAATGGCCAATACGGCGAAGGCGTTTGCCCGAATTGCAAGATTTTGGCAGTCAAGGTATTGAATTCAGCAGGATGGGGAACCGATTTTCAAGTAGCCCAGGGCATGGAATACGTTCGGACTGTAGCTGCTGCTCCGCCGGTCAAGGTGGTCAACATGAGTTTGGGCGGTGGTGCCAGCACCTTAATTGCCGCCAAGGTTCTGGCGTTGAAGAATGCGGGGAAGGTGCTGGTGGCGGCGGCGGGGAACCAGAACCTACAGACTGGCGCCAGTTTCCCCGGAGCCGATCCGAATACGGCGCTGCGGGTGACGGCCACCGAGCAGAACGATTGTCGGGCCTATTTTTCGAACTTCAGCCCCGCAATCAAACCTGCGCTTTACAACATCGCTGCGCCCGGCTGGAAAATTCCTTCGACGGTTCCGGATTTGGGCTATGCCTATTATTCGGGAACCTCAATGGCCAGTCCGGTCGTAGCGGGCGCAGCCGCTCTGGTGTGGGGGCAGTTTCCCGCGTTGACCCGCGATCAACTGGTTACCCGGTTGATCAACAACGGCAAGACGATTAGTTGTGGTTTCGCGGCGAGCACCAAGCGCCTGGATGTCCGCAAGGCGATTACTGGCGGGTCGGAAACCGCCTTCATTGGCCGATTGCTGGATCCGTTCACCGGCAAAGCGCCCAGCCTGAATACCAGCCCCGCCAACGCCCGCTTGTTCTCCGGCGCTGCTCAACTGAAAACCGACTTGACCGACCGGGGCGGTTCTTATGAAATGACCGGTCTTGCCGCAGGTCTCAACCGGATTCTCAAGGGCAACCGCGCTGGTTATGTCAATGCTCCACTGAGAACCGGCATCCCCATCACCGCCAGCGTAGTGAATGGTCCCTACACCGACGCGCTCCCTGCCTCACGACCAACAGGCAACGCCACCATTACCCTGGACTGGAAGAATACCCAGCCCTCTGTAGATACGGTCGGTTGTACTTCAGCGTGCAACGGCTGGGAACTTGATCTTTATGTGAAGCTACCCTCCGGGATTTATGTCTATTGGGGCAATTCAGGCAATCTGCTCACAGCGCCGTTTGTGTTCCATCCGCGTGATTCCTATTACGATCTGGAACCGCTTGAAACCGCCGTGATCAGCAGCGCCGCCGCCAATGGGGTTTACAAGGTCTTCGCCCGTAATGAATGGGGCGGCGAGATCTATTGGAATGATTCCTGGACCAACTCGCTGGCGTCAGTGCAGCTGTATAACGGCGCAACTCCAATCGGCGCGTTCTATCCGATGCCGCCGGCTACTTGTGGAACCAATCAGTACTGGTATGTCGGCAACTTGGAGAAGACGGGCTTGGCGTATGCCTGGACCTCAGTCAATGCCTGTAGTAACACGAGGCCCTGAGTAACCACCTTAAGCCCTGCGATCATGCCCGGACCATCAGTCAGGTCCGGGCTTAATGAGGCATCACTGATTTTTATCCAGTTGCAACGCCGCCGAGTTGATGCAATAGCGCAAGCCGGTCGGCGCGGGGCCGTCATCGAAAACATGACCCAGATGCGCTCCACAATCGGCGCACAACACCTCAGTCCGGCGCATGAACGCGCTTCGATCTTCAGAAGTAACCACATGCTCAGCCTGCGCCGGCTGCCAGAAACTCGGCCAGCCGCTACCGGAATCGAACTTGGCGTCGGCATCGAATAACGGAATTCCGCAACAGGCGCAGCGATAAACGCCCGGTTCATGGCAGTCATGATATTTGCCAGTAAACGCCGGTTCCGTACCCTTCTGACGGCAAATCCGGTATTGCTCCGGGGTCAACTGCGAACGCCAATCGGCATCGCTTTTCTCAACTTTGCCATTCATGTCAGCACCTTTAGCCTTTAGCCTTTAGCCTTTAGCCTTTAGCCTTTGATTTTTCCAACGCTTCCCAGACATGCTCGGCCAAGCCAACGCCGACTTCATTGAACGCCAGGAAGGTCATATCGGCGCCTGCGGTTTTCAGCGCCGCCGCTTCTTCGGGATGCGTGCTGATGGCGCTGATCAAGCCCTGAAACCCATGCCACCGTAATTGTCGGCTGGCGATCCGTTTCGCCTCCGGATCGGGCATCGCCAGAATCACGGCTTTTAACCCGTCCAGTTTGATCCGGTGCCAAAATCCGGGGTCTTCGGCATCGGCATACACCACTCGCCGCCCTTCGTGAATATGCCGCTCCACCTTGCCCAAGTCGGAATCAATGCCCGACACCATCAGCACCTTGTGATCCACCGACACGTTCTGGCGCTTCTTGAGAAAGTCGTAAGCGGCAGCCCCGGCATGACCCATACCGAGAATCAGAATCTGAGTGCTGCCCAGCGACACCGGCTGTTCGTCGGGATGATGCTCAAGACCTTCAAAGCCGGCCAGTCGCCCCTCCAGCCGCTCATACAGGTCATGGGCGAACCGATTGAACGGAGCGGCGATCACGAACGACAGCGCCACGGTGATCGCCAGCAACACCAGCCAGTCGGGGGATAACTGGCCATTACCGACCATAAATTCCACCACGATCAGGGCAAACTCGCTGTAGCTGGCCAGCGCCAGCGCGGCCAGAAAAGCAGTGCGGGCGCGCAACCGGAATGCAACCAAAACCAGAAAAAACAGCCCGGCCTTGAGCGGCAACAGCAGCGCCAGCAAGGTTGCCCCGCCCAGGCTCGCCAGACTCGGCCAGCCTAGCAGGCCGATTTGCAGGAAAAACCCGACTAGCAGGACTTCCTTGAGCGACCACAACGATTTCGCCAGTTCCATCGCTTTGGGATGACCAGCCAGCAACGCGCCCAGCAGCAACGCGCCCAATTCAGGACTCAGGCCCAGATGCTCGAAACCTAGGCCGCCGACGGTCAACGCCAGCGCCAAGCCGAACAGGACCAGCAATTCATCGTGGCCGCTCCAGTCCAGCAGCTTCGCCACGAAGGGCCGCAACAACGGCAAGCCCAAGACCAGCAGCGCCCACGGCGACGGCGCTCCGGCTCCTACCAGCGCCATTAGCGCCAGCGCCGCCAAATCCTGAATAATCAGAATGCCAATCGCCAGCCGGCCATGAAAGGCGCGCAGTTCCGCTTTCTCTTCCAGCGCCTTGGCCGCCAGCACCGTGCTGGAAAACCCCAGGGTCGCAGCCAGCAGAAACGCCTGCCCCTCGGCCAGTCCGGGAATCGCGCAGAACACCAACCCCAGCAACGCCGTGCTGATCACCAAATGCAATCCACCACCAGCCCATACTTCCGGCCCAGCCAGGCTCTTGAACCGCAGCTTGAGGCCCACGCTGAACAGCAGCAGCAAAACGCCGGCATGGGCGATCTGATGTAGGGCTGCGCCGCCGTGCTGACCGAGGCCATTCAGCACAAACCCGGCGACCAGATAGCCAACCAGCGCCGGCAGGCCAAAATGCCGGCACAACAACCCTAATCCAAACGCTAATCCCAACCAGAGCGCATCCATGAGTCCGCGTTAAGCCTTCTTCAAGACCCGCACCACATACAGCAGCACGATGGCGCCAACGATAGCGGTAATCAGGTGGCCGATCAGGCCCACAGCGGCGAAACCGATCAGCCGAAACAGAAAGCCGCCCACATAAGCGCCAATCACGCCCACAACCAGATTGCCACCCAATCCCAGGCCGCCGCCGCGCATGAAGGTGGTCGCCACCCAACCGGCAATCAGGCCAATCAGCAGAAATCCAATTAAATACATCGTATGTCTCCCAGGTTATCAATGCGTTTGGCGTTAAAAGGTCGCAGCGAGTCAGTCTATCCCACCTGATCCAGATACTTGTCGGCGTCCAGTGCGGCCATACAGCCAGTGCCGGCGGAGGTCACCGCTTGCCGATAGACATGATCGGCCACATCGCCGGCGGCGAACACTCCGGGAATGCTGGTCGAAGTCGCTCCACCTTCGCTACCGCCCTTAACCATGATATAGCCATTGTGCATTTCCATCTGACCGACAAACAGGTCCGTATTAGGCTTGTGGCCGATAGCGATGAACACGCCCTGCACATCAATGACGCGGGTTTCGCCAGTCTTGACATTGCGGGTGCGAATCCCGGTCACGCCGCTGTCATCGCCCAACACCTCATCCAGCACACTGTCCAACTCCAGCCGCACCTTGCCGCTGTTCACTCGCTCCAGCAACTTGTCGACCATGATCTTCTCGGCGCGGAACTGCTGACGGCGATGCACCACGATGACTTCGCTGGCGATATTGGCCAGATACAGGGCTTCTTCGACTGCGGTATTGCCGCCGCCGATGACCGCCACTTTTTGATTGCGGTAAAAAAAGCCATCGCAAGTCGCGCAACCGGAGACGCCCTTGCCCGCAAAAGCCTGTTCCGAGGGCAGCCCCAGATATTGTGCGCTGGCGCCAGTCGCGATGATCAGCGCATCACAAGTATATTCGCCAGAGTCGCCCATCAGTCGAAACGGACGTTCCTGCAGGTTTGCGGTGTGAATCTGATCGAAAATGATTTCGGTATGGAACCGCTCGGCGTGCTTGCGCATCCGCTCCATCAAATCCGGCCCCATCAGCCCTTCCACATCGCCCGGCCAGTTATCGACCTCGGTAGTGGTCGTCAACTGCCCGCCCATTTGCAGGCCGGTGATTAGCAGCGGTTTCAGATTGGCGCGGGCGGCGTAAACGGCGGCAGTGTAACCGGCGGGGCCAGAACCGAGAATCAACAAGCGGGCGTGTTTTGCGGCGCTCATGACGAAAATCTCCTGAGTGGGGAAACCAATGGCGAACAGCGCCAAAATCTCTATCGCCTTGTCACCATGCTGTCATCAAATTGCCTTAAACAAGGCGATTGCGGCGCTTAACCTTGCTGCACCTTAGGGCGAATTGCGCCAATTCAAGAGGACTTAATGAACGCCAAACGCATTCTCATTGTAGAAGACGAGCAGCCCATCCGGGAAATGGTGATGTTTGCGCTGGCTAATGCCGGCTACGAGGTGCGGGAAGCCGCCGATGCCCGGCAGGCGCAAACCTGCATCGCCGAACGCCTGCCTGACCTGGTGCTGCTGGACTGGATGCTGCCCGGCATCAGCGGCATTGACTACGCTCGCCGCCTGAAGAAGGACGATCTGACTCGGGAATTGCCCATCATCATGTTGACTGCCCGCGCTGAGGAAGAGGACACCGTACAGGGACTGGAAAGCGGTGCGGATGACTACATGACCAAACCGTTTTCACCCCGCGAACTGGTGGCGCGGATTCGGGCGGTGTTGCGGCGCGGCGGACCTGCCGGGGAAGATGAGATGCTCCGGGCGAATGGGCTGTCTATCGATCTGGCCAGCCACCGGGTCAGCGCCGGCGATACGCCGCTGGAAATGGGGCCGACCGAATACCGGCTGCTGGAATTTTTTATGTCACACCCGGAGCGGGTCTACAGCCGGGGGCAACTACTGGACCGGGTGTGGGGCAGCAACGTCTACGTCGAGGAACGAACCGTTGATGTCCATATCCGCCGGCTGCGCAAGGCGCTGGAGCCGCATGGGCATGACGCGCTGATTCAGACCGTGCGCGGCGCCGGCTACCGGTTTTCGACGCGGGTCTGACGTGTCCCGCTCATGGTGGTTACTCTGGCGACGGCTGGCGGCGTTATTTCTGAGCGCGGCGCTGCTGGGTGCGATAACCGGAACCCTGCTGCCTTGTCTGCTGGCGGCAGCGCTGGGCGGGCTGGGCTGGCAGTTGTGGCGCTTAGACCGGCTGGATCGCTGGCTGCGCGGTGACCGCGAAGCTAATCCCCCGCCTACCGGCCCCGTTTGGGACGGTATTCAGGAACACATCGCCCGGTTGCGTCGGCAAAGTCGCAAACGCAAGCGCAAACTCAGCCGGTTGCTGGCGCAGTTTCAGCAAGCCGCCGCCGCCTTACCCGATGCCGCCGTTCTGATCGGTGAGGACGACCGGCTGCTGTGGTGCAATGGCGCATCCCAACCGTTGCTGGGACTGGCATCGAGTCGGGATCTGGGCCTGCCGATTACCCATCTGTTGCGCCATCCCGACTTCGTGGCGTTCCTGAACCAGCGCCGCAACGGCGATAGCGTCGAATTTCCCTCGCCAGTGGACGACGGGTTATCGTTGAGCGCCCGGATCGCGCCCTATGGCAAGAAACAGCGACTGTTACTGGCGACCGACATTTCCCGAATCCGGCGACTGGAGCAAATGCGCCGCGAGTTTGTCGCCAACGTCTCGCACGAACTGCGCACCCCGCTGACCGTGATCGCCGGTTATCTGGAAACCCTGCTGGACTGCGACGATCTGGCGCTGGCGGGCTGGGAGCAACCGCTGCGGCGGATGCAGCAACAATCCGGGCGGATGTTGCACATTGTGGAAGATTTGCTATTGCTGGCCCGACTGGAATCGCAAAAGGAGCGACCACCGCTCAAACCGGTGAACATACCGGCGCTGTTGGCGGATATTGTGGAAGACATCACTGCGCTCAGCGGCGATCAAGGGCATCAAATCCAGATCGCCGCCGATGCCGGATTGTGGCTGCTCGGCTGCGAGAAAGAATTGCATAGCGCTTTCGCTAATCTGGCGTTCAATGCGGTGCGCTATACCCCGGTCGGCGGGCGCATAGAGATTGGCTGGTTTGCCGATCATCACGGCTTGCATCTGACCGTAGTGGACAATGGCGAAGGCATTGCACCGCACCATCTGCCCCGCCTGACCGAACGGTTCTACCGGGTCAACCGTGATCGCTCCCGTAGCAGCGGCGGCACCGGGCTGGGACTGTCCATCGTCAAGCATATTTTAAATAATCACGGTGGCCAGTTGCGGATTGAGAGCCAATTAGGCGCAGGCAGCGTATTCACCTGCGATTTTCCCGGCGAACTGCGGGTCAATCCGGCCTGCGGCAAAACAGAAGCCGAGTGATAAACTGGAATGAGCGATAACGAGGAAATCTGATGAAACTGTTATTGGTTCGCCACGGCATTGCCGAAGAGGCGGAAACCTTTATTGCCGGCGGCGGCTCGGACGCTCAGCGGCCCTTGACCGAGATCGGGCGCAAGAAAATGCGTAAAGGCGCCAACCGGTTGCGTTCACAAATCAAGCAGATTGACCTGTTGGCCAGCAGCCCGCTGTTGCGCGCCCGAGAGACCGCCGAGATTATTGCCCAGGTGTTTGGCGGTCTGCCGATTATGGAACGTCCGGAACTGGACTTCGGCTATCCGCCGGAAGCCGTGATGGCCTGGCTGGCCCAGGCTCCGGTCAACGGGCTGGTGACGGCGGTCGGTCACGAACCGCAACTGAGTCTGCTGGCGGGTTTGCTACTGGCTGACATCGCACAACCACTGCTGATCTTCCGCAAGGGCGGCATGGCGCTGATCGAGTTCAATGGGCCGGTTACAGCCGGTGGCGGAGTATTGCTCTGGGCGTTGACGCCGGGACAACTCCGTAGCCTCAAGCAGGATTGACCAGGACATCCAGATGCCATCTGACGTTGCCGCCGCGATTGATCTGGGTTCCAACAGCTTCCACATGATCGTGGCCCGCATCAACAACGGCCATATTCAAGTATTGGATCGGCTACGGGAGATGGTGCAACTGGCCGCCGGGCTGGATGGCCGCAATCGCCTGTCGGAACAGGCACAGCAACGGGCGCTGGATTGCCTGGCGCGGTTTGGTCAGCGCCTGCGCCACCTGCCCCCATCGCAACTACGCATCGTTGGCACCAATACCTTGCGGCTGGCGCGTAACAGCGCGGAATTTCTGGCCCGGGCCGAGGCAGTATTGGGCCATAGCGTCGAAATCATCAGCGGCCCGGAAGAGGCGCGGCTGATTTATCTGGGGGTCATGCACAGCGTCGCGGCGATTCCAGGGCGGCGACTGGTCATTGATATTGGCGGCGGCAGCACCGAATTGATCATCGGCGAGCAGTTTGAACCGCTGCATCTGACCAGTTTGAAAATGGGCTGCGTCAGCGTCAGCCGCGCCTGCTTCGACGACGGGCGACTGACCGAGGCCCGGATGCACAAGGCAGACTTGCTAGTGCAACTACGGCTGGAGCCGGTTGGCGAGGAATATCGGGAGTTGGGCTGGCAGGTCGTCACCGGCGCATCCGGCACGATCAAGGCGATTCAGGATGTGGTGACCCGCGAAGGCTGGAGCCGCGAAGGCATCACCGTGGAAGCCTTGCGGCGGTTGCGTGGCGCATTGCTGGAAACCGGCAATACCGCTGCTATTGCGACTCGCTGGCAACTGGAGCCGGCCCGCGCCAAAGTGTTTGCCGGCGGCTTCGCGGTCTTGCATGGACTCTTCGAAGCGCTGGGCATCACCCGTCTGGAGGTGTCCGACGGGGCGCTGCGCGAAGGTTTGATCTACGACCTGCAGGGCCGCATCCGCCATGAAGACGTGCGCGACCGCACCATTGCCACGCTCACCCACCGCTACGGGCTGGACGATGCCCAGGCGCAACGGGTTCTCGCTACCAGCCGGGAGTTGCTGAAACAGGTCGGCCCGGCCTGGAGTCTGGAAGCCGAGGAGTGCGCGCAGTTGCTGGACTGGGCGGCCCGGCTGCATGAAATCGGCTTGCTGCTTTCCCACCAGGATTACCACAAGCACGGGGCCTACCTACTGCAATACGCTGACTTGCCGGGGTTCTCGCGCAGCGATCAGACGTTGCTGGCGGCGCTGGTGCGGCGGCATCGCCGGTCATTTCCCCCGGACGCCTTCGCCCATCTGCCCAAGGAGTGGGCGCAGCCGATCCAGCGTTTGGGCGTACTCTTGCGGTTGGCGGTCATGCTGCATCGCAGCCGCAGCCGGCAGGCCTTGCCGCCGCTGAAACCGGACGTCAACGGGCAACGGCTGAATTTGGGTTTCCCCAACGGCTGGCTGGATCAGCATCCGCTGACCCGGGCTGATTTGGAAAACGAAGCACGGTATTTGCGAAAGGCGGGATTTCGGCTGGAAATAGAATGTGATTTAGATAGAAAAAGGCCGTGATTTTAAGCGCACCATCAAATAAATCACGGCCTTTAAATAAGTTTCAAATTGCAACTAGTTACAATATCCTAGTTGCTGATAAGTCAAAGTACTACCTGTGGGTTTAGCAGAGCAGACGGTGTAGAGCAAGGATGCAATGTTGCCTGCGCCAAAGCCGCCATAGTTAGCAAGCGGATACCGAGTATTCTGCCTGAATTGCGATGACCAGTTGTCTTTCCGCACATTTGGATCAGATGCCCCCCAAGAAGTAACGCCAACAACCACGTTGTTGTTAGAAGCAAGGCCTCCGTTTGCACCTCCGGCAAAAGCAGGGTTCTGGTACCCAAAATTGGCAATCCACGGTCCTCCACTGGAGCCTCCTGTGAAATTACTGCCTTGATAAATTTGGCCAGCACCACTAATACTGGTCAGATAGCTTGGGCCGTCAGATCTTTCCAGAATTCGACCTGCATCCAGTAGAAATGGATACCCCAAAGTAGTAAGAGCAGCCGTCCATAAGTTACCCGTGAGGTTGGACTTAACAAAGGAATAGTTATTCCAGCCATAACTCAGTTGACCGGTTATATTGCCAATGAACTGACCTTGGGCATTCTTCCTGAGGATGATAACAGCCAAGTCATTATCCCTGGCAGATCCACTGCCAATATCAGTCCCATTTATCCAAGAGGCGGGTCTTACTAATGCTTGCCAACCCCAACTACCATACGGAGCAGAACCATTATAAGAAGCTGGTGTAAATGTCCAGCCTGAAAAGGTATTCGATCCAGAGCCAAAATCTTGGATACAGTGTGCAGCCGTGACAATCACACTTTTGCGGATCAAGCTAGCAGAACAAAAACCAGCATTGAATGTAAGCCTACCTATTGCCCTATAGGGATAAGTAGCGCTGAGATAATTGCCAGAACTAGAGGCCACAACAGAAACTGGCTGATGCGTCACTCTTTTGGAAGTGAATGGCACTCCAAATGATCCATACGCTCTCGGGCCAGTAGTTTGTTGGCCTTTTGCGCCTGGCACCGATGCCGGCTGATCCTCTACAGCAGAAAATCCATTAGCCGGTTCCACCAAAATGGTGTCTGGTGCCGGTAAAGGATTGATGAATGGTTTGGCATTCTCAATTTCACCTTTACTCAGGCTACGAGTTGGCAAAGGGTCAGGGTTGTTGACAGCCATATCAACATTATTAGACTGAGCCAATGCTGGCAGTGGTAATGCGAACGCCGTAGCTAACAACCCAATGCCAGCAACGGAACCACTTAGAAAGTTAAAAGAGTTGGTTTTCATCACAGTAACCTCGACAGAAAGAAGTTGTTTACGATTAAAAGAAACTCCTGACCAAGACCCTTAGATCAGTAATGCGCGTTTTCAAGCAAACAGGATGCCAAGCATTGATTGATTTCTTATTTTTTCACCGCTCTCCCTCTTAGCCTACATACAATATATAGATATAGATATAGTGTATCGATGGAGTTCCTAAAATTGCAAGATTTTCACCACTTGGTAGCACAAAAATATCTAATTGTCAATATAAAATGTGGTAAAACGCATCTCAAGATTAACTCAAAGAACCGCTCATTTTGAACCGCTCATTTTGACGTGAACCAGTCATTCTGAAATGGTTGTGGCGCAGCGCACAAAAATCAGCTACACAATAAGGTCACACAATAACTCAAGACTACCTTTTGCCCGCTTGGATGAAAACGCTAATGAACTATCAGCTTGAGATACTCGAAAAATCCATCGGCTACCGTGGCTTTTTCAGCATGGAAAAATACCGGCTGCGCCATGAACTGTTTGCTGGCGGCTGGAGTGCGGAGATCGATCGTGAGTGTCTGGAGCGCGGCCATGCGGTTGCGGTACTGCTCTATGACCCTGATACCGATCAGATCGTTTTACTGGAGCAGTTCCGAATTGGTGCGCTCGACTTTCCAGGCGGTCCTTGGCTGTTGGAGATCGTCGCCGGGATTATTGACCATCCCGGCGAAACGACTGTGGAGGTGGCGCAACGCGAAACTGCCGAGGAAGCCGGCTGCGCATTGCTCGATTTGCTGCCGATCTGTCATTACCTGGTCAGTCCGGGCGGAACTTCCGAAAGCATCACGCTGTTCTGCGGGCGGGTCGATGCTTCCACGATCGGTAGCGAAGTGCGCGGCATCGCCTCCGAACATGAAGATATCCGGCTACAGGTCGTTTCCCGCGCCGAAGCGCTGGCCCTGCTCCATTCTGGCCGGATCAATTCCGCCGCGCCGATTATCGCGCTGCAATGGCTGGAGCTGAACCGGCTGAAACTGCTGGAACAGTGGGGAATGACGCCGGCCTAAATGCCCAGTCGCCCCAGATCAGGATCTGGTTGCGACCCCTCGGCTATTGGCGGAATCAGCATGGTCAGTTTGCTGGCGGGCGCTGGGGTGTGGCTGTTGACCCGATGGCTTCCGGCGCTGGCGACTGCGCCGCAGGTCGAGCTATTGCTGGGGATTCTGCTGATTTTCGGCTTCGCAGAGGCAAAGCCGTTCAGCGATGGACGGCGGACTACTCCACGGCCAGCCAGTTTTCGACCTGCAACCCCGGAACCCGCCCAAATTCCCGCAGGTTGTTGGTCACCAGCACCGCGTTTTCCGCCAAGGCATGAGTGGCGATCAGCAAGTTCATACTACCGATGGGCGTACCTTGACGCTCCAGCAAAGTTCGTAGCCGACTGTACTCATCAGCAGCTTTTGCACTCCAGGGCAGGATCGCCAGCCGACTCATCATATCGTCAATATCCTGGCAAATAGCAACGCTCCGGGTGGGATGCCTGGCCGCGCCGAACCACAGTTCCGCTAAGACCATGGTCGAGACCGCCAGGTTATCCGACCCAATCTGATCAAATCGGGCTTTTACTGTGAGCGGATGGCGGCGCAGCACATAGCTGCAGATGTTGGTGTCAAGCATCCAGATCATGAAATCACTCCCGATCCTGAGGGGGTTCGTCATTGCGGTCCGCCAGAAAATCATCCGGGACCTGGGGTGTGCGGGCGAAAAAATCATCCCAACCCTGTGGCTTGGGCCGCAAAATCACCGCCTGGCCCTGTTTTTCAATAAACACTTCCGGGCAGTTGAAACGGAACTCGACCGGCAACCGCACTGCCTGGCTACGGCCATTCATAAACACTTTGGCGGTTTTTGGCATGATATTTTCCTTATTGGCGAGTGGCAAACCGGGGCAATAGCAGCAATGACGCTCCCGCCTTGCCGTTTTACCTGATCTGAACCATGATCGAAGCTCAGGTCTTCCCAACCCCTCGCGCAAGGCTCCGCACTATGGAAACCCCGGAATTGCCGCAAATCCCCGGCTACCGGCTTGAAAAAGTTCTCGGCAAGGGCGCTATGGCTACGGTCTATCTGGCCGTTCAGGAATCACTGGATCGGCAGATAGCCCTCAAGCTGCTGTCCGCAAAACTGGGCAACGATCCCATATTTAACAAGCGGTTCATCAAGGAAGGGAAGACCGTGGCCCGGCTGACTCATCCGCACATCGTCACCATCTACGATACCGGTAGCCACCAAGAACAGTTCTATATCGCCATGGAATATCTGGAGGGTGGCTCGCTCAAGGAGCGGATTAAGGCGGGATTGAGTCCGGATCATGCGGCGCATTGTCTATGCCAGATCGCCCATGCGCTTGGTTACGCGCATCGCCAACACTGCATCCATCGCGACATCAAGCCCGCCAACATCCTGTTCCGCAATGTAGAAACGGCAGTGCTGTCGGATTTTGGCATCGCCAAGAACCTGGAAGACAAGACCCAGTTGACTGCCGCCGGCTGGCGAATCGGGACGCCGAATTACATGAGTCCCGAGCAGGCGCTGGCCAAACCGGTCGATGCCCGTTCCGACCTGTACAGCCTGGGCGTCCTGTTTTACGAAATGCTGACCGGAACTCGTCCATACAAGGGCGCTGATGCCTTTGAAACCGCGCTGCTGCATGTTAAAGCGCCGATTCCCGTCCTGCCGGAGCCGCTCAAGCGCTTTCAGCCGGTCATTAACCGGCTGCTGGCCAAGGACCCGGAGGCGCGATTCGCTAGCGCCGATGAGCTGATTCAAGCCATTCAGGCGGCGCAGACGCCCAATGCCGGCGCATCCCGGTCCTTGGCGCAAGGATGGCGAATCTGGTTGCTGGCGGGGTTGCTGGCCCTGCTGGCGGCGGCGCTGACCTACGAGTTCTGGCCCGTCGCCGGCAACGGATCGTTGCCGCCGCCAGCTCCGCCTGCCGCCGGTCAATAGGTCATGCAGGCCGCATTGAGCAGGCCAATCGCCAGCGACAACGCGCCGAGAAATACCCCGGAGGCGACCTGTCCAGCCGGGATGTCGCGGGCCAGGCTCGGTAACAACAGGCGACCCACGCCATAAACCAGCAACTGGATGATCAGGGCGATCAGGCCCCAGATCGCCATATCAAGCAGGCTGACGCTGTGGGTAATCGCGCTGGCCAGCGGCAACATGAAACCCACCATCGCCCCGCTTAAACTGGCTGCAGCCGCCGCGTTGCCCTCACGGATCAGGCTAATTTCACGGTAGGGGGTGATCCACAGATACAGCAGCAGAAAGACCGCCAGCAGGCCGATCCCGGTGGCGAAGTAGGACAGAAACGCCGGCAGACCGGCCAGGGATTGAGTCAGCATCGGAGTTTCCTCGGGTGGTCGGATACGCGCCAAGCATAGCCTACGTCGGGTTGCTTAGTCGGCGATGATCAACCGCCCGGCCATCAGCAACACGACAATCAGAAACACCGGGCGAATAAACGGCGCTCCGTACCGAATCGCGCTATGGGCGCCGATGAACGATCCAATCATCAGCAACAGGCCCATGCTCAGTCCAACCGCGTAGTTGATAGTGCCGAGCGCCATAAACGTCAGCAGGGCGGTGAGATTGCTGATGAAGTTCATGAAGCGGGCCACGCCGGCGGCCGCAACCAAATCCAGCCGGAACAGCTTCATCGCTGCCGCCATCCAGAATGCGCCGGTGCCCGGACCAATAAAGCCATCGTAAAAACCGATTAAGCCACCAGTCAGCCATTTGACGCCGCGCCGAATCGCATCGGGTGGTAAGGGCGGTTCCAGGGAAATCGTCGCGGATCGGGCGCGGCGCGGCCAGGCCAGATAAGCCGCCGCCAGTAAAATCGCCAAGGGCAACAGCTTTTTCAGCACGCCCGGACTCATCAGATAAATCAGCACCGCCCCGATGAATGCGCCGACGCAGGTGGCAAAGCTCATTGCCCACCACAATCCCGGCTGAAACAGGCCTTTGCGAATGAACGTCAGCGAGGCGCTGAAGGTGCCAAAAGTGCCGACCAGCTTATTGGTGCCGACCACCAGATGCGGCGGCATTCCGATACTGAGCAGCGCCGGCATCACCAGCATTCCGCCGCCGCCGGCAATCGCGTCAATAAACCCGGCTAATAGCGCGACTCCACCCAGGAGCAGCAGGGTAGCGAAATCCAGAGCGATGGCGGTTTCCATCAGCCCAGCAACCGCTCCAGCACACCCTGATAAATCCGGCTGAGTCGTTCCAAATCCGCCACCGCCACCCGTTCATTGATCTGGTGAATGGTGGCATTGATCGGACCCAGTTCGATCACTTGCGCGCCGGTCGGGGCAATAAAGCGGCCATCGGACGTGCCGCCGCTAGTGGATAGTTCTGGCTCCTGCCCGGTTTCAGCGCGGATGGCCGCAACCGTAGCCGCGACCAGTTCGCCCGGCGCGGTAAAAAACGGCAATCCCGACAGACTCCATTCCAGGTCATATTGAAAAACCTGGCCGGTTTTGACTTCCTCATTCAGCAGCCCGGTATCAATGATCAGCCTGACACGCTCCTGCAACTGTGCAACCGTAATGGCTGGCAAAAAGCGGAAGTTGAACAGCAATTCCAGATCGCCGGGAATCACATTAACCGCGCCGGTCCCGGAATGCAGGTTGGAGATCTGGAACGAGGTAGGCGGGAAAAACTCGTCGCCCTGATCCCAGACTTCATCGGCCAGCACGGTCAGAATTGGGCCAATCGCGTGCAGCGGGTTCTGGGCCAGATGCGGATAGGCGACATGGCCTTGCATCCCGCGCAATCGCAACCGGCCATTGAGCGACCCGCGCCGGCCATTTTTAATGACATCGCCAAATTGGGCGGAACTGGATGGTTCGCCGACCAGGCACCAGGTCATTTTTTCGCCACGCGCCTCCAACCGCTCCACCACCTTGACCGTGCCCTCGACCGCTGCGCCTTCCTCATCGCTGGTGATCAGAAACGCGATGGAGCCACGCGGCTGCGGCTGGACGGCGAGAAAGGCTTCACAGGCGGTGGTCATCGCCGCCAGACTGCTTTTCATGTCCGCTGCGCCGCGCCCATACAACCAGCCATCGCGGATTTCCGGGGCAAACGGCGGCGAGGCCCATTGCCCCAGCGGACCGGGCGGAACCACATCGGTATGGCCGGCAAACACGAACAGCGGCTCGGACTGGCCTAGCCGCGCCCAGAGATTGTCCACCTCGCCATAGCGCAGCCGTTCCACCCGGAAACCCAGCGCTGACAACCGGGCCGCCAGCAGCTCCTGACAACCGGCATCGACGGGCGTGACCGAAGGGCGGCGAATTAACTCCAGAGCAAGGTCCAGGGTAGCGGACATGGGACGGCGCCAGCCGGTTTACCCGCGCCCCGCGGCCTGGCGCAGGGCGTCATAGCGGCGGCGCTGGCTCTGGTTGGCGAAATAACGCGGCATGATGCTCTCCACCGAATGCGGGGTCATGCCGAGTTCAGCGAACCCCGGGCTATTGCCGCTGCACACGCTGTCCACTTGCAGGGAAAGATAGTTATCGGTGGTGAACACCTTGACCGGCAACAGTCCCATGATCTTGCCTTGCAATTGCGCCAGCCCGTCAGGCAAGCCCACCACCAGCCGCTTCAGGCCCAGCATCCGGGCGATGCCCTCCACCAGTTCCTTGAAGGCATAGATCTTAGGCCCGCACAGCTCATAGCTTTTGCCGATGGTCGCGTCGTTTTCCAGCGCGATCTCGAACGCCTGCGCCACATCGCCGACATAGACCGGCGCGAACCGGGTATTAGGACACGCCACCGGCAACACTGGACTGATCCTGAGCAAGTTGGCGAACTGGTTATAAAAATTGTCTTTGGGTCCGAAAATGATCGAGGGCTTGAAACAGGTGACGGCCAAATCCTGGACTGCCATCACCGCCTGCTCGCCCGCGCCCTTGGTAAACAGGTACTGGCTCGGCCCCTTGGCGGCGTCAGCGCCCAAGGCGCTCATATGCAGCAACCGCTTAATACCGCTGGCCCGGCAGGCATCCACAACCTTGGCCGGCAATTCGGCATGAACCGCGCCGAAGCGCTGGTTGGAATACTCATGCAGAACGCCAACCAGATTGATAACCGCATCGCAGCCGCTGAACTGCTGCTGCAAAATTTGGGGATCGTGAACGTCCGCTTCGAGGAGTTCCAGACCCGGCAGCACTTCCAGTTCGCGATGTCGTTCCGGGCGTCGGGTCAACACCTTGAGCGCATAGCCCTGGTTAGCCAAGCGGGTTGCCAAGTGCCGGCCCACGAAACCGGTACCGCCCAATACGCCAATTTTCTTGATTTTCATAGGTACGTCTGTTCCTCGCTAGTTCTTGGGTCGCCCGTGGCCGAGTGAGCGCCATGGCGTCATTAATTTATGGGACATCAATTCATGGTGACAGAGACGCGCCCGGCAATCTCTCTGACATAAACTCGACCGGGGTGTGTACGCGCACAACGATATTCACCGTGAAATCTACCATATCTCACCCGTTCTGGCTGTTGTCCGCCGCCAGTGCTGGGGCGCACCCCGTATCGAACGGGAGCACAGACATCAAGACGATGCGTTTTCACCCGGCCAGCATCGCCTGAAACGCCGCTGGTTCCAGGTTTTCGACCTCGCCGCTGTTCGAGGCGGCCATGGCGCGATTCAGTCTGGCGACCGGGCTGCGGGAATGGTGCTACGCTATGCTCACCACTTAGGCACGGAACCCTTGGCCGAACACGCCGAACGGATTAACGAGCCAAGGCTGGTCCGCACAAATCCCGGCGGAGTCCCAGAGAAAATCGCTGCAACCGGTTAAGCTGATTGGAGTTTTTTATGATGACCGACTTTTTTTTCAAACTGCGCAAGGCCGGCATTCCCGTCACACTCACCGAGTTTTTGACGCTGCTGGAGGCGCTCAGCCAGCATGTCACCGCTCACAACATCGAGGAGTTCTATTACTTGGCCCGGACAGCGCTAGTGAAAGACGAGCGCCATTATGACCGCTTTGATCAGGTGTTCGGTTCGCACTTCAAGGGACTGGCGACCCGGTTTGACGAGCTGGCCGGGGCCACAGTGCCGCTGGAATGGCTGCACAAACTGGCGGAATTGACCCTCAGCGACGAGGACAAGGAACTGATTGAAGCGATGGGCGGCTGGGAAAAGCTGATGGAAACCTTCGCGCAGCGGATGGCCGAACAGGAAGGCCGCCATCAGGGAGGCAATAAATGGATCGGCACGGCAGGGACTTCGCCGTTTGGCGCTTACGGCTACAACCCGGAAGGCATCCGCATCGGTCAGGATGCCTCCCGCCACCGCCGGGCGGTCAAGGTCTGGGATCGCCGCGAGTTCCGCAATCTGGACGATACTGTGGACCTCGGCACCCGCAACATCAAGATTGCATTGCGGCGACTGCGGCGTTTCGCCCGCGAAGGCGCAGCGCAGGAACTCGATCTCGACGATACCATTCGCTCAACTGCCCGCAACGCCGGTTATCTCGATCTCAAAATGGTCCCGGAACGACATAACGCGGTGAAGGTGCTGTTGTTTCTGGACGCCGGCGGCTCGATGGACGATCACGTTCAGGCCTGCGAGGAGCTGTTCTCGGCGGCTCGGAGTGAATTCAAGCATCTAGAATATTTCTACTTTCATAACATGGTTTATGAAGGTTTATGGAAAGATAACCGCCGCCGCTATACCGAAAAAACCGATACCCTGATGGCGTTGCGCACCTTCGGCCCGGATTACAAGCTGATTCTGGTCGGCGACGCCACCATGAGTCCCTATGAAGTTACCTATCCGGGCGGCAGTGTTGAACATTTCAATCCTGAAGCCGGCGATGTGTGGCTAAATCGGTTACTGACCTCCTGGCCGCATGCCATCTGGTTGAATCCGCAGCCCCAGAACCGCTGGAGCTACGTCCCTTCGATTCAGATGGTGCGGGAATTGATGAGCGAGCGCATGTATCCGCTGACCCTGGAAGGTCTGGAGCAGGGAATCCGCGCCTTGCAACGGGCGCGGTGAGTCTCTATTCGGACGATAATCACGCCGAAAAATAGTTATTTGATCAAGACGATCGGCGTCGAGGCGCGGGTCCATCACGAGGACGACCCGCACAGCCGGCTGCGCCACTGCCCTGTATTTCATCGCCGCTCGGCGAGCGGCAGTTGCCGGCGGCAGTTGCCGGAAGGGAGCGGTTTCATTCAGCACTGGCCGGGAGCCGTGAGTTTGCAGGTTTCGCACTGGCATGGCGGCTTCACTGGAGAAAGTTTGGGCTATCTGGAATTTGCGCCCGACGCCCGCCCGCTGGCCAGCGACCCGCCGGGATAGAGTTATACCGCGTTGCAAGAGGGAGAGAGTCTGTGCTGGGAGCGCAGTTGGCAAAACATCGCCTGCTTTGAATTGCGCCATCCCGCACTGGAGGGAGCGCCGCTACGACATCGCGTTGCCGGAGGCGGTGTAGGTGCGATTCGTTGATGCAGCAACCGTGGCGCAGAGGGCCGGCCAGGCGGGGTTTTCCGCCGGCCCCGACCTGAGAGATTCAACCGGTAGGCGTCCTGGTTCCGGCCTGGTGTGATGCCCCAACCCTGTGGCTGGAAAACAGGGTTCCGTGTTTGAGTACCATGGCGACTCTGGTCAAGGTATTGACCCATACTACTCACCGCCACGTCACGACTTCATCCAGTCGCCGGCGCGAACTGGGTTCGGGCAATTCCGCCGGATAACCCAGACTGAGCAGCGCCAGCGGAATCAGGCCCGGCTCCAGCCCCAGCGCCTCCCGGACCTTATTTTCCTCGAAATAGCCGACCCAGGTGGATCCCATCCCGGCGGCGACCACGGCCAGTTGTGCGTAGGCGGCGGCGATGGTGGTGTCCTGGACTGAATACAGCTTCGCGCCGCGTTCGCCAAAGGCGGTTTCGGAACGGGCCGGATCGGCGCAGAACACCAGGCAGACCGGCGCTTCGGCGATAAAGGTCTGCTGATGAGCGGCATAAACCAGCGCCTCCCGTTCAGCCCGATCGCGCACCACAATGATTCGGTAAGACTGCAAATCACCGGCGGATGGCGCGGCGCACGCCATTTCGAGAATGGCGTGCAACTTGGTCGGATCAACCGGCATGTCCGGCTGATATTTACGAATGGAATGACGGTGACGAACCGTCGTAAAAAAATCCCACATGGCGCGGTCCTCGAAGTGAGTGGATCGCTCAGCCTGCGCCCTTGACCAGTGCGTTCAGCTTGGGCAGGTCCGGGGATTGCGGATAGTTGCGCTCCAACACCCGCAAGCTGTCCGCCGCCAGTTGCGGCATCCCCATTTTGACGTAGGCCTCGGTCATAATGGTGAGCGCATTTTGGGCGGAGGGGGTGCGGGCATAGGTCTCCAGCACATAAACGGCGCGGTTGACCGCAGCAACATAGGCGCCCCGTTTGAGGTAATAGTCGGCGACGTTGATTTCATAAGCCGCTAGGCTGTTGTGCAGGAACAGCATGCGCTGCCGAGCGTCTTCAGCGTATTTGCTGTCGGGGAATTTGCGCACCAACTCGGCAAAATCGTTGTAGGACTGCCGGGCAGTGTTGGTGTCGGTCTTGGAACGGTCGCTGGGCGCCAACCGTTCCAGGATGGTGTTGATGCGCTGGAAATTGACCAATCCTTTCATGTAGTAGGCATAATCCACATAGGGATGACGGGGGTTGGCCTTGATGAAGCGGTCGGCGGCGGCAATCGCAGCGTCCGGTTCGCTGTCCCGGTACTGGATGAAAATGGTGTCGAGCTGGGCCTGTTGGGCATAGCGGCCAAACGGATAGCGCGCCTGGATTTTATCCAGATATTCAAGAGCGGTTTGATAGTTGCCCTCGTTGATCGATTCCTTGGCCTCGCTGTACAGCCGTTGGGCTGACCAGCCTTTGGTCTCGTCAATTTTATCCGGGAGCAGGGAACAACCCGCCAGCAGTACGGCGATGAGCGGGCCAAGCAAAAGTTTGGGTATGCGGCGCATGATAGAGAACAGTGAACGGGGATTGTCGGAAGTCGCGAGGGCAACAGGGATCATGAAATCCAGTATAACGCCCGAGCCATTAAAAACCATCCTGCCGGGTTGCTGAACCCTGGAGAATCCCCATGAAGTCGGTCGGGAACCGCCCATCCGGTCAGCATCCATGACCGAACATTTCATTCCGCTATTGTCGCTGGGCTGGCTGCTATGGATTGTGCTGGTCGGGATCGGGCTGATTCTGGAGCGGCGCTCGCCGACCGCTACCCTGGCCTGGTTGCTGGCGCTGCTGTTCATGCCCTACTTCGGCTTTATTGTTTACCTGCTGCTCGGGCCGCGCCGCTTGCGCCGCCGCCGCCTGCGCTATGGCCGCGCCCGCGACCGGCTGATTCAATCCACGCACCGGCTGGATCGCGCCCGCGCCATCGCGTCTGGCTTTCCCGCCGCTGGTCTGGAGCGACAACTGGCAACCCTGCTGGAGCGAACCGGCCAAGGCGCACCGACACCGGCGGTCAGCGCAACCCTGCTGGAAAGCGGCGATGCTTGTTATTCAGCGCTGGAAACGGCCATCACTGCCGCTCGCCACCACGTTCATCTCGAATACTATCTCTGGCAGCCAGATGCCGTTGGAATCCGGCTGCGTGATGTATTGATCGAAAAGGCTCGGGCCGGCGTCCAAGTGCGGCTGTTGCTGGACGCTATCGGCTCGGACCGGATCAGTAATCGCTTTCTGCAACCTGTGCGTGATGCGGGCGGCGAGACCGCCTGGTTCAATCCGCTCAGCCTGCGCCGGTTGCGGCCCAACCACATCAATTTTCGCACTCACCGCAAAATCGTGGTCTGCGATGGCCGGATCGGCTTCACCGGCGGCATTAATATCAGCGCCGAACACAGCGCGACCGCCAGTGGCCCATCCGCCTGGCGCGACACCCATCTGCGCATTGAAGGCGAACCGGTCCATCGGCTGCAATTCATCTTTCTAGAAGACTGGTACTTCGCCACGGATCAAGCGCCGTTCACTCCAGAATTTTTCCCGCAGTTCCCGGAGTCGTCCACCGGCCCGTGGGTGCAAATCGTGGAATCAGGTCCAGACAACACCCGCCAGGCCATCGCCCGGCTCTACTTTGCTGCGATTGCCGGCGCTCAGCAACGGGTTTTATTGGCGACACCTTATTTTGTGCCCAGTGAAGCCCTGACCGCCGCGTTGATCAGCGCAGCTTTACGCGGAGTCGAGGTGCGGATTTTGGTCCCGAAGCAGAGTGATTCGCGACTGGTGACCGCCGCCGCCCGGAGTTATTACGACGAACTGACCAGCGCGGGCGTTCGCATTGATCAATACGGTCCGGGGATGCTGCACGCCAAACTGCTGGTGGTCGATGAGCGGGTGGCGGCGATGGGCAGCGCCAATTTCGACAACCGCAGTCTGGCGCTGAATTTCGAGGTGATGGCGGTCAGTTATGACGCTGGACTGGCCGAACGCCTGACCAGCAGTTTTGAAGCTGACCTGCACCAGGCCAGCCGCTATGTCAAACCGGGTCGCCGCGCCACCTTCAGTCAGCGCTTGGGCGAATCCATGGCCCGCCTGCTGTCGCCGCTGTTATAAGCCGGCTTCTGCTGCTCTTAATATTCGGCTATCGCTGCCGGACGCGGCCAGGCTTTAAGAATCGACTGCACCACGGTGGCCAGCGGAATGGCGAAAAACACCCCCCAGAACCCCCACAGTCCGCCAAAGACCAGTACCGCGGCGATAATGGCGATGGGATGCAGATCAACGACTTCCGAGAACAGCAGCGGCACCAGGATATTACCATCCAGCCCCTGCACGATCAGATAGACGCCCATCAACCACAGAAACTCGGAACTCCAGCCCCACTGGAAGAACGCCACCAGCGCCACCGGCACCGTCACCACTACCGCGCCGATATACGGCACGATCACCGACAGCCCGACCATCAGCGCCAGCAGCATGGCGAATTGCAGGCCCATGTAGACGAAGGCGACGAAGGTAGCGATCCAGACCACCAGCACTTCCAGAAACTTGCCGCGCACATAATTGCCCATCTGTCGGTCTACTTCCCGCCATATCTGCTGTCCCAAGGTGTGATCGCGAGGCAGAAACCCATGCAGCCAGTTGAGAATCAGATCCTTGTCCTTGAGGAAAAAGAACACCAGCAAAGGGACCAGGACCAGATAAATCGCGATGGTGATGAAGCCGATGCCCGCCGCCAGTGACCACGACAGCGCTTTTTGGCCCCATGTGCCGATTTCGGCGCGGATCGCGTTGATGACTTCGAGAATCTGCGCTTCGGTAATGAATTCAGGATAGAGAGCGGGCAGGCTAAGCAGCAGATTCTGGCCTTTGACGATCATGTTGGGCAATTGCTGCACCAGTTGGGTCATCTGCTGCGAAGCCAGCGGCAACAGCCCGAACAGCAGAAACAGCACAAAAGCGATGAACAGCACGAAGACCACGACCACCGCCAGCCAGCGTGGCAAGCGCCGGCGTTGCAAAAGTTGCACAACGCCCTCCAGCAAATAGGCGATGACCATGCTGGCCAGCAGCGGCGCCAAATCCTGGCCCATGACCAGCACCACGCTGACGCCCAGCACCAGCATGATGGTTAAAATGACCGCTTGCGGATCATTGAAAAGCCGCTGAAACCAGTCGTTGATGATTTTCATGACTACCATTGTCCTATTGAATCGTCTTCATCATCTTAGCCTAAAGCCGCCGCGCTCCTAACCACACACCCGGCGCTGTCTGAACCGCTCTCGCCCGGCGCGGTCTATTGCCACCGGAACCGCTTTAGTGCATCGCACCAGAATAGTGCATCGAAGTAGCCTGCTGCACGGCCAGCCGGTCTAATCAACCAGGCGCTTCCCGGGATCACCCATTCATTAGCATTGGTTTAACCAAGTCTATTTTGAAGTCCAGTCGCGTCCAACGGAAAAACCGGCTGTAGTAGCCGCACACAGAAATCGAGGCTGGTCTATTAATTGCTTTCCACCTGATCACCGTGAATCGGAAGCCCGCCCTGCTTCCGTGACCAAACCGAGGTGTAACATGACCATTTTCCAGCGTTACCTGTCGCGCTACGAAGAGAGCCGCGAAGAGACCCTATCGCTCCAGCAATATCTGGAACTCTGCAAGAAAGATCCATTAGCCTATGCCAGCGCTGCGGAACGGTTGCTGAAAGCCATCGGCGAACCGGTAATGATGGATACTCGCAACGATCAGCGCCTGTCGCGGATCTTTCAGAACAAGGTGCTGAAAATCTATCCCGCCTTCGAGGAATTTTACGGAATGGAGGACGCGATTGAGCAAATCGTGTCTTATCTCCGTCATGCCGCGCAGGGGTTGGAGGAAAGAAAGCAGATTTTGTATCTGCTCGGTCCGGTGGGCGGCGGTAAATCGTCACTGGCGGAACGGCTGAAACAGCTCATGGAGCGGGTGTCGTTTTACGCGATCCAAGGGTCGCCGGTATTCGAGTCGCCGCTGGGACTGTTCAATCCTGACGAGGACGGTCCGATCCTGGAAGAAGATTACGGCATTCCCCGTCGTTATCTCAGCCACATCATGTCGCCGTGGGCGGCCAAGCGCTTGCAGGAGTACAACGGCGACATTACCCAATTTCGGATGGTTAAATTGCGGCCCTCGGTATTGCACCAGATCGCGGTGGCTAAAACCGAGCCGGGCGATGAAAACAATCAGGACATTTCATCGCTGGTCGGCAAGGTTGATATTCGCCAGTTGGAGCATTTCGCCCAGAATGACCCGGATGCCTACAGCTTCTCCGGCGCGTTATGCCGCGCTAATCGAGGACTGATGGAATTTGTCGAGATGTTCAAGGCCCCTATTAAAGTCCTGCATCCGTTGCTGACCGCCACTCAGGAAGGCAATTACAACAGTACCGAGGGACTGTCGGCGATTCCGTTTGAAGGGATTATCCTCGCTCACTCTAATGAGTCGGAATGGCAGTCATTCCGCAATAATAAAAACAATGAGGCGTTTCTGGATCGGGTTTATATTGTCAAGGTGCCTTATTGCCTGCGGGTGTCGGACGAAGTCAGGATTTATCAGAAATTGCTGACCCACAGTTCGTTATCCGCCGCACCCTGTGCACCCGGCACCCTGGAAATGCTGGCGCAGTTTTCGACGCTCACCCGGATTAAGGAACCGGAAAACTCCAGCATTTTCTCCAAGATGCGGGTTTACGACGGCGAGAATCTCAAGGATACCGATCCTAAAGCCAAGTCGATGCAGGAGTACCGCGACTACGCTGGCGTAGATGAGGGCATGACCGGGATTTCCACCCGCTTTGCCTTCAAGATTCTGTCGCAGGTCTTTAACTTCGATCATACCGAAGTAGCAGCTAATCCGGTTCATTTGCTCTATGTGCTGGAACGGCAAATCGAACGGGAGCAGTTTCCAGCGGAAGTGGAAGAGAAGTATCTGTCCTATCTAAAGGGCTTTCTGGCGACCCGCTATGCGGAATTTATCGGCAAGGAATTGCAGCAGGCTTATCTGGAGTCCTATTCCGAGTATGGACAGAACATCTTCGACCGTTATGTCACCTACGCTGATTTCTGGATTCAGGATCAGGAGTATCGCGATCCCGACACGGGCGAATCATTCGACCGGTCAGCGCTGAATACCGAATTGGAGAAAATTGAAAAGCCGGCGGGAATCAGCAATCCCAAGGACTTCCGCAATGAGATCGTGAATTTTGTGCTGCGGGCGCGCGCCAACAACGCTGGTAAAAATCCAGCTTGGACCAGTTATGAAAAGCTGCGGGCGGTGATTGAGAAAAAGATGTTCTCGAATACCGAAGATCTGCTGCCGGTCATCAGTTTCAATACTAAGGCCAGTGGTGAGGAGCAGAAGAAACACGCTGAATTTGTGGATCGGATGGTCGCCAAAGGCTATACCGCCAAGCAGGTTCGGCTGTTGTCGGACTGGTATCTGCGGGTTCGCAAAGCGTCCTGATCGAGGAAAAAACTGATGGCCACGTTCATTGACCGGCGGCTGGATGGCAAAAACAAAAGTTCGGTCAACCGCCAGCGCTTTATCCGGCGCTTCAAGGGTCAGATTAAAAAGGCTGTGACCGAGGCTATGAACGGTCGCAGCATTACCGACATGGACAGTGGCGAGAAGGTCAACATCCCGGCCCGCGATCTGTCCGAACCGGTATTTGGCCACGGATCGGGCGGGCGGCGGGAAGCAATTCATCCCGGCAATCGGGAATTTACCCCCGGCGACCGGATCGCCCGCCCCCCGCCGGGTGGCGGCGGCGGCGGTTCCGGCAAAGGCCAGGCCAGTGATGCCGGCGAAGGCGAGGATGATTTCGTCTTTGAACTGTCGCGGGAAGAATTCCTGGAGCTGTTCTTTGAAGATTTGGAACTGCCCAACCTGGTGCGGACCCAGCTCGCCAAAATCACTGAATTCAAGTCGGTGCGGGCCGGTTTCACCAGCGCTGGCGCCCCCGCCAACATCGACATCGTTCGCTCGCTTAAAGGCGCACTGGCCCGGCGGATGGCCTTGGCTGCGCCTTACACCCGCCGGTTGCGTGAAGCGGAAGAGGAACTACGGCGCTTGTTGGCGGAAACACCGGTCGATGCAGTCCGGGTCCAGGCGCTAGTGGAGGAGATTGAACATCTGCGGGCGCGAGCGCGGGCGGTGCCGTTTATTGATAACTTCGACTTGCGCTACGCCAACCGGGTCAAGCAAGCGCAACCGACTACTCAGGCGGTGATGTTTTGCGTGATGGACGTTTCCGGTTCGATGGATCGGGCGCGTAAAGACCTGGCCAAGCGGTTTTTTACCCTGCTGTATCTGTTTCTCAAGCGCAATTACGAGAAAATTGAGGTGGTGTTTATTCGTCATCACACCGTTGCCAAGGAAGTCGATGAGCAGGAGTTTTTCTACTCGCGGGAAACCGGCGGGACGGTGGTTTCCAGCGCTCTGCAATTGATGGGCGACATCATGGCCGAGCGTTATCCGGTGTCCAGCTGGAATCTGTATGTCGCTCAAGCCTCGGATGGCGATAACTGGCACCATGATTCGCCAGCCTGCCGGGATATTCTATTGCAGCGAATCATGCCCTATGTCCGTTATTACTCGTACATCGAAATCACGCCCGACCGTCATCAAAGCCTGTGGGAAGCCTATGAGGAAGTGCGGGAAACTCATCCCCATTTTGCCATGCGGCAGATTGATGGACTGGCCGACATTTATCCGGTATTCCGGGACCTGTTCAAGAGGCGCGTCACATGAGTTCGTCGTCGCTGATTACTGATTCATCCGAATGGACCTTCCCGATGCTGGATCGCTTTAATGAAGTGATCGGGGGGATCGCTGCGGAACAGTTCGGGCTGGACACTTATCCCAACCAGATCGAAATTATTACCGCTGAACAGATGCTGGATGCTTATTCTTCGGTGGGAATGCCGCTGGGCTACAAGCACTGGTCGTATGGCAAGCAGTTCGTACTGAATGAAAAGAATTACCGACGCGGGCAAATGGGATTGGCTTATGAGATCGTGATTAACTCCGATCCCTGTATTGCCTATCTCATGGAAGAAAACACCGCAATGATGCAGGCGCTGGTGATCGCCCATGCCGCTTATGGGCATAATTCGTTTTTCAAGGGTAATTATCTGTTCCGCACTTGGACCAGCGCCGATGCGATTATTGATTATCTGCTGTTCGCCCGTAATTATGTGACTGAGTGTGAAGAACGGCACGGCGAGGCCGAGGTTGAGCTATTTCTGGACTCCTGCCATGCGCTGATGAATTACGGCGTGGATCGCTATAAACATCCAGCCCCGTTATCACTCAGTGAAGAGAAACAGCGCCAGCATGAACGGGAAGATTATCTGCAATCGCAAATCAATGAGTTGTGGCGGACCATTCCGATCAAGCCGGTAGAAGCCGCTGCTGAACGGGCTAAACGCTTTCCTTCGGAACCGCAGGAAAACCTGCTGTATTTCATTGAAAAGAACGCGCCGTTACTGGAACCATGGCAGCGGGAACTGGTGCGGATTGTCCGCAAGCTGGGTCAGTATTTCTACCCGCAACGCCAGACACAGGTAATGAATGAAGGGCACGCAACATTCTGGCATTACACGTTGATGAACCGGCTGTACGATGAGAATTATGTCAACGACAGCTTCATGATTGAATTTCTGCAATCGCATACTAGCGTCATCCAGCAGTTGCCATTCGATCATCCTTATTACTCCGGGATTAATCCCTATGCGCTGGGTTTTGCGATCTTTACCGATATTAAGCGCATTTGTGAAACGCCCACCGACGAAGATCGCTACTGGTTCCCGGATATCGCCGGACAGGACTGGATTAAGACGTTAGATTTCGCAATGCGTAATTTCAAAGACGAGAGTTTTATCGCCCAGTTTTTATCGCCAAAAGTCATGCGTGATTTTAAGCTGTTCGCGGTGCTGGATGATGAAGTGCAGGATGAACTGGAAATTACCGCCATTCACGATGACGCGGGTTATCGTAAGCTACGGCTGGCGCTGGCTGATCAATACAATCTTGGCAGCCGCGAACCGAACATTCAGGTCTGGAATGTCGCCTATCGCAAGGATCGATCATTAACTCTACGCCACACTCGTTATCACTGTCGTCCGCTGCATCCTGAAACCACTCAGGAAGTCCTCAAACATCTGCACCGGCTATGGGGCTTTACCGTGCGGATGGAAGCGGTGGATGAAAACGGTAAGGTGGAACTGGTGGGAGAATGCCCGTCGGCGCGGAGATAGCTGACGACTGCTCAACAACCGATACGATCATCTCTATCATCAATCAGCCATTTCCTTACGCCAGGCTTCCGGCGACAATGACCATTTTCCAAAATGGCCTGATCCTGGAAAATGCTCCGATGTTGTTGGAAATCGAAAATCTGCATGTGCGCTATGGCAATGTTGAAGCGTTGCATGGCATCAATCTGTCCGTCCGTCAGGGCGAAATCGTTACTCTGCTCGGCGCGAACGGCGCCGGCAAAACCACGACGCTGAGCGCCATTAGTGGTCTGGTGCGTCCGGCGGAAGGAGAAATCCGTTTCGAGGGCCGTTCGATCCACCAGACGCCGGCGCATCGACTGGTCGAAATGGGAATTGCCCAAGCCCCGGAAGGTCGTCGCATTTTCAGTACGCTCACGGTGCGGGAGAATCTTAATCTGGGCGCATTTACTCGCCATGACCCAACGCAGAAGGCTAAGACCCTGCGCTGGATTCATGAATTATTCCCCGTGCTGGAGCAACGTCATGGACAGTTAGCCGGGACGCTGAGTGGTGGCGAACAGCAAATGCTGGCGATTGGCCGGGCGTTAATGGCGCATCCTCGGATTCTGTTGCTGGATGAGCCAAGTCTGGGATTAGCGCCACTACTGGTTAAGGCTATTTTTCAAACCCTGTGGGAAATTAATACGACCGGCGTAACGATTGTTCTGGTTGAGCAGAATGCCCGCGCCGCATTAAAACTGGCGCATCGTGGCTATGTGATGGAAGTCGGGCGGATCGTGCTGGATGATCAGGCAGACGCATTATTGGCGAATCCCCAAGTGCGCGAGGCTTATCTTGGTGGTCAGGCCACCGGGGAATAGCCATTGTCTGACTTATCGGTAGCGTCTACTGCTGTGCATCGTCGCGCCCTGCTGTTATTGTTGCTGACTGCCGTGCTGTGGAGTCTCGGCGGAGTGCTGATTAAATGGGTGGATTGGAACCCGGTCGCGATTGCTGGAACCCGAAGTCTGATTGGCGCAGCCTTGATCTGGATCGTCTTCCGCCGCGAATTGCGCTTTACCTGGACTTTTGATCAGATTGGCGGGGCAGTCGCCTATGCGGGAACGGTGGTGCTGTTTGTCATTGCCAATAAGCTGACGACTGCCGCTAATGCCATTTTGCTGCAATACACCGCGCCGGTTTATGTGGCCCTGTTCAGTCCGTGGTTTCTCGGGGAGCGGGCCGATCGCCGCGACTGGTTGAGCATGCTAGTAATGCTGTGCGGCATGGCGTTGTTCTTCATGGATGAATTGAATTTTGACGGCTATCTGGGCAATGTGATAGCCCTGATTAGCGGGCTGTGTTTCGCCTGGCTGACGCTGTTTTTACGCCGACAAAAGGATAGTTCCTCGCTGCCGTCGCTATTGCTCGGCAACCTGTTGGCGGGCGCGATTGGCCTGCCGTTTATGTTCCAGTCCATGCCGGATTTATCCAGTTGCACCGGATTATTACTGTTGGGCGTGGTGCAACTGGGATTGCCGTACATTCTCTATGCGCTGGCATTGCGTCACGTTCGTGCGGTCGATGGCATTCTGATTCCGATGATTGAGCCAGTGCTAAATCCGGTCTGGGTGTTTTTGATGATGGGTGAACAGCCCAGTCCGTGGGCATTAGTGGGTGGAGCGATCATTATTGGCGCGGTAATTTTCCGGGCGCGGCAATAATCGGCAGTTTTTAAATAATTCAAATCACAAATCAGGATGTCATTATGGAACTCACTGCGTTAACCGCCATCTCTCCGATCGACGGACGGTATACCGATAAAACCGCTGAGTTGCGGCCTATTTTCAGTGAATATGGGCTGATTCGCTACCGGGTACTGGTTGAAGTGCGCTGGTTGCAGGCTTTGTCCCGCCATTCCGGGATTCCTGAGGTTCCAATACTCAGCGAACGCGCCACCCATATTCTTATGGGAATGGTTGAAAATTTCAGTGTCGCTGATGCGCAACGGGTTAAAAATATTGAACGCACCACTAATCATGACGTGAAAGCGGTTGAATATCTGCTCAAGGAGAAAATTGCTGGGAATGCTGAACTGGAGGCGATCAGTGAATTTATTCATTTTGCCTGCACCTCGGAGGATATTAACAATCTGGCTTACGCGCTGATGCTGCGCGAAGCCCGGGCGCAGGCATTATTGCCTTCACTGGATGATGTGCTGAACGCGATTTCTCGATTGGCTCAACAATATGCCGATCAGCCAATGCTGGCCCGCACGCATGGTCAGCCGGCCTCGCCGACGACACTGGGTAAGGAAATGGCGAATGTGGTCGCCCGATTAAAGCGGCAGCGGGCGCAATTAGCCGCAACGCCATTATTGGGCAAAATTAATGGCGCGGTCGGTAATTACAATGCTCATTTGGCGGCTTACCCTGAAGTTAATTGGGAGGAATTCGCCTGCCGGTTTGTCACCGAAGATTTGAGCTTGGACTGGAATCCCTACACGACTCAGATTGAACCGCATGATTATATGGCGGAGTTCTTTCATGGAGTCATGCGGGCTAATACGATCCTGCTGGATTTTTGCCGTGATGTGTGGAGTTATATCGCAATAGGTTATTTTCGGCAGCGCACCGTGGCGGGAGAAATTGGCTCCTCCACCATGCCGCATAAGGTGAATCCGATTGATTTTGAGAATGCCGAGGGCAATCTAGGCGTCGCTAATGCACTGCTGGATCATCTGGCGACCAAGTTGCCGGTGTCGCGCTGGCAACGGGATTTGACCGATTCCACGGTGCTACGGACGCTTGGCGTGGGTCTGGCGCATTCCCTGATCGCTTATCAGTCGGCATTAAAAGGGCTGAGCAAACTGGAAGTGGATACAACAGCGCTGAATGCCGATTTGGACGCGAACTGGGAAGTACTGGCCGAGCCAGTTCAGACCGTGATGCGTCGTTATGGGATCGCTCAACCCTATGAACAACTCAAGGTGTTGACTCGCGGCCAGCGAGTCAACCGGGAAACCTTGCGGGCGTTTATTGCGGATTTGGAGATTCCCTATGAGGCTAAACAGCGACTCCTGGTGTTGACTCCAGCGGGTTATATTGGCAATGCTGCTGACCAGGCGGGTAAAATTTAAGCAGTACTGGTGAACAGCGTACTTGGCGGTAAAAAACCCTAGGAACCGGTAGCGGGTCCCCGAGCGGGCGATCAGGTCAACTTCACCGACGGTGACTCCCGGATCGTGCTGGTCGCCGGCGAGGGTTTTGAGCAAGCTCTTGACATCCTCCCCGCCCTGAAGGACGGGGATTCCTGACTCACTGTCGGGTAAGGAAGTGGCATTACTGCCACTCCCTCCCCTGAGAACCGTACTTGAAAGTTTCCATTCATACGGCTCAAGCCTCATCGAAGCCCTCTTTCACAGGGGCCGGTTTCGTAGTCTTGCTAATAATAATCCCCATATTTTTATAATTAAACTAAGTCTGAGTTTAGTTGTCTGAATGTTATAAAGACCCATTGAGATAATGCACTATATTGGAGGAGTGCTGCTATGAACGCTGAGTGGATGTCTGATGCCCGTAAAATTCCAGATGAAGTCATGAATTACATCCGGAGAATTGCAGTTAGCGCCATAGAAGAAAAGGGATTTAGCCCAGAGTTAGTCGCTAAATTATTCGGTATTGATCGAACCAGCATTTATGACTGGCTCCGCAAGTATCGTCATAAGGGAGAAGTCGCACTGGATACCGGCAAAGCCCCAGGGGCTGATTGGGTGATCACCCCGAAGATTGATCAATGGCTGAAAGAAACGATCTTAAATACGACACCTGCCGATCATGGTTACGATACCGTTTTATGGACGTTGGAAATTATCGTTAATTTATTAAAGGAGCGCTTTAATCTATGGGTATCAGATGCCACAGTACGAATCCATTTACATCACTTAGGATTAAGCTGCCAGAAACCATGTTACCAAGCGTTAGAACAGGATCAGGAGCGAGTTAAAAATTTTGTCAATAAAGAATTCAAAGATATTCAGAAACTTGCACAGGAATTAGGGGCAGATATTGCGTTCGAAGATGAGTCTTGGGTCCAAGGCAACACTCGTTCGGGACGAACATGGGGTTTAGTCGGTCAGTCACCACCCGTTAAAGTATGTGATGACCGTGGAGGCTTTCATGTTTTATCCATGGTGACCGCTACTGGAGAATTGATATTTGAGGTCACCACTGAAAAACTCGTCAGTGAAGTCTTCACTCGATTTTTAGAACATGCATTATCTGGACGAACCCGCCCATTAATCGTCGTTACCGATAATGGGTCTTTTCATACCTCGAATGCGGTGAAAAAGTTTATAGCAGATCATCAGCAAAAAATCCGCTTATTCTTTTTTCCGCCTCATTCACCGAAATTAAATCCTGATGAACAAGTTTGGAATGAAATTAAAAATCGTCAACTAGAAAAGCAGCCTATTAAAAACCGGGTTGATTTTGAGCATCGAGTCTGCTCTGCTTTAGTGAAGCTAAAGGTTTTTAAGGAAAGAATTATGGTTCATCGTGGTTTGTTGTGGAACCAGTCCCACCTCAGCGAGGCGATCTAGCTAACCTATTGATTGGCAATGTCCCAGTGTAAATTTCAACCCTCTTGATGGGGTAAAACCGGCTTTACAGGACAAATTCCACAACAACCCGCGATGAACCAAAATAGAACCACAGTAAATATGAAGATTTTGATCTTGCCATTCAACTCGATCCACTTGGATTTCATTAATCCCTAAAATCGACTCAAAAACTTCTGATTCTGTCATTGGAGTCACCCTCTCATTTCACTTTGACTTTAACAACAAAACAGATCAAAGAAGATTTGATGCACTTAAATGATACATGCCCGCACTCGACTCCACAAGAACTCTCGAAGAACCTCTTGGGAGCAAATGTTGAAAATTCAAAGCCTACCCTCATTTGAGATCTCGTTTAAAGATCAGTAAGTTGGAGAACAATTGGACTGAACCAGTACCCACCAGCGAAAATGGCCTCGAAACCCCGATCATGCGTCACCCGAAATGACTGACCAAACCTCCCAAACCCAACGTCGCAAACCCGCCCGCCTTGGCCCACGCAAGCGTCTGTTCCGTGACCTGTTGCTGCTCTTGTTCCTGACCATCGGCAGCTTGCTGGCGGCGGTATTTATCGCCGGCGAGACTCTGCGCGACCGGTTGGCCCAGGAACAATTGCAAAGCCTAGCCCAGCAAACCAGCAAAAATCTGAGCGGATTCCTGCAACTCCCGGAGAACAGCCTGCGCATGGCCCAAGGCTGGGGCAAAGCCGGCGATCTGGATTTGGCCGATACCTCTGCTTTGGTCAGCCGCTTTATTCCCGTCCTGGAGAATCTCGCCAAGGTCTCTTCGCTGGCGCTGGCGGATTCCGATGGGCGATCCTTCTACCTCGCCCGCGAATCGCTGGGCTGGCTTTCCCGCCGGCTCGACCCCTTGGGCCATGCGGTCTGGCAACGCTGGAGCGGCCCGGGTGCGCCACTGGAGGAACGCCAAGGACGGGAAGATGACGATCCCCGCACCCGTTCCTGGTTCAAGGGCGCACTGGCGATGGCTGATCCCAGCCAGGTGTTCTGGACTCATCCCTACCTGCTATTTACCGAACACACCCCCGGCATCACCGGCGCCCTGCGCTTTCAACGTCAGGGCGAACCTGGCCGTGATTATGTCCTTCGCCTCGATCTGCCCTTAAAAGACCTCCTGCAAGCGCTGGCCCAGTTAGAAATCGGCGAGCGCGGCGCGGCCTTCATGACCGAGGCGAACGGGGCGGTGCTGCTGCCGCCAATCATGACGGAAGGAGGCGAGTCCACGGTCCCGGCCAGCCTGTCGCCCGAGCAACTCGACGCTGGGCCGGTGTTCGACGCCATCAAGGCGTGGTTGGCGTCTGGACGACCGGCGCGCCAACCCGTGACCTTGCGCGAGGGAACCTGGTGGGCCTGGCTGCAACCGTTGAACAATCCGGAAAAAGGACTCTGGCTGGGCATCGTGATCCCGGAATGGGACTTTATCGGCGCTTTGCAAAGCGGGTGGATACTGGTGATCACGGTCGGCATTCTGGCGCTGGCCGGCGGGCTGATCGCGACCCTGCTGCTCACCCGCCATTACGGCCGCCACTTCAAGGCGCTGCCTTCACTGACCGATCATCCGGCTGAATTTGAGGAGAAAGTGCTGGCCCTGGTGCGCTATGGCGAGAGTCCCAATCTGGAGTTCAAATCGACCTTGCGCACCAACCTCAAAACCGGCAAGCCTGGCAAGGAAATCGAGCTGGCCTGGCTCAAAAGCGTGGTGGGCTTCATGAACACCGACGGCGGCATTCTGCTGATCGGGGTCAACGATGCGGGCGAAGTGATCGGCATTGCCGCAGATGAGTTTGAAAACGACGACAAGTGCCTGCTGCATTTCAAGAATCTGATTAACCAGCACATCGGCGCGGAGTTCAGCAAATACCTCCACGCCGAAATTCGTCCGGTGACCGGTAAAACCCTGATTGCGGTGGTCTGCGCAAAGGCCCGAGAGCCGGTGTTTTTACTGACGGGCGGCAACGAGGAATTTTATATTCGCAGCGGCCCCTCCAGCATCAAGCTGACGCCGCGCCAGATGTTGCAGTATCTCAGCGCGCATTGAAGCCAAGGGCTGCAGCGAAGCCAAGTAGGGTGGGCACGGCCTACCCTACGCTTGGGGTGTCGTTATGTTGCCGTTATTAATGCCCCTCGGCACCCGTTGCCGCCCGCAGATTCCGCCCGCTTTCCGAATACAGCAGCCGGCCCGGATGCAACACTTGCCGCTCAGTTCCCTGTTCAGCGCAGCGCTGCACCAACCGGTCAATAATCACCTTCAAGCCTTCTGCTTGCAGCGGGTAGTGATGCTCCAGCCGCAACAGCTCGCCGGCGGCGTCCTGTGTCATCACCGTATAGGCCAGCGTCCCCAATTCCGGGTCGGCATGGCAGGTCACCATCATCTGATGCTCCGGGGCCTCGCGGTCATTCTGGAACATGGCTTCAATCAGATAATCCCCGGACAGGCAGGGAATCTCGCGCATCGCCGCTTTGGCGGTTTCGCCATCGGCGGTCGCTAGAATTTCCTCCAGTTGTGGATTCGCCAGCACCCAACGGACTTCCAACCCATAGGCGGCCAACGCTGATGTGTATTGTCGTTGTTGCCATACCCAGCGTTGATAACCCACGCCCAGTTCCGCCGCCGGCAACGCCCGGCCCGGCCCGAACTGCGCCCAGTCGTCGAAGGTGTAAAACAGGGTATGCGCATGATCGCCGGTCACCAGCAAGCGGTTGCCGCTCTCCAGTGTGACGGGCCGGACGCCGGGCCGTTCAAACCAGGCGTGTTCGAGCAAATCCCATAATGGCAATAAGCCATTGCCTTCCAGTTGCACCCGCAGCAAGGCGCACAAATCGCCCAGGGTAGCGAACGACAGGTTCAGCGCACTCAGCCCAAACGCCTGTTGCACCGCCTCGCGGGTAGCGGGCGAAACTTCGCCGTTTTGCAACAAATCATCCTCCATACGCCGCGCCAGCCGACTGATGTCATCCGGCGTTCCGACGAAGCAGAACGGCAACAGCAGCAAAGGACCCGAACCGGGCCGGCGCTGCGGGTTAATCTCGGCCATCGGCAATAACCCGCGATCCGCACCCAAGGCGATCAACTGCGGGACAAAGCCGCCTTGCAAACTGCCGGCATAGACATCAGCCAGCGCGATGGGCAAAGGCAGGCCCGGCTGCAAAATTTCGGTCTGATCGTAGAGCGCGCCAGGCAGAATCAGCCCCAGATGGTCGATGCCGCCGAGAATGTGATCTAGGTCTTTGGCTAGGTGACCGGCCAGCGCCGAGGCAGCGCCGACGCTCAGCGGTGCGGGCGGGACACCGGTCGGATCGGCGTGGTGCGGATCGAGTTCGATCACCAGCAGCCCGGGGTAATGGCGGAGTTCGTTCGACAGGAGAGAGGTCTTGGCCACAACGGATCTCTTGCAGTGCAGGGATTCGGCGAGATAAACAGCGCCGCTAGGAAGGTCGACGCACGGAACCTGCCGACCCGGAAAATGACCATTATAACGGCTACCTTGGCGCTGAATTTCCGGCGCCGGATTTTTTGCCGTTGCTTCAAACCAAACAGTATGTTCCTGACGGCTTTGCGCTTAAACTTTGCCTCGAGAGCTTACTAAATTTATGGTTTTCGCCATCACCTGTTACTACCCTACGAGGCGCCCCGATGTCCCAGTCCATTCCAACTCCGGCAGACCAGTTGCAGCAGGCTACTCTGGCGCTCGCTGCGATCCAGAAAATCCTTGATTACTCCGTTGCCGATTTGAAAGAACGTTCGCAGCAGGCTGACGGCAAAATTTCCGCCGCGCTACTCGATCAGCATCAACTGGTTAGCTACGACCTGGCGTTGTCCTGCGCTGAAGCGACCGGCGCTCGGTTTGCGCTCGACTACGCCAACCGGGCGCGGGCGGCAGGCGGCGGTTCCGCCAGTGAATTGACCCTGGAAGAACGCTTCGCCCTGCTGTTTACCGCCGAGGCGGCGCAGGCGATTCGCAACCGCTTGACGACCCGCCCGGCTGATTTCGGCCTCAATGACCAATGGCTAGGCGCAACTGTCGATCATCCGGCGGTGCGGCAGTTCTGCCTGAGCCAGTTGCCGGCGGCGCGGGTGGCCGAACTGGGGCAATTGATGCGGGCCGAGAATGGCGTGACCGGCGCCTATCTACTTGATGATCACCACGAGATGATGCGGGAAACCTTCCGCCGGGTGGCTGAAGAAGTAGTCATGCCGCTGGCTGAGGAGATTCACCGCCACGATCTCGACATTCCCGCCCCCATCATCGATCAGATCAAGGATTTAGGCTGCTTCGGCATTTCGATTCCGGAGCGGTTCGGCGGCATCCAGAGCGATGAGCAAGAAGACAATCTGGGGATGATCGTGGTCACGGAAGAGTTGACGCGAGGTTCGCTGGGCGCGGCGGGCAGCTTGATCACCCGACCCGAGATTCTCTCCAAAGCCTTGCTCAAGGGCGGCACCGAGGAACAGAAAAACAAGTGGCTGCCGCAACTGGCCTCGGGCGATCTGTTGTGCGCGGTGGCGGTGACTGAGCCGAATTACGGTTCCGATGTCGCCAACATGCGGCTGAAAGCGACCAAGACCGAGGGCGGCTGGCTGCTGAATGGCGCTAAAACCTGGTGTACGTTCGGTGGTAAAGCCGGAGTATTGCTGATTCTGGCCCGCACCAATCCCGATCTTTCGCTGGGCCATCGCGGCCTGTCGATGTTCTTGCTGGAGAAGCCCAGTACGCCTGGCCATGCCATTGAGTTTACCCAGGACGGCGGCGGCAAATTGACCGGCAAGGCAATTGCCACCATTGGTTATCGCGGAATGCACTCGTTTGACTTGTTCTTCGATAACGTGTTTGTCCCGGATGAAAATATGCTGGGCGGGCCAAAAGGCGAGGGCAAGGGCTTTTATTACACGATGGCGGGCTTTGCCGGCGGGCGGATTCAGACTGCTGCCCGCGCTGTCGGTTTAATGCAGGCGGCTTATGAAAAGGCGCTGAGTTATTCCCAGGAACGGATGGTATTTGGCTATCCGATTGGCGATTACCAGTTGACCCAAATCAAGCTGGCGCGAATGGCGGCATATCTGGCGATTGGCCGGCAATTCACTTATTCCGTCGGGCGGTTGATGGACAAAGGCGAAGGCGACATGGAAGCCAGCATGGTCAAGTTCTTTACTTGCAAAACTGCGGAATGGGTGACGCGGGAAGCCTTGCAGATTCACGGCGGGATGGGTTATGCCGAAGAAGTGCCGGTCAGCCGCTATTTCATTGATGCACGAGTATTGTCGATTTTCGAGGGCGCCGAAGAAACCCTGGCGCTGAAAGTGATTGCCCGGTCGCTGGTGGATAATGCCAAGAGCAAAGCTGAGGTGGAGAAATAAGCCATGAGTTTTTCGATGCGATTAACAACGGAACAGCCGGAAGTCGCCGGCTCGGTAGCGGTAAATCTGGAATGGGCGCGGCGGCCGCAATACGGGCGCTATCTCGATGAATTTGTGCCCGGACAGGTCTTTGTCCATCCGCGTGGCTATACCTTTGACCGTGGCCCGATGCTGGATTTCGCCCGCGTCTTTATGCAGTGCAATCCGCTATATCTGAATCTCGAATACGCCAAGGCGCACGGTTTTCCCGATCTGCCGGCCAGTCCGCAGATGGTATTTAACGTAGTGCTGTCGCTGGGCGTGCATAACGACTCGGAGAAAGCGATTGCCAATCTGGGTTATTACAACGTGCAATTCCTGCGGCCGGTTTATCCGGGCGATACCTTGCGCGGTTATACCAAGGTCATGGATCGCAAGGCGCGGGGCGAAGATAAACCCGGCATCGTGCTGATACGCACTTTGGGCATCAATCAGCATAACCAAGTGGTGTTGCAATACGAGCGCAAGATTATGGTCGGCTATCGCGGCGACCGCCTGCCCACCACCCCAGCCCCGACAACGCCCGTTGAGTTTCCGTGGGTGGAACATCCGGTTGCGGAGTTACCGATCAACACGGGCGGCTATCCCAGCCAGTTGACCGGCCCCAATACCTATTTCGAGGATTTCTCCCTTGGCGATCTGATTATTCACGCTAATGGTCGCACCATTACCGATGAACACATGCCTTGGACCTACTTGGTTGGCAATACTCATCCGCTGCATTTTGACCGGGTCTACAGCACAGGTCTTTCGGGCAAAATGAGCGGCGAACCGATTGTTTACGGCGGGCTGGTTTTCGCCTGGCTGGAGGGATTGGCGAGTCGGGATGTCAGTGAAAACGCGCTGTGGGAGTTGGGTTTCACTGAGGGTTATCACACCCAGCCGGCGGTGTCCGGCGATACGGTAGCGGCGCTTTCGCGGGTAGTGGCCACTGAAACTCTGCCGAATACCGATACCGCCGGGATTGTGGCTTTCCAGTTTATCGGGGTGAAGAATATCAGCGCCGCTGCCGCGCTGGAGACTTATGGAGCGGATCTGTTTATCAAGGAGAACGATAAGCAGAAGCTGAGCAAGGAGAAACTCAGCAGTAAGATTTTCGAGATTGAACGGCGGTTGCTGATTAAACGACGTCCGGCGTGAGGTGAAATGGCTCCTCCCTCGAAAGGGGGAGGAGCCACGTAGGATTTGTAGTTAAATGTCAAGAAATCACTATGTCTGAGGATTTGATCTCCGTTATTGACGTTGCTAGAAAAACTGGTCGACGAAAGGCCAGCATCTTCAAGGTCCTAAAACGCTTGAGTATAGAACCTACTAAAATGCGCAGTAGCGCGAGCCGTGGGCAAATGATTTCATATATTACTACTAAGGAGTTCCGCCAAGTTCTTAGCGAGATGGAATCCCCAGAAAATGGTTCATCGTGGTTTGTTGTGGAACCAGTCCCACCTCAGCGAGGCGATCTAGCTAACCTATTGATTGGCAATGTCCCAGTGTAAATTTCAACCCTCTTGATGGGGTAAAACCGGCTTTACAG
>JADLEK010000054.1 GCA_020846135.1 Gammaproteobacteria bacterium
CCGACCAACACCGAGAACGATCATGGCTGCGAAAGACGATGCCAAACCACCGGTCAAGAAAGGCTCCAGCTTGGTTAAAATCCTGTTAATTGTCATCGGCGCCATAGTACTCATTGGCGGTTCAGTGGGCGCTACTCTGGTTTTGACCGGTGCGCTCCAAAAAAAAACGGAAGAGGCAGCGCCACTCGCCGCCGCTAGCCTGGGGATAGCGCATGGCGGCACTGGGCGCCCTGCGGTTCCAGTGAAATTACCGCCACTTTATCAGCCGATTGAACCACCCTTCATCGTCAATTTTGAGGACCAGGGCGTGTTGCGTTACCTGCAAATCGGCCTGTCGGTCATGACCCGGGACAAGTTGGTCGTTGACGCCATTAACACTCATATGCCCCAGATTAGGAACGATTTGATCCTGCTGTTCGCCAATCAGAAAATGGAAACCCTAGGCACCAACGAAGGCAAGGAAAAACTGCGGGTCCAGGCCATGGAAAAGGTTCAGGCGGTTCTGGCCAAGGAAACAGGTTATCCGGGTATCGAGGACATCTATTTCACCGCATTCGTGTTGCAATAATCGCCATGTCCACCGATGAATTTCTTGCCAGGGATGAACTCCTTACCCAGGATGAACGCGATGCGCTGAGCGAGGTGATCTCCCAAAAGCTGGGCGATGGGCCGGCCATTGGCCTTTTTGAGCATGGCGCTGTTCCTTATGATCTGGCCAACCACGATTACACGATCAACAGCCTGTTACCGGCGCTGGTGACGATTCATGAGCGTTTCACCCATCGTTTGCGGATTGGGCTGTTTGAGTTGCTGCGCCGGGATCTGACGGTCGCCGCCGGCCCTATCGAAAAGCGTAGCCATACCGATCTGACGGCTTCCCTCCAGGTTCCTTGCAGCGTCAATGTCATCGGTTTACCGCCCCTCAGTGGCCCGGTGTTGCTGATCTTCGACCAGGAACTGATCTTCATGGTCGTTGACACCTTTTTTGGCGGTACCGGTCGCCGGTACTCATCGACGAACATCCGCGATTTCACCGCCACCGAAAACCGGTTCATCCAACGCCTGCTGGAATTATCCTTCCGCTGCCTGCAGGAAGCTTGGGAACCGTTCGCTGCGCTGCAATGCGTCCAGGTCAGTTCCGAAAACAAGCCACAGTTCATTACCGAATTCAACCCGACCGAGTTATTGGCTGTCAGCAGCGTTCAGGTTAGTCGCGACACCCTTGCGGGATCGCTGTATCTGGCCTTGCCCTATTCCAGTCTGGAGCCGATTCGCAAAAACCTGCTGGACAATGCTTGTCAGGAACAGCGCGGCAATCCTGATGCGCAGTTGACCGGGCGGCTGTTCGAAGGCATCCAGGAAAGTCCGGTCGATGCGCACTGCTTCCTGGCTGGATTCGAACTGACGCTCAGCGATCTGTTGAGCCTGAAAGTGGGTGATGTGATCCCCGTCAATATCCCGGCTAAAGCGGTCCTGCGTATAGAAGACGTCCCGATCTACAGTGGCGTCTATGGCGTTGCGCAGGGGTGGCGCGCGCTCAAGATCGAACAGGCGCTGAACCTTCCCGGAGAGTGGGCGGCAACCTCAGTCTCTCCTCAGGATTTTTCGCCGTTTGAAGCCAAGACCTGAAGCGGGCGGTCGCCATGTTCAACCTACCAAGCCAAGCCAAGAGGCTACCAAACCATGAATGCGCAAGCCGATCCGGCGGACAAACCCGCCGCGCCTGGCGACGGCCCGGAATTTCGCGGCGTTCGAACCGATCCGAACCTCGACATGGTGATGGACATTCCCGTCACGCTCTCCCTGGAACTGGGCCATACCCGGATGAGCGTCCGCGAACTGCTGCAACTGACCCAGGGCTCGGTGATCAAGCTGGATCGCCCTGGCGGCGATCCGCTCGATATTCTGGTCAATGGCTGTCTGGTGGCGCGCGGCGAAGTCGTCGTGATCAACGAACGCTTCGGAGTGCGGATCACCGACATTGTCAGCCCGGAAGAGCGAATCCGCCGCTTGCGTTGATCGCCCGGTTGGCGATGGCGCTGCTGTTGGCGCTACCGGCTTTGACCCTAGCGGTTGGCGGGGATCCGGGCCGGGCCGAAACTCCGGTTGTCAGCGGCGGGATGTTGACGCAACTGACCTTGGGCCTGGTCGTCGTACTGGCTGCTGCGGTGGGACTGAGCTGGCTGTTGCGCCGTCATGTGCTGCCGCGCGGCGGCGCCATCCGGGTGATCGGCGGTCTGCCGCTGGGCAGCCGGGAACGCCTGCTGCTGGTTGAGGTAGACGAAGTGCGCCTGTTGATTGGCGTGACTTCCCAACAAATTCAGACCTTGCATGTTTTTCCGCCAGCACTGCCCTTTACGCTTGCGCCGCCCCCTCCGGAATCAGCCGATGACCGCCCACAACCCTGAGTACTACTACCGGACCGGCGCGGGTGGAATCGTCCTGCTGCTGGTCAGCGTCTCGGCGGTCTGGGCCGCGCCGGCGGGATTGCCGGCAGTAACGATCACCCCAGCGGCGGGCGGCGGCGAAACCTGGTCGCTCAGTCTGCAAATCCTGGCGCTGATGACGGCGCTAACCCTGTTGCCGTCCGCGCTGCTGATGATGACCTCCTTTACCCGGATCATCATCGTGCTGGCCTTGTTGCGGCAAGCTTTGGGCACTATGCAAACCCCGTCCAACCAGATTTTGATCGGCCTGGCGCTGTTTCTGACTTTTTTTATCATGGCTCCAGTGTTTGAGCGGATTAATGAACAGGCGCTGGTCCCCTATCTGAATGAGCAGCTCACCTTCCAGCAGGCGATCCAGGAAGGCAGGCAACCGTTGCAGGCGTTCATGCTGGCCCAGACCCGGGAAACCGATCTCGCAACGTTCACCAAGCTGTCGGGCCGCGAATCGCTGGAATCAGCGGATCAGGTGCCGTTTTCGCTGCTGGTTCCGGCCTATATCACCAGCGAACTGAAAACCGCTTTTCAGATCGGTTTCCTGCTGTTCATGCCGTTTCTGATTATCGATCTGGTGGTCGCCAGCGTACTGATGGCAATGGGCATGATGATGCTGTCGCCGATGATGATTTCCTTCCCGCTCAAACTGATGCTGTTTGTGCTGGTGGATGGTTGGAGCCTGATGATGACCACGCTGGCGTCGAGTTTTTACCTTCCCTGAGCGCGACTGCTGGAGAGCGCCATGACCCCGGAAACGATCATCACCCTCGGCCAACGCGCCCTGGAACTGGCGGTTTTGGTATCGGCGCCGCTGTTGTTGACGGCGCTGGTGGTGGGCGTGCTGATCAGCCTGTTTCAGGCGGCCACCCAGATCAACGAGATGACCCTGAGCTTCGTCCCCAAGTTGCTGGCGCTGGTGGTTGTGCTGTTGCTGGCCGGGCCATGGATGCTGGAGTTGCTCATCAGCTTCACCCAGAACCTGATGAAAGACATTCCCAACCTGATTGGCTAAATCATGCTGCTAAACAGCGCTGAAATTGCTGCCTGGGTGGGCAGTTTCCTGTGGCCGCTCACCCGGGTCGCAGCGCTGGTCAGCGTAGCGCCGATCTTCGGGGCGCGCATGATTCCCCGCCGGATGCGGTTGATGATCGCGCTGGCGTTGACCTGGGCGATCCTGCCGTTCATCAAACCCGTGCCCGTTATCGAACCACTCAGTCCGACCGGGATACTGGTGATCGCCCAGCAGATTTTGATCGGCCTGAGCATGGGATTTCTGTTCCGGCTGGCGTTCACGGCGCTGGAATTAGGCGGGCTGATGATCGCGACCCAGATAGGTCTCGGTTTTGCCAACCTGGTTGATCCACAAAACGGCGCACAAAGTCCACTGTTGAGCCAGTTTTATACCCTGCTTGGGACCCTCGTCTTTCTGGCGCTGAATGGTCACTTGATGCTGGTGCAGTTGCTGGTGGACAGCTTTGCCATCCTGCCCGTGGCGCCAACCGGCGCCGATCGCGATCTGCTGTGGACTCTGGTGACCTGGGCCAGCCAGATGTTTGCCGGTGCCGTGTTGATTGCGCTGCCGGCCATCGCCTCGCTACTGGTGGTCAACCTGGCCTTTGGCGTCATGACTCGCGCCGCGCCGCAGCTCAATATTTTCGCGGTTGGCTTCCCCATCACCTTGGTACTCGGGTTGCTGATTCTGCTCTACAGCCTGCCGACTCTGCTGTATCAACTGAATAACCTGTTTGCCGAAGCCTTTGAGCGCATCGGCCACTTGCTGGGAGGAACCAGCTGATGGCGGAAAATGAAGACGGCCAGGAAAAAACCGAAGAGGCCACACCCCGACGAAAGCAGGATGCGGCTGAAAAAGGGCAAATCGTCCGCTCCCGCGAACTGACCACCTTGGCGATGCTGTTCATCGCTGCTGCTGGGTTACTGATTCTGGGGCCGGCGCTACTGGAAGGACTGGCCGATCAAGTACGAATCGCAATGACGCTGGATCCGAAAAACATCATCGACCCAGGACAGATGCCAGTCGTGCTGGGTCAGGCGTTGGTCGACATTCTGCTGCTGCTGGCGCCATTTCTGGGGCTGATGCTGGTCATCGCCTTGTTTGCCCCGCTGGCGCTGGGCGGCTGGACCTTCACCTTCGAGTTTAAATGGGATCGCCTCGACCCGATTCAGGGGGTGTCCCGGCTGTTCTCCTGGCAATCACTGATGGAGTTATTCAAGGCGCTGATCAAATTCCTGGTCGTCGGCGGCGTGGCGATAGTCCTGCTTTGGCGAGGCGAAGAGGAACTGATGCACCTGGGTCGGGAACCGCTGCTGCCGGCGTTGGCCCATACCGCCAGCACCTTGGGTTGGACTTTCCTGATCCTGACTCTGCCGATGCTGCTGATCGCCGGGGTCGATGTGCCGTTTCAACTGCTTTCCTACTTCCGCAACCTGCGGATGACCAAGAAGGAAGTGAACGATGAAGCGAAGGACAGCGAAGGCAAGCCCGAAGTCAAAGGCCGCATCCGCCGTTTGCAGATGGAAGCCGCCCGCCGCCGGATGATGGACAAAGTGCCGACTGCCGACGTAATCGTCACCAATCCCACGCACTACGCCGTTGCGCTGCAATACCAGCCGGCGACCATGAAAGCGCCAGTGATCGTCGCTCTGGGCGTCGAGCAGGTGGCGCTGCGCATCCGTGAGCTGGGAACCCGCTACAAAATTCCCCGGGTTGACTCGCCGTTGCTGGCCCGCGCCCTGTATTACAACGGCGCGCTCGATAAGCCGATCCCGAACAGTCTGTATGTGGCGGTTGCGCAAGTCCTCTCCTACGTTTACCGGCTGCGCCGGGACGGGGAGTTTTACAATGCGCCGATTATCATGCGCGATGTGCCGGTGCCGCCCGAACTCCGCACCCAATAGGAACCTGCCCGCTTGAATCTGACTGCTACCCTGGGAGGCATCGTCCGCTCCGGCCTGGGTGCGCCGCTGCTGCTGATCGTCGTTTTGGCGATGGTGGTGCTACCGATGCCGCCGTTCGCGCTCGACGTGTTTTTCACCTTCAACATCGCCCTGTCGCTGGTGGTGCTGCTGGCCACCATTTACAGCGACCGGCCGCTGGATTTCACGGTATTTCCCACTGTCCTGTTGATTACCACGCTGATGCGGCTGGCGCTCAACATTGCCTCAACCCGGGTGGTGCTGCTGTACGGCCACACCGGACCCGACGCCGCCGGCAAGGTCATCGAAGCCTTTGGCCATTTCGTGGTCGGCGGCAACTACGCGGTCGGGATCGTCGTGTTCGCCATCCTGACCATCATCAATTTCGTCGTGGTCACCAAAGGCGCGGGCCGGGTCTCGGAAGTCAGCGCCCGCTTCACCCTGGACGCCATGCCCGGCAAGCAAATGGCGATTGACGCCGATCTCAACGCCGGGGTCATCGATCAGGCTGAGGCCAAACGCCGGCGGGCCGAGGTGGTCCAAGAAGCTGATTTCTATGGATCGATGGACGGCTCCAGCAAGTTCGTGCGCGGCGATGCCATCGCTGGCCTGCTGATCCTGTTTATCAACATGCTGGGTGGAATCGCGATCGGTGCGCTGCAACACAATTTGCCCATGGCCGAAGCCGCCCAGTTTTATGTTCTGCTAACGATTGGCGACGGCCTGGTGGCGCAGATCCCGGCGCTGCTGTTATCCACTGCCGCCGCCATCATTGTCACCCGAGCTTCCGGCTCCCAGGACATCGGTCAGCAGGTCGCCCTGCAACTGTTCGGTAAACCGCAAACCCTGGCGATCACCGCCGGCATTATCGGCATTCTTGGCTTGATTCCCGGGATGCCCAATCTGGTGTTTCTCAGCCTGGCGGGCGGAGCCGGCTATATGGCGTGGCGGATTCGCGCCAGGCAGCAAACCGCGCCGGCGCTACCTGGCGGCAGCGATCTCGCCGAACCCGGTGCCGCTGCCGAAGGTTTGGACACCCGGGAAGTCGGTTGGGACGATGTGCCGCCGCTGGATACGATTGGCATGGAAGTCGGCTACCGGCTGATCGTGCTGGTGGATCGCAACCAGAACGGGCAGTTGCTGGCCCGGATCAAGGGAGTTCGCAAGAAACTTTCGCAGGAACTGGGCTTCCTGATTCCGCCGGTCCACATCCGCGATAATCTCGATCTGGCCCCGACTGTTTACCGTATCACCCTGCTGGGCGTCACCGCCGCTGAATCCGAAGCCTTTCCCGACCGGCAACTGGCGATCAATCCCGGTCAGGTGCATAGTCCGCTGCCCGGCATCGCCACCCAGGACCCAGCCTTCAAGCTGCCCGCAATCTGGATCGAACCGAACCTGCGCGAACAAGCCCAGACGCTTGGCTATACCGTGGTCGACGCCAGCACCGTGATCGCGACCCACCTCAATCAAATTCTGCTGGTTCACGCCCATGAACTGCTGGGTCATGAGGAAACGCAGCAGCTGCTGGATCGTCTGGCCAATGTGGCCCCGCGCCTGGTTCAGGACCTGGTGCCCAAGACGCTGCCGCTGCGAGTAGTAGTGCGGGTGCTGCAAAATCTGCTGATTGAACAGGCACCGATCCGGGATATTCGGACGATCGCCGAAACTTTGGCGGAGCATAGCGCCAGGAGTCAGGACCCTGACGTGTTGACCGCAGCGGTCCGGGCCAGCCTCGGACGAATGATTATTCAAAATATCAATGGCCTGGAAGATGAACTGCCGGTCATGACCCTCGCTGCTGAACTGGAACAGATATTGCTCCGCACTCTGCAGATGGGCAACGAACAGACTGCCTTGGAACCCGGACTGGCTGAGCGTCTGCACAAGGCGCTGGTGGACACCACGCAAAAACAGGAACTGGTGGGTCAACCAGCGGTGCTATTGGTTCCAGACGCCCTGCGCACCATGCTGGCGCGTTTCGCCCGGCACGGGATACCCGGTCTCCATGTCCTGGCTTTCAGTGAGATTCCCGAGGATCGGAAACTCAAGGTGATCGCCACCGTGGGCAAGTAACAGCGGGTCAGTAACCGAACCAAACGCGACTGAACCGAAAGCGGAAGTCGCGATAACAGCGGGAAGAAAGCCATGAAGATTAAAAGACTGTGCGCTGCCAATATCCGCGAAGCGATGCGCAAGATTCGGGATGAGCTGGGTCCCGACGCCGTGATCCTGTCGAATCAGCGCACCAGCGCCGGCTTTGAAATCGTTGCGGCGATTGACTACGACGAAAAGCTGCTGCAAAGCATGCCGCAGGCGGCGCTGGCCGAGACGAGCGGCGCGCCACGACGGATCCCCCGTGAGCCGGAGGCGCCCACCGCCAGCGCGACGCCCACGCATCGTGAACCCGCACGGACCGCAGAGCCGCCCGCCAGCACTCCTCTTCCTCATGCTCCGAAGCCATCCGCGCCGCTGCGAACCGCAGCCACTGCCGAACGCACCACCCCGCCCGCCGACAAGTCCCGTGTCGTGTGGTCGCAGGATCCGCTGCTCGTCGAAATGCGCCATGAGATCCGGGTCATGCATAGCCTGCTGGAGCAGCAACTGTCGGGGCTGGCCTGGGGCGATCTGGCGCGCCAGCAACCCCACCGGGCCGACTTGCTGAGCCAGTTGATGGATTTCGGTTTCAGCCCTGATTTGTGCCTGCGCCTGGCCGACGCCGCCGCTAGCGAATCCAATCCCGATCAGGCCTGGCGGCTGGCGCTGGAAACCCTGGGGCGCGGTTTGACCGCTACCCAAGACGACATTCTCAACCAAGGCGGCATCGTGGCGCTGATCGGTCCAACCGGGGTGGGCAAAACCACCACCGTCGCCAAATTGGCAGCCCGCTACAACCTGCGGCATGGACCACGCCATATAGCGCTGATCACCACGGACAGCTACCGGATCGGTGCGTATGAACAGCTTTGCACGTTTGGCATGATCATGGATACGCCGGTCAAACTGGCGCGCACCGCCCAAGAGCTGCAAGACTCCATTACGGCTTTCTCGGACAAATCACTGATTCTGATCGACACCGCCGGCATGAGCCAGCGCGACCTGCGTCTGTCACAACAATTCGCCTTGCTGAATGGTGGCGCCGGCGCGCCCCGCATCCGCAGTTATCTGGTGATGGCGGCTAATACCCAATATTCAGTACTGCGGGAAACAGCAGCCGCTTTTGCCAATGCCAAAAACCCTTTAAGCGGCGCCATTCTGACCAAGGTGGATGAAACCACCCGGATGGGCGCAGTCCTCTCGGTGGTTCATGAAAAAGGACTGCCGCTGGCGTATATCAGCAACGGCCAGCGGGTGCCTGAAGATTTGCAGGTCGCGCGGATTGACGATCTGATCCGCATGGGTGAAGAGTTTGCCGGGCTGTATGGCGAGGCGACTGAAAGCGGCGCGCTCGCCCTGACCTTTGGCCGGAGGCTGGTCGCCAATGCCTTCTGTTGAGTCACCCCGCAACCAGGCTGCTGGCCTGCACCATTTGAACCACCAGCGCCCGGTGCGAGTGATCTGTATCGCCAGCGGCAAGGGCGGCGTAGGCAAAACCAACATCACGGTCAATCTCGCGCTGGCGTTGAGCCTGCAGAACCAGCGGGTCATGCTGCTAGACGCTGATCTGGGGATGGCTAACGTCGATGTCATGCTGGGACTGCATCCCCTGTACAACCTGTCCCATGTGATCAGCCAGGAGCGAACGCTCGAAGAGGTGATCATGACCGGGCCAAATGGTATCCGGATTATCCCGGCCAGTTCCGGGATCAAACGGATGGCCGAATTGACCCCGGCTGAGAACGCCGGGATTGTTAGTGCATTCAGCGAGTTGAATGACACCCTGGATGTCATGCTCATCGACTCCGCTGCAGGCATCTCCGACAGTGTGGTCACTTTCAGCCGGGCTGCCCATGAAGTGATCGTGGTGGTTTGCGACGAACCGGCCTCGATCACTGACGCCTATGCCCTGATCAAATTGCTGAGCCTGGATTACGGGGTGGATCGGTTCCATATCCTGGCCAACCGGGTGACGACGCCCCGCGAAGGCCATGATCTGTTCGCTAAACTGGTCAAGGTTTCTGACCGGTTTCTGGATGTAACCCTGAGTTTTTTTGGGGCCATCCCCGAAGACCCGCAACTGCGCAAGGCAGTGCAGGCCCAGCGCGCCGTGGTGGATGCCTTTCCCGGCAGTCGTTCTGCGGAAGCCTTTCACCGGCTGGCCACCCAGATTGTTGGACGCTGGCCGATGCCTCGCACCGCCAGTGGCTATCTCCAGTTTTTCATCGAGCGCCTGATCAATCCGGCCTACTCGTTCGAGGAACGGGCTGAATGAAAGGCCTGGCCATGTACGCCAGTCTGGGCGGTGGTAGCGCGGATGACCTGATCGCCCGCAGCGCCCCTCAGGTCAAACGGATCGCTTATCATTTGCTGGCGCGGTTACCCGCTTCGGTTCAGGTTGATGATTTGATTCAGGCGGGCATGCTGGGTTTGTTGGAAGCGACGCGGCGCTATGATCCGGCGCAGGGCGCGAGTTTCACCACTTTCGCCGAGCCGCGCATTCGCGGAGCAATGCTTGATGAGATTCGCAAGGGCGACTGGACGCCCCGATCAGTGCATCGCAAGGCCCGTGAGGTCGCAACGGCGATTCACGCGGTCGAGACCGCAACGGGCTGTGAGGCTCACGATCGGGATATCGCCGAGCATCTCGGCATCCCGCTGGCTGAATACCATGTCATGTTGACGGATTTGCGCGGCCAGAAGATCCTGTCGCTCGAGGAGGCCGGCGCGGATGAAGACAGTGAAGCCCAGCGTGTTCCCGCGCCCGGCGATGATCCGTCTGAAACGGTTCACCGGGGTCACCTGCTTAAACTGCTGGCCGCCGCTATTGATGTGCTGCCCGAGAGGGAGAAACTGGTGCTGTCACTCTACTACGACGAAGAGCTGCATCTGAAAGAAATTGGCGCAGTATTGGGTGTCAGTGAATCCCGGGTCAGTCAACTGCACAGCCAGGCGCTGGCCCGGTTGCGCGCCCGGGTAACGGGCAAGGCGAATTAGAAACCCGCGCTCCTGGAGCGGATTACATGGATATTCTGACTCTGGCCGGCCTGGTTCTAGCGTTTGGCGGCATCATCGGCGGGATGCTGATTGAAGGCGGCCATCTCAGCTCACTGGTCAATGGCCCGGCCTTCCTCATCGTACTCGGCGGCACCATTGGCGCGGTGCTGGTTCAGACTCCCATGGATGCCTTCAAACGGGCGCTTGGCCGGATGAAATGGGCCTTTATGCCCCCGGTCGTCTCGCTACCGGAGGCGATTGAAAAGATCGTCAACTGGAGCAATATCGCCCGCAAGGAAGGTCTGTTGCGGCTGGAAGACTATATTCAGCAGGAGCCTGATCCCTTTGCTTCCAAGGCGCTGCAACTGCTGGTGGATGGTAAGGAACCGGAGGAAATCCGCCACATCCTGGAAATGGACATGACGATCCACGAAGAATCCGAGTTGCAGGCAATCACGTTCTTTGAAGGCGTCGGCGGCTACGCGCCCACTATCGGCATTATTGGCGCGGTGCTGGGTCTGATTCATGTCATGGGCAATCTGGCCGATCCCAGTAAACTGGGCGGCGGCATCGCTGCGGCGTTTGTCGCCACCATCTACGGCTTGGTGTTGGCCAATGTGTTCGCCCTGCCGATGGGCAATAAAATCAAGAGCGTCGTTAAAAAGCAGACGCGGCTTTGTGAACTCATCGTCGAGGGGGTTATCGCTATCGCCCATGGTGAAAATCCGCGCAACATTGAATCGCGTCTGCAAGGGTTCCTCCAACATTGAGGATATCGCGCCATGAGCCGCAAAAAACATGCAGAAGCGCACGAGAATCATGAACGCTGGCTGGTGTCCTACGCTGATTTCATCACGCTGCTCTTTGCATTTTTCGTGGTGATGTACGCGGTATCCTCGGTGAACGAAGGCAAGTTCCGGGTGCTGGCGGACTCGATGGTAGTGGCGTTTCGATCTGCAGACCCGCATAGCGCCAAGCCCATCCAGTTAGCCGAAATGGTCGGAGCGCAGTCTTCGCAAGCGACTGGCCAGCCCAGTCCGAAGAAAAGCAATGTTGCGCCGGACATGCGGCCGATGCCCACCTCGATGATTCAGCGTTCACCCCGGGCCATCGTCATGTTAACCCGGGATTCTGGCGTAAACGGCGGTCCTAACAACAGCAAGGCGTCCGCCGCAATTATGTCTGCGGAAGCCGCTGGCAAGGACGGCGGCAAGACCGACCAGAATCTGGCCAAGGTGATGCAAAAACTGCAATCCGCCCTGTCGGCGCTGATTCGTAACGACATGGTCAATCTCCGGCGCAGCGATCTCTGGATCGAAGTCGAAATCAAAAACAGTGTGCTGTTTCCGAGCGGCAGCGCCACCGTGAATCAGGAAGCGATGGATCCTCTGGCGAAAATCGCCGAGATTCTGCGGGAAATTTCCAACCGGATTCAGGTCGAGGGCTTCACTGACAACCGGCCGATTAATACCCCAACCTACCCATCCAACTGGGAATTGTCGGCGGCCCGAGCAGCCAGCGTGGTGCATATCCTGATGAACAACGGGGTACGTCCGGAGCGCATGTCGGCGATTGGCTATGCGGAATATCAACCCATCGCTGATAACAGCATCGAATCGGGTCGCGTCCAGAATCGACGGGTGGTACTCGTGATCATGGGCAACGTCGATGCGCGTTATCCGGTCGATCTGAAATTGAACGAACCGGACGCTGCGCCGGCCAAGCTTCAGGCCGCGCTGGCTGAACCGTCACCTGCCGCCGGGGCTACGACTGCGGTCCCAAAACCCAGATGATTTCCATCAGTCGCCAAGGGTTAAGCCATGCATGACCTTTTGTTACACGCCATTGCCACTATTGCCCTGCTGACTGGCAACGCGCTTTTAATTGGGTTGGGCTTCATCATCGCCCGCTGGTCCAGCGCCTCTCCTCCCGAATCCGGACGGGAAGAAGCGCCCAACCTGCATCAGGATTTGAAAGGGGTCACGCTGGCGCTGGCGGCGATGGGCGAACGGTTGCTGAAACTTGAGGTGCAGATTGGGCAACTACGGGAACAGGCGGGTCAGGAAGGCTTGCCGCTCAACCGCGATCCAGAGCAGAAATCCTTCAAGATTGCCACCAAACTGGCTTTGCAGGGTGCCGGGGCTGACGAGATCGTGGAGTTGTGCGGCCTCACCCGTGGCGAGGCGGACCTGATCTGCATGTTGCACGCCAATAATCAGGTCAGCGCCAGCAGCATGGCGGGCGACCTGGCGCGACTGGCTTCCCGCGTGACCGATTTACCGCAGATCAATCCAACCGACGATCCACGCAGTCGCCGATAACGGCATCTGTTGCGCTGCGTGATGCTGATCGTTTACCGTTCAGCGTTCATCGCCCAGCAGTCTTAGCAATTCCCCCTCGTCCAGCACCGTCACGCCCAGTTCCCGCGCTTTCTCCAGTTTGGAGCCGGCCTCGCGTCCGGCGACGACATAATCGGTTTTTTTCGACACGCTGCCGCTGACTTTGGCGCCCAGCACCCGCAACTGTTCAGCCGCCTGATCGCGGGTGAGTGAATCCAGCGTTCCGGTCAGCACCACGGTTTTGCCAGCCAGCGGTTGTGACGCAGCGCTCGGTTTGATCGCAGTTTCCGGCCAATGCACGCCAGCAGCACACAGCCGGGCGATGATTTCCCGGTTATGCGGTTCCTGGAAAAAAGCCTGGATGGCGGCAGCGGCGACTGGCCCGACATCAGGAATCTGCTGCAACTGGGCCACATCGGCGGACAGCAGCGGTTCCAGCGCGCCGAAATGGGCGGCCAGCGTTCTGGCGGTCGTTTCGCCAACTTCGCGGATTCCCAGTGCATACAGAAAGCGGGCCAGGGTAGTGGTCTGGCTATGCGCCAGCGCCTGGACCAGATTTTCAGCGGATTTCCCGCCCATGCGCTCCAGCCCCGCCAGCGTCGCCACATCCAGCGTATATAAATCAGCGGGATTTCGCACCAGGTCTCGATCCACCAGTTGCTCCACCAGTTTGTCGCCCAGGCCCTCGATGTCCAATGCCTTGCGTGAGGCAAAATGGCGAATTGCCTCCTTGCGCTGGGCGCTACAGTACAGTCCGCCGACGCAACGGGCGACAACTTCTCCCTCGGGGCGGAGGATTTGCGACCCACAGACCGGACAGGTTTCCGGCATCACGAACGGCTGGGACTGCGCCGAACGGCGCTCCAGCACCACCCCGACCACTTCGGGAATCACATCGCCGGCCCGGCGCACGATCACGGTATCGCCGACCCGGACATCCTTGCGCGCCACTTCGTCGGCGTTATGCAGGGTGGCATTGGTCACGGTCACGCCGCCGACGAACACCGGTTGGAGCCGGGCTACCGGCGTGATAGCGCCGGTGCGCCCAACCTGCACCTCAATCGCCTCGACGACAGTCAGTTGCTCCTGAGCCGGGAATTTGTGCGCCACCGCCCAGCGCGGCTCCCGGGTGCGAAAACCCAGTTGCCGTTGCCAGTCCAGCCGGTTGACCTTGTAGACGACCCCGTCAATGTCGAAGGGCAGCGTGTCGCGCTGAGCGGCAATGGCGTGGTGAAAAGCAATCAGGCCGGCTGCGCCCTGCGCCACGGTGCGCTCACGGCAGACCGGCAGACCGAATGCCGCCAAGGCATCGAGCAGCGCGCTGTGGGTCGCGGGCAGTTCCCAGCCCTGGACTTCGCCCAGCCCGTAGGCGAAAAAGGATAATGGCCGTTTCGCCGCCTGGACCGGGTCCAGTTGCCGGATACCGCCGGCAGCGCCATTACGCGGATTGACCAGCGTCGGCAATCCGGCAGCGCGTTGCCTGGCGTTGTAGCGCTCGAAATCGGCATGGCGCATATAGGCCTCGCCGCGCACTTCCAGCACTTCAGGGGCGATACCCTGCAACCGCAACGGCACAGTTTTAATGGTGCGCACATTCGGCGCGACGTCTTCGCCGGTCTCGCCATCGCCCCGAGTCGCGGCCTGCACCAGCACGCCGCGTTCATAACGCAGATTGATCGCCAGGCCATCAAACTTCAGTTCGCAGGCGTACTCGATGGGCGCAGCGGTTTCGTCCTGGCCCAGCTCGCGCCGGGTCTGGGCGTCGAAGGCCAGCGCACCCTCCGGCCCGGTGTCGGTTTCAGTGTGGATCGACAGCATCGGAACCCGATGCCGCACCGGGGCAAACGCCGCCAGCGGCTGACCGCCCACCCGCTGGGTTGGGGAATCCGGGACCATTAATGCAGGATGCGCAGTTTCCAGCGCCTGCAGTTCCTGAAACAGCCGGTCATATTCGGCATCAGGGATTTCCGGGGCGTCCAGAACGTAGTAGCGGTAGTTATGCCCGTGCAGTTGCTCACGCAACTGGGCGGCGCGAGCCTGAATACCGTCAGGAACGGTCAAGGCATTCACCTCGCATCCACCTCCTTCAGAAAGATTGCGCCCAAGCCCGCCGCCGTCGCTCCAAATCGGCGACCTGGTTGCGCAAATGCAGCAATCCCTGATTGGTCATCGGTCGGCGGCGCTCGTCACTGATCGTCCCGTCCAACTCGCGCGCCAGTTGATCCGCAGTCAGCACCAGCAAATCGAGCGCCTTGATCTCTTCCAACGGACCGGGCAGCTTCATAAACAGCAACAATCCCGGCGTTGCCAGAGTTTCCAGCGTCGCCGAGGAAAAGACGCCCGGTTCCCGCAAATGCGCCATACTGAAGACTGGCGGATCCGCAGCATGAACTTCTCCGTCCGGCAACCGCTCGAACAGCCCGGCAGCGCCCAGCCGAAACCCCGATGATTCAACTGCCGCCGCAATCTCGGGTCCGGCAAAGGATTGCCCCTGAGCCGCCATGACCGTCAACGCCACCGTCATCTTCGGCGGCTCCGACAGGGCAGGCTCCCGGCGGGTCGGTCGCGGCGACTCAGGCGCATCCGCCACGGTTTCAGCGATTCCTGCGTCATCGTCAGCACGATGCTGAACCGGGTGGATTTCGACATCAACCAGCACCTTGTCCGCCAGATGGTGATCGGAGGTGATACGCCCAAAATCCCGGAAATCCTGGACATTCAACACCGGATCCGGCATGGGCATCTCGCTGCCGCCCAGCGCGGGGCTGTTATCCAACGTGGGTCGTCGCCGCCGTTTGCGGATACCTTCCCGGATCCGGGCGCGGCTGCTCCAGAGATAAATCAGCGCCACTACGACCGCGCCAATGCCGGCCAACAGCCATTGCAATTGTGTTTTGTCCATTTCAAGCATGAATCGAAAGCCCCGGATGACACCGTGATGACGATGCTAAAACGTGATCCCCGCGCCGCTGCGCTGGAGGTTGAATGCTGCCGTTTATACTCAAATCCCTGCTGTTTCACAAACCACGCCTGTCACCCCAACGTTCAAGCTGAAGCCGTCCGCCCGCAACGCTCAGGCCGCAGCCAGTCGCGCCGCTTCCTCGACATCGACCGCCACCAGCCGCGAAACCCCGGGTTCCTGCATGGTCACCCCGGCCAGATGCTGGGCGATTTCCATCGTTGCCTTGTTGTGGGTGATGAAAATGAACTGCACCGTGGCCGACATTTCCCGGACCAGCGCCCCGAACCGACCAACATTGGCTTCGTCCAGCGGCGCATCGACCTCGTCGAGCAGACAGAACGGCGCCGGATTGAGCTGGAAAATGGCGAACACCAGCGCCACAGCGGTCAGCGCTTTCTCGCCGCCGGACAACAGGCTGATCGAACCGATCCGTTTGCCGGGCGGCTTGGCCATGATCGCCACCCCGGCATCCAGCGCATCTTCGCTGGTCAGTTCCAAATAAGCCTCGCCGCCGCCGAACAGCCGCGGAAACAATTCCCGCACCCGCGCATTCACTTGTTCAAAGGTCTCGCGGAAGCGGGCGCGGGTCTCGCGATCCATCTTGCGAATCGCGCTCTCCAGGGTCGCCAGCGCCTCCAGCAGATCAGCGTTCTGGGCATCGAGGTATTGCTGCCGCACCGACTGCTCCGCGAACTCATCAATCGCCGCCAGATTGATCGGCCCCAGCCGCTGAATCCGCCGCTCCACCTGCTCCAGGCGCACCAGCCAGTCAGCTTCTGCGGCTCCTTCCGGCAGGGTCGGCAAGATCGTTGCCTGATCGGTCTCCAGTTCCCGCAGCGGCTCCAGCAGATTTTGCTGGCGAACCCGCGCCTCGCCCAGCGCCAGCCGTTGCGCCTCAAGCTGCCCACGCTGACTTTCCGCCTGCCGTTCGCAACGACTGCGGGCCTGTTCCCCGGCTTCGAGTTCCGCATCCTGAGTTTCGAGCCGCTGGCGGGCGTCCCGCAGCTCTGCCTCGACCAGCAGCCGGGTTTCCAGCGCACTGGACAGATTTTCCTCGACAACCGCCAGGGTTGCGTCAGGGTCGGCAGCACGATCCGCATCCAGCCGCTCCTGCCGCGTTTGCAATTGCCGCCGTTGCGCCTCCAAGCGCTCCAGCGCCTGGCTGACTGCCGCGATCCGCACCCGCAACGCCTCCAGCGCTGCGGTCTGTCGGGCCGCGATCTGCCGCGCCGTTTCCGCCCGAGTCCGAGCTTGACGAAACTCATCCTGCAGGCGCTCACGCCGGGCGCTGAGTTCCGCCTGTTCAGCCTGTAAGCCTTCCAGGGTCAACAATTCTTCTTCCAGCCGCAATCGCGCCAGTTGCGCCTGCTCCCGATCCTGTTCGGCCTGATAATCCAGTTCGGCCTGTTCTTCGACCAGCGCCGCGCGCCGCGCACAGGCCTGTTCCCAGCGCGCCTGGGTGGTCTGCACCGCGCTCTGCGCCTGGGCCTGGGCGCGATGGCCCTGATTGACCGCTTGCTGCACGTCACGGCGCTGCTGATCCAGTTCACGCTGTCGGACTCGCAACTGTTCAACCTGTTCGGTCAGGCGATCCAGCGCGGCAGCGTCTTCGTTCAGCGTTGCGTCCAGTTCACGGATTTCCCGCTCCCGGGCCAGCACTCCACCGTCGTCGCCGCACCCCCAGCGTAGCCAATGCCGCCCGCACCAGGCGCCATCTGGAGTCACCAGGGTTTCACCCTCCGCCAAAGCCGTGCGGCGGGCCACCGCTTCGGACCAGTCTGCGGCAGTCTGGACGCCCGCCAACAACCCGGCCAGCGGCCACGGCGTCCGGATTTTGGCGGCCAGCGCCCCGGCTGGAACCGGGTTGGCGGCAGCGAGCGCGGATGGCTCCAGCAGGGTGAGCCGGCCATCCTGCAAACGGGCGGCGGCGTGCGCTGGGGGATCCAGATCGGCGATACAAAGGGCATCCAGCCAACCCGCCAGCGCGGTTTCCACCGCCATTTCCCAGCCCGGCTCCACCGCCAGTTGTTCAGCCAGGCGTGGCGCATCGTCCAAACCCTGTTCGCGCAGCCAGTCGTTTAGCCCGGTCGCATCCTGGCCCAGCGCCGCTTCCTGCAAGGTGCGCAACGAAGCCAACCGGCCCCGCCCGGTCTGCACCCGCTCCCGGGTCGCGTGGAGGACCTGCTCGGTTTGCTGGCGGGTTTCCCGCGTCGCATTCAAGGCGGCTTCGGTCTGCGCGAGGCGTTCCTGATCGCGTTGCAAATCCTCGGCGGTGGCTTGTTCCACTTCGCGCAGTTCGGCCAGATCCTGTTCCAGATCCGCCTCGGCCAACTGCTCCTGCTCAAAGCGCAAGCGCTCCAGCCGCCGCTCGCTTTGTAGCAGTTGCCGATCGAGATGATCGATCCGGGTGCGCTCCACATCAGTCTGACGCTGCGCTTCGCTGTTGCGCCGGCTGAACTCTTCCCAATCGGTCTGGCCTTCACGCAGGGCGGTTTCAGCAGCGGTCAGCGCCACGCTGGCGTCCGCCTCATCCGTCAGCAATCGCGCCATGGTCGGTTCGGCATCGGTCAGCGCGGCCAGCAGTTCCTCACGCTGATCGCGATCCAGGGCAGATTGCGCCTCGACCTGTTCCAGCGCCGCCGCGGTCTGGCGCTGTTCATCCTCCCGCCGCCGCCGCAACTCGCGCTGATGCTGCAAATCCTGTTCAAGCCGGCTGATCTCAGCGCCAGCCTGGTAATAGCGGCCTTGCGTGGCATTGAACGCCTCGTTGAACTCCAGCCGCTGCGCCCGTCCGGCCTCCAGTTCGGCCTCCAACCGGCGCTGTTCCGCGATAATGGCCTCCAGCGCGGTTTCCTGGCGGCGCAAGGCCGGTTCACGCTCCAGCAGGTCGACTTGCAGATCGCGCCAGCGCAGGGTCAGCAGCTCCGCCTGTAACCGACGCTCCTCGGCGCGATGTTCGCGGTACTGCTCGGCGGCGCGGGCCTGGCGTTGCAAATGCTGAATCTGCCGGGCCAGTTCACCACGCACATCGTCCAGCCGCTCGAGATTTTCTCGCGTGTGGCGAATCCGGGTCTCCGTCTCGCGCCGGCGCTCCTTGTACTTGGAAATGCCGGCGGCTTCCTCGAAAAAAACCCGCAGATCTTCGGGGCGGGCTTCGATGATCCGCGAAATCATGCCCTGCTCGATAATCGCGTAACTGCGCGGCCCCAGGCCGGTGCCGAGGAAAACATCAGCGATGTCGCGGCGGCGGCAGCGAGTTCCATTGAGAAAGTAGCCCGACTGGCTATCTCGCCCAACCAGCCGCTTAATGGCGATTTCGGTATAACTGGCCCAGGGACCGCCCAGCCGCCCGGCGCTGTTGTCGAAGACCAGTTCGATGGATGCCTGCCCGACCGGCTTGCGGTTCGCCGCACCGTTGAAGATCACATCGGTCATCGACTCGCCGCGCAGGCTGCGGGCCGAACTTTCGCCCATCACCCAGCGCACCGCATCGATGATGTTGGATTTGCCGCAGCCATTGGGACCGACGACCCCGATCAGATTGCTGGGCAAATGCAGGACGGTTGGGTCAACGAAGGATTTGAACCCGGCCAGCTTGATCTTGCTCAGGCGCATGATGGCGCTGGGCGGATGCCCTGCATGTCAGGCCTGACGGACCAGTGGCTGCAATACGGCTTCAATCGTTTCCATGTCCGGAATGATGACGGGCTGATCCTGATAGCGCGCCCAACTGAGAACGCCGGGTCGGTTGCGTTCAGCTTCTGGCGTATTTGCGTCCGGGATAATCTCATGCCGTTGCAGATTGAGCGGGCGCGGGGCGGCCGTGCCGAGAATGCCAAAGTGCGGCAGCTTGGAGTCGTTGGCCAAGGTATGGGCGATGATAATGCGGGAATTGAGGTCGGCAGCGGGAGTCACCCGGAAGATCAGCCGGCCCAGGCTGATCAGCGGCGTAGTCAGATTACGCCACAGCATCGCGCCGACCACCCAGTGCGGCGCAGTTTCGATCTGCAGGGGGGTTGCGTAAGGCAGGACTTCGACCACAAGGCTGTTAGGCAGAATAATCTGCCCGCCCTGCACCGTGATCAGGAGGCAACGAAGGTTGGGAGAGGTTTCCATGGAAGGTCAGGTATCCGGCATCAGGTGATCAGTTCCAAAGCCCGTTCGCCCAGAATCTTGCGAATCGACAGCATCAACTGATCTTCCTGATAAGGTTTGGTCAGATAGTCATTGACGCCGAGGTTCATGGCCCGCTCGCGATGCTTCTCGCCGCCGCGCGAGGTCACCATGATAATCGGCAAGTGGCGCAGATACGGCTGATTGCGAACATGAGCAACCACTTCGAATCCGTCCATGCGCGGCATTTCGATGTCGAGAATCGCCAGATCCGGCACTTGGGTTTGCAGCATGGCGACCGCGTCCAGACCGTCCTTGGCGGTGATCGCATGGATATTATGGCGCTCCAGAATGCGCGCCGTGACTTTGCGCATGGTGATCGAGTCGTCGATGACCATAATGGTGAGCTTTTCTTGCCGGGTTTCCTGGCGCGCCGCCCGGAGCGCCCGGCTTTCAGTCTGCTTCTGTCGTTGCGAGCCGATGTTGCGCACCAGCGCCGCCAGCTCCAGCACCACTACGACCCGGCCATCGCCCAGCACCGTCGCCCCGGAAATGCCCGGCACTCCGTTGAACTGCGGGCCAACCGGCTTGACGATAATTTCCTGGTTGCCTTGCACCGCATCAACCTGCAAGGCGGCGATGGCTTCCGCACTGCGAAACAAGAGCGTCGGCGGCCGGCGATCCTTGACTTCATCGAAAGGCTGGACATGCTCGCCGCCGACCAGAATGCCGAGGCTGTGAATCGGGTAATCTCGATCGCCGTGTTGATGCTGCACCTGCTCACCCGACAGGTAGGCCTTAAATTCGGTTTCCTGGATCCGGGTCACCCGCTCGATGCTCAGCAGCGGGATTGCGAAGGTCGCGTCGTCACATTGCACCAGCAGCGCTTGGGTGACCGCCAGCGAGAACGGCAAGCGGACCGTGAAATGAGTACCGCGCCCGGACTCGCTCTGGATCAGCAGCGCGCCGCGCATGGTTCGAATGGCTTCATTCACCACATCCATGCCAACGCCGCGTCCGGACACCTGGGTCACCGCGCTGGCGGTGGAAAAGCCGGGGCGCAGCAACAACGCAATCAGTTCATCTTCAGTGGCGGGTTGCCCCGGCAGCAGCAGACCCTTCTCCTCGCCCTTGGCGTGGATCGCGGAAAAATTGATGCCTGCGCCGTCATCGTTCAGCTCCAGCACCAGCTCCGCACCTTCCCGGCGCAAGCTGAGCGTGATGGTGCCGATGTCCGGCTTGCCCGCCGCCCGACGTTGATCCGGCAATTCGATCCCGTGGGCCAGCGAGTTGCGCAGCATATGTTCCAGCGGCGCAACCATGCTTTCCAGCACGGTGCGGTCAACCTCGGCCTCTTCGCCATCAACCAGCAGTTCGGCCCGTTTGCCCAGATCCTGGGCCGCCTGCCGCACGACCCGCCGCAAGCGGGGAATGACGCTGCCAAACCGCACCATCCCGGTCCGCATCAAGCCCTGTTGGATTTCCTTGTTGACCTTGCCCTGCTGATCCAGCAGCGTGGCGATCTCGCGCGCATGTTCGCCCATAGTGTTGCCGACGTTACCCAAATCATCGGCGATTTCCATCAGCGACCGGCTGAGCTGTTGCAATTCGGTAAAGCGATCCAGCTCCAGGGGATCAAAATCCAGTTGGTGAGCCTTGGGGTCTTGATCCTGCCGCGACTGAATCCGGGCCTCGGCCTGGGTAGCCAGATAGGTCACCTGACGGCGCAGGCGAATAATGGTTTGCTCCAGATCGTTGAGGTTGTTGCTCATCGCGCCCACGCCCTGGTCGATCCGGGCGCGGAAGATGCTGCTCTCGCCCATCTGATTGACCAGGGTGTTGAGCAGGGTCGCGCTGACGCGGATGGCGTCGGCGGGCGCTGCGGCGGGCGCCGGCTTCTCTGCCACCCGTTCGCCCGGCACCGGTTGCCTAGCGACCGGAACCGTTGCGACTGGCGCGACCGGAACGACCGGTTGCTGTTGCTGTTGCTGGATAGGTTCTACCGGTTTACCGCTGATCAGCCCGTGCAGAGCGTCAATCAAATCCTGCTGCGCCGGCGGCTGAATCCCGTCACGCAATCCCGCCAGGAGCTGGTGCAACCGATCCAGCGTTCGCTGCAGCGGATCCAGGATCTGCGGCGAGACCTTCAGGGTCTCCTTGCTGAGCGCATCCAGCACCGACTCGGCGGCATGGGCCAGATCGCCCACCACCATAAGCCCGGTCATCCGTGAGCTGCCTTTGAGGGTGTGCATTTCCCGGCGCAGATCGTTAAGCAATTCAACACTGTCCGGATCGCTGCGCAACCGCTGCAAAATCACATCGCTGGAATCGAGAATTTCGGACGCTTCGGTCTGGAAAACCTGCGCCAGCTCCTGATCTAGTTCGGTCATGGCCCGGAATGAACAAGGTTCCGAGGCCAGCGCTTCCGGTTTTCCGTCCATGACCGGCGCGGACGGCAATTCCCCTTGCGGTGAACCTTTAACGATCGTATCGGCCAGGCGTTGCAGTTCGCCGATCAGATCGATCGCAACGGGAGGACTGATCCCGCTAGCGGCTTCTGCCAGCATCCGGTTCAGGTGATCCAGGGTATTTTGCAGCGTATCCAACACCGTTGATGTTGCCTGACCGGCGCTTTTACCCAGCGCATCCAGTACCGATTCGGCGGCATGAGCCAGATCGCCCACCACCATAATGCCGGTCATGCGTGAACTACCCTTGAGGGTATGCATGCCTCGGCGCAAATCATTCAGCAGCCCGGTATTATCAGGATCAGCGCGCAGTTGCTGCAGGATGGCGTCGCTGGCGTCGAGAATTTCGGCGGCTTCGTACTGGAAAATCTGCACCAGTTCTGGATCGACCGCCAGTCGCTCAACGGGCGCAAGCTCTGCCGGGGAACCGGCCTCCGCCTCTACCAACGGCAAGGCCTCATGCTCAACCCTGTCCAGCGGTTCCGGCGAAACCGCAACGCTACCCGCAGGCGTAGTTTGCAACAATGCGTCGACACGGGCGGTCACTTGCGCAAGAGTGGCCAAGGTTTGATCCGCCACAGGCGCAGCGCCCAGCAACGGCTCCAAAGCCTGAGCGGCTTCCACAACCAAATCGACTATGGATGGGGAAACAACCAGTACGCCGTTCAAAGCCTGGTTCAACAGATTTTCAAAACACCAAGCGAAATCACCGATCACGGTTGCGCCCACCACCCGGCCACTGCCCTTGAGGGTGTGAAACGCCCGACGAATGATGCTCATCGCTTGGCGATCGGCCAGGTTTTCCCGCCACAGCGCCTGTTGCGTCTGGATGGTCGCCAACTCACCAAGCGCTTCCTCGAGAAAAACCTCGACAAATTCCGGATCGATGTCTGGCGCAACCGCCAAGGTCGTGCGTAGCGACTTCACCGATTCCGCTTCTGGCGCCAGTTTCTGCTCAGCCTGAATTTCGGCCTGGGTCTCAGGAATCTCAGCCTGCATAAGCGCTTGCGCTTGAACGACCAGCGCCGGCAGCGCCTCCAGCTCCCCTCCCCGCAGCAGCGTCTCGCCAACCAGCGGAGCCAAACCCGCGACTGCCGCCGCCACTGCGTCAGCGATCGCCGGGCAGGCGGCCAGACTACCCTCCAGCACCTGGTTGAGCAGTTTTTCAAATTCCCAGGCGAAATCGCCGATCACCGTTGCCCCCACCATCCGACCACTACCCTTGAGGGTATGAAAAGCTCGGCGGATGGTGGTGAGCGCTTCACGATCGGCCAGATTCTCGCGCCAGAGGCGCACCTGTTCCCGAATCGTGATCAACTCGCCGCGCGCTTCCTCGATAAAGACTTCCACGAATTCCGGATCGGCATCCACCAGCCCAATCAAAGGGATCAACCGGGCGGTGATCGTCATTTCATCCCGGCCAACCAGCGCCACCGGTTCCTGCACCCGTTCCGGCTCCGGTGCGGTTTCAGTAATCAACACTGCCGGCGCAATGCTGGAAGCCGACAAGGCAACGGGTTCCGATTCGGGCCATTGGATACTCAGCTCCGGCCAGTCGAAGGTGCTAGTGTCATCCCAGGCAGCCGGCGGTGATTCCCGGCGCTCCGACTCCGACTCTGGCTTTGGGGCCAGTGATGCCGGCTCCGGCCATTCAGAAAGATTCAGCTCGAGATCAGGCATTGCGGCAATCGGAGTGGGTGAGGTAGACGGTGGCTTGACCAGCGCTGCAGCGATCGCGGTTTCCGCCAGGGCTGGCATGTTAAGCAGGGTATCCAGTTGCGCCAGATGGTCTTCAGCCCGGCGTAAAACCACCGATGATGATAGACCATCATCTGATGACTCCAGGCCATAGCTGAGCTGGGCCAAAATCTCGGCGCAGACGCCACTGACCAATGATCCGTAGGATTCGGCGGCGCCGGTGGCCAGCGCTTCCACAATTCGATCCAGTCGGCCAATGGCGTACGCTGAACGGGACCAGTCTCGTTCAGCCAGCATCCAGTACAGAATGCGCAAATCATTGCGCAATACCTCCCAGGACTGGGGCTGATCAGCTGCCTGTTCCAACCGGGCGATGGCTTGCTGGAGTCGCTGTAGAACATCCATAACCGCATGTGACCCGCTGACAGGTTCGTCCACAGCATCCTGATCCACGTTGCCCGTGTCAGCCAATCCACTCTGGCGACGCGCACGCCGTAATAGATCTGCTGTCCTGGACAATTCAGCGTCTGGTCGACGATTACCTGGCGACACGCACGCTTCCAGATAACCCATCAACTGATCGGTAGCCTGTTGCAGCAGCAGGTTGGTATCCAGTGATTGCAACTCGCCCCGGGTGAGCGCCAGCGCGGTCTCGCGCATTCCATCCAGGAGCGCCACGGCCTGCTGATGATCCAGCACCGCCAGTGGTACGCGGACTTGATCGATGGCGTCCACCATGGTTTCCAGCGGCGCAAATTCAGCGGGGTGTTCACGATAGGCGTCCAAATCAAGCTGAATTCGCCGCAAGGCGAGCAGCAGATCGTCCTTGAGAGCCACCAACGGGTTATCCGCGACACGACGCGAAATCATCAGACTACCTCGGTGCGGGCAACCGGCCGGATGGACCGTTGTCGCAGGGAAACGGGATCATCGGGATCACAGTACACAGCCGGCGTCCGGTCTCAGCCTGCACTGCTTTAATCCGGTAACCGGAAGCCAGCAACCGACTGCCGTAATTCCTGCGCCAACTGATTCAGTTTTCCAATCGCAGAGGCAGTCCCCACGCTGCTTTCAGCGGTCTGGCCGGTGATCTCGTTGATGGAAATCATCGCCGATGACACTCGCGAAGCCATTTCCGACACCTGCCCGGACGATTTCGAGATCTCGTCGATCAATTCTGCCAGCTTCGCTGACACTTTCTCGATCTCTTCCAGCGCCTCGCCAGCCTTTTCCGCCAAACCGGCGCCACCGACCACCTCGGAGGTGCTTTTTTCCATAGAGATGACGGCTTCGTTGGTGTCAGCCTGAATGGTTTTGACCAAGGTCTCAATCCGCTTGGTCGCATTACTGGAGCGTTCAGCCAAACGCTGCACCTCGTCGGCGACCACCGCAAAACCGCGCCCGGCATCGCCCGCTGCCGAGGCCTGAATCGCCGCGTTCAAGGCCAGAATGTTGGTCTGGTCAGCGATGTCATTGATGAGCGCCACAATGTCGCCGATTTCCTGGGAAGATTCACCTAGCCGTTTGATGCGCTTGGAGGTGTCCTGAATATGTTCGCGAATGGCGTTCATACCGTGGATGGTGCGCCGCACCCGGTCGCCGCCTTCATGGGCAATGCCGACTGATTTTTCAGCGACCTCAGCGGACGAAGAAGTCTTGGCGGACACCTCATCCATGGATTGCGCCATCTGCATGACCGTAGCGCTGGCGTTTTCGATTTGGCGGGACTGGATCTCGCTGGACTTGGCGAGCCGGTCAGCGATAGCGCTAGTTTCCTGCACCGCAGCGGCGACCAGTCCGGAGGTGCTGTTAATGGTCGACACCAGGTCACGCAGCGCTTCAATCGCGTAATTCACCGAATCCGCGATGGCGCCGGTAATGTCCTCGGTGACGCTGGCCTGTACGGTCAGGTCGCCTTCAGCCAGGTTACCCAATTCATCGAGTAGCCGCAGAATGGCGTCCTGGTTGCGGCGGTTCTGCTCTTCGGTTTCCTGCTTGCGCTGTTCAGCATCGACCAGTTGCTGCCGATTTTCCCGATTCTGGACATAAAACAGCACAACCAGCAGCACCAACGTCATGAAGCCCAATGCATAAAGAACGTGATAGCTTAGCGACAGACCGAAAACGCGGTGGTCATTAGCCGTCAGAATGTAATGCTCAAGCAGCTGGCTGGCGGTCTTTTGCAACGCATCGGCTTTGTCGACAACGCCCTGGGCGGCATTCTGCACCCTGACCAGGTCCTGGACCTTTTGAACGATGAGCGCCGTTTGAGACTCGAGCGATTCAAACGATTTGGCCAGATCAGCCAGCTTGCCGGCGCTGTCGGAGATGGTGACGCGCTCAATACCCTCCCGCGAATCGCCCTCGCGCATGCCCTTGAGAACCTTGCCAAACCGGCTGACATTGAGGGGCAAACGGTCGGCGGCGGCTGCGGATTCCGCTCCACCTCCATTCAGCAATCGCTTGAGATCGCCATCAATTTTCTGGGCCAATTGCAGTTGATTTGTCGCAAAATAAACCTGTTTGGGGTCAATGCGGTTACTAGCCAGGCTCCTGGCCAGTTGATCAGAGATATCAATAATCTGAGTTAATGCCCCTTCCAGCAGGCGCTGAAAATCGCTGATCGATATCACGGCATCGCGCCCGGTCAGAATGGTGTCGATGTCTGATCTAACCGGTTTCCAGCGGTTGTCCAGCTCAGTCAGCAGCGGACGAGACTGATCCGGCGAGGGAGGCAACCCGGTCGAATCCCCGTTTTTGAGTTCATTTACCGCTACGTCAAACTGGTCACGGCTCTCCTTGAGTTGGGTAAAGGCGACATCCTTGCCGCGGGCCACTTCGAGAGTCTGGGCGACGATGGCGTATGACAGCAGGCGCAATTCGCCGGACCGGGCGATGTAGGTCTTGCTGTAGTTCTCCTGCCGTTCCAACGCAATGAAGGCGATCCCCATCAGCGCGACAGACAACACTAGCGCTCCCAGCAACCCCAGATAGGTGATAGAAACCCCTTGCAATGCCGAATAATTTCGCGAATCACGCATTTTCTGGTTCTCGTTAAGCATTGAATCCTGATGGTTCCCCCATCCGACGCCCGGCGGGGAAGCGCCTGAAAAATTCCCTGCCTAGTGGATTACCGCATAAATTCTGACAGGTCTTGATCTGGCGTAGGATGGATAAGGCGCTTGCGCCGCACCCACCAGTGGCCTGACTTGGCGGATGCGCTACGCTTATCCACCCTACAGCTTTCTAACCTATCAAAACTTTTGCAACAGCCCACTAATTGGCCGCGTTCAAAAAAACCGGATCAATCAACAACCGGTTACTGTTGAAAACCAGCCAGTATTGATTGTCGCTCAAAAATGCTTCGAGTACATAAGGCCGCAGACTGGCATCCACGGCGTCCAGCGCCGGCAACCGGTGTTGCGGTCCGAAGTGGCGCATGCCGATGATTTCATCGGCCAGCAAGCCATAATCCCATTCGCCGGCTCGCAACACGACAACTTGACTACCCGGCAGTCGCGTCATGGGCCGACCGGTCAGCAAGTCCCGCAAGTCCGAGACCGAGATAACCCGACCGCGCAGGTTGGCAATGCCCAGTAGCCAGCGCTTAACGCCAGGCACCCGGGTGATGCTGCGGGGAACCGGAATGATTTCTGCGACATCATCCATGGAGAATAGCAGGTTCCACGAACCGAGACGCAGCGCCAGCCGCCCCCGAATTTCCGACAGTTGCGCACCCGCTGCAGCGACCGGCGCCTTGTCGCGGATGCGCTGGTCGAGCTGCAACAAGAGGTCAAAAGGATGCAGCGGCGGAAGAGACGCTGCAGGGGTGTGAAGTGCCGCATCGGCCACAGGACTGTCCTCTCACGGGATTCGGAACCGGGCGACCATCGCACGGACTGAGTATGAAGATTGTCGTGCTACTCGCAGGCCGCCGATCTGATTCGATCAGACCGGGTCTTTTTCAGTTCTTTTTTAGCATACTAACGACGCTGACGCCATGACAGAAACCATAATCGGCTTCGCGCTTGGGTTGTGACGTCATTTCAATCATTCTGACGGACAAACTGACGATGACAATCAAACTGGGCGTGGTGATGGATCCCATTACCGCCATTAATGTCAAAAAGGACACTACCTTCGCCATGCTGCTGGCCGCCCAGGCGCGCGGTTGGGAACTGCATTATTTTGAGCAGTCCGACCTTTACGCCCGTGGCGATACCGCCTTTGGCCGTTCCCGGCGCCTGAGCGTCCGTGACGATCAGCGCGACTGGTTCGCTTTCCACGACGAACGGGAACTACCGCTGGCGGAATTATCGGTCATCCTGATGCGCAAGGACCCGCCCTTTGATATGGAGTACATCTACACCACCTATCTGCTGGAACTGGCCGAGGTTGTCGGAACCCTGGTCGTCAACCAGCCCCGCAGCCTGCGCGATGCCAACGAAAAACTGTTCGCGCTGCAATTTCCGCAATGCTGCCCGCCAACGCTGGTCAGCCGGGAAGCGGCGCGGTTCAAGGCGTTTCTGGGCGAACACCAGGACATCGTAGTGAAACCGCTGGATGGGATGGGCGGAGCGTCGGTGTTCCGGCTGCGTCCGAACGATCCCAACGTCAACGTGATTCTGGAAACGCTCACTGCCCATGGCCAGCGGTTGAGCATGGCGCAACGCTATGTGCCGGAGGTGATCGCCGGGGACAAGCGGATTTTGCTGATCGACGGCGAACCGGTGCCGTATGCGCTGGCGCGCATTCCCCAAGCGGGCGAAACCCGGGCCAATCTGGCGGCGGGCGGACGCGGGGAAGGCCTGGCGCTGAACGAGCGTGACCGCTGGATTTGCGCTCAGGTTGCGCCACGTTTGCGGGAAATGGGGCTGTGGTTCGTCGGTCTGGATGTGATTGGCGATTATCTGACCGAGATCAATGTCACCAGCCCGACCTGCGCCCGGGAACTGGACCGCCAATTCGGATTGGATATTGGCGGCGACCTGATGGCCGTGATCGAGCGGCAATTGCAGCGCTAACCTGCGCCGGCAGCGATGAGTCCCTTGACCCGCGACGCGAATGGCAGTGGTCGGCTGGCGTTGGCGCTATTGCTGGCGCTGGGTCTGCATACCGCGCTGCTGTTCATTCCGGCCGACTGGCGCTCGTTCCATCTCCCTGCGCCACACCGATTCGAGGTGCGGCTATTGCCACCGGTCGCAAAGCCCACAGTTCCGGAGCCGGCAGTCGCGCCGCCATCGGAATCAACATCGGCATTGGCGCTTTTACCCTTGCAGCCGGCCCTGCTGACGCCGCTGGAGATAGCAGCCGAACTCAAACCGGTGTTGCCCGTCGCGCCGCTACAACCGGTGGTCGCAATCCAGCCAGCGCCAAAACCGGTAGCACCGAGCCGACCGCTCGTCATCGCCAAACCTGCTCCGGCACCGCGAGTCGCCGCCAGGCCGGTGGCTCCGCCCAAACCCGCCCAACCGGAGAAACCACCGAAAAAGGCCATAACGCCGCCGGTCAAACCTCGTGCGGCTCAACCGCCAACGCTGAAGCCAGCCCCACCGACAGTAGCCACTGCATCGAACCCGACTCCCCGGCGCCCGGAGCGCAGTGGCCGTCGTGGCGTCACTCCCGCCGCCGGTGCGCCCACCCGGCTGGACAGCGCCGCCCTGCTCGGTCAGATCGCCAGTCTCGAAGCCCAGACCCAGCGCCAGGCAGCGACCGGGGTGCGCAGCAAGCGGGTCAATCCCAACGATACCCAGTCGCCGGAAGGCTTTTACATCGCCGCATGGATGCGGAAAGTCGAGCAGATCGGGGAAATGAATTTTCCAAACATCGCCCGGACCCTGAATTTGACGACCGGTCCGGTGCTGGATGTCACTATTCGCGCTGATGGTTCACTCCAGGAAGTGCGAGTCGTCCGCTCCTCGGGCCATCCCGAACTGGACCGGGCTGCGCAGCAGATCGTCCGGTTGAGCGCGCCTTATGCGCAATTCCCACCGGCCTTGCGCCAACGCTACGATCTGCTGCGAATCTCCCGGCCCTGGCGTTTCGATCCGGGCGGACGGGTACAGGCCCGCTAAGCCGGGAAATTCAGGGAAGGCTGACCGTAGCGCCGGCTTTTCGTCCGAAGTAGGCGCGAAACAAGCCCAACTCCACGTTGCAGCCGGCCTCGGCAAATCCGGCGGCGCGGATGGCTTCGATAATGGTGTCGGGCGGGACGCAGCTTTCAATGGTGTCCCAGTAGTAGCGCATCAGGGTTTGCGTATCCTGGTTGCCCGTTATCAACCGGCTGAGTAGTGGAATCAGCCGACCCATGTAGAACTTGAGCAAGGCCCGTTTGAACGGCTGAGCAGGCCGGGCGATTTCCAGAATCAGCAGGGTTCCGCCGGGCCGCAACGCCCGATGAAACTCGCGGAAGGTGGCGTTCAGATCGGCGACGTGGCGCAGGGCATAGCCCATGCTGACGAAGTCAAACGCGGCGTCAGTAACGGGTAACTGCTCCATCAAGCCTTGAATCAGCGGGATCTTCAGCAACCTGCCCACCTCGGCCAGCATCCCCGCGCTCACGTCCAGCCCGATCATCGACTGGGGATCGCCGGTGATGGCCAGCGCTTGCCGAGCGACCAGGCCGGTGCCAATGGCGACATCCAACACGGTCATGCCGGGGCGCAAACCGGCCTGTTCGAGGGCGTGGCGGCGATACCAGTTCCCGGAGCCGAACGAGAACAGGCGATTAACCCGGTCGTAATAGCCAGCGGTGCGGTCAAACAGCTCACGCACAAAAGCGGGCCGTTGCGCCAGATCAGGGTAGTAATCCGGCAGGATCGGATGCGGCTTCAGCAGTGGATCTGATTTCACGAGTACATGTTCCCTTGAATCAATGGTTCAACGAGCGGCGCTGACCGCCAGCCCTTCGATTTCAATCAACAGTTCCTGGCGACAAATATCCGCCTGCAGAAACACCACCGGCACCGCGCCTCCAAACGCCTGGGCGATCCGCTGGCGCAGCGGGGCCGGATCGCTAGCCGGCCGCATATAGACTCTCAGCAACGCCGGCTGTAATGGTGTCCCCGCCCGCCGACCGGCTTCAGTCAGCAGCGCATCGAGATTGACCAGTATTTCATCCAGTTGCGCCAGCAGATCATCATGGCGGCTGGCGTGACCGACGACGCTGGCGGTACCGGAAATGTAGAGATGATGGCTGTCGTTGCTCCATCTTTTCAGCACTGCACGGGAAAACGAGGGACTGCGCAGGCCATATTCGGGCGGGTAATGAAAGGCGCTGACCTGGCGCGGGTTTTCAATCTGTTCACCCGGTTCCTGCGTCGCCAGCGCATACAAGCACAAACTGCCTTCCTCCACGCTTTTTCCATCCGGAAAAACGGGAGACGCGGGAAAGCCAATCGCTGAGGCGGCGGGCAAGCGGGTTTCCACCTCGGTCAGCACTGCGTCCAGCACTTGGCGGCGACCCGCGCAAAACGCCCGGTAGCGTTCCAGCCCGCTGCACTCCTGATTGATGTCAGGCAGATAGTTCCAGATCCGCAGAAAGTGCGGATAACCTTGAGCGCGGGCGACCGCGAACAGCCGCCGGTAGGCGACAGCAATCAGCGGTTGCAGGGCGTCGGGGGCGTACTCATCGGACTGGAGTTGCAGAAACAGCGCCTCGCCATTGCCGGCATAACCGACCCCGCTGACCATACCGGTCTGCACCGGTCGTGGACTCAGCCAGACTTCAGCAGTGGCGGTTCCGCCCAGCTCCGGCAACGGGACCAGGCAACGGCGCGGATCGGGGTCCACATGAACCGGGGCCTGAAACTGAATCAACGCCAGCAGATGATCGTTGGTCAGTCGTTCATTGGCGCTGTTTGCATCGCAATAAGCAACGGTAAAAGGGAAAACCATGTGAGAGGAGCGTCAGATAAAGTGGTGGAACGACGGCAGGCCGGACGGGAAGATTCCAGCACTCTGGCGTCAAGACTGGATAGCGCCGAGCGTTGGTCATGGTACGGGATTATAGTTTATGGTTAAAATCGCTGATTTAGACAATACTGTCGTTTCAATGCCATTCAACCCCGATTCAACATTAATTCCCACGAGAATTCCCACGAGGCCACACATGGAAGCTCTCTCGCCGTTCGAACTGGAGGTTGCCCGACTGCTGGTCGAAACCCTGCATCTGGAAGACTTCCGGCCGGAAGACATTCAGCCGGAAGAGCCGTTATTCGGTGAGGGCTTGGGCCTGGACTCCATCGACGCGCTGGAGCTGGCGCTGGCGATTTCCAAAGCCTACGGTGTTCAATTGCGCTCAGAAGACAAGGAAAACCGGCGCGTTTTCGCTTCGTTACGCGCTCTGAGTGAGTACATCGCGCAGCAGCGCATCCGCTGAAATTACATAACTACCCCATTCTTGGATCATGAGCCGTTTGGCATGGAGTACCGCTGGCGCAGCCATCGGGCTGAGTCTGATTGTGACGCTGGCCGAGGCCGGGCCAAGCAAAACCCAGCTATTATTGAGCGTTATTGGCGTCTATATCGCGCTGCTGGTCGTTGGTTCCCTGTCGCCGCGCCTCGACTTCTACCTGCCTTCCGCCCGGCGCGGCCCGGTTGATCAGCCCTGGATCGCGCTTACTTTCGACGACGGCCCTGATCCGGCGCTCACCCCGGCTTTGCTGAAACTGCTCCGCCGCGAGCGCATTCCCGCCGCCTTTTTCTGCGTTGGCGCCGCCGCCCGGCGCTATCCCGCCCTGATAACCCAGGCTGCAGCGGACGGCCACCTGATTGGCAACCATTCCGATCGGCATGGCTATGGCTGGACAGTAGCCGCGCCCAGCCAGGTTCTGGCTGAATTCGCCGCCGCTAACCAAACCCTCGCCGCCATTCTTGGCGCTGCGCCGCGTTTCGTACGAACTCCATCTGGAGTATCGCGCCCCGATCTGGCTGAAGCGTTTGCCCAGTTGCAACTGACCAACGTCGCCTGGGACGTGTGCGGGCTGGAGTTGCTCTACCGCAATCCAGCCCGCATCGCCGCCCGCATTGCCCGGCTTGCCCGCAACGGCTCAATCATCCTGCTGCATGAAAGCTATTATGGAACCCGGATCGTTAAGCCGGAGCAGGCGCTGACGACTGCGCAACTGACCATTGCCCTGCTGCGTGAACGCGGTTTCCGCTTTGTTCGCCTGGATCATCTGTTAAAACAGCCTGGGTTTGCCGCTTCGCCGATCCATGCCAGCTGGCTTCCGGAAGAGGGCGGAGCCATGGCGAAAGCCCGGATCGACGAGTCCACCAACCATAGCGCCAGTCGCTCATGAACCGGCACTGGGTGCAGTTGCCGGAGCGGGGCAATGTCGCTGCCTTACGGCTGATTCACTGGATCGCGCTGCATATAGGCCGGCCCGCTGGGCGCTCCCTGCTCTACCCCATCACTCTCTACTTCCTGCTGACCGCCACGGCAGCCCGGCGTGGATCGCAACTCTATTTGCGACGGGCGCTGGATCGTCAGCCCCGCCTGCGGGATGTCTTCCGCCATATTCACTGTTTCGCCGCCACCATTCTGGATCGGGTGTATTTCCTCTCCGGGCGGCTGGATCGGTTTGAAGTCCGCTTGTTCAACGATCAGCTGATTCTGGATCAAGCTGCGTCCGGGCAAGGCTGCATTCTGCTGGGTTCGCATCTGGGCAGCTTTGAAGCGTTGCGGGCGCTGGGTGTGACCATTCAGCATTTTCCGATCAGAATCCTGATGAACACCACACATAATCAGGGCATGACCCGCTATCTCAGTGAGCTGAATCCGGCGCTGGCTGCGACGGTTATTCCGATCAGCGGCGGGCCGGACACGTTGCTGAAAGTGCAGGAAAGCGTCGCGCAAGGTTTCATGGTCGGGGCCTTGGGCGACCGGGTGGTTCCCGGTGAAAAAACCGTGCAATGCCGGTTTTTCGGCCAGGACACGCCCTTTCCCGCCAGCCCCCTGCTGGTGGCGGCATTGACCGGCTGTCCGGTGATCCTGTTTTTTGGCCTGTACCGGGGCGGCAACCGTTACGACGCTCACTTTGAATTACTGGCGGACCGGATTGACCTGGATCGTCGTCGCCGGCAGGAACAGCTTGGTGAATGGGCGCAGCGCTACGCTGACCGGCTGGAGCATTACGCCCGCCTCGCGCCCTATAACTGGTTCAATTTTTACGATTACTGGGAAGATGACGCGCCATGACCGCCTCCCACCGCTTCGCCCGGCAACTGGGCATGGGACTGGACGGGCTGGCGATGCTGGCGCTGTCCAATCTGGTATTGCTGGCGACCGGGGGATTAAGCGGGCTGTGGCTGTTGCGCCAGGTCTGGCGAGTAGCCCGGACCGCGCCGGCGACCGATGACGGCGGCGGCTGGATCGTGGTGCTGGGAGTGCGGTTGCGACGGGATCAGATTCGTCCGGATTATGCGCTGCGTCTACACCGCGCCGCTGCGCTGTATCGGGCGAGTCCGGATCGGCGGATTCTGCTGGTCGGGGGCTACACCGGCAGCCGTCTGAGTGAGGCGGCGCACGGTCGGCAATTCCTGATCGAGGCCGGCTTGCCCGCTGCCCATCTGTTCATCGAAGATCGCTCGTTGCACACTCTGGATAATCTGCGCCAGGCCCGGCAATTGCTGGCCGAAGTGCGGGAACAGCCCTTTACCGTGGTGACCAATCGCTACCATCTGGCCCGTAGTGTGGCGATGGCCACCGGGCTGGGTCTGCAATCAAACCCGTGCGCCGCCGAAGATCGCCTGCGGCTGAACCTGCCGATAGTAGACCGACTGCTACTGGAAACCTGGTACCTGCACTGGTACCACATGGGCCGGATCTGGTCGCGCTGGACCCATAACCGTCACAGCCTGGCCCGGATTAGCTGAACCATGACTTCTCGCCTGCCCGCCACTCGTTTCATGCCCATCGGCAAGGCGCATATTGAGGCGCTGATTCCCCATGCCGGGGCCATGTGTCTGCTGGATGCGGTCACTGAATGGGACGAGGATGCCATCGTCTGCGTGACCAATACCCATCGCGATCCCGGCAATCCGCTCTGCCGGCAGGGCCGCTTGTCAGCCATTCACGCCTTTGAATACGGCGCTCAGGCGGCGGCGGTGCATGGCGGCTTGTGCGCCCGGACGCTGGGACAAACTGCGCCGCCCGGTTATCTGGCCGCCCTGCGCGATGCCCGCTGGTTTGTCGCCGATCTGGATTCCATCGCCGCCCCGCTGCAAGTGACCGCTCACCAGTTGCTCAATGAAGCCGGGCGCTGCATCTACGCGATCCAGATCAGCGCCGAGGGCCAAACCCTGGCCAAAGCCCGGATCATTATCGTGCCGCAACCGGTTTGCTCCCCGCTCCCGCTGCCGGGAGAAAGGTCGGAGGTGAAGGCTGGATGAAGCGCTGGTTCGCGGTATTACTCGCGGTATTACTGCTGTGCTGGCCACTGGCGGCGGTAATAGCGGATGAGGCGCTCACCGAGGTCATGCGGACTCTGGCGGCCGTGAAGTCGCTACAAGCCGAGTTCCGGGAAGAAAAAACCCTCGCCATGCTCCAGCAACCGCTGGTAACCACCGGGCGGCTGTATTACCAGGCTCCCGCCTATCTGCGGAAACAGACCTTGCAGCCGCAGCCTGAGGATTACACCGCTAATGGCGAGTGGCTGACCCTAGACACTCCAGAGGGCGGTCAGCGCGATTTCAACCTGAATGGCTACCCGCAATTGCGCCCGTTCGTCGAGGCGATTCGCGCCACTCAGGCCGGTGATCAAGCTACGCTGGAGCGTTATTACCGGCTGGAGTTTCAGGGGACGCCTGCGGACTGGACGCTGCGCCTGACCCCGCTCGATCCGACCGCCGCCGGCTATGTCGCGGCGATTGTCATGCACGGGAAAAATGAGCGGATTGTCAGCGTCGAAACCCTGGAGCCGGATGGCGACCGCAGTCTGATGATCATTGATCTGACGACCATTGAATCGCCTTGAGGACCGATGTGCGATTGCTGCCTGACCTGATGCGCCGCTGGCGGGTTCCACTGCTCTGGCTGCTGGCCGCGCTGCTCTGTGGCGGGATCATCCTGAAAACCCCGGTGGTCGCTGATCTGACCCTGTTTGTGCCCCGCGCCGATCTGGTGGCGGAACTGCTGCTGGAGCAGTTCCGCAGCGGCCCGACCACCCGGCTCATTCTGATCGGGTTGAGCGGCGCAACTGAAGTTGACCGCGCTGCGGTCAGCCGCCGGCTGGTCGAGCAGTTGCGATCCAGCGGGCCATTCGTCCGGGTGGCGAATGGCGCGGACGCCCTGCCCGAAGCCGAATTGCAAACCCTGTTTGCCCATCGCTACCTGCTCAGTCCCACCGTTGGGCCGGAACGCTTCACCCCGGAGGCCTTGCGAACCGCGCTCCAGCAGCGGCTGCGGGAATTGCAATCGCCGCTGGCGGTGGTGCAGAAACGCTGGTTGCCTGCCGACCCGACCGGTGAAGTGCTGGCCCTGCTCAAACGCTGGCAGGGCGGCATCCGCGAGCCTGCCAAACGGCTGGGCGTGTGGTTTTCGCCGGATGGCGGCCGCGCCCTGCTGCTGGCCGAAACTCGCGCCGCCGGCTATGACCTGGCCGGGCAACGGCAAGCGGTGACCGCGATTCGCGCCGCCTTCGCCACCGCCGTTGCCGGAACTACGGTTCAACTGCAAATGAGTGGCCCCGGCGTGATCGCCACTTTAGCCGAGGACACGGTGCGGGCCGAGGCGGAATTATTAAGTGTGCTGGCGACGCTGGGCGTGGTGTTGATGCTGGTGCTGGTTTACCGCTCGGGGTGGACGGTCTGGATCGGCGCATTGCCGATGCTGGCGGCGCTGCTGGCCGGGGCGGCGGCGGTTGATCTGCTGTTCGGCAAGATGTACGCCCTGACCCTAGCGTTCAGCCTGACCCTGCTCGGCGAAACCCTGGATTACCCGACCTACCTGTTCAGCCACCGTCAGGCCGGGGAAATAGTGCAGGACACCTTGCGCGGCTTGTGGCCGACCATGCGGCTGTGCGCAGCCACCACCCTGCTCGGCTGTCTGGCGATGATCGCGCCGGATGTGCCGGGCCTGAACCAGTTGGGCGTCTTCACCATCGCCGGCATCGCCGCTGCGGTGGCGACCACCCGCTGGCTGTTGCCCGCTTTGTTGCCGCCCGACTGGCGACCGGCGCGGGTCATCGGCGTGGGGGTCTGGATGGATACGCTACTGGAGCCGCGACCCCGGCTGGCGCTGACGGTAGGCGCGGCCGGATTGCTGGTGTTATTGGCGCTGGTCATCAAGGCCCCGCCGGTGTGGGAAGACGACATTGCCGCGCTCAGTCCGGTCCCGCGTGAATTGCTGCGACTGGATCAGGAATTGCGGAATGCGCTGGGCGCTCCGGAAGTCGGGCAATTGATCGCGATCACCGCGCCGGATGCGGAAACCGCCTTACAGCAGAGCGAAATCGTCGCGGCCTGGCTCGATACGCAGCAGCAGAAAGGGTTGCTGGCGGGTTATGAAGCCGCCGCCCGCTATCTGCCCAGCCAACAGATTCAACAACAACGGCAGGCGCAGTTGCCGGAGCGGGAAATGCTGGCGGCTGATCTGGCCCGCGCCGCCGGGGGTTTGCCGTTCCAGCCCGACCTGTTTAACCCGTTCCTTGAAGATATTGCCGCCGCTCGTACTGCGCCGCCGGTACGCCCGGAAGATTTACGCCGGACGTTGCTGGGAACCCGAATCGGCATTCTGCTGTTCCCCGGTGAACGCGGCTGGACCGCGCTGTTGCCGTTGAGCGGGGTGCAGGAACCGAAACGGCTGGCTGCCGGGTTGCCACCCAGCACGGTCGGTCAGATCTGGTATCTGGACTTGCGGGCGGAAACCAGCCGGCTGGCGGCCGGATTCCGTGCCACGGCCTTGCAGCGACTGACTTGGGGCGTGGCGCTGATCGTGGGAGCGATCTGGATCGGACTGCGGTGCTGGCGGGGCGTGATTGCCACGCTGACGCCGGTGGCTGTTGCGCTGATTTTCACCGTTGCCGCGCTGCTGAGCCTCGGCGAGCGGCTGTCGTTATTTCATCTGGTATCGCTGTTGCTGGTGTTGGGGATTGGCGTGGATTATGGGCTGTTTTTCAGCCGGCCCGGCGCTGATCCGGCGCAACGCCGCCGCACCCTGCACGCGCTACTGGTGTGTTGTGGTTCCGCCCTGACCGTGTTCGGGATGCTGGCGACCTCGGAATTGCCGGCGCTGCGGGCGATCGGATTGACCGTCAGTATGGGCGTTGTCGCCAGCTTCAGTGTGGCTCTGGTGATGGCCCGGACGCCATCGCAATGAATGCGGTTAGCAGGAGGTCAATCTACAGCGGGCAAAGAAGACCCGATGATGACACGATGGACGTATGGAGCGCCGAGGATTTCAAGCTGGTGCAAGATCTGTCCGCCATCGCCCGCTGGTCCAATCCCGACGAATTGGCCGATCTGCTGGAAACGGCCTGAACCGTCGCTATCGTCCAAACTACCACTGTGAGTTCCGCCATGACCGACAATTCCGCCGGAAACACCCGACCGCATATATCCCAACGAATACACCCAGTGATCAGGGTTGATGCGACGGCAGGAACAAATCCCGCCAGTTCCGGGCCTGACAGGTGCGCGAGAGCAGGTAAGCCAGCGTAACCGCGTTGCCGAATATCAATAACGCAGCGATCCAGAGAGCGGCTCGCCACGGTTTCGGCTCGACCAGCGCCAGCCACACGGCGACAAACAGCAGGCCGATGCCAAGATCAAGCAACGTTGCCACTCCCCACGGGTCGGCGATGACGTAGCGTAGACCGGTCAGGACGTTGCCATGATCGCTGGCGATGAGGATGGCGGCGACCAACAAACCAAGCAGAATTCCACAAACAATGATCACGATACGCAACATAAACGAGGTTCTCCCAATGGCTGTTGATGCTTCAACCAGACCGCGCCGGTGATGGGAAGTGCATTCATGGCCGGGTCACACCCCATGACCGGCGTTGACCTGTTTCTCCTCGGCTGGACAGCGGCAGCGCTGTTGATGCTGCTGGCGTGGATCGCGCAATGGCGCGCTTAGGACGCCGGGATCGTCTCCTGATCGTAGCGCTGACCCCGGAACCGTTGCCATTACTGATGCTTAAAACCGCTATAGACTGGATGGAACAAGGCTATCTTCCCGACTGGCTCATCCGGATCGGCATTCGCCGGTTGCTGGCGGAACAATTGCGCTTGGCGGCGGCGGGTGGTGAACAAAGCCTAGAGCGGTTCATCGCTGAATTACGCGCCAGTCCAATTGCGTTTAATACCGCATCGGCCAATGAGCAGCATTACGAAGTGCCGGCAGGGTTTTTCCAGAAAGCGCTCGGGCCGCGCCTGAAATACAGTTCGTGCTGGTGGCCGGAAGAAGTCAAGGATTTGGCGACGGCGGAGTCGGCCATGCTGGCCTTGAGCTGTCAACGGGCCGAGTTGGGATTCGATCAGGATATTCTGGAATTGGGTTGCGGTTGGGGATCGCTAACCCTGTGGCTCGCCGAGTTTTATCCTGATTCGCGGATCGTCGCCGTCTCCAATTCCCATTCACAACGGGAGTTTATTGAAGGGCAATGCCGGGCGCGGGGATTAGGCAATGTTCAGATTATCACCGCCGACATCAATGATTTTCACCCGGACCGGCGCTTTGATCGGGTGCTGTCGATTGAGATGTTCGAACACCTATGCAGCTATCAGGAACTGATGGCGCGGATTCATGGCTGGCTGAAACCGGGCGGCAAATTGTTTGTGCATATTTTTACCCATCGCCAGTTTGCTTATCCGTTTGAAACCGATGGCGTGGATAACTGGATGGGCCGCTATTTCTTCACCGGCGGAATGATGCCATCCCAAGATTTATTGCTGAATTTCCAGGGCGATTTGCAACTGGAAGAACAATGGCGCATCAATGGCCGTCATTATCAGCGCACGCTGGAAGCCTGGCTGGTCAATCAGGACCGGCAGCGCGATGAGATTATGACCCTGTTTTGCTCCATTTACGGCCCCGAACAGGCGGGCCGCTGGTTTCAGCGCTGGCGGGAGGGGTTCATGGCCTGCGCTGAATTATTTGGCTACCGGGGCGGAGAGGAATGGGGTGTATCCCACTACCGCTTTGCCCGGCTGGATTGAGTGATCGAGTAATACCGTTTACCGATAGGTTTTACTTTTGTTCGTCATATCCGCTTTCGCGGGTATGACGAACGGGGTAGTTTTTTATCTGAAAAAGATAAAATCTATCGGGAAACGGTATAATTTAACGATTGGCGATTTACGGTTTTCGGAAAGGCAACATCCGGTTCAAAAAACCGTCCCGATCATAGAGATGGTGCTTGAGGCCCAAACCGGCGTGCCAAGCGATGAAGACAACCGCAGCATAGCTAGCGATGATGTGAATAGCTAATGTGGCGGTCGCCAGCCACGGTGTTTTGCCGATGGGATTGGGCAATGGATAAAGCCCAAACAGCTTGACTCCAAATCCGCCGGCCATGACAAAAACATAGCCGCTGATCGGCAATAGAAACATGCACCAGTACAGCCAGAGTTCATTCCGGTGAGAGATCGCTTGCTCGGACAGAGACAGCGTGGGCGCCCAGTCCGGCAACGGCGTCGTTTTGCGCCAGACCAGTCGGATGATGGCCAGAATCAGCAAGATCATGCCGATCGATTTATGCCAGTCGTAATAATCGCCTTGGGTTAAACCCAGGAGCGTATTATCCCGCCCGACGTGCGTCATGATTGCAGCGCTCAGGTATTGCCAGATGAACAGAATAAAAATCGTCCAGTGCAGAAACCGGGTGACTGTACCGTAATGGGTTGTAGCGTTTTTTATTAGCACAAAAGCTTCTCCGGTGGAGGCGATGAACCCGCCCTGTTCTTGAAATTCAAGGCGCGGGCGTCAGCCATTCCAGACAGGTCTGGCCGGATTCGCCAACACGCAATTTTTGCAATAATTCAGGCAGCAGCCGCTTCAGGATTTCATCCAACTGCCACGGCGGATTGACGATCACCATTCCACAGCCGTGTAACCCGAATAGCGCATCATAAGGCTGAATACCCAGCTCCGTAACCAGCATCGCCGGAATAGCCAACTCCTGCAGGGCGCGCTGCCAGCGTAAACTGGGAGCGCGATCCAGAATCGGATACCAGAGGGCCATCATTCCACCCGCCCAACGTCGGTGAATGACCTGTACGGCTTCCAGCAAACGGTCAAATTCATCCCGTAACTCAAACGCAGGATCAATGAATACCAGTCCACGCCGCTCTGCCGGGGGCAGAAACGCCTTGAGCGAAGCATAGCCGTCAGCATGGTGAACGGCTACCGACCGGTCGCCAGCAAACTCCGTCTTGAGCAGGCGATAATCGCCGGGATGCAATTCGGTCAGAATCAGCCGGTCGTTGGGTCGCAGCAGGGCGCGAATCAGGCGCGGCGATCCAGGGTAATTACGCAATTCGCCATCGGGATTCAGCGCCCGCACCTGAGTCCGGTATTCGTTCAATTCCGGCCCCAAATCTGGCTGATTCCATAACCGGCCAATTCCGTCCGCAGATTCCCGGTTTTTAATCGCCGCAGTGGAATGCAAATCGTAGCGCCCCGCTCCAGCATGGGTATCAAGGACGCAAAATGGTTTGTCCTTGCGCCGCAATGCCTGAAGCAATTGCAGTAGCAGGACATGCTTGAAGATGTCGGCGAAGTTGCCGGCATGAAAGGCGTGTCGATAACTCAGCATGGTTTCTCAGGAATAAGGTGATTGATCCAGCCCTTTTAAGGTGTTTACATAACCACTTGATATTTATTAGCTTAAATTTTCTACTTGGCACGATTCTTGACGAAACTCGGCTATAACTCATTGATTCTATGTTACCACCTTAAAAGGGCTGGTGATTGATCATAAAGGCCATACCGGGCGTCGCTCATCATTCCACAAACCGGCCACGGAAAAACACGGAAAATTTTTATTTTTCAACTTGTTGTTTTCTGCCCTTCAGGATTTGCTCACCGTCCGCTTGCGCGCTGGCGTAGTCGTTGTCGCCGCCGCTTTCTCGGTCAGCCGCACCGTTCCGATCTCGCCGATTCCGGCCTTGCGCCCGGCTTCAGTGAGGTAAACCCGCCGGAACGCAATCACCTTACCGTCCTTGTTGAACGCATCATCCCGCAATTCGACCAGCCCCGCTCCCGCCATCGCCTCCAGCAGCCGTTCCCCGCTGCGGCGATCGGTTAGACCCTCAGCCAAGCGTTCGCACAACTGGCGCGGGGTCTGGCCTTCCCGCTGCTGCAACCCCTCCAACACTTGCAACACCCATTGGCTCTCGGTGCGGGTCAGCCGGCGGGTGTGGCGGGCGGTCGTGGCCTGTGGGGCGCACACATCGCAAATCCCGCAAGGCTGATCATCATCGCGGTCGCCGAAATGCCGCACCAGCCGCACCATTCGACACCCGGTCGCCTGGTCGGCAAACTCAAGCATCTGCCGGGGTTCGCGCAGCTTATGCTCGCTCTGTTGCTGATAGGGTCGCCGCCACCCATCTTCGCCCCGGCTGAGGTTGTTCTCAATGTCCCGCCGGGCGCCGCCATGCACCAGCAGTTTTTCCACCGCCGCGTCAAATTCATCCGGGTCCATCGCCAGCCAGTCACGCAACACCGCTTTGGGCTGCGGATCCGCATTCAATGCCGTAAAAATCTGCGCCAGCCGCTCCGGGTCGGGATAGCCGCGCTGGTGAAAAAACTCGTGGGTGCGTAAATCGGCGTAGGAATACAACAGGATCGCGCGGGCCGGCAGACCGTCGCGCCCGGCCCGGCCAATTTCCTGGTAATAGCCCTCGACGCTGCCCGGCAGCGCAGTATGAATTACGGTGCGAATGTCGGGCTTGTCGATGCCCATGCCAAAGGCAATCGTGGCGACGATCACCTGCAAGCGGCTGGCGCTGAACCAACCCTGCGCCCGTTCCCGATCCAGCGGGTCCATGCCGGCGTGATAGGCGGCGGTCGGGTACGCAGTCGCCAATTCCAGCGCCAGCGCCTCGGTTTCCTTGCGGGTCGGGGCGTAGACAATGGCCGGACGCCGGCCCGGATCGGCCAGAATCGTCCGCACCGCCGTATGCCGATCCGGCCCCCGTTTGGTCTCCACTGTTTCCACCGCCAGATTGGGTCGGCGGAAGCCGTGAATGTAGCGCTTGATTTCGCCCATGCCGATTTGCCCGACGATGTCATCCTGTACCTGCACCGTCGCGGTTGCGGTCAGAGCGATCACCGGCGCGGGTCGCAGCAGCGGCAAATGCCGGCCCAGCATCCGGTAATCGGGACGGAAATCGTGGCCCCATTGCGAGATGCAATGCGCCTCGTCCACCGCAATCAACACCGGCTTGCGCTTGGCCAGCATTTCGGGAAAACCGGGTACGCTCAACCGCTCCGGGGCGATGAACAGATAATCCAGATTCCCCTGCAAATACTCGATGCAGACCTGGCGCGAGGTCGCCCGATCCCGCCCGGAATGAATCCGCTCGGCCCGCAAGCCGAGTTCGCAAAGTTTGGCGACCTGATCCTCCATCAGCGCGATCAGCGGCGACACCACCAGCGTGGTGCCGGCGCGGGCCAGGCCGGGCAACTGGAAACACAGCGATTTGCCCGCCCCGGTCGGCATCACCAGCAACACATCGCGGCCTTCAGTCACGGTGCGGCAGACCTGCTCCTGATAGGGCCGGAAGGCGGGTAGCCGAAATTCGGTTTGCAACAGCTCCAGCAGCCGATCTCCGGCTACCGGCACCCGGCGCGGCGCGGCGGGGGTCTCCGGGGTAGTGACTCCACCAGCCACCGGCGGCGGAACCTGCGCGGTGAATGCCAGCGCCACCGCCTGCTGGACGAAGATCGCAATATCGGCCATGAACCCGGCCAAATCGCCCTCGCCACGCTGAATCCGCTTGAGCCGCGCCTCCCATTCGCCGGTCAGTTGTGGACTCTTGATTGGGGTCTGCACCGCCTGAATCAGTCGAATCCCGCGTTCGGTCGCATTCAGCGCCTTGCCGTCGCGGGTCATGTACTGGCGTTTGAGCAGGGTTTCGATGGTGTCGGCGCGAGTGGCTGGCGTCCCCAGGCCGCTGTCCTTCAGCGCCGCCGACAGTTCCTTGTCCTCCAGTTGCCGCCCGGCGGTTTCCATCGCGGTCAGCAGGGTCGCCTCGGTCAAGCGTGGCGGCGGCCGGGTCTGTTTGGCGATAGCTCGGGCTTCGACAACCTGCTGCGCCTGACCCACGGTCAAACCCGGCGGCAGGCTTTGCTCGGCGTCATCCCCCGCAGAACCCTCCGCTCCAGTTGCAGCTTTGGTCTTGCGCTTGCCGGGCGCTTTGGCGGAACTTACGCCTTTGGTCGAAGGAAATTGGGGGGAATTTTGCTCCGCGCCGATCTCCAGAATTTTCCAGCCGACCTGCTCCACCGCCGTGCCGCTGCTGTGGTAGCGGTCAATCAGGGCGGCTCCAGCCGCTTCCTGGCTGGCGATTGCGGTGATCAGGGTCGTCACTGCCCAGACGTGATCATCGTGCCAGGCCATCAGCAGTCGCCGACAAATCAGGTCGTATAGCTTCTTTTCATCCCCGGCCAGCCCGGCGCGGGCCATGACCGGCGTGGGAATAATGGCGTGATGATCGGTGACCTTGGCATCATCGACGAGCCGGCTGGGCAAGGGCCGCTGCCCGGTTCCCGCCGCGATCCGATCCCGGTAGGGTTCCTCAATCGCGGCGACCACCGCCCCCAGCGTGGCCGCGACCGAGGCGGACAAATGGCGGCTGTCGGTGCGCGGATAGCTGATCAGCTTGTGCTGTTCATACAGCTTCTGGGCGAGATCGAGCGTGGTCTGGGCGCTGAAGCCGTACAGCCGGTTGGCGTGACGCTGCAATTCGGTGAGGTCGTACAGCAACGGCGGCGGAGCGCGGCGGGTTTCGGCAGTCCGGGATTCAATCGCCGCCTGACCGCTTTGGGCGCGGGCGACGATTTGGGCGGCTTCTTCGCCACCAGCGGGCAGGCGCTTGGCCTTGGGTTCCGGGCGCTCGCCGCGAAACCAGACGCCTTGATAACTTTCAGCCTTTGCTTTTGCCCCCGCCAGTGGGGTGAGGGGCGTAAAGCGGGCGATGACCTCCCGATAATCCTCCGGGACAAAGGCGCGGATCGCCAGATCACGCTCGACCACCATCGCCAGGGTCGGGGTCTGCACCCGCCCGACTGACAACGCATCATCGCCGAAATTGCCGCAAGCCAGGGTATAAGCCCGCGACAGGTTCATCCCGACCAGCCAGTCGGCTTGGCTGCGGCCCCGCGCCGCCGCCGCCAGCGGATCGAACTCGCGGCCCTCGCGCAATTTCTGGAAACCCTGGCGGATCGCATCCGGGGTCAGCGAAGAAATCCACAAGCGGCTGAAAGGCTTGCGACAACCGGCGGCTTCATAGAGATAGCGGAAAATCAGTTCGCCTTCGCGTCCGGCATCGGTCGCGCACACCACCCGCTCAATCGTGTCGTCATTAAGAATCCGGCGCACCGCTTCAAACTGGTCGCGAGTGCTGTCGCTCACCAGCAGCGGCCAGCGATCCGGCACCATCGGCAATAACTCGCGCCGCCAGCGTTTCCAGGCCGGATCAATTTCATGAGGTTCAGCCAGCCGCACCAGATGCCCAATCGCCCAGGTCACCACATAGCCGTTGCCATGCAAAAAACCGTCGCCGCGCTGGCTGGCGCCCAGCGTTTTAGCGATGTCGCGGGCGACGGAGGGTTTTTCGGCAACGACTGCGATGCTCATGGGCGGCTTATTTCCGGGCTATTTTCAGCATCGAACTCACTCCCAGCGGAACAGCCACGCACCGAACGCCATCAATCCGGCGGTCATCACGGTCAGCACTAACAAATGCCCGGAAATATCTGCCAGTCCAGCCCCGTCAATCATAATGGCGCGGGCGGCATCGATGATATGAGTCAGCGGGGCAATCTGGGCGCACTGCTGCAAAAACGGGTGGACGCCCTCCAGCGAGAACCAGACCCCGGACAGGAAGGTCATGGGCCAGCTCAGAAAATTCAGCAACCCACCGGCCAGTTCCTCGCTGGTAGTGCGCGCCGATACCAGCATTCCCAGGCTGATCAGACTGAGTGCGCCCATCGCGAACACCAGCAGCAGATTCAGATAGGAGCCGTGCATGGGAAAGCCGATGAAAAAATCCGCGCCCACGAACACCAACACCGTCGTCGCCAGGGTCAGCCACCAGCGCGAAACCACCTGAGCCGACAAAAATTCCAGCGGGGTCAGCGGGGTGGCTTTCAGGCGCTTGAGCATTCCGTTCTTGCGGTAGCGGACGATGACGTAGCCGACGCCGAACAGGCAACTGAACATCATGTTCATCGCCAGCACCCCCGGCATCACCCAGTCCACATAGCGGATCACCTGACCACTGACGGTCTGCTTGCTGAAGGTCGAAGGCGCATCGACCCCCTGCAACACCCGCTCCAGCAGATAACCCTTGGGCGATTCCTCGTTGATCCAGTAGCGCTTTTCAGCCGGCTCAAACAACATGTCGAGCTGATGGCGCTCCACCTTGATCAGGGCTGCGGGCAAATCGGCGGCAGGTACAAACTGGACATAGCGGGTCTGGAGAAAGGCGCTGCCGTTCCCGCTGACATCACCCAATACTCCGACCTTGTACAGCGCCAGGCCAGGGCCGGAAAAGGCGAAGGCGAACCCGGCGATCAGCGAGATTGGAAACAGCAGATTCCAGGTCAGGGTCGAGCGGTCGCGCAGAAACTCGCGGTTGCGACATACCAGCAAGGCCCAAAAGCGCTTGAAATTCAAGTCCGCAGCTCCCGCCCGGTCAGTTCTAGAAACAGATCTTCCAGCGTGCGTGGGCGGATTTGCAGCCGCGCCAGCGAGATATTTTGGGCCAGCAATTCCCGGATCGCTGCGTTGACATCGCGGGTCAGGATTTCCACCGCATCCCGCCCGCGTATCACGGTCAGCGCTAACGCCGGAGCTGGATCGGGAAAATCCGCCAGCGGCAGTTGCAGCACCACGTCATCGAAATGCGCCGCCAGCAAATCCCGCGGCGTTCCCTGCGCGATGATCCGGCCATGATCCATGATCGCAATCTCGTCGCACAGATGATAAGCCTCTTCCATGTAGTGAGTGGTCAGCACGATGGTTTTGCCACGACCCTTGATTTGGTGAATCAGTTCCCAGAAGTTGCGGCGGGCCTGCGGATCGAGACCGGTGGTCGGTTCGTCGAGAAACAACAGTTCCGGATCGTTGACGAGCGCAATCGCCAACAGCAGGCGCTGACGCTGGCCACCGGACAGCTTGCGAGTATCACGATCCAGAAATTCGCCGAGCGCACAGGACTCGCTCAGGTCATCGATGGGCAAGGTGCGCTGATAAAAGCTGCCGAACATCCGCAGGTTCTCGCGACCGGTGATGTGATCCTGCAAGGCCGTCGACTGGAACATGATCCCGACTTCCTGGCGAAAGCGCAGTCCCAGCGGTTCACCCCGATAGCGAATCGCGCCGCTGGTCGGTTCCTGAATGCCCTCCAGTATCTCGACCGTGGTGGTCTTGCCCGCGCCGTTGGGGCCGAGCAGACCGAAACAGCGCCCGGACGGAATGGCGAGATCCAGGCCGTTGACCGCCTGGACCCCGCGGAAGTGTTTGATCAGGTGATGCGTTTCCAGCAGGGTGGGCATAGGATGCTAATATCAATTCCCGGTAGGTTTTCGTATTTCCAGAAAGCGGGTAGCGGTAGGGCGGGTTAGCGCGGCGTAACCTGCCGATGCTGTGGAAGTTTCCCGAAGGCGGGTTACGGGCTGACGCCCTAACCCACCCCACCTACCTGCGCCATCAAATCGATTGGGAAACGGTATAATTTTCGCGGGTCAGTGGCAAAAAAAAGGCGGGCGCCGCTCAGCGACTCCCGCCAGTGTCCATCGTCCAGCAGAACTTCAGCGCATTCCCATCGGGTCGCTAATCCGCGCTGGCCTGTTCCGGCTCATCATCATCCTCTTTCCCATCGGCTATCGCCTTCTCGGGTTCGGAACTCTCAAACAGATGACCGGCGCTGACCGCAGGGCGACTGGGCACCCAGTTCTCGCGGCGCTGCAAGTGATACGCCAAGCCAGTGCCCGCAGGAATCAGCCGGCCCACGATGACGTTTTCCTTCAATCCGCGCAGATCATCGCGCAAGCCACGCACCGATGCTTCAGTCAGCACCCGGGTGGTTTCCTGGAACGAGGCAGCGGAAATGAACGATTCAGTCGCCAGCGAGGCTTTGGTTATGCCAAGCAGGATCGGTTGCCAACGCGCTGGCAGCCGGCCTTCAGTTTGCGCCCGGTCGTTTTCCTCCAGCACCCGGGTGCGCTCGACCTGTTCGCCCTTGATGAAGGTGGTCTCGCCCGGATCGATAATATCGACCTTGCGCAACATCTGGCGGATGATCACCTCGATGTGCTTGTCGTTGATTCCGACGCCCTGCAACCGGTACACACTCTGGATCTCCTTGACCAGGTAGGCTGCCAGTTCCGGGACACCCAGCAAGCGCAGAATGTCGTGCGGGTTCGGTTCGCCATCCGCGATCATTTCGCCCTGCTCGACGTATTCGCCATCGAACACATTGATGCGCCGCAGCTTGGGGATCAGTTCCTCGTACAGCACGTCACCGCCCTTATCGCGGATCACCAGACGCTGCTTGCCCTTGGTTTCCTTGCCAAATTCGATGATGCCGGACTTCTCGGCCAGAATCGCCTGTTCCTTGGGCTTGCGGGCTTCAAACAGATCGGCGACCCGGGGCAGACCGCCGGTAATATCTTTCGCCCGGGAGGATGCAACCGGCAGTCGCGCCACGATGTCGCCGACCGCGACCTGTGCGCCTTCCGTCAGGTTGACAATGGCGCCCGCCGGCAGCGGATATTGCGCCAGTGTGCTGGTGCCGGGGATAAACAAATCATTGCCGTATTCGTCCAGTAACCGCACCGTGGGCCGCTTGTCCTTGCCCTGCGCGCCGCGCTGTTTGGGGTCCATCACCACCAGACTGGTCAGGCCGGTCATCTCATCAGGATTGGACTGGATAGTGATGCCGTCCTCAAACTCGGCAAACCGGACGAAACCGGCTACCTCGGTAATGATCGGGTGAAACGACGGGTCCCAGCGGGCAATCACGTCGCGCGCTTCAACCGGACTGCCGTCCACAATCGATAGTTCTGCGCCATAAGAAACCTTGTAGCGTTCCCGCTCCCGGCCCTGCTCATCCACCAGGGTAATTTCGCCGGAGCGCGATACCGCCACCAGATGCCCGTCCTGCCGCTGCACCGTTTTCATCTTGTGCAGCCGCGCAATACCCCGGGACTTGACCTGGACATTGTTCGTCAGCCTGGCGCCGGTTGCGCCGCCGACATGAAAGGTGCGCATGGTGAGCTGAGTGCCTGGCTCGCCAATGGATTGGGCGGCGATGACACCCACCGCTTCGCCGCTGTTGACCCGGTGGCCCCGAGCCAGATCCCGGCCATAACAGGCAGCGCAGACCCCATAACGGGTGCGGCAGTTGATCGCCGAGCGCACCAGCAGCCGATCAATCCCCCACTCATCCAGTTTTGCGACCCAGTGTTCATCCAGCAGGGTGCCAGCAGCGATTTTGTCATTTTCATCGTCGCTCCCCGGTTTGAGGACATCATGGGCCACGGTCCGGCCCAGCACCCGATCACGCAACGCTTCCTTGATGTCGCCCTCCTCGATCACCGGGGTCATTTCAATTCCGTCACTGGCGCCGCAGTCGAATTCGGTGACCACCAAATCCTGAGCGACATCCACCAGTCGCCGGGTCAGATAGCCGGAATTGGCAGTTTTCAGCGCCGTGTCGGCCAGACCCTTGCGGGCGCCGTGGGTGGAGATGAAATACTCCAGGACGCTCAGCCCTTCGCGGAAATTGGCCTTGATTGGAGTTTCAATAATGTCGCCGGACGGTTTGGCCATCAGCCCGCGCATCCCGGCCAACTGGCGAATCTGCGCCGCCGAACCACGCGCGCCGGAATCAGCCATCATGAACACGGCGTTAAAGGACGGTTGTTCGACGGCTTCGCCCTGGCGGTTGACCACCGGCTCGACCCCCAGGTTTTTCATCATCGCTGCAGCGACCCGGTCGTTGGTGCGCGTCCAGATATCCACCACCTTGTTGTGGAACTCACCCTTGGTTAACAACCCCTGAGTGAGCTGATTGTCGATTTCCTTGACTTCTTCCACGGCTTTTTCCAGCAGAGCCGTCTTCTGGGTGGGAATCTTGAAGTCTTCAAAGCCGATCGAGGACCCGGAGCGGGTCGCGTAGTAAAAACCGGCATACATCAGGTGGTCGGCGAAAATCACCGTCTCTTTCAGACCCAGTCGCCGATAGCATTCATTGATCAGATTGGAGATGGTTTTCTTGTTCAGGGTCTGATTGACCAGCGCGAACGGCAAGCCTTTGGGCAGAATGTCGGACAACAGCGCCCGGCCCACGGTCGTTTTAACCCGGCACAGCGCGGCGATGGGAACGCCGTTCTTGTCGAGTTCAACCTGCGGCAGGCGGACTTCAATGCTGGCGTGCAGTTCCACCCGTTGGCTCAGATCGGGATTGTCATAGGCGCGATGGACCTCCTTGAGATTGGCGAACACCATCCCTTCGCCCTGGACATTGATCCGATCACGGGTCAGATAGTACAGACCAAGCACCACATCCTGCGAGGGCACAATGATCGGCAGGCCATTGGCCGGATTGAGGATATTGTTGGTGGACATCATCAACGCCCGCGCTTCCAGTTGCGCCTCAATCGACAGTGGGACATGCACCGCCATCTGGTCGCCGTCAAAGTCGGCATTGAACGCGGTGCAGACCAGCGGATGCAACTGAATTGCCTTGCCTTCAATCAGGACCGGCTCAAACGCCTGAATGCCCAGGCGGTGCAGGGTCGGAGCGCGGTTAAGCAGCACCGGATGCTCGCGGATCACTTCTTCCAGAATATCCCAGACCTGTGGCTCCTCGCGCTCGACCATTTTCTTGGCGGCCTTGATCGTGGTCGAGGAGTTCAAAAACTGCAATTTGCTGAAAATAAATGGCTTGAACAACTCCAGCGCCATTTTCTTGGGCAGGCCACACTGATGCAGACGCAAGGTGGGGCCGACCACGATCACCGATCGCCCGGAATAATCGACCCGTTTGCCGAGCAGATTCTGGCGGAACCGGCCCTGTTTGCCCTTAATCATGTCGGCCAGCGACTTCAGCGGGCGCTTGTTGCTGCCGGTAATGGCCCGACCGCGCCGGCCATTGTCCAGCAGCGAATCGACGGCTTCCTGCAACATCCGTTTCTCATTGCGCACGATGATGTCGGGCGCGCTCAGATCCAGCAGTCGCTTCAAGCGGTTGTTGCGGTTGATGACCCGCCGGTAAAGATCGTTCAAATCCGAGGTGGCGAAACGCCCGCCATCCAGCGGCACTAGGGGCCGCAGGTCCGGTGGCAGCACCGGCAGCACGGTCAGCACCATCCACTCCGGCTTGTTGCCGGAATTCATGAAGGATTCGGCCAGCTTGAGCCGCTTGGACAGTCGCTTGAGTTTGGTTTCCGAGCTGCATTCGAGAATTTCCTGACGCAACTGCTCAACCAGTTGTTTCAAATCCAGCCCGTGCAGCAGGGCGCGCACCGCTTCCGCGCCCATTCGGGCATCGAAGTCGTCGCCGTGCTGTTCGACTGCCTCCAGATACTGCTCATCGGTCAGAATCTGGCCCTTTTCCAGTGGGGTCATGCCGGCATCGATGACCACAAACGACTCGAAGTACAGCACCCGCTCGATGTCGCGCAGGGTCATGTCCAGCAACAGCCCGATACGGCTGGGCAGCGACTTCAGAAACCAGATGTGCGCGACCGGCGAGGCCAGTTCGATATGGCCCATGCGCTCGCGCCGCACCTTGGCCAGCGTGACCTCCACGCCACACTTTTCGCAGACGACGCCCCGGTGCTTGAGCCGTTTGTACTTCCCGCATAGGCACTCGTAGTCTTTGGTTGGACCAAAAATCTTGGCGCAGAACAGGCCATCGCGCTCTGGTTTAAAGGTCCGGTAATTGATGGTCTCCGGTTTCTTGACCTCGCCGCGACTCCAGGCGCGGACCATCTCCGGCGAAGCCAGCCCAATGCGAATAGCGTCAAAATCTTCGAGTTCGTCGAAAGCTTTAAACGGGTTCAACAGGTCTTTCATCATGCGATCACCCATGGAATTGCGTTGCCCTGCCGCAACCGGCGGCCATCAGCCTTATTCATTGCGCGCCGGCGGCAGCGCGTCGCTTTCCAGTTCGATGTTGATGCTCAGCGAGCGGATTTCCTTGACCAGCACGTTGAACGATTCGGGCATCCCGGCTTCCATCCGGTGGTTGCCGTCCACGATGTTTTTGTAGACCTTGGTGCGGCCATTCACATCATCCGACTTGACCGTCAGCATTTCCTGCAAGGTATAGGACGCGCCGTAGGCTTCCAGCGCCCACACTTCCATCTCGCCAAAGCGCTGGCCGCCGAACTGGGCCTTGCCGCCCAGCGGTTGTTGCGTGACCAGACTATAGGGACCGGTGGAGCGGGCGTGCATCTTGTCATCCACCAGATGGTTCAGCTTGAGCATGTACATGTAGCCCACCGTCACTGGTCGGTCGAACCGGTCGCCGGTGCGACCATCGTAAAGAGTGGTCTGGCCGCTCTCCGGCAGATCGGCCAGCCGGAGCAACTCCCGCAGTTCTTCTTCGGTCGCTCCGTCGAAGACCGGGGTCGCAATCGGCACTCCGGCCCGGAGATTCTGGCTCAGCGCCTTGATCTCAGCATCGTTGAGCTGCGCCAGATCAACCTTCTGGCCCCCGACCTGGTTGTAGATGCGGTCCAAATAGGCGCGCAGATCGGCGACCTTCGCTTGAGCGTCCAGCAGTCGACCCAGCTTGAGTCCCAGTCCCTTGGCCGCCCAGCCCAGATGGGTTTCCAGCACCTGACCGACGTTCATCCGCGATGGCACCCCCAGCGGGTTCAACACGATATCGACCGGTGCGCCGTCTTCCATGTAAGGCATATCTTCCTGCGGCACGATCATCGACACCACGCCCTTGTTACCATGGCGTCCGGCCATCTTGTCGCCCGGCTGGACCCGACGCTTGACCGCCAGATAGACCTTGACCATCTTGAGGACGCCCGGCGCCAGGTCATCGCCTTGCACCAGCTTGCGCCGCTTTTCATCGAATTTGCGGTCGAAATCCTTGCGCTGCTGCTCCAGTTGCCGGTTGATTTTTTCGAGCTGCTCGTTGAGTTCGTCAGCCTGCATCCGAATCTCGAACCAGCGATCGCGCGGCAGGCTGTGCAGATAATCAACCGCGACCTCGCCCCGGCGCAGCCCATTGGGACCCCCCTCGGCTGGACTGCCGACCAGCATCCGCTCCATGCGCTGATAGAGATCATCTTCGAGAATCCGCAGTTGATCGTTCAAATCCTTGCGGATTCGTTTCAGCTCGGCTTCCTCAATCTGCCGGGCGCGCGAATCCTTCTCGACCCCGTCGCGGGTAAAGACCCGGACATCGATCACCGTGCCGTCCATGCCGGATGAAACCCGCAGCGAGGTGTCCTTCACGTCCGAGGCTTTCTCGCCGAAGATCGCTCGCAGCAGTTTTTCCTCCGGGGTCAACTGGGTTTCGCCTTTGGGCGTCACCTTGCCGACCAGGATGTCGCCAGCCTTGACTTCGGCCCCGATGAACACGATCCCGGCTTCGTCCAGCCGCGCCAGCGCGCTTTCACCCACGTTGGGGATGTCGGCGGTGATCTCTTCCGGACCCAGCTTGGTGTCGCGGGCTACGCAGGACAGTTCCTCGATATGAATGGTGGTGAACCGGTCTTCCTGCACCACCCGTTCCGAGATCAGGATCGAGTCCTCGAAGTTGTAGCCATTCCACGGCATAAAGGCGACCAGCAGGTTCTGGCCCAGCGCCAGCTCCCCCATATCGGTGGACGGCCCATCCGCCAGTACGTCCTTGCGCTGCTCGACCCGGTCGCCCACGCGCACCAGTGGGCGTTGGTTGATGCAGGTGTTCTGATTGGAACGGGTGTACTTGGTCAGGTTATAGATATCCACGCCTGGCTCACCGGCTTCGGTTTCGGCGTCATTGACCCGCACCACAATCCGGGCCGCATCCACCGAATCCACTACGCCGCCGCGCCGCGCTACGACACACACCCCGGAGTCGCGGGCAACGATCCGCTCCATACCGGTACCCACCAGTGGCTTCTCGGCCAGCAGGGTCGGCACCGCCTGGCGCTGCATGTTGGAACCCATCAGCGCCCGGTTGGCGTCGTCGTGTTCCAGAAACGGGATCAGCGCTGCTGCTACCGACACGATTTGTTTTGGCGACACATCCATGTATTGCACCTTGTCCGGCGCAGTCAAGGTGAATTCGTTCTGATGGCGGCAGGACACCAGTTCATCGGTCAACCGACCTTTCGGATCCAGGGCCGTGTTAGCCTGGGCGATGACATACTGGCCTTCCTCAATCGCTGACAGGTAGTCAATCCGGTCTACCACCCGCCCGTTTTCAACCCGCCGGTACGGAGTTTCCAGGAAGCCATAGGCATTGGTCCGGGCATAGACCGCCAGCGAGTTGATCAGGCCAATGTTCGGGCCTTCCGGCGTCTCAATCGGGCACACCCGGCCATAGTGGGTCGCATGAACATCGCGCACTTCAAACCCGGCGCGCTCGCGGGTCAGACCACCCGGCCCCAGCGCCGACACCCGGCGCTTGTGGGTCACCTCGGACAGCGGATTGTTTTGGTCCATGAACTGCGACAGTTGCGAGGACCCGAAAAATTCCTTGATCGCGGCGGCGACCGGCTTGGCGTTGATCAGATCCTGCGGCGTCAGGCCCTCGGCTTCGGCCAGGCTGAGCCGTTCCTTGACCGCCCGCTCGACCCGCACCAGGCCGATGCGGAACACGTTTTCGGTCATCTCGCCGACACAGCGGATCCGGCGATTGCCCAAGTGATCGATATCATCCACCACGCCATTACCGTTCTTGATATCAATCAGCATCTTGAGTACGGCCAGAATATCTTCCATGGCCAGTACGCCAGGCAGATGATCTCTCACCGGGAACTCGGCAAGGCCACGATCCTGAATCGTTTTTAATTTGTCGCGCGTCAGCTTTTCGTTATTTCTGGCGAGAATGGCGCCGGTCTGGGGATGAACCAGATCGCTGACTGGAAATTTGCCGACCGCCTCGTCAAAGGGGGGCTGGATCACCGGGTAAGGCGTCCGGCGCTGACCGACCCGGCTGTCAAACTTCATCCGGCCCACATCGGACAGATCGTAGCGATCCGCAGAAAAAAACAGGTCATGCAACAAGCGCTGAGCCGCGTCCTTGGTGGGCGGTTCGCCGGGACGCATCATCCGGTAAATTTCGACCTGGGCGTCCCACTGGCTGCGGCTCGTATCCGCCCGCAGGGTGTTGGCGATGTAGGGGCCGCAATTGACCTCATTGACATAGATGATCTGGAATTCGCTAATGCCGCCAGCCTGAAGTTTCTCCAGCGTAGCCAGCGTCAGGATCTCATTGGCCTGCGCCAGCACTTCGCCGGTCTCCGGGTTCGATAAATCGCGGGCCAGGATTTTTCCGTCCAGATATTCAGCCGGGACTTGCAGATCCTGAATGCCCGCTTTGGTCAGCTTGCTCACATCCCTGGCGGTGATCCGTTTGCCCGCCTTCACCACCACCTGATCGCCCACCCGGATATCGAAGCTGGCGGTTTCACCCTGCAAGCGTTCGGGCTTCAGATCCAGCGTGAACAGTTCATTTTCATCATTGCGCCGGACCGTGTTGGTCTCGAAGAAGATGTCGAGAATCTTCTCATTGACGCTGCGGGCGTTGGGATCATTAGGATTGGGATCATCAAACAATGCCCGCAACAGGATGCTGACGGGCAGTTTGCGCCGGCGGTCAATGCGGGCGTAAACGATGTCTTTAATGTCGAATTCAAAATCCAGCCAGGAGCCGCGATAGGGGATAATCCGCGCTGAATGCAGCAGCTTGCCGGAAGAATGGCTCTTGCCCTTGTCGTGATCGAAAAACACCCCCGGCGAGCGGTGTAATTGCGAAACAATGACCCTCTCGGTGCCGTTAATGACGAAGGTGCCGTTATCGGTCATCAGCGGCAATTCGCCGAGATAGACTTCGTTTTCCTTGATTTCCTTGATTTTCGGCGCGCCGGCTTCCGCTTCCTTGTCCATCAGCGCCAATTTCAGCCGTACCCGCAAGGGCGCAGCATAGGTCAGGCCGCGTAACTGGCATTCGCGGACATCGAAGCCCGGTTCGCCCAAGCGATAGCTGACGTATTCCAGCCGGGCATTGCCCGAATAACTGACAATAGGGAACACCGAGCGGAAAGCGGCATGCAATCCCGCCTCCCGGCGTTCTCCTGGCGGCGTGTCGGCTTGCAGGAACTCGCGATACGAATCCAGTTGAATCGCCAGCAAATAAGGGACTTCGAGAATGCTGGAGCGTTTGCCAAAGTCTTTACGAATGCGCCGCTTTTCAGTAAAGGTATAGGCCATCGGGATTCCTCATCACGGAGTTTCACCCGCCACTGCCGGCGGATGCGAATTAAAACGACCCGCCATCCTGGCCGGGCTTGTTGATCAAAAACCTGGGTCTATGCAAACAGAAACAGGCCGGCGACTACGGTCGCCAGCCGTCCCGTTCGGTCCGTTCAAGCCGGACATGCGCGGTGCCGAACCCCCACCGGGGTGGGTAGCACGCCTATTTGACGTCGACCTTGGCGCCAGCTTCTTCCAGCTTCTTCTTGACGTCTTCGGCCTCAGCCTTCGGAATCGCTTCCTTGATCAGCGAGGGAACGCCCTCCACCAGATCCTTGGCTTCTTTCAGTCCCAGGCCAGTCAGGGCGCGAACCACCTTGATCACCTCGACCTTCTTCTCGCCGAAGCTGCTCATCACCACATCAAACTCGGTCTTTTCCTCGACCGGGGCGGCAGCGGCGGCGGCAGCCACCGGGGCGGCGGCTACGGCGGCAGTGACGCCGAATTTTTCTTCCATCGCCGTGATCAGATCGACCACATCCATCACGGTCATGCCGGCGATGGTTTCCAGAATGTCTTCTTTTGAAACGGCCATTACCAATTTGCTCCTGGTAAAAATCGGGAAATGCGTCAGGCAGCGTCGGAAACCGGAACCGCTGAAGCGGTTATTTCGGCTTCTTTCTGCTGCCGGATCGCGTCAATGGTGCGCACCAGCTTGCTGGGAATCTCGTTGAAGGTCCGCGCCAGTTTGTCGAGCGGGGCCCGCAGGGTGGCCATCAGTAAACTGATCGCTTCGTCACGGGTGGGCAGGTTGGCGAGTCGCTCCAGTTCACTGGCTGGAAACGCCTGGCCACCGACAGCCAAGGCCTTGACTATCAGCTTATCGTTGGCCTTTTCCTTCAGAAATTCCTTGAAAATCCGCGCTGCCGCGCCTGGTTCCTGCTGGGAGAACGCCAGAATCAGCGGCCCCGTCAGACTCGGTTGCAGGCACTCGAACTCGGTCCCTTGCACGGCGCGCCGGGCCAAGGTGTTCTTGACAACGCGCAGATAGACACCGGTTTCCCGCGCTTTGACGCGCAGGGCAGTAATCTGGGCGACCTTCAGCCCACGATACTCGGCAGCAATTGCGGAGTGCGCACTGGCGGCCACTTTGGCGACTTCGGCCACCACAGCCTGTTTTTCCGCCAGATTGAGACTCATTGCAGTACCTCTCGCGGTTGGATTCTCCGCGGTTGCGGAGGGAAAAACGGCGGCCAGACCAGGAAAAATCCGGAAGGGCTTGCCGTCTGCGCAGGTAGACCCGCTAACAAAAGCCGGAAACGATTAAGCCCGAAGGCGCCTGCGGTCTTTGACGCAGGCCAGAGACTCTGGCCGGCCCAAAGTTCATACGCTCCGGCAGTCAGCCGGAGCGCGGAAATAGATGTTCAGCATGACTCAGAACGTCAGACTGGCCTGATCCACCGCCAACCCCGGCCCCATGGTGGTCGAAACGGTAATACGGCGGATATAGACACCCTTGGAAGTGGCCGGTTTGATCTTTTGCAGGTCATGCAACAGCGCCTGAAGATTTTCCCGTAACTGATCAGCGGCAAAATCCACCTTGCCGATGGTGCAGTGGATGATGCCGGCCTTGTCGGTGCGGTAACGAACCTGCCCGGCCTTGGCATTGTTGATCGCGCCGACCACATCAGGCGTCACGGTGCCGACCTTGGGATTAGGCATCAAGCCGCGGGGGCCGAGAATCTTGCCGAGCTGACCGACCACTCGCATGGCGTCAGGGGCAGCGATCACGACGTCAAAGTCGAGATTGCCGGCCTTGACTGACTCAGCCAGATCTTCAAACCCAACGATATCGGCGCCGGCAGCGCGGGCAGCGTCAGCGCTCGCGCCTTGGGCAAACACCGCGACCCGCACCGTTTTACCGGTGCCATGCGGCAACACCGTAGCGCTGCGCACCACCTGATCCGACTTGCGGGGATCGACGCCCAGGTTGACGGCGACATCGACCGCTTCCCGGAACTTGGCGCTGGCCAGTTCCTTGAGCAATCCCAAGGCTTCTTCAATCGGATAAAACTTGCCGGGGGTCAGTTTGGCGCGAATCGCCTGCAACCGTTTGGAAAGCTTGGCCATGACTTATACCCCTTCCACATTGAGGCCCATCGAGCGGGCGCTGCCGGCAATGGTCCGCACCGCGGCATCGAGATCGGCGGCAGTCAGATCGGGCATCTTGGTCTTGGCGACTTCTTCCAGTTGCGCGCGGGTCACGGTGCCGATCTTCTTGGTGTTGGGATTGGCGCTGCCCTTGTCGAGACCCAGCGCTTTTCTCAGCAGCACCGAGGCCGGCGGGGTTTTCATGATGAAGGTGAAGCTGCGGTCGCTGTAGACCGTAATCACCACCGGAATCGGCAGGCCCGGCTCCAGATGCTGGGTCTGGGCGTTGAAGGTCTTGCAGAATTCCATGATGTTCACGCCATGCTGGCCCAAGGCGGGACCGACCGGCGGACTGGGATTGGCCTTGGCGGCCGCGACCTGCAGTTTGACGTAAGCAGTGACTTTCTTTGCCATTGTTGCTCCTGTCGGGTGCGAACGCCTTACGGCTCCCCGGATGAATCGCCTGACAGTCAGGCGGTGAAAAAAGCGACCGGCGACAACCGGTCAGCGCGAGGCTTTTTCGACCTGGCTGAACTCCAGTTCGACCGGGGTAGTACGGCCAAAGATCATAACCCCTACCCGCAGCCGGCTCTTTTCGTAATTGACTTCTTCAACCATGCCTTCGAAATCATTAAAGGGGCCGTCATTGACCCGAACCATCTCGCCCGGTTCGTACAGCACCTTGGGCTTGGGCTTGTCGACCCCGTCCTGAACCCGTTGCAGGATGGTCTGCGCTTCCTTTTCAGAGATCGGCGCCGGCTTGTCGCTGGTGCCTCCGATGAAACCGAGTACTTTCTGGGTCTCGCGGACCAGATGCCAGGTTTCGTTATCCATCTCCATCTGCACCAGCACATAGCCGGGGAAAAATTTGCGGTCGCTCTTGCGCTTTTGACCATCGCGCATCTCAACCACTTCTTCGGTCGGCACCAGCACCTGACCAAACCGCTCGTTGAGGCTTTCGCGATTAATCCGATCCAGCAAGGATCGCTTGACCTGCTGTTCAAAACCGGAATACGCCTGAACTACATACCACCGCATTGCCATGCCGTCGCTCCGCTAACCGGTAATCAGGCGAATGAGCCAGAACAGAATGACGTCCAGCAACCACAGCAACAAGCCCATGATTACCACCATGGCGATTACGATCAGAGTGGTTTGCGTGGTTTCGGCCCGGGTCGGCCATACGACCTTACGGACTTCAGCACGGGCGCCTTGGATGAACTCCAGGGTTTCTGCGCCCAATTCAGTTTTCAGGGCCAGGACCACTGCCCCGCCGAACGCCGCCAGTAAACCAATTACTCGCATCAGCAGCGAGTAATTGGCGAACAGATAAAAGGCGGCAAGCGCGATCACGACGATAGCGCCGGCGCCGATCAGCTTGATGTTGTCAGCGCGGTTAATCTCTTGCGTTTCAGGTTTGGTGGGGTTCATGCAGATTTCGACTTTGCCCATCCCCAGAGATTTTCACCCGCCGGGAGGGGCAGGTGAAATCGGGAATGCGCCATGAAAAAGATGGCAGGCCAGGAGGGAATCGAACCCCCAACCTGCGGTTTTGGAGACCGCTGCTCTGCCAATTGAGCTACTGGCCTGTAACGTACTACACCGGATGACACCCCAGCCGAGACACCATCCGGCTCTTGCACTGACTCACTCAAGAATCTTGGCGACGACGCCGGCGCCGACCGTCCGTCCACCTTCGCGGATGGCAAAGCGTAAGCCGTCATCCATCGCAATCGGGGCGATCAGGTTGATCACCAGCCGCACGTTGTCGCCCGGCATCACCATTTCCACCCCTTCCGGCAAGTCGACCGAACCCGTCACGTCAGTGGTGCGGAAATAAAACTGCGGTCGGTAGCCTTTGAAGAACGGGGTGTGCCGCCCGCCTTCTTCCTTGCCCA
>JADLEK010000055.1 GCA_020846135.1 Gammaproteobacteria bacterium
GAGGGAATTAACAACTCTATAAAAACAGTGAAACGCATGGGATACGGTTTTCGCAACTTTGCCAACTTTAAGCAGCGAGTGTTGATGTATTTTGCCTAGCTCCACAAGAACCCTCGAAGAACCAAAATTTGGGTAAAAACCGCTATGGGTACACGGTTGGGTACACAGAGAGTTATGTGACTTTAAGAGACGCAGCGCAACCACAAGACACTAAAAAAGCCGCTGAAATAGCGGCTTAATGGATCAATGAAATGAGGTGAAACCCGGTGAAAACCTACTCGATATTCTGAATCTGCTCCCGCATCTGCTCGATCAGCACCTTCAACTCCACCGCTGCGCGAGTTGTGTCCGAATCAGCGGATTTTGACGACAGCGTATTAGCCTCCCGATTCAATTCCTGCATCAGGAAATCCAGGCGCCGCCCGACCGGTTCCTTGCGTTTCAATACCGCCTCGATTTCATCAAGGTGAGTATCCAGCCGGTCCAGCTCCTCATCCACATCCAGCCGTTGCGCGATTAAAGCCAGCTCCTGCTCCAGCCGGCCCGGATCGGCGTCCACCGCAATATCCGTCAACCGGCTTAACAGCTTGTCCCGCCACCGGGCCAGCACCTCAGGCCGCCGGCCTCGCACCAGCTTGACCTGCACCCGGATCGCCGCACAACGCTGCCGCAACAATTCCGCCGTGCGTTCACCTTCCCGCTCCCGGGTCGCCACCAATTCCGCCAGCGCGGCATCCAGACTGTCAAGAATCGCCTGCTGAATGGCGACCAAATCCGGTTCCGGCTCATGGATTACCCCTGGCCAGCGCAGCACGTCAATCAGCGCCAGACCGGTACCCGGCCCCATCCGATGCTCCAACTCGCCGGCAACCGCCAGCAAGCGCTCGACCATCGGCTCATTCAAGGTAATGGCCGGGGCGGCGCTGGCGGTTTGCAGCTTGAGCGTTCCTTCCACCTTACCCCGACTTAATACCGCAGCGATGCGCTCCCGCGCCGGGGTTTCCAAACTCCGCAGCATTTCCGGCAGGCGGATCGAGGCCTCCAGATAGCGGTGATTCACCGAGCGCAATTCCCAGGTGATCGCGCCCCAGGCGCTGGTCTGCTCATGGCGGGCGAAGGCGGTCATGCTGCGTAACATGGGCTATCCTCAAATTCAGTCGGTAATGGTCGCCTAAGCATAGGCGGAAATTACCGGTTTACTGGCCTCACCCCGACTTTTCACCCGAACGCCGCCTGAGTCCGAACCACTAAGTCATCTGCTATAGTCCGCTCCCTTTGTCCCGAACACAGGAACCTGCCCATGCGCCCCAGCCACCGCGCCGCCGATGAATTGCGTCCGATCCGCATTACCCGCCCCTTCACTAAACACGCTGAAGGTTCGGTGCTGGTCGCGTTTGGCGATACCCAAGTGATTTGCACCGCCAGCGTCGAAGAGCGGGTACCGCCGTTTCTCAAAGGCAAGGGGCGCGGCTGGGTCACGGCGGAATATGGCATGTTGCCGCGTTCGACCAATACCCGGATGCAGCGTGAGTCCAGCCGGGGTCGGCAGGATGGGCGCACTCTGGAAATTCAGCGCCTGATTGGCCGGTCGTTGCGGGCGGTCATCGATCTGGAGGCGCTCGGCGAGCGCACCATTACTTTGGATTGCGATGTGATTCAGGCCGACGGCGGCACTCGCACCGCGGCGATTACCGGTAGTTTTGTCGCCCTGACCGATGCGGTGCGCTATTTAATGAACCGCAAACAGGTCAAAAAGAATCCGCTGCATGGCCAAGTAGCGGCGGTGTCGGTCGGTATCTTTCAGGGGGAACCGGTGCTGGATTTGGATTACGCCGAGGATTCCGACGCTGAAACCGACATGAATGTAATCATGAATGACGCCGGCGCATTTATCGAATTGCAAGGCACCGCCGAGGGCCATGCCTTTCGCATGGAAGAATTGCAGGCGATGCTGGAACTGGCCCGGGTCGGGATTATTAAGTTGCTGGACAAACAACGGGAAGCATTGGGATTGGCGGGTTGAAATAATGCCCAAAATCATTCTGGCGACCAGCAATCCCGGCAAGGTTCGCGAATTCAGCGCCATTCTCACCGGGCTGGAATTAACGATCGCTTCACAGTCCGATTTTAACGTGCCGGATGCAGCGGAAACCGGGCTGACGTTTATCGAAAATGCGTTGTTGAAGGCGCGAAATGCGGCACTGCATACCGGACTGCCGGCGCTGGCCGACGACTCCGGGCTGGCGGTCGATGCGCTCAATGGCGCACCCGGCCTGTATTCAGCCCGCTATGCCGGTTCTGATGCCGATGATCGCGCTAATATCGCCAAACTGCTCCATGAATTACGCGAAGTTCCATCCGGGCAACGCACCGCCCGATTTGTTTGTGTCCTGGCGTTAGTGCGCCATCCAAACGATCCGACTCCGTTGATCTGCCAAGGAGCCTGGGAAGGCATGATTCTGACTGAACCGCGTGGCGCGGGCGGCTTTGGCTACGACCCCGTGTTCTTCGTCCCCACCGAACAGGAAACCGCCGCCGAACTGGGGCCGGCGGTCAAAAATCGCTTGAGTCATCGCGGCCAGGCGCTGGCGGAGTTGCGCCGGCAACTATTGCCATGGCTAAGGTTCTAGGCGGCGATTATGAAGACGGGGTGCTGATCGACTGCAGGATCGGTTCCAACTGCCGCCAAGTCTGTTCGGCCTGCCGTTTCGAGAGGACCTTGGGCAACATGTCGCGAATCCCGTCGAGTTCAACCCGGAGGGCCTGAGGAGTCGTTGTGGCGTCAACCCGCTCAATCCGGCGCGAGGCGGTTGGTCCCATCGCCCCAAGCAGGGTAAAGCGGATAACGCCCTTGGCCTTATCCAGGTTGAATTCAGCGGGAGCGGGCGGTGGTACCGCTCCAGGCGCCGGGGTACTCGGCGCTGGGGGACTGGGCGCTGCAGGGCTGGGCAATGGTGACGGCGATGTCGCGTTATTAGCGCGGTTGGTCATCCACCGATCCAGCGACAGCATGACCGGCTCCATTTGTCGCCAGGTCTGCTCGGCTTGCGGTTCGGCCAGCAACCTGGGCAATAATTCGTGAATGGCGTCAAACTCGAGCCGGAGTTGTTCAGGAGTCGAGGTTACTTCGACGCATTCGATCCAGTAATCCGCCGCTGGTCCAATGGCATTTAGCAAGGCCGACTTAATCACATTCTTGGCGGCATCGAGATTGAAACCTGGCTGGCTGGAGACTGGAGCAGAATTCGGTTCCGGTGCGGCAGCGGTGAACGCTGGAACGCGGGGCGCGGAGGTCGCAATGAAACCGCCAACTTCCAGCTCGATGAGCGCTGCTGCAACATCGCCGAGCATGGTCAGGCGACTAGCCATGTCAGCGGCGGTGGAACGCCCATCCACCATGATCAGCAACCGGCGTAGGTTGGCGGATAACTTATAGGCCCGGTTCAGGATTTCTTCCTGCCCCTTGGCCGTTTTTAGATAGACTTGATTTAATTCCATGACGCCCTCAATGCAGGGGTTGAAAAAGGCCGCAATGCATCGGCTGGGATCGGGTTTTGAAACTCTCGCCAAGGTCGGCGACGTGAAGCTTCGTAATAATTCTAGTTGGGGAAATGCAATGTTGGAGTTTTGTGCGCCGATTCCGCTGGCGCTCTATGTTCATAGCCCCTGGTGCGTCCGCAAATGCCCCTACTGCGACTTCAATTCCCACCCGACGCAGGGGCCGATCCCGGAACGGGCCTATGTCGATGCGCTGCTGGCTGATCTGGAGCAGGATTTGCCGAGGGTGTGGGGACGGCGGATTGAGAGCGTATTCATCGGCGGCGGCACTCCCAGCCTGCTGTCTGCTGAGACGCTGGACCGGCTGCTGTCTGGGCTGCGCGCCCGTCTGCCCTTGCGTCCGGATCTGGAAATCACCCTGGAAGCGAATCCGGGCGCAGTAGAACGAGGCCAGTTCGCTGAGTTCCGCGCAGCCGGCATCAATCGCCTGTCCATCGGCGTCCAGAGTTTCGATGACGGGCAACTGCGGCAATTAGGCCGGATTCACAACCACCGTGAAGCATTTGCCGCCGCCGAAGCCGCCCATGCCGCCGGGCTGGATAACTTCAATCTGGACCTGATGTTCGGCTTGCCGGGGCAGACAGTGACCCAGGCGCTGGCTGACATCGCCAATGCCACTGCGCTTCAGCCGGCCCATTTGTCCTATTACCAGCTCGCCATCGAACCGAACACCGCTTTTCACCACTCGCCGCCCACCCTGCCGGATGACGAAATCACCGATCAGATGCAGCAGCAGGCGCAGGCGGTGCTGACCCGGCAGGGTTACCAACGCTATGAGGTTTCCGCCTATGCCCGTCCGGATCGGCAGTGTCGGCATAACCTGAACTATTGGGAGTTTGGCGACTATCTGGGGATTGGCGCTGGCGCTCACGGTAAGTTGACCGACCCCGGTTCTCACCAGATTCACCGGATCTGGAAACTTAAGCAACCCAACGACTATCTGGCGGCAGCGGGATCGGTGGTAGGGATGGGCGGCGATGCACCGATTCACGAGACGGATTTGCCGGTGGAATTCTTGATGAACGCCCTGCGGCTGGTGGATGGCGTCCCGGTCGAATTATTCAGTGAACGGACCGGCTTACCGCTGACCGTACTGGAGCCGGCGCTGAGTCAGGCGCGGGAACGCGGATTACTGGAGTTGGATGTTGATCGGTTGCAGCCTACCGAGCTGGGATTGCGGTTCCTGAATGACCTGTTGCCGATGTTCATGCTTTAAGCTGTGGTCGGCAGAGGGCGGATGCGCTGACTATGCTTGGAGGCGTCGCTACTGCCGATCGACGGTCATCGGCGGCGCAGATTCATAATTCACCCTGATTTTTGCTGAGGAAAGCGGATGAAAATTAAAGCGGTGCATCAGTACGCTAAAGATGTCGAGTCGGTCTTTGGTCTGTTTCACGATCCGGAATTCATGCAGACCAAGTATGTCGGCATCGGCGCACGCAATGTCGAGGTGCTGGAATGCGCCGGAAGCGACGGGCGCTATGCCGTCAAGGTCAAGCGGGAAGTGCCTGCCGATGTGCCGGCGCTGCTGAAGAAATTCCTCAATCCCTGGAATTCGGTGGTGCAGAGCGAAAGCTGGGAAGGTAAAACCGGCGGTCCCTGGCGCTGCACATTCACCATCGACATTGCCGGGGTCCCGGTTACGGTGAAAGGCGCGATGGAACTACGGGCTGAGGGCAGTGGTTGCGTCAACGACGTCCAACTGGAGGTCAAGTGCGGAATTCCGCTGATCGGCGGCAAATTAGCGGATTTCGTGGGCAGCGATGCCGAAAAAGCCATGCAGAAAGAATATGAATTCATCCGCGCTCACCTGGGGCAAGGGTGATCCACAACCTTTTTATTCTGCAAGGGAATTGACCAAAGCCGGCAATGTCCTTATCACCGGTGACAAGCAGGGTTTCACAGTCGTTTTGAACGCGGTTCCGGCATCGATCTTCGCGACTGAGGCTCGGGCATTGACCGTCTGGAGTGTGGTTCGGGCATTGACCGTCTGGAATGTGACTCTTCCGCTGCGGACAAGGCGGGTTCGAGTGACGCGGAATGTCCGTGATTGCGCTTGCGGAATAGCCGGTCAGCCGCGCGATTGCGGGCGCGGAGCTGTTGAATGACAATGCCGGCGCCAATGAGAATCACGCCACACAGCTTGCCCCAATGAGTCTCCAAACTGATGACGCCTATCATCCCTAGCCCCATATAAACATAGGGCAGCAATTCGTAGATTGGTTTTGGAACCATTGAGTTATCTCCTGAGTGCGATGGAAAAACGCCGTACCAAATCTCTACTTATAATGATTCATTTAACATCAAAAAAAAACAAGAGTGATCTAGTTACTACTCATAAAAGTGACCTTTTTGGTCAAAAAAGCGTGAATTAATTGACATCAATAATTATTTAGTGAAAGCACTGTCGTTTAACAGACCATGGTCAACAATGAAATTCATGAATGAAGCCAGCTTGCGGGCATTGCTCGATCAGGTGCGTTCCGGTCAATTAGCAGTAGATTTGGCAATCAATGAGTTGCGGGAACTGCCCTTCCGCGATCTGGGCGAAGCGGTGCTGGACAGCCACCGCGAATTGCGGCGTGGACATCCCGAAGTGATCTACTGTGCAGGCAAAACCGTGAATCAGGTGCGAACCATCATTGCGGCGATGCTGGAGGGCGATAGCGATATCCTTGCCACTCGCGCCACCGTTGATATGGCTGAAGCGGTCCTGACCCTGCATCCTGCCGCACGCTATAACCCACTGGGCCGCACTCTGGTCATTCAGCGCCGCCTGCGCCCCTTGACCGAAACCACGATTGCCATCGTCACTGCCGGGACCTCCGATCAGCCGATTGCCGAGGAAGCGGCGGAGGCCGCCCTGCTGTTCGGTAACCGGGTGGAACGGATCAACGATGTCGGCGTGGCCGGGTTACAACGCCTGCTGTCCAGGCTGGAGCTGATTCGGGCGGCGCGGGTGATTATTGTCATTGCCGGCATGGAAGGCGCGTTAGCCAGCGTGGTGGCGGGACTGGTAGCGCGGCCGGTGATCGCAGTCCCAACCAGCGTCGGCTATGGCGCTAACTTCAGCGGTCTGGCGGCGCTGCTTGGCATGTTGACTTCCTGCGCCAGCGGCGTGGGCGTGGTCAACATTGATAACGGCTTCGGCGCGGCCTGTCTGGCTAGCATGATCAATCAGTTGTGAGTCGCAAAATAAGGTAATCCGGTATGGCGCTTACAGTGCATGTGGACGTGGTCAGCGCGGAAAAGGAGCTGTTTTCCGGGCTAGCGCAAATGGTGGTCGCGACGGCGGAACTGGGCGAAGTCGGCATTCTGCCTGGCCACAGTCCGCTGCTGGCCCGGCTCAAAGCGGGGCAGGTGCGGATTCAGATTTCCGAAACCGAAATGCAGGTGTTCTACGTTTCCAGCGGCCTGCTGGAGGTGCAGCCGCATAGCGTCACGGTGCTGGCTGAATACGCCGAGAACGCGGTTGATCTCGACGAGGCGGCGGCCATTCACGCCCGCGAGGCGGCGCTGCGGGCCTGGCAAAATTGCCTGAGCGATCGGGAATGCGTCCAGACGCTGGTCCAGGCGACCGCGCAATTGCAGGCGATTGACCGGCTGCGCCGGGCCGGTTCCAAGCTGGGCAAGTAGATGACTGCGCCCAAGCCGCTGATTCTGATCGATGGCTCCTCCTGGCTGCACCGGGCATTTAATGCGCTGCCGCCGCTGGCCACCTCGACCGGCGAACCGACCGGAGCGCTGTATGGGGTGCTGAACATGCTGCGTCGCTTGCTCGCGGATTATCAGCCGGAGGCGCTGGCGGTCATTTTCGACGCGCCCGGCAAGACCTTTCGGCACCAATTATTTAGCGATTACAAGGCCCACCGCCCGCCACTGGACCCGGAACTGATTCAGCAGATTGCCCCGCTCCATGCCTTCATCCGCGCGCTGGGTCTGCCGTTGCTGCAAATCTCCGAGGTGGAAGCCGACGATGTGATCGGTACGCTGACCCGACAGGCGACTGCTCGAGGCTTGCCGGTGCTAATCGTGAGCGGCGATAAGGACTTGACCCAACTGGTGGATGATCGGGTGCGGCTGCTCGACACCATGAAGAACACGATCACTGACGCCGCTGGGGTTGAACAGAAATTCGGTGTACTGCCGACGCAGATGGTCGATTGGCTGGCGCTGGTCGGGGATAGCGCCGATAACATTCCCGGCGTTCCCGGAGTGGGTCCGGTCACCGCCGCCAAGTGGCTGCGTCAATATGGTTCTCTGGATCAACTAATCACCCATGCCGCGGCCATTCCCGGCAAGATCGGCGACAAACTCCGCGCCGGATTGACGCAATTGCCCTTGTCCCAGCAATTGGCGACGCTGGATTGCAACGTGTCGCTGCCGGTCACGCTGGCTGATTTGCAACCCACGCCGCCGGATACCACCGCGTTACGGACGCTGTATGAACACTATGAGTTTCAATCCTGGTTGCGGGAATTAGTGGCGGCGGATGCGATGGCCATTCAGTCCCCTCTCCCCCCGGGAGAGGGGACTGAATGCTTAACGCCGAACTACGCCCTGATCCTCGATCAAGCCACGCTGGACGTTTGGCTGGAGCGATTGCAGACGGCAGAGCTGATTGCCTTCGATACTGAAACTACCAGCCTCAATTATCTGGATGCTCGAATCGTCGGCGTCTCGTTCGCGGTGACGCCGGGCGAAGCCGCTTATGTCCCGCTGGCCCATGATTATCCGGGCGCGCCGGATCAATTGAATCGGGAGCAGGTTCTGGAGCAATTGCGCCCACTGCTGGAAGACCCGGCCCGATCTAAAGTTGGTCAGCATCTTAAATACGATTTGCACGTTCTCGCCAATCATGGCATCACTCTGCGCGGCATTCGCCATGACACCCTGCTGCAATCCTACCTGCTGGATTCGACCGCCCGCCATGATCTGGATTCACTGGCCGAACGGCATTTAAAGCTGCGCACCATTCATTATGAAGACGTAGCCGGAAAAGGCGTTAAACAGTTGACTTTTAATCAGGTCGCGCTGGAACAGGCAGGCCCTTATGCGGCTGAAGATGCGGATATAGCGCTGCGTCTGCACCAGTGCTTGTGGCCGCGTCTGGAGCGGGAACCGGAGTTGCGGCGACTCTATGAGGATCTGGAAATTCCGCTGATTACAGTGCTGGCGCGGATGGAACGGTTAGGGGTATTGGTCGATGCGCCACTGCTGCGGCGGCAAAGCGGTGAATTAGCTAAACGCTTGTGGGAACTGGAACAACAAGCCTATGAACTGGCTGGACAAAATTTTAATCTCGGTTCGCCCAAACAGTTGCAAACCATTCTGTTTGAGAAACTGGGACTGCCGGTGGGCAAGAAAACGCCGGGGGGGCAACCGTCTACTGCCGAAGAGGTTTTGCAGGAACTAGCGCTGGACTATCCCTTGCCCGGAGTGATTCTCGAACACCGGGGTTTAAGCAAACTTAAATCAACCTACACCGACCGACTGCCAGAGCAGATTCAGCGAACGACCGGCCGGGTGCATACCTCCTATCAGCAGGCGGTCGCCAGCACGGGCCGGCTGTCGTCTTCCGACCCCAATTTGCAGAATATCCCGATTCGCAGTCCGGAAGGACGGCGGATTCGCCAGGCGTTTGTGCCGGAACCGGGATGGGTGATGCTGGCGGCGGATTATTCGCAAATCGAATTACGAATCATGGCCCATTTATCCGGCGATGAAGGATTATTACAGGCGTTTGCGTCCGGGACTGACGTACATCGCGTCACGGCGGCAGAAGTGTTTGGCTTGACTCCGGATGAGGTGAGTACCGAGCAGCGGCGCAGCGCTAAGGCGATTAACTTCGGGCTGATTTACGGGATGTCAGCTTTTGGCCTGGCTCGGCAACTCGGCATTGAACGTAGCGCGGCCCAGGATTATGTCAACCGTTATTTCACCCGCTATCCGGGGGTAAAAGCCTATATGGAGGCTACTCGTCAGCGGGCGGCGGAACAGGGCTATGTGGAAACGGTCTTTGGCCGTCGCCTGTATTTATCTGACATTCGCGCCCGCAATGCCCAAACCCGGCAAGCAGCGGAACGAACCGCGATTAACGCGCCCATGCAGGGCACTGCCGCCGACATTATTAAACGGGCGATGCTGGCCGTAGATCACTGGCTGCAACAATCCGGCCTGCCGGTACGGATGTTGATGCAGGTGCATGATGAACTGGTGTTTGAAGTCGATCCGGCAGTGGTTTCCGCAGCGAGTGAACAAATTCGGAGGTTAATGAGTGCAGCGGCGGATCTGAAAGTAGCGCTGGAAGTGGATATTGGCGTGGGCAGAAATTGGGATGAAGCGCATTGAGAGTGACCGATGCGTTGCCAGACTTCGACCATCAGAACCCGGCGCGGCGGATCGGCGCTTCATCCACAGCCGATTCATCTGCCCAACCCGGTGGATCGCGGCTAAGATAGCGCCTTCCTGTTGTCCAGCCTTATGGGGGATTGCCCGTGACCTTTGTCGTTACCGAGAACTGCATCAAATGCAAATACACCGACTGCGTGGAAGTCTGCCCGGTGGATTGCTTCCACGAAGGACCGAATTGTCTGGTCATCGATCCCGACGAATGCATTGATTGCACCCTGTGCGAGCCGGAATGCCCGGCGCAGGCGATTTTCGCCGAGGACGATCTGCCCGCCGACCAGCAGCAATTTCTCGCCCTCAATGCCGATTTAGCCAAGCAATGGCCGGTCATTACCGCCAAGAAGGATGCGCCGCCCGATGCCGATGACTGGAACGGCAAGCCTGACAAGTTGCAAGAGCTGCAACGCTGACGCTGATTAAGCCGGCGCCGGTTGAAAAGACCGATCCGCGCCCCCAATTCCGCGCTATTGCCTAATCCGGCTTCTGTGGATGTTCAAACGATGAGCGAATCACCCTACATTATTGAAGTCACCCAGCACAATTTCGCCGCCGTGGTGGAAAATTCCCAGCAGGTCCCGGTGCTGGTGGATTTCTGGGCCGACTGGTGTCAACCCTGCAAGACCCTCACCCCGCTGTTGACCAAGCTAGTCCAGGAATACCGGGGCGGATTTATCCTGGCCAAGGTCAATGCCGATACTGAACGGGCGCTGGCCGGCCATTTTCAGGTCCGCAGCCTACCGACGGTGATGGTGATCTGGCAGGGTCAAATTGTGGAGCAACTGGTCGGATTGCAGCCGGAATCCGCCTATCGCCAGATCATTGACCAGTTCCACGCTGCGCCGGGAGAATCGGTTCAGGAGCAAATCGAGTTGCTCTGGGAGGGCGGTCATCGCCAGGAAGCGGTCGATTTGTTGCGCGAGGCGTTGAATCAGGAACCGGCCAGCAGCGAATTGAAGATCGCGCTGGCGGATAAGTTGCTGCAACTGGATCAGGGCGATCAGGCGCAGACCCTGTTGCAAAGCCTGCCGGAGGAGGAGCGCAATCGGCAGCCAGCCAGCGGACTGTTGGCGCGGCTGCAATTTGCGGTTCTGGCGCAAGGCGCTCCCGATCGGGCTGTGCTGGAAACGCAAGTCCAGAGTCATCCCGTTGATTGCGCTGCCCGTCGGCAACTGGCTGCCCGTCTGGTGCTGGCCGGCGACTACGAAGCGGCGCTGGAGCAGTTCATGACCATCCTGCGGCGCGATCCCCAATTCGAGGACGAGGCCGGACGCAAGGGCTTGATCGCCATGTTCGAGATGCTCGGCAATGACCACCCGCTGACCATCACCTACCGGCGGCGGCTGTTTTCGCTGCTGCATTAGCCTTGTCCCCGCCATGCTCGATCCAGAATCCGCTGCCTTGCCGGAACGCAAGAAACCCAGCCTGTTCGAGGTGCTGAACCGGCCGATTCATTTCCCGTTCGGCAAGGATCGCGCCGCCGCAGCGCTGGAATCCCCAGAATCGCCCTCTGAATCCAAACCCTTCGCCCGCTTACGCGATCGGCTGCGCCGCACCAGGCATAGTCTGGTTTCGGGACTGGCGGGACTGTTCGCTGGTCGCAAGCCGGACGATGAGGCGCTGGAGGAACTGGAAAACCGCCTGTTACTGGCCGATGTTGGGGTGGACGTCACCAACCAGGTGATCCAGCGCTTGACCGAGCGGGTCTCGCGCCAGTCGTTGCTCGATGCCTCGGCGCTGCTTGAGGCCTTGCGCGAGGAGTTGCTGGCGATTCTGGCCCCCTGTCAGCAGCCGTGGCAGCCCTCTGACTCCCGGCCCTACGTCATCCTCACAGTCGGGGTCAACGGGGCGGGCAAGACCACGACCATCGGTAAACTGGCCCAGCGGCTACAAAACGAGGGACATTCGGTGCTGCTGGCCGCAGGCGACACCTTCCGCGCCGCCGCTATTGAGCAACTGCAGGTGTGGGGTGAGCGCAACCGGATCGCGGTGATCGCTCAGCGTCATGGCGCGGATTCCGCCTCAGTGATTTACGACGCGATTCAGGCCGGTCAGGCGCGGAACATCGATGTCGTGATCGCCGATACCGCTGGCCGGCTGCACACTCAGGCCAACCTGATGGAGGAACTGAAGAAAATCAAACGGGTGATGGGCAAGGTGGATGTTACTGCCCCGCAGGAGGTGCTGCTGGTATTGGACGCCAGCACCGGGCAGAACGCGCTGAATCAAGCGATCCAGTTCCACGAGGCGGTGGGGGTGACCGGCCTGATCCTCACCAAACTCGATGGCACCGCCAAGGGCGGGATCGTGTTCGCCATCGCCCGCCGGTTGGGTCTGCCGATCCGCTTCATCGGGGTCGGCGAAGGCATTGAGGACTTGCGCGAGTTCGATGCCGCCGAGTTCGTGGCCGCCCTGCTGGAGGGCGAAGAGCACGATTGATTGAACAGGGTTCAACCGAAAGCTTGGCGGGAACTCAAACCGGGTTTGGCACTCTCACTGCCCGAGTGCTAAAATGAGGCTATTCCCCGAATGAGTGAGCAAAAGGAGCGAACGACAATGACCACGACTGCCCTGGTTCCCCGCATTGACCATCTGCCGATTTCGGTCGACAGTCTGGAAAGCTATATTCAGGCCGTCAGCCGTGCGCCGATGTTGAGCGTTGAAGAAGAGCAGGAACTGGCTCAACGGTTGCAGTCACGCCATGATCTGCAAGCCGCGCAACGGTTGATCATGACTCATCTGCGCTTTGTGGTGCATGTCGCCCGAGGCTACATTGGCTATGGCCTGCCGCTGGCGGACCTGATTCAGGAAGGCAATGTCGGTTTGATGAAAGCCGTGAAGCGGTTCGACCCGGCTCACGGGGTGCGGTTGGTGTCGTTTGCGGTCCACTGGATCCGCGCTGAAATTCACGAATTCATTCTCCGCAACTGGCGGATCGTCAAGGTGGCCACCACCAAAGCCCAGCGCAAGCTGTTCTTCAAGCTGCGCAGCTCCAAAAAGCGGCTGGGCTGGCTGAATCATGATGAAGTGAACACCGTTGCCCGTGAACTGGGGGTGACCGCCGCCAATGTCATGGAGATGGAATCACGATTGAGTGGCCACGACCTGCCGTTCGACCCCGTCGACAGCGACAGCGACGACGAGCATGAAGCCTTTACCCCCGCCGCCTATCTGCGCGACGAGCAGGCTAACCCGGCTGAGGCGCTGGAGCAGGACGACTGGGAAGAACAGACCACCAGCCGGTTGAGCGCGGCACTGGATCTGCTGGATCCCCGCAGCCGCGACATCGTGCAGCGGCGCTGGCTGGATGACGACAAGCCGACCTTGCATCAACTCGCCGCTGAGTATCAGATTTCCGCCGAGCGCATCCGGCAACTGGAAACCAACGCCATGAAAAAGCTGCGGACCGCGTTGCCCGTCCCGGCCTGAACGAATCAATATCAGTGTCTGGAAACCCGCCCACATGGCGGGTTTTTTTTCGCAACCTGGAATTGACCGCCAATGATCTTGCCTGCTCTCGTCCAGCGCGACGTCTCCCTCACTCATTTCAATACCTTCGGGCTGCCGGCCCGCGCCGCGCTGTTTGCCGCCATTGAAACGCCGGAGCAACTCGCTGCGCTGATCGATCTGCCCGAATGGCCGAGCGTGCCGCGTTTCATTCTCGGCGGCGGCAGCAACCTGATTCTCTCCGGCGATTTCCCGGGTCTGATGCTCCAGGTGCGGATTCCGGGCCGGGCGCTGCTCGCCGAAACCGCTGACGCCTGGTTGGTGCGGGCCGGGGCCGGAGAAAACTGGCATCACTTCGTGCGCTGGACGCTGGATCATGGCTGGCCGGGGCTGGAGAATCTGGCGCTGATTCCAGGTACGGTGGGTGCTGCGCCGGTGCAGAATATCGGCGCTTATGGCCTGGAAATCGCCGAGCGGTTGCAGTCCGTGGAGGCGATAGCGTTGACGACCGGTGAGGCAACGATATTCGACCGTACTGCCTGCCGCTTCGGCTACCGGGATAGCATCTTCAAACGCGAGGTCGCCGGGCTTTATCTGATTACCGCCGTCACGTTTCGCCTGCCAAAACCCTGGCGCCCGCTGGCTGGTTATGCCGACCTCACGCGGGAACTGGCGGCGCAGCAGATCGCTGACCCGACAGCGCGGGATATTGCCGATGCGGTGATCGCCATTCGCTCCCGCAAGCTGCCTGACCCGGCGCAAATCGGCAATGCCGGCAGTTTCTTCAAGAATCCGCTGGTGGACGCTGCCACATTCGCCCGACTGGCTGCCCACTATCCTGATCTGCCGCATTACCCGCAGCCGGACGGGACGGTGAAACTGGCCGCCGGCTGGCTGATCGAACGCTGCGGCTGGAAAGGTCGGAATCTGGGGCCGGCGGGCGTTTATGAACGGCAGGCGCTGGTGCTGGTCAATCGCGGTGGGGCGCGGGGTGCGGATGTGCTGCGGCTGGCCGAGGCGATTCGAATCTCGGTCCAGGCTGAATTCGGGGTCGAACTGGAACTGGAGCCGGTCGTGCTATAGCCCTTGATAATCGGCCCGATCGCCCGCACTTAAGGGTTAAATCCCTTGAGCCGCGTGAACCATCATGACCGACCACGAAGCCGAAGAAGCCTTGGAAGCAGAAGTCATGGGTGAGGACGACGACGACAACGACGTGGACGAAGAGAACGAAATGTCCGCCAACACCATCGTCGCCGCCGCCGACATTCTGCCCAATACTCTCTATCTGTTGCCGCTGTCCGAACGGCCCTTTTTCCCGGCCCAGGCCTTGCCATTGCTGCTCAACGAAGAACCCTGGCTGCCGACCATCGAAGCGGCCTCCTCTCGTGAGCAACGAGTGATCGGTCTGGCGCTAGTCAAGCCCGACAGCGCGGAAAACGTCAGTCCCGAAGATTTTTACGAAGTCGGCACCGCCGCCCGGATGCATCAATTGACGCGCAACGAAGGCCGGCTGCAATTCATCGCTCAGGGTCTCAAGCGCTTCCATATCGAGCAGTGGCTGTCCACGGTTCCGCCCTATCACGTTCAGGTCACCTATCTGAGCGAAGACGATGAAGCCGGTCCCGATGAACTGCGGGCCTATTCACTGGCGGTGATCAATACCCTGAAGGAACTGATTCCGCTAAACCCGCTGTATTCCGAAGAACTGAAGTTCTTCCTCAACCGCTTCAACACCCACGATCCGTCGCCGCTGGCTGATTTCGCCGCCAGCCTGACCACCGCCAGCAAGGGCGAATTGCAGGAAATTCTCGCCACCGCGCCGGTGCTGGAGCGACTGAAAAAGGTCATCGTGCTGCTGAAAAAGGAACTGGAAGTCGTCAAACTCCAGAGCCACATTCGCAAGCAGGTTGAAGAGAAGATGAGCGAGCATCAGCGCAAATTTTTCCTGCGCGAGCAGCTCAAGGTCATTCAACAGGAACTCGGCATCGCCAAGGATGACCGCACTGCGGATGGGGATCGGTTCCGCGAGCGGTTGACCACCCGTCAGGTTCCCGAACCGGCGTTGAAGCGGATCAACGAGGAGCTGGAAAAACTCGCCATTCTGGAAACCGGCTCCCCGGAATATGCCGTTACCCGCAATTATCTGGATGCGCTGACCGATCTGCCGTGGGGCATCTATTCCACCGACAATCTCGATCTGAAACACGCCCGCGAGGTGCTGGATCGGGATCATGACGGACTGGAGGACGTCAAAGACCGGATCATCGAATTTCTGGCGGTGGGGGCGCTGAAGGGCCAGGTCGGCGGATCGATCATCCTGCTGGTCGGACCGCCCGGGGTGGGTAAAACCTCGATTGGCCGGTCGGTCGCCGCTGCGCTGGACCGCAAGTTCTACCGGCTCAGCTTGGGCGGGATGCGCGATGAAGCCGAGATCAAGGGCCATCGTCGCACCTACATCGGCGCGTTGCCCGGCAAGTTCATTCAGGCCATTCGCGAGGCCGGCACCGCCAACCCGGTGATCATGCTGGATGAAGTGGACAAGATTGGCGCGTCCTATCGCGGCGATCCGGCTTCGGCGCTGCTGGAGGTGCTGGACCCGGAGCAGAACAACGAATTTCTCGATCATTATCTGGATGTGCGCTTCGATTTATCCAAGGTGCTGTTTATCTGCACCGCCAATCAACTCGACACCATTCCGGGGCCATTGCTGGATCGGATGGAAACCACCCGCCTGTCCGGCTACATCACTGCGGAAAAGCTGCAAATTGCCCGCAATCATCTCTGGCCGAAGCTGCTGGAGCGCAGCGGTATGGAGCGCGACCGGATTCAACTCGATGAGGCGACCTTGCGCCAGATCATTGAGGGCTACGCCCGCGAGGCCGGGGTTCGCAATCTGGAGAAGCAACTGGGGCGGATTGTCCGCAAGAGCGCAGTCGAGATCGTCAATGGCCGGGAAGGAGCGATTGTGCTCGAATCGCCGGAACTGGATCATTATCTGGGTAAGCCGCCGTTCAAGCCGGAAACGCCGACGATCGGGATTGGGGTAGTGACCGGACTGGCCTGGACAGCGATGGGTGGGGCGACGCTGAATATCGAAGCCACCCGGGTCCATACCAAGAATCGCGGCTTCAAGCTGACGGGGCGGCTGGGCGAGGTGATGCAGGAGTCGGCTAATATCGCCTACAGTTATGTCAGCGCCCATCTGGATGAATACCAGGCTGATCCGAAGTTTTTCGATGAAGCTTTCGTCCATCTGCATGTCCCGGAAGGCGCAACCCCCAAGGACGGCCCCAGCGCCGGGATTACCATGGCGACCGCGCTGTTATCGCTGGCCCGGGGGCAGCAGCCAGAGCGGACATTGGCGATGACCGGTGAATTGACGCTGACGGGGTTGGTGTTGCCGGTCGGCGGCATTCGGGAAAAGGCCATCGCGGCGCGGCGGGTCGGGATTCATGAATTGATTGTGCCCGAGGGCAATCGCGGCGATGTCGATGAGTTGCCGGATCACATCAAGGAGGGTCTGACCATTCATTTTGTCGAGCAGTTGCGGCAGGTGGTGGACATGGTGTTTGTCGCTCAACCGTCGGCATTGGGTTCACGGAAGGCGCGGAAGGCGCGCAAGGCCTGAAAAAGCGGGCCACGGAAGTCACGGAAGTCACGGAAGTCACGGAAGTCACGGAAGTCACGGAAGTCACGGAAGTCACGGAAGTCACGGAAGTCACGGAAGTCACGGAAGTCACGGAAGTCACGGAAGTCACGGAAGTCACGGAAAAAATCTGGACATGAGGAATCGTTGCATTGAACAGCTATTCGCGCAATCAAGATCTTTCCTGCTGGCAGGTGGGGAGTGGTTTGTTATTGCTGGCGTTATGGTCATCGCCGGGCCTGGTTCAAGCCGGTTGCGACGATCCGCCGGCCCGGCGGGTCAACTGGCTGCGCTGCGATAAACCCGGCGCGGATTTGCGCGGCCTGGATTTGCGGGAAGCGGTGCTGACCCAGATCAACCTGGCCCATGCCCAGTTGGCCGGCACCCGGTTCAATAATGCTGATCTGGGCAGCGCAACTCTGACTGAGGCTGATTTCACTGGCGCTACCTTGAGTGATGCGCGGCTGGTTTCAGCCAGGCTGGAGCGGGCGACGTTCACCGGCGCAAATCTCACCGGTGCACGGCTGGATCGGACGGTATTAACCGGAGCCAATCTGAGCGATGCGGATTTGGGCGGGGTGCGGCTGGATCAGGCTGATCTGCGCGGGGCTAATCTGAGCGGCGCGAAACTGGGCAGGGCCAATCTGACCCAGGCGAATCTGACTGGCGCTCAGTTGCCCAATGCAGATTTAAGCGGCGCAATTCTGCGTCGGGCGGTGCTGGAGGATGCGGTATTAACCGGAGCGAATCTGCAAGGCGCGAATCTGACCGGAGCCGTGTTGCTTGATGCTGATTTCAGCGGGGCCAATCTGACCGAGGCCAATCTGGCCGAGGCGCGGATCGCTGGCGCCCGCTTCACCGATGCCAAGCTGGACAGCACCATCTGGCCGGATCGGCGACGTTGTCAGCCGGGGTCGGTGGGTGAATGCCGGTAGGTTCTTTGTAGAGAACAGCGCTGCAATAGCCCCAAGAGCGCGAGCAAATTTCGCTTTTTCAGCCCTGTGAGCAAAGCAAAATCCCGTCTATCCTAACCATCCCGTCGTCACAACCTTGTTTGGAGGCATTATGGCAATCCCTACCCGTGCTGAACTCGATGGCTTGATCCACAACCGCCTGGCGACCGATCCCGGCTTCCGCGACGCTTTGCTGGCCGATCCTCGCGCCGCCGTGTCGAAACTGATGGGTATCCCCATACCCAACAGCGTCGCCATTGACGTACACGAGGAGAGTCTTTCCCACGTCCATCTGGTCGTTCCGGCCAAGGCCTCTACCGGCGAACTGGCCGATAATGAACTCGAACAGGTCGCCGGCGGCGTCTGCTGGAGTAATTGCAGTGACATGGGTCCTTAGAAATTCTACGCCCCGCCTCCGGCGGCGTTGAAGCAACATCGTTATGGCTAGTCAGCGTTTCGATGAGCGGATTTCTCGGGGCTTCAACCGCCCGCTAGCGCTATCGACCCGACTGAGGACTTTCACCCAGGCGGGTCGCGCTTACGCCCATCTCTCAGCAGTGCCACTGACTTACCTGGCCGCATCCCCCGGTCTTCTTGAGCTACTCGGGGAGTTTTCGCAGCCACGGTATCTGTCGGACCTGGTCGGCGTTGGACTGAGCAGCGCTGACCAGCATTTCTTCACGATGCTGCACCGCACCGGGGTTCTGGTTGACGCGGAATCGCCCGATCCGATACACGCGATCCCGACCAGTATCCCCAAATCGCAGACCCTCCTGCTCTACCCGACCAATGCCTGTAATTTGCGCTGCATCTATTGCCATGCGACCTCCGGGCCAGAGGCAGGGCCACGGTTAAGCCATGAGCAGGCGATCAAGGGGGTTGACGACTTCTTCGACGCCCTCGATGACCCGGTGCGGTTCGTGACACTGGGCTTCCACGGCGGTGGTGAACCGACTACTCATTTCAGCGTCATGCTGGCGGCGTGGGAACATTTCCAGCAGCGCGCCCGGCAGGCTGGCCGCATCGCATCGGTGCAGACCATCACCAACGGCGTTTTTGGGCCGAACGTGCTGGAGACGCTGCGCAAGCCGGAATGGCGGGTCGTCGTCTCCTATGACGGCCCCCGCCAAGGGGTGCAGCGACCCACCGCAACCGAACGGGACAGCCGCGTCCAGGTGGTCGCGAATCTGCGGGCGCTGCGGGAGGCCGGCAAAATCGTCATGACCCGGGCGACGCTCACCCGCGACGGGTTGGATTCGCTACGGGCGTTGGTTGATGATGCCGCGGAAATCGGGATTCACCGGGTTCAGGTCGAGCCGGCCAGCATCGTGGGGCGCGGCGCCAACCTGCGCGACGGACCGCCGGATCCGCTGGCCTTCGCCGAGGCGTTTCTCGACGCTTTTCGTTATGCGTTGCGCACCGGGGTCCAGCTCAGCACCGCGGCCTGGTCACACCCCCGGGTCGGCAATGGTCGGTACTGCGCCGCCATCAGCGGAATCCGCGCCCTCACTCCCGACGGCTTTCTCTCCGCCTGCACCGAGGTCGGTGACGGCCGCAACCCCGACGATCCGTTCATCGTGGGTCGCCAACGGGCTGACCAGCCGCTGGAACTCTGGCCGATGCGCGAGACGTATCTGCAAAGCCGGATCGGCTACGATCTCCCCGATTGCCGGGACTGCTACATGGTCGATACCTGCGCCGGCGGCTGCGCCTCCAGGGCGCGCGCCCAAACCGGCCATACCCATGACCGTGACGAGCGGCACTGCATCATGAGCCGGCATATCAATCCGCGCCTCATGGCCGACCTGGCCGACGGGCAACTCCTGCCCGACCCTGGCTGGCAACCGATGACGGCGGAACTCGATGGATCGAACTCGGCGCTGGCCGGGGTCAGCGGTCGTCTGGTCGCCCTCGTTCCACCCTTCGCCCGGTCCCGCTGGAACGCTGATGCGGATCGCCGTCCGGTTTTTCTCCCGCCCAAGGATGCGCCCTGGTTCTTCCATCTGCCACCATGAGTTTTAGCTGTGCCAACATCCTCTGTGGGTCCGTTGGGCGGGTGGGCCACCCTCGCTGACCTGTTCGCGGGGCATCGTTCCCCGGCGTATGCGCGGCTGGCCCAGGCTTGTGCAGCCGATCCACAGGTTGAAGCCCTCGGACCGCCACTGGTGGTGTTGCATGTGGTGCGGCTGGCGGCCTTACAGGGCCGCGCCCAGGACCCTTGGACGGGTGACCCGGACGCCTTCCGGCGCGATGCGCATACCCTGCACGACGAGGTCGCGGCGGCGGTAAGGCGGGGGATCGTGCAATTCACTGAACCGCTGCGGATGGCGGACCTGCTGCCAGGGTTGTTGATTGCCGCCGCCCGCTACCCGGATCGTCCGCTGCGCCTGATCGACATAGGGGCGTGCGCCGGACTCCACCTCAACCCTGAGTGCTACGAAATCCGCTATCCCCGGAGCGCCTGGTCACCGACCACGGCGGGCATGACCCTGGAATGCGCCCTCGACGTACCGGCCCGCCTGCTGGAGCGGGAACTCGCCATTGCTGACCGGGTAGGGATCGATCTGGCACCGGTCGATCCGGCTGCGCCCGGGACTTTCGCCTACCTGCGATCCTTCTCCTGGGCCGGCGACCCCGATCGCGAGCAACGCCTCCAGTCCGCCCTGATAACCGTCGCTTCCCGTGCGCCGGAGGTGCGGGCCGGAAGTGTTATGGATCTCCTGCCCGACCTGCTCGCCGAGCGCGTTTCCCCGGATGCGGTAACGGCGATCATCGACAGCGCCACGTCACGTTATCTGTCAGGCCGGGATGGTTTTCGGCTGGGCCGACTGCTGGACCGGATGGCCTGCCGTGGGCCGCTCGCGCTGGTCAGCCGGGGCAGGGCCGTACCCAACCAGGAAGGCTTGCCCACCAGCGTCGGCGTGATCGATCTCTCACGGCGGTGGTGCATCACCTACGCCGCCAGCGACCTGCTCTCCGAGCGGATGCTGTGGGTTGGGTCCATCAGCGAGCGATTTGCGGGCCGTGACGCTGGACGGCATCCTTAACCCAGGCTTCCAGATCGGCGAGGTAAGTTTCCCAATCGAGGATGCCCGGCGCGTTGCTGCGATTCACCCAGGCCGCATGTTCCTCGGGGAAAATTTCGGCCATGAGGTCGGCGCAGTGTTGGTCGTAGACAGCGCGTAGTTCATCGCTGTCGAAAGCCATGAATCGGTCGAATCGTAGCGGAGCCTGGTTGGCATGGGCCAAATCGGCGCGCAGGGTCGAAACCGGAACCCCGACCAGAGCGGCGATCTCCGGCAAGCGGTCTTGAATATCGCGGGTGCGGATGCGCAAAGACCGGTCAGCGGGCAACAGGTCCGCCATCTCCCGCAGGTGCGCGGCCCAGTAGCGCATCAGCGGCGTCAGGGAGGAGTGGTCATCGCCGCGTTGATCCGGGTCAAGGTTATAAGTCCCTTCAGTCATTACCGCCAGGTACTCGCTCCCCCAGATCGAGTACGGGATCTGGATCATGCGCCGCGCCAATCGCTTACGCAGCACCATATCCAGCAGGGAGGACGCCCAGGATTGCACATCCCGAACGGTATGCAGAAAGACCGCCTGGGGGAACTGGTCCCTCAGCACCTCGGCGTAGAGGTAGTGAGCGGTCGTGGAATCCATTTCCAGCGAGGCTGGAATCAGTCGCTGGCCGGTAGCGCGCAGGAACTCCTCATCGCTCAGTTCACCCTTGCGCCGCCTCAAGGCTGGACCCAGCAACTCCATCAATTGCCACTCATGACCGCTACGATAGCGGCCAAAGAGCGTTGCCAGCGAAGTCGAACCCGTTTTGGGCAATCCGACGACATAGGCCTGGAAACGCAACCACGGTGGATGAGCGGACATCGCTTAACTTCCTTTGAGGGTGGCCGCCATGACCAGCGCCCGTACACACAGCGCGGTCACCACGGCCCAGGATTGATAATGCCAGAGACCACCCAATTCGGTGTTTCCAGCCACATAAAGCGTGTCGGCAGGCCAGCCGCCATCCGGCTCTGAACATTGGGCAAGCCGCGTCGCCGCTTCGGACAGGTCGGTCACGCCGGGATTCGCACTGACCGCAGCCACGACGAGCGCCTGCGCCATCCGATAGGGACTCAAGCCTCCTCTGCGCAATCGCTCCAAAGCGCGCGCGGCAGCGATCTCCACCGTGGGCTGCAAGGCTTCAACCCCCGCAGCGACTGCACGGGTCAGGGCCAGATGGAGGTCGAGCGGATCAAGGTAGTAAGTCGATGCGGCTGCCTCGCTCCCGGTCGCGACCACCTCGATCAGCCAGGCGATCGCGGCATCCGTGGTCGGACCGGGGCCAATCACCGCGACGACATGGGCATTGGGGACCGCGTCAATGACCGGACTCCAGCCAGACTCGAACCAGGTGGGGAAGCGACCATTAGCCAGCCGGGTCGCTGCCAGTGAGTCCGCCGTCTGGCCGCGCACCAGCAGATGATTCAGTCCCAACGCAAGCGCACACATCGCGGTGTCGTCGGTGTCAGGGGGAATGTTGGCGTAGTAGCGCCACAAGCCACCGGGTTGCACGGTGCGTTCAATATGTTCCCGGGATCGCCGCACGATCTCGTCCATCCCGGCCAGCGGCAGGTCGCGCAGAGCGAGGATGCCAAGCGCGGTCAACGGGGCTGAAATATCGCGGCGCCCGGTCGCCGGCGCGGCATCCGGGTAGACCCAGCCAGGCCACTGACCGCGCGGCCCGAGTCCAGCCGCCAGGCGTGCGAGTGCGGTCTCAGCGAGGTTTCGCCACCTCATCAGATCTCACCGCTGCGATGCAACAGCCCCACATACAGTTTAGCCACCGGCAACATCCCCGATTCGTCAGCCGCGACCTTGACATGGGCCAGCCCCCAGAGCGGATTGCCCACCGGGTCGATCAGGCCAGTGACTACAGCCGCCCGGTCGGGATCGGCGACGCTACGGCTGATCAGGTGATCAAGGAGTTCGGGCCAGCCTTGCATTCTCGCCTGTTTCCAGTCATGCGCCGGCGACAGCTCCAGACCCACCCGCGATTCAGCCCCCGGCCCGATCTCGAAATGCAGCGCCTGTTTGTTCGCCGGAGTTGTAGCAGCCCACTCGGCCAGCAGATCGGCCTGCCGGGGATAACCTGCTGCCCGCAGCACGGTATGGATACTCTCGGGTTCAAGGCGGCGGATGGCGATGCGCATGGCTGATCCCGCGGCCCGGCTCACCATCGCGCCGACCGCAAAGAGATCCCCATCATCCGGAATGGTTTCCACCACCCGCGCCAGCGCCGTCGCAGTCGCCGGGTCGGGCCAGACGCCGCTGAGTTCCGCCGTAGCCATGACCGTTGCCTCGACGAAGCGGTGAAAGGCGTTGGGTAGCTGACCGGGCCGGGGCAGGTCGCGCGTTCCCCGAGGCGCAAGGAAGATACCGGGTGCGGCCACCGGGCCAGCGGGATCGGCAGGGGCATCGACCTCAATCAGCAGGTAGCGGGCGACGCGAGGAAGCGAACCCTCCCGGCGTTGCCAGCGCTCGAGTACGGCAGCCAGATCGCGCGCCCGCACCGGATCAGCCCACCCGGCCTGGCGATCCGGGTTGCACAAGACGGCGATCAGTGCGGCAAAGCCGGGATCGCCGGGGATCGCGGCGGCGAAGAAGTCCACCGCAGTCGGGCCGGCCAGCCGGATCTCCAGCCCGAGCGGCCCGGTCGCCAGAGCCTGTGGTAACCGCCGGGCGATGGCCTCAAGACTATGGCGGGTGCGGTCGTCAGCCAGACCGACCGGCAACCGGGCAAGGGCGGCGGCAATCGCGGCGGAGAGGTCCGGGACGGGTGCGGAGGAGTTCATAGAATCATCGCCAGGGGATCGAGGTCATCTTCGCCATAGCCGGGTTTACACCAGCCGATTGCTGGCGGTACATCGTACAGGCGCCCAGGGCCGAAATCGTTTAGGCGGTTTCCAGCAAAGATTTTACCGATTAGCTTGGTCTATTCATTATGCTTGGCCCCCAAACTTTGTTTTCCGTCATTCCCGCAGATGCAGGTACGACGGAAAAGGTAGATAACAAGCGAAAGTCCTGAATCCTTAACTTTCCACCATCAGCCGGACGAACACCGCCGCCAGTTCCGTGACTTTCGCACTCATGAGCGCAATGAGCGTCCCCGGTTTCAGACCCAATAGCAGCAACCCTGCGGCCAAGGGCAGGACCGCCGCCAGTTCCCAAGGCCGCAGATCGGGTACATCGGCCAGTTCCGGACGCGGCGGGCCGGTGAACAGGCCGCCAATGGTGCGAAAGCCATAGGCCGCGCTCATCAACACGCCCAGACTCGCCAGCAGCGTCAGCCAGCCCCATTGCTGGAAACCGCCGATCAGCACATGCAATTCCGCGACGAAACCGGCCAGTCCCGGCATGCCCATCCCGGCCAGCAGCGCCAGGGTCATGAACAGCGCAAAGCGCGGCGTTACCCGCGCCAATGCCCCGTAATCCGCCGCTTCACGGGTATGGGTGCGCTCGTAGAGCAGGCCGATCAGCAGGAACAGCAGCCCGGCAATCAGGCCATGCGCCACCATTTGCAGGCTTGCCCCGAGCAAACCCAGGGGATTCAGCGCCGAAATGCCCAACAGCACGACGCCCATGTGGCTGATTGAGGAATAGGCGATCATCGCTTTCAGATCGCTCTGCCGCCAGGCCAGTAATCCGCCGTAGACAATGCTGATTAGCGCAATTCCGACCAGCAGCGGCTGTAGCCAGACCGTGGCTTCCGGCAGGATCGGCATGACCCGCAGCAGCCCATACGCGCCCATTTTCAGCAAAATCCCGGAGAGCAGGATGCTGACCGGGCTGGGCGCTTCGACGTGAGCCAGCGGCAACCAGCCATGCAGCGGAAAAATGGGGATCTTCACCCCAAAGCCGATCAGGAAGGCAAGCAACAGCCAGACCTGTTCTTCGCGGGGCAGCGCAGTCGCCGCCTCGGCAATGGCGGACATGGCGAAGGAATGGCTGGGCGTCAACCGGTAGGCGATGATCAGGCCGATCAGGATGAAGATGGAGCCGCCCATGGTGTACAGGACAAAGCTCAGGCTGGCGGTATGGCGTTTTTCGCCGCCCCACAGATCGATCAGGAAAAACAGCGGGATCAGGGTCAATTCCCAGAACATGAAAAACAGCGACCAGTCCTGGGCCATGAACACCCCCAGCACCGCGAATTCGAGCAACAGCAGCCAGGCGTGATACCCCTTGGCCCCGGTCTTCATCGGTTTCGAGGCCAGCAGCGCCACTACGCTCAATAAGGTCGCTAACAGCACCATCGGCAGCGACAGGCCATCGACGCCCAGCGCGTAGGAAACGCCAATAGTGGCGCTCCAGACTACCTGCTCGCTGAACTGGATCGTCGCCGTACTGTGATCAAAGGTTGCCAGCAGGCTCCAGGCCAGCAGCAAGGTCAAGCCGGCATTCGCCAGGGCCAGCCCGCGAATCAGCCGGGGCTGGGCCGCCGGCAGCAGCGCGATCAGGACCGCGCCAAAGAAGGGAACCCACAGAATCAGGCTGAGCAGGTGCATAGCGGTCACCCGGTCGTGCGGTGCAGGCGAACGGCGGTTCGAGCCATGAGGTTACCTCCCAGGCGGCATCATTTTTATAATCGGGCGCATTATAGCCACTCATTAGTTCAACCCTTCTGCCTGGAGATGCACTCATGCCATGCGCGATCTACAAAAGCCGCCGGAAAGCCGACACTTACCTTTATGTTGCCGTCCGCGATGATTTTTCCATGATTCCCGAAGCGTTGCTGAAACTGGTTGGTGAACTGGAACACGTCATGGATCTGGATTTGCGCCCGGAACGGAAACTGGCGCTGGAAGATACGGCGGAGGTGCTACGGAACCTGGAAGAGCGCGGCTGGCATTTGCAAATGCCGAGGCGAGAGGAACTGCTGGCGGGCATGGCCCGGCACTGAGAAGCCAGTACCAATTCCCGTTAGGTTTTCGCATTGACGGTTCTCGCGTCCGTCATTCCCGCGAATGCGGAATCCAAGCAGCCGCTGAACAACGGGATACCCGCTTTCGCGGGGTTAACGACATCGAGCGGTTTGCTATCAGGGCAAAGTTTCCCGGCTTCTTGGCCACGTCCAGCCCGGGTTCAGAGGCCTCTCAACAGTTCAACTCTGAAACCCCAGCCACTCATCCAGCCATTGATAGGCTTCATCCCGGCCCTGGCTGGTTGGCGCCGCAAACAACTGGACGCTGGCTTGTGGGTAGTCGGCGCGTAACGATTTTTTCACCTGTTGCCGCGCCGCCGCCGCCGCACCCCGGCTGAGCTTGTCGGCTTTAGTCAGCAGGATATGCACCGGCAACTGGCGAACTGCGCAGCAGTCCAGCATTTGCCGATCCAGCTCCGTTAGCGGGTGACGGATATCCATCAGCAACAGCAGACCGCGTAACGCCGCCCGCTCGCGTAAATACCGCTCCAGCAGTTCTTGCCAATGCCGGCGGATTGCATCCGGCACCTTGGCGTAACCATAGCCGGGCAGGTCCACCAGATAGCGTTCCGGGGCCACCTCGAAGAAATTGATCATCTGCGTCCGTCCGGGGGTCTTGCTCACCCGCGCCAGTTGCCGCTGTCCGGTCAGGATATTCAGGGCGCTGGATTTGCCGGCGTTGGAGCGGCCGGCAAAGGCGACTTCGCAGCCGGTATCCGGCGGAAGTTGCCCGAACTCATTGACACTGTTGAAAAATCGCACCGCCTGATAAAGACGGACTGCGGCGGCGGTCTGGGAAATAGGGACGGAATAATCAGGGTTTCTCATTGAACTCAAAGGCCGAAACTGATATATAAAACCGCCGCTTTCGCCGACGGGACCGATTCAAATCAGCACCGGTTCCGCCCCGACTTCAGCGAGACCCGGCCGCCGATCCGCGCCACTCTATCCACGCCGGCGGCAGGTCGCCTGAACCGAATTCCGTCATCGTACAGGAGCCTTCCAAAAATGAAAAAACTCTTCATGCTCGCCGCGACCTGCGTAGCGCTCGGTTCAGCGACCGCCGCCATCGCCGCCGGCGATGCAACCGCCGGCAAAGCCAAGTCCGCGTTGTGCGTGGCCTGCCACAACCCGGACGGTAACAGCACCAATGCTACTTACCCGAAACTGGCCGGGCAAAGCGCTGATTATCTGAATAAGCAGTTGATGGAGTTCAAAAGCGGCGCTCGCGTCAACGCCATCATGCTGGGGATGGTCGCCACGCTGACTCCGCAGGACATGGAAGATCTGTCGGCTTATTTCGCCTCGCAGCAGATCACGCGCGACGCGGCTGACCCGGCATTGGCGCCGGCTGGCGAGGCGCTGTTTCGCGGAGGTAACCTGACCAGCGGCGTGTCAGCCTGTATGGCGTGCCACGGCGTGGCTGGCGCAGGCAATCCGGCCGCCAAGTTCCCGGCATTGGCCGGTCAACACGCGACCTATATCGAAACCCAACTGAAGGCCTTCCGCACCATGGAACGGGCCAATGACGCCGGACAGATGATGCGCGGCGTCGCGGCTAAGCTGACCGACCCGGAAATCAAGGCGGTCGCCTCCTATATCCAGGGATTACAATAGGATTCGCAGGTCAACCGACTGAATATGCGCTGACTTGACCGTGGGGCGGCTAACTGGCCGCCCTTTTTTATGCCGGCCCCGGCGCAATTCGGCGCAATTCTCTTCTAAACCCGTGAACGCAGTGCGCCCTCCTGGGTCGAAAAAGCGTCCTAAATTTCCCCCTGCCCTTTCTACCGACTGCATTCTCCAACCACTTTTGTGAACGAAACCGCCGCCTGCAAGCCTGCCCGCCGGCGCACCCTCGGTTGGGTGCTGCTGGAATTTCTTGGCTCGATGAACCTTGCGATCACCCTGCTGGTCGTGCTGGCCATCGCCTCCATCATCGGCACGGTGCTACAGCAGAATCAACCTTATCCCGATTACATCCTCAAGTTCGGGCCGTTCTGGTTTGAAGTCTTTAAAAACCTTGGCTTGTATAGCGTTTATGGCGCCGGCTGGTTTATCGCCATTCTCGCTGGCCTGATTCTGTCCACCAGCGTTTGCCTGTACCGGCAGGTTCCGGGGATGTGGCGGGAGATGGTGCGGTTCCGCACTACGGTCGAGGCCGATTCGCTGCGCGGCTTCCAGCAACAGGCTGAATGGCGGTTGCCCGATGGCGACGCCAACGCCACGCTGGCGATCCTGACAGGCGCATTCCACCGTCGCGGCTACCGCTGGCGACTCCAGGATCACGGCGATCATCAAGTCATTGCGGCGATGAAAGGCCGCTATAACCGGCTGGGCTATCTGTTCACCCATGCCGCGATCATCGTGATCGGGATCGGTGGACTGCTGGACGGCGATTTGTGGCTCAAGCTCAAGGAATGGCGCGGCGAACTGGCGGTTGAGACCCGGGACCTGAGCGCCCGCGAAGTTCCTCCGATCAGCCGGCTGGCTCCTGGCGTCCTTCCGGCGTTTCGCGGCAACGTGCGCCTGCCGGAAGGTTCCATCGCCAATTTCGTGTTCGTGCGACTGCGCGACGGCTTTCTGGTGCAGGAACTGCCGTTCGCGGTTGAACTCAAGGATTTTCAGGTGGCGTATTACGATACCGGCCAACCCAAGTCTTTCGTGAGCGAAGTCTTGATCCACGATCAGGACCACTTGGGCGATCAGCCGCTGGCGGCCACCATCAAGGTCAATCACCCGCTGGTCTATCGCGGCTACGCCATTTACCAGTCCGATTTCGGCGATGGCGGTTCCAAGCTGGATCTGAAAGCCTGGCCGCTAGCGACCGCCCGACTGGAGCCGGTGGAAGCCAAAGGCGAAATAGGCGGCGTGATCAAGGTCGGTGGGCCAACTCCCGGGGCGCTGAGTCTGGAACTGGACGACTTCCGGCTGTTCAACCTGCTGCCCGAGCCGGATGCTCAGCCCGGCGACCGCAAGTTCCGCAACTTTGGCCCGAGCATCGCCTTTAAGCTGCGCGATGCGGCCGGCGAGGCGCGGGAATACCTGAATTACATGGCCCCGGTTTCAATGGAGGGCCGCTGGTTTTACCTGAGCGGGATGCGCGCCCGGCCCGGCGCTCCGTTCAGTTATCTGCATATTCCGGTCGACGCCAACAACAGTCCCGAACGGTTTTTGCGCTTCAACGCCCGGTTGCGCGACGCGGACGGCTTGCAAAAACTGCTGACCCAACCGGTTGCCGATGGCCAAAATCCCGATTTCCAGCGCGACTTAATCCGAGTGCGGCTGAGTCTGGTGGATCTGTTTATCCAGGGAGGCTTTATGGCGATCACCGAAAAGGCCAAAGCGGTTGCGCCAGCGGAGCGGTTGCAGGAAGCCACCGTGCTGTATCTGAACCTGCTGCGCGAAGCCCTGGCGGAAGTGTTTATTGACACCCTGCGCCAGGAAGGCGTCAACGTCGACCAGGAACTCGGCGAGCGCGAGAATGTCTTTTTCAATGATGCGCTGTCTGCTCTGGCGGCATTGCCGGCTTACGGATCGCCGTTCTACCTGCAATTGACCGGTTTTCAGCAGGTCGAGGCGTCCGGGCTGCAAGTCACTTACAGCGGCGGGACGGTCGTGGTCTATGCCGGTTTTGCCCTACTGATCCTGGGGGTCTTTCTCATGTTCTATACTTCACACTGCCGGTTGTGGGCGTGGCTGGCGAGTGAGGATGACGCGGTCCGGCTGATTCTGGCCGGGACCGGCAACCGCCGTCCGCTGGAGTTCGCCGGTGAATTCGCCGAACTGCGGGCCGGACTCGAACAGCGACTGAGACTGCTCATCCCCTCACCCTCTCCAACATCCTTGAATGAGACCGATTGACATGGCGGCAACCCGCGAAGCATTGCTTGAAGAATCCTGGGATCAACCCGTGCGCTGGCCGTGGTTGACGGTGAGCGACGCACTCTGGGCGCTGCTGGTCCTGGCTGGCTCTGGTTATGCCTACTGGCTTTATCAGTCCTACATGGACGGTTACGAAGTCGCTATCCAGATTGGAGCAACTCTGGCGCTGATCGGCTGGGGTCAGTACTGGCCGCCGGCGCGGACCTTCACTTTGGCAGTGACCGGTCTGACCGTGCTGGCCCTGTGGCGGTATGGCGCGGATTACGAATTGCGCAAGAGCGCTTTCCTGCTCAAGTATTTGCTGGAAAGCCAGGCGGCGTTCATGTGGATGAGTACGCTGTATGTGCTGGCGACCGTGACCTATTTCGCCGCGCTGTTTTCCCGCTCGGATTTCATCGGCAAAACCGCGACTGCGCTGACCTGGAGCGCGACCGTGATGGGCATGACCGGGTTACTGGTGCGCTGGCGCGAGTCCTATCTGCTTGGCGCGGACATCGGCCACATTCCGGTCAGCAATCTGTATGAAGTCTTCATCCTGTTCGCGCTGATCACCGCGCTGCTGTACCTGTTCTACGAAGAGCGCACCCGGACCCGGGCGATGGGCGGCTTCGTCCTGCTGATCATCAGCGGCGCGGTAGCATTTCTGCTCTGGTACACCTTTGGGCGGCAGGCGCATCACATTCAACCGCTGATCCCGGCGCTGCAAAGCTACTGGATGAAGATCCATGTCCCGGCTAACTTCATCGGCTACGGCGCTTTTGCGCTGGCGGCGATGCTGGGAGTGGCTTATCTGCTGAGGGACTGGGCGGAAAGCCACCGGCCCGCCGGACTGTTGACCCGGGTGCTGCCGCCGGCGGCATTGCTCGACGAGGTCATGTACAAAGCCATCGCGCTGGGATTCGCCGCCTTCACCATCGCCACCATTCTCGGCGCGTTGTGGGCGGCGGAAGCGTGGGGTGGTTACTGGTCGTGGGACCCGAAGGAAACCTGGGCCTTGATCGTCTGGCTGAACTATGCCGCCTGGCTGCATCTGCGTTTGACTAAAGGCCGACGCGGGACGCCGATGGCCTGGTGGGCAGTGATCGGCCTGTTCGTGACCCTGTTTGCGTTCATTGGCGTCAACATGTTTCTGTCCGGCCTGCATTCCTACGGCTCGCTGTAACGCCTGCTCTGATTCCATTCAAACCCCTGTTCTGGAGTTCGTCCGATGCTCAATCCGCTTTACCGCCTGCTGTTGATTCTGCTGACCTGCGCCCTGCCGCTGACCACGGTTCGGGCGGCTGTCGATCCGGACGCCCCCCCGGCTTTTAATCAGGGCAAGGATTATGTGGTGTTGCCCAACCCGGTAGCCACGGCGACCCCCGATAAAATCGAGGTGATCGAGTTTTTTTCCTACACCTGCCCCCATTGCCGCAGCCTGGAGCCATCCGCCCAGGCCTGGCTGAAACGCAAACCGGATAACGTCGCCTTCGTGCGGATCGCCGTCTCTTTCAGCCCCAACTGGGAGCCGAGCGCCCGCGCCTATTACGCCGCCGAAGCATTGGGGGTACTGGATAAAATGCATCCCTTTTTATTCGAGACCGTCCGCAGCAATCCGCGTGCGGGTCTGGATGAACTGGCGGCGCTGTTTGCCGAACACGGCGTTGATCAGGATACTTTCCGTAAAGCCTATAGCTCGTTCCAGACCGAAACCCAGTTGCGGCGCGGCAACCAGATCGCGCAACGTTACAAAATCAACGGGGTGCCGGGGATCATCGTCAACGGCAAATATGATGTACGTTCAGCGCGCATGTTCGAGACGGTGGATTTTCTGATCGCCCAGGAAACCGCAGCGGCAACGGTAGTGACAACCTCCAGCCCTGCGGCGAAGTGATGAATGATCCCGGCGATCCGCTACGGTTGCGGCTGCTCAGTTACAACATTCAGAGCGGCCTGACTACCGACCGCTACTCGCATTACCTGACCCGGAGCTGGAAACATCTGGTGCCGGTGCCATCGAGGATGACCAATCTCGATGGCATCGCCCAGGTGCTGGCTGATTATGATCTGGTCGGGTTACAGGAGGTGGATGCTGGTAGCCTGCGCAGTGGTTTCGTTAACCAGATCAAATACCTGGCCGATTCCGCCGGGTTCGCCCACGTCTTTGATCAGTCCAACCGCCGGATTGGCCGGATTTCCCAGCACGGCAACGCGCTATTGAGCCGCTTTCTGCCGTCCGCGATCACTGAACACAAACTGCCCGGTCTGATTCCGGGCCGGGGTGTGCTGGAAGTGCAATTTGGCGCCGGGATTGACGCACTGCATGTGCTGATTCTGCACCTGGCGTTGGGCCGGCGGGGCCGGTTACGACAAATTGGTTTTCTGGCGGAACTGACCCACGACTATCGTCATGTGATTTTGATGGGCGATCTCAACAGCCGCTCGGACAGCCCGGAAATGGCGGTGTTGCTGGAGAATGTCGGCTTGCTGGAACCCGCGCCGGGTTTACACACCTTTCCCAGTTGGCAACCGGATCGACAACTGGATCATATTCTGGTGTCGCCATCGATCACGGTTGAACAGGTCGAAGTGCTGGATTGCACCTTTTCCGATCACCGGCCGTTGTCCATGGCGGTGCGGTTACCGGCGGCGGTGCGGTTGGAGCCGGAAATACCGCATATATTTCCGAACCCGGTGGATGCCGCCGAAACTCTTTATCCGCTTGCCATGCAGGTTGCCCACTGATGGACATGCCAAACTATCAGGACCTTCTCTACGACGTTGAAAACGGCGTCGCTACGATCACGATCAACCGTCCCGACAAGTACAACGCCTTTCGCGCTCAGACCTGCGAGGAACTGATTCACGCCTTCCAACGGGCCGGATGGGATCGCTCGATCGGCGTGATTGTGCTAACCGGCGCTGGTGAAAAAGCCTTTTGCACCGGTGGCGATCAATCCGCCCATGAAGGTCACTATGATGGACGTGGCGTAATTGGCCTGCCGCTGGAGGAATTGCAGAGCGTGATCCGCGATGTCCCCAAGCCGGTGATCGCCAAGGTGCGCGGCTACGCGATTGGTGGCGGCCATGTGCTGGCGCTGTTGTGCGATCTGACCCTGGCCGCCGAATCCGCCAAATTCGGCCAGGTCGGCCCCAAGGTCGGATCAGTCGATCCCGGCTTCGGCACCGCTTACATGGCGCGGGTGATCGGCGAAAAGCGGGCGCGGGAAGTCTGGTATCTGTGCCGGCAATACTCGGCGGCGGAAGCGGTGCAGATGGGTCTGGCGAACCGGGTGGTTCCCGATACCGAACTGGACGCCGAGGTGGAACGCTGGTGCGCGGAAATTCTGGAGAAAAGCCCGACCGCGCTGGCCTTGGCCAAACGCTCGTTTAACGCCGACACCGCCCATATTGCCGGAATTTCCGCCTTGGGCTTGCAGGCGGTCAGCCTGTTCTACGGTACTGAAGAGTCCCAGGAAGGGGTGCGGGCGTTCCAGGAAAAGCGCAAGCCGAAGTTTCGCGGCAGTTGAGACGGGCCAAAGAACCGCTCAACCCCACTCCGGCCCTCTCCCGCCAGGGGAGAGGGAGGCTTCAGGCGCTGAAGCTCTCGCCGCAACCGCAGGTATCCTTGGCGTTGGGATTGCGGAAACGGAATCCCTCGTTTAACCCCTCCTTGCCGTAGTCCACTTCCATCCCGTCCAGAATCGGCAGGTTTTTGGCGCTGACCACGACTTTCACCCCCTGCGAATCAAACACCTGATCATCGGGATCAATCCGGTCGGCCAGTTGCACGACATACATGTAGCCGGAACAACCAGTGTTGCGCACCCCCAGCCGCAATCCCTGCGCCTGGGGCTGTTTAGCGAGAAAGGCGCGGGCGCGGTTAGCGGCTTGTTCAGTCAAGGCGATCGACATGAGCATGGACTCCTGAATCGTGAAGTGAAGGGGTTGCGGGAATGCTTCTGGTTGCCGGCGATTGAGCGGCGTAATCCTGCAAGGTGGTTTTTAACGCCGTTTCGGCCAGGACCGCGCAATGCAGTTTCTCCGGCGGCGCGTCCAGTGCTTCGACCAGCGCATGGTGCCGAAATTGCGCGGCCTCGGACCGATTTTTGCCTTGGATGAGTTCGGTCAGCAGCGAACCACAGGCGATCAGCCAGCCACAACCGTAAGCCTTGAATCGGGCGGCGGCAATGAGTCCGCCTTCGTCGATGCGCAAAGCCAGTTGCAACAGATCGCCACTGACCGGTTCACTCACCTGCACAGTGGTCACCGCCGGATTATCCGGGTCCAGATCGCCGACGTTGCGGGGATGTTCAAAATGAGTTCGCGCCGCCGCACTCAGTTCCAGCATGAGGACAGCTCAGGTGACCGTCGCTGACCGTCGCTGGCCGGTCTTGGCCGCATCGGTATCGGTGGCTTCATGCCAGCCGTTGGCGCTGGCGGCGGAATGCAGCTCGCAACCTCGCAGTTCACAGAGTTGCAGTTCGCCGGGATCGATGCCGGCCTCCCGCAAGGCCTGACATAACTGGCGGACGGTGCGATCCAGCGCCTGGATATGATCGAGCATTTGGTTAATCGCGTGCGCTTCGGGATCGGGCAGATCGGGGGTCGCGCCGTAAGCGTCGAAACCAAGTTTGCGGGCGATTTCCCGCCGCACGTCGCTGGCATTGTCGCCGGCCTCCACCACTCGGCCCGGTACCCCGACCACCGTAGCGTGAGCCGGCACTTCCTTGATCACCACCGAGTTGGAGCCAATCCGGGCATGATCGCCAACCTTGAACGGGCCGAGAACTTTGGCCCCGGCGCCGATGACCACATGGTTACCGAGCGTGGGATGGCGTTTGCCCTGGTTCCAACTGGTGCCGCCCAAGGTTACGCCTTGATACAGGGTACAGTCATCGCCGATTTCCGCCGTTTCACCGATCACCACGCCCATACCGTGATCAATGAAAAAACGCCGGCCAATCGTCGCGCCGGGATGAATCTCAATCCCGGTCAGCCAGCGGGCAAAGGTCGAAAAAAAGCGGGCCAGCCATTTCAGGCCCAGAGTCCACAGCTTATGGTTGAGCCGGTGGAACAGCACCGCATGGATACCGGGGTAGGCGGTCAGAACCTCGAACATGTTGCGCGCCGCTGGATCGCGGTCGAACACGGAGGTGATGTCTTCCCGCAGACGCTGCCAAAACGACATAGATCATTCCAGGACAGGTTAAAGGTTAAAGGTTAAAGGTTAAAGGTTAAAGGTTAAAGGTTAAAGGTTAAAGGTTAAAGGTTAAAGGTTAAAGGTTAATATCCCATGATTAGGCGGCTAACCACTCGTCTTCAGCATCCGGAGCGTCAGGATATTCCGACCCTCCTCGCGACGGTAGCCGACTTCGCTCACCAAAGTCTTGATCAGGAAAACACCCAACCCACCCGGCTCGCGTTCCTCAAGCTCCAGCGTGGTATCCGGATCAGGCCGGGTCAGCGGATCAAATGGCGGACCCTGGTCAGCGATCTCCACCAGCAACCCGTCCGCTTGCGCCGTGATCCGGCAATACACCGGGCCGGGTTGCGTCTGATCGGCATAGGCATGATTGCACAGATTGACCAGCGCCTCTTCGACCGCCAGTTCCAGCCGGCTCACTTGCGCCTCGGTTAAATCGGCAGTTTCCGCCGCTTGCCGGACCGGCTCCAGCAGTTCCGGCAAGCGTTCCAACTCGGCCAGCAGACACACCTGAATCCCTTCATCCACCGCAGGCAATCGGCTCACCGCCAGCAGCGCCAAATCATCGCTCTGCTCGGCGTTTCCAACATGAGCGGCTACCGCAGCGATCACCCGCTGAGTCAGTTGCAATGGACTATCGTTGCCAGCGGCGCAACCCAGCGCCAGTAACGGCTTGGTTCCGAAACACTCGTCGGCAGCGTTCATCGCTTCAGTCAAACCATCGGTATACAACAGTAAGGTCTCCCCTGGCTTCAACAGCAATCGGGACGCGGTATAAACAAATTCCGGTTCTATCCCCAGCACCAGTCCTGGCTGGCCTCCGATCCATTCCGCGCGGCCATTCGCCCGCACCAGTAATGGTGGATTATGACCAGCGTTGCTGAAGATCAACTCCCCGGTTTTCGGCGCCAGCGCCGCTGCAAACAGCGTCACAAATAGCAATTCCTCATTAATCGCGCACAGTTCGCGATTGACCCGTTGCAGAATTTCAGCCGGGTCTGAAACAGAAACCGCGACTGCTTTCATCAACGTCGTCGTTACCGCCATCATCAGCGCCGCCGGCACTCCCTTGCCGGCTACATCGCCAATACATAAGAACAGCCGGTCATCATCCAGCCAGAAGCCGTTGTACAGATCGCCGCCCACTTCCCGCGCCGGTTGAAACCAGGCTGCCAGCGCTAGCCTGCTGGACCCGCTCAATCCAGCCAGATCATGGGGCAGAAAGCTGGCCTGAATGGCGCGGGCGATTTTCAGTTCGTTATCGATTCGGGCCTGCACCGCCCGAGCCTCAGCGAGAGTTTCCAGTTGCCGGCGTAATGCCCGGCGCATCCGGGCAAAGGAATCGGTCAGGATGCCCACTTCGTCATGGATACGCGGCTCCGGGATCGCTACATCCAGATCGCCTCCGGCAATCGCCGCGCTTTTTTCGGTCAACACCAGCAGCGGTCGGGTGAAACGGCGCACGATCAGCGTCACCAGCGTAAACAGTAAAATCAGTCCAGCGCTGCCAATCAGCACGATGTCGCGGACCAGCGCGTAGATCGGGGCAAATAACTCACTGTCCGCGAACGCTACGCCGACGGACCAGCCGGCTCGGGGCAACGGGGCAAAATAGGTATGCGCTGGCTGATCATGCAGATACTGACTCTGAAAAGGCATGAAGCCGGTCCCGCCCCGGGTCATTTGCTCGCCGACGATTTGCAGTAATGGCTGTTGATAGGAACGCGCCCGTTCAAAAATGGTCCCGTGGGTAGCCCAGTCCCGGTTGGAGTACTCGGGATACGACAAGTATCGCCCTTGTCTGGACAGGAGGATCACATACCCGCTCTGAAATGGGCGTAAGCGCTCGACGACCGTTGTCAGGTGCGCCAAGGTTAAGGTGGCGCTGACTATCCCGACTTGAACAGGACCAGTCGCTGACTGGCGGTAGATCGGTAGCTCGTAGAATGTCGCCGGCTCGCTCTCGCTGGGAGAGATCTGCGGTTCACTCCAGCCAATGGCATCAGCCCCGCTGGCGCTCAAATCATCGCGGCGTAATGGAGTAAACAGCGCCTCGGCTTCTTCCAGGGTTTCGCAAACCACGCCGCGCCGGCTGTGATGACAGGACAGCACCAGACGATCCGGCTGATCCTTGGCCAGCGCCATGCGCACCGTCACGCTTTGGCAGTCCTGACTGCCCGTTATGGCGTCCAGCGCCCTGCGGCGCAAGTCAGGGCCGCTATCGGCTTCCGTAACGCCACGAGCCACTTCGACTGCTACCGCTTCGACATCCTTTTGCATCATATCGACGCTATGGGCGATGGCGGTGCTGAGTTCACCCAGAACTTCCTGGGTAATGTCCAGCATGCGCTGGCGCGATTCCCGGTAGTCGTAATAGAACGCGGTCACGAACACCAGCGCTGCCGCACTGATCAGCGTCAGTGACAACCGGGTAGCTAAGCCGAATCGGACGCGCAGAGGCTGCTGATCCGGAGCTAACAAGGACATGGCGTCATCCTGTGATTGTTGCTTTCCAAGGCTTGCAGTTTCATCGTGAAGGGTATGATGGTAGCGTAAAACTCCAGCTTGACCATGGGGCGTTCCCTCCGTCAACGCTTGAATATCAGGTTAATTCTATCAGCCTTGGCCCGCAGAACATCCAACCCGAAGTCATTCATCTCTGTGGTGAACTACTGCCGCCGGCGTTCCGGCAGCGCTGGTTCTTGCTATCATCCATGCCCCGTCTGCCCACCGATCCAGCTCGCCATGAATCCAGCTCTAACCATCGCCAAACGCGCCGCCCTGAGCGCCAGCCGCATCCTGCTTCGCCATTTTGAGCAACTGGAGCGGCTCACCGTCACCGCCAAGCAGCGCAATGATTTTGTCAGCGAAGCCGATATTCAGGCCGAGCAGGACATTATTCAAACCCTGCGCAAGACCTATCCCAATCACGCCATTCTCGCTGAGGAAAGCGGCGAAACTCCCGGTCAGGATGAGTATCAGTGGGTCATTGACCCGCTCGATGGCACGACCAACTTCCTGCATGGCATCCCCCACTTCGCCATTTCCATCGCCTTTCGGCATAAAAACCGACTGGAGGCGGCGCTGGTTTACGATCCAATTCGCCAGGAAATGTTTACCGCCTCCCGGGGCGAGGGTGCCCAAATCAACGACCGGCGAATGCGGGTCAGCGGGGTCAACGGGCTGGAAAACGCCCTGCTGGGCACTGGCTTTCCGTTTCGTCATCCCTCACACCAGGCAGCCTATCTGAGTTTTTTCAACAACCTGTTCGGGCGGTGCATGGAAATTCGCCGGGCCGGAGCTGCCTCGCTGGATTTATCCTACATCGCATCCGGGCGACTGGACGGCTACTGGGAAATCGGTCTGAAACCGTGGGATATCGCTGCTGGAGCGTTGCTGGTGCAGGAGGCCGGCGGGCTGGTCAGCGATTTTGGCGGCGGCAATGACTTCATGCAGTCCGGCAATATCGCCGCCGGCAATCCCCGCATCTTCAAGGCGCTGTTGCAGGAAATGCAGCCGCATCTCACCCCGGCGCTGGCGCGGTAATCCCTCCACTTTTGCACCCCGGTTGGCATTCAATACCGGGATGCCGGGCGTCATCAATTCAGTTTGAATTAAGGTACTGCACCCAGACTGAAACTCCCACAAAAATTAGGGAGAAATCTCGTGACGCGCAGATCCATCGTTTCTCTATTGTTCAGCATGGCCGCTCTGACCGGAGCGGCAGTGGCCGCTGATGGTCAGTGGCAAGCACTCCCCGATCAAGCGCCCGCCCCCGCGGATAATCCGACTACCGGGGCCAAAGTGACACTGGGCAAGATGCTGTATTTCGACACCCGCTTTTCATCAACCGGCACGGTGTCCTGCTTTTCCTGCCATAACGTGATGGAAGGCGGCGACGATCACCGGCCAACTTCCATCGGCGTCCACGGTCAGGTCGGTGGGCGCAATGCCCCGACTGTCTGGAATGCGGCTTTCCATTCGGTGCAGTTCTGGGATGGCCGCGCTCCCGCTCTGGAAGATCAGGCCAAGGGACCGCCCGCTAATCCGATTGAAATGGGCATGGCCGATCTGGATGCCGTTATTGGCCGCATCAAGAAAATTCCCGGTTATCAGCCCTATTTTACTGCCGCATTTGGCCAAGGCGACGTGCTGACCATGGACAATGCGGCCAAAGCGATCGCGGCTTATGAACGGACCCTGATCACGCCCAACAGCGCCTATGACCGCTACGTCAAGGGCGACCAAAAAGCAATGACTGACCAGCAAATCAAGGGGATGGAAACCTTCGCCAAGGTCGGCTGTACGGCTTGCCATTCCGGTCCTGCTTTCAATGGCGCGGCCCAACTGGCGGTCGGTCAAGGCTTCTTCATGAAGTTCCCAACCTTCCCGGACAACAATCCCTATGTCGTGAAGTACAACCTGACTGAGGATTTGGGGCGCTACACCGTGACCAAGCAGGACTCGGACAAGAATTTGTGGCGGGTGCCGACGCTGCGGAATCTGACCTACACCGCGCCATATTTCCACAATGGTTCGGTCAAGAGTCTCGATGAGGCGGTGCGGGTGATGGCCAAGAGCCAGCTCAATAAGGAGCTGAGCGATGGCGAAATCAAGGATATCGTCGCCTTCTTTGGCGCATTGGATGGGCCATTCCCGCAACAGACCATGCCGATGCTGCCGCCGACCCCCGGCGATCTGCTGACTGAAAATTGAGGTTTGGAGACGCGCCATGAACCCGTTTAATCGATTCCGGCTGTTCCACGCGTATTCGTCATCGGGTTTCTGGCCGTTTATTTCAGCGGCGACGATGGCGATTTGTTGCATGTCTGGCTGGGCTATGGCCTGGTCGTCCTCGTCGCTGTCCGGCTCCTGCTGGCCCTGAGCCGGGTCAAGGGCTTTCCGGCGCTGTGGCCTGCGTACGCTCTGGCGCGGTAACGGGTTAACTCCGGCGCTGGTTATTTCTTTCGAATACTGCACGCAGAATTTTTTGCTCCGGCGTCAATTAAACACTGATCAACTAAAATTCTTCCCCCTATACTCAAACCATTCCTTCCCCTACCGCAATCCATCGGAGGTGTTCCATGGCTAATCTATTCAAGCGCATCAGCGATGTCATCGCCGCCAATCTCAATGATCTGGTCGATCGGGTTGAAGACCCGGAACGGATGATCAAGCAGCTCATCCGCGAGATGGAAGAAAATATCAGCAGCGCCCGCGAAGGGGTGATCGACGCGGTCGCCAGCGAAAAACAGCTCGCCAAAGAACTGGATAGTCAACGCCAGCAAGCCGAGGAGTGGCAGCGCCGCGCCCGGCTGGCCCTGGAGTCCGGCAACGAAGCGCTGGCGCGGGAGGCGCTGACCCGCAAAAAGGAACATGACGGCATCGTCGCCAATCTCGATGCCTCCTGGCAATCCGCCCGGCGTACCGGCGAGCGGCTGAAGTCGCAACTGCGGGCGCTGGAAGCCAAACTGGAGGAAGCGCGGTTGAAAAAGGGCAGTCTAGTGGCACGGCAGCGCGCCGCCCAGGCTCGGGAGCAGATGGATCAGGTGCAAGACCGCTTTCAGACCGGCCTCGATCTCAATCATTCGTTTGGACGGATGGCGGACAAGGTCGGGGAAATGGAAGCACGAATGGAAGCCCGTGAGGAACTGTATGGCGAGTACAGCCAGATTGAGCGGGAATTTCTGCAAATGGAGACCAGTAGCGAGGTCGAGGCAGCGTTGGCGGCGCTCAAGCGGGAAATCCGCAAGCCATGACCGGTGCGGCGTCAACCGGTCGCCTCACGGTTCCGGGGCGATGTGCGCCTCATTGGCCGCCGCTTTCGCTTTTTTGATCGCTGCCTCCACTTGGGGAGCGACATCTACCGACACCTTCAGTGAATGTGAGCCGCCGCCGGTCATCACCCCGGTGAGCGGCGCAACATCGCCGTAATCCCTGCCCCAGGCCAGCGTGACATGCTGGGTTTTGGGCATGCAATCGTTGGTCGGATCAAACTCCGCCCAGCCGACCCCCGGCACATACACCGCCAGCCAGGCGTGTGAGGCGTCCGCGCCGATCAGGCGGGGCTGGCCGGGCGGCGGCAGGGTTTCCAGATAACCACTCACATAGCGCACCGCCAGCCCCAGCGTCCGCAGGCAGGCCATCGCCAGATGGGCGAAGTCCTGGCAGACCCCGCGCCGTTCGCGCAAAACCTCATCCAGCGGGGTAGCAACGGTGGTGAAATGCGGATCGTATTTAAAATCCTGGTAAATCCGCTGGTTCAGGTCGGCCACCGCCTCCAGCAGCGGTCGGTCCGGCGGAAAACTCGGTTCGGCATACGCCCGGAACTGTGGCCCCGCCGCTACGAATGGCGAATCCAGTGCGAACAGCCGGGCTTCGATGATCTCCGGATCCAGGTCTTCCCAGAGCATCCGGCGGACCTGCTCCCAGGACGGCGACGGGCTGGATTCATGAAAGGGCCGCTCGTCCAGCACCCGCACTTCGGTGACGACCGTGACTTCCAGGCGGTGATGCACATCCTGAATGGCGAAATACAGCACCCGGTTACCGAAAAAATCCAGCCGTTCAGCCGACAGCGCCGGCCGGGGGCGAATCCGAATCTGGCTGGGTCGGCATAACTGCCACGCGGTTTCCTTCGGCAACAGCCGCGCTTCATTGTGGCAGAGCGCTACGCCGCTGCTGTACTGGTATAAGGTGCGGTGAGTAATGTTGTAGATCATGGCCGCATCGTGATCAGTTGCTGAGGCACTTCAGCATGGCTGAAATGACTGTGGGTCAGCGCATCGGACAGGCCCAGCAGCGGAGCGCGCACCGCATCCAGCAACCGGGTCAGTTCGGCGCTGGAGCGGGCGCTGTCGTGAGAGAGCGTCGCCAGCGCCGGGATGTCGGCTAGTTGCAGCGTCGTGATCGCTTCGAGAATCAGCCGCTCCTCGGCGCTGCGGTAGGGCGAACCGCTCGGGGGTTGCAGCCGGCCAATATGCCGGTGCAGTCGCCGCAACTGGTAGCCCACCGCGCGGGGATTGCCCTCGTCAAACAGCAGCAAATCAATGATCGCGGTCGGGTGCAGCGCTGACCGGTAGCGACGGCGGTAAGCGGTCAAATTGTCGGTGATGGTCAGCACCACTTCCCACAGCGGCAGGCCGGGATTGCGGGCGGTAATAAAGGCCAGCTTGAACAGGTCCAGGGTCCGCAACACCCGCTCCAGATAGCGTCCGATATCGAAAAACAGCCAGCCCTGATGGTGCGGCATGGTTTCGTTATTCAGACCGCTGAAGGCGGCGACCAGCATCAGTTCTTCTTCCAGCAGCTCCCGCGCCTGGCGCGCGCCCAGATCCGACGGCAATTCCTGAAGCTGTTGTTGCAGCCGGTTCAGCAACCGCCAAATGTCGTCGCCCAGATGATTGCGGACCGCCCGCCCGGTTCGCAACAGACCGCTGACAATGGTCTGCACGCTGCCGACCGGTTCGGCGCTGATAATCAGCTCCAGCAAGGCCTGGCGCAGCGCGAAAAACCGGGCGCGGGGCGATTCGGCCACCGGCGGCACCAGGATATCGAGCGCCTCAAACAAATCGTCCAGACAGCGTTCGTCGGTGTTGTCCTGCTCCCATTCTAGCAATCGGCCCAGCGCCTCGCGCAGCAAGCGGGAGGTGCCGTCCAGCCGTTCGACATAGCGACCCAGCCAGAACAGGTCATCGGCCACCCGGCTGGGCAAATCGCTGCCATCACGGGTGACGACAATCGGGCCGTAGGCTTGCCGTAACAGGCTGACGTGGCGTTGCGGGGTCGGGGCCAGCACCCACCAGTCCTTGCTGATCCCGCCTTTTTGCAACGCCGCCTGCAAGGTATCCAGCCCGGACGAAACCCGCGCCAGTCCGCCCGGCATCACCCGATACCCCTGATCCTCGGCGACCACGAAGCCACGCAGCATCACCGGGCGCGGGGTCAGCCGACCGTCTTCCAACACCGGCGCGGTGGACAGTAAGGCCGGGGCCTGGGCAACAAATAGGTGCGGCGCCGCCTGAATCCGGTCGCGCAACTGACCACGAGCCGCCGCGTCCAGTTGACCACCTTCCCAGTACGGACTGGCGGGCAGGATCGAGCGTACCACCAAGCTGTCCAGATGTGTCAGCACATAGTCGCAATCCGCCCGGTGGCCACACCACCAGGTCGGCAACGACGGCAGTTGCAAATCCTCACCGAGTAATTGCCGACATAGCAACGGCAGAAACACGGCCAGTCCCGGATTTTCGACCAGGCTGCTGCCTAACGCATTCGCCAAGGCGACATGACCGTTGCGCACCGCCTGCAACAGGCCGGGAACGCCAAACAGGGAATCGCCGCGCAGCTCCAACGGATCGCAGAACGTGTCCAGCACCCGCCGCAGGATCACATCCACCGGACGCAAGCCACCGAGGGTTTTCAGCCAGACCCGGCCATCCCGCACCACCAGGTCCTCGCCCTCGACCAGACTGAGCGACAGGTAATTGGCTAGATAGGCGTGTTCAAAATAGACCGGACTGCTGGGGCCAGGGGTCAGCAAAACGACGTGGGGATTTTCGGAGCGGTGGCGGGCCAGCCTGGTCAAGGTAGCGCGTTCGGTTTCCAGAAAACTGGCCAGTCGGCGCAGCGGCGCATCCCGGTACAGCATCGGCAAGGCCCGCGCTAGAATGATCCGGTTTTCCAGGGTGTAGCCAGCCCCCGAGGGTGACTGGACCCGGTCGCCGTAAGCCCGGAATACGCCATCCGGACCACGGGCTAAATCGACGCCGTGGAAGATCAGCCAGCGTCCGTTGCTGGGCAGCGCCTGATGGCAGGCGGGCAGAAAACCAGGGTGGGCATAAACCAGTTCGGGCGGCAGCCAGCCATGCCGGATCGCCAGCCGGGGACCGTACAGATCGGCCAGCAGCGCATTCAGCAGCCGTGAGCGCTGTTCCAGCCCCGCTGCCAGCCCAGTCCATTCCTCGCCGGTCATCAGCAGCGGCACCGGGTCCAGCAGCCAGTGGCGTTGCGAACCGTGCGGGTCGTCATAGGTGTTGTAGGTGACGCCGTCGGCCTGCAACAAGCGCTGGATTTCGCGGTAGCGGCGCTCCAGTTCTACCCCGCCAACGCCCTCCAGGAACCGCGCCATATCCTGCCAGTGCGGTCGCAAAATGCCGGGTGCGGAGTACATCTCGTCGTAACCGGTCGCGGCGACCGGATAGTCGCTGAACAACCGATCGCCGGGTAGTTGCGGCGGGTCTGAAAACGCAACGGCAGCTTCGCTCATGCGGGTCTCCTGATCCCGGAACCGTGGGGTAGCGGCGCGGCTTTCAACTTCAGGACGACGCTGGGCGCGAAAGATGCGGGATAGCGCGACGCAAGCGGTTGGACATAATGCGCATGACCTGAAGCGCAAACCGGGGGTTGCGCTGAACCAGCGTCAGAAAGTGGGTCTTGCTGACCTGGGTCAGCAGGCAATCCGTGCGGGCGACAGCGGTCGCCATGCGCGGCTGGTCGTCGATCAGCGCCATTTCACCGAGGATATCGCCGGGGCCGAGCGTTTCAAGCCGCTGTCCGCTCACATAAATATCAATCTGACCTTCCACCACGATGTAGAGGGCATCGCCAACTTCACCTTCCCGGAATAGGGTCTCGCCGCTGGCGATGGCGCGGTCATTTTCCAGCGGGTTGCCGGCGTCGGTATCGGGGTGCTGTTGCATGAAACGGTTCCTCGGCGGGGGATGGTTCGACCAAAACGATGCCCGCTGGGGTGTTGGTCGAATCATAAACATGATTCCAGTGTAGCCGACTTTTCCGGATTCGGCACAGGCGGTGAGTCCAGCGCCAGGGAGCTTATCGGGGAAATCGTCGCCGACCCGTCAGGTTGGCTGATCCACGCCCAGCCATGTTGCCTCTGCATGAGGTCGATGCCCTGATCGGCAACGCCACACCGCGCGGTCTCCCCCTAATTCGTTTACAATCTTCGATAGAACAGGGGTTGCTATTCGCTTTGCGGTCCAACTCGATGTTTTATTTTTAAAATCCCCCCAGTTTTACAGGCCTTGCACCTAACCTGACCCACTGCGGCGGTCGGGCTACTGTCCGATCCACAAAAAACCCTATAAAGCCCTTAAATTTAGTCTGAGTAAACGGTCCTGCCCTGTGGATGTTCGAGGACAACCTGAGTGAAGATCTGGAAGCGCGTGCAAAACGCTTGGCCCAACCACTGGTTTGGGGCCGACGCCGGGACGGAGAATCTGCCGGAGCCGCGCCCGGTGAGCGGCGATACCCACTTGGCATTGGCCCGAGACAGCCTGCGCGAGTTGCTCGATGATCAACGAGTGCCGCCGCCAGTGCGGGCGGCGCTGGCCGATGAATACCGGCAATTGCAACTGCTGCTGGAAAAAATCGAGCATGGGCATATCCATATCGCCGTGTTTGGGCGGGTCAGCGTCGGTAAGTCGGCGCTGCTGAATGCGCTGCTGGGCGAGATGCGCTTTTCCACCAGTCCGCTGCATGGTGAAACCACGCGCGCCGCTCATGCCCGCTGGCAGGAATATGACGCCGGCGGGGTGTTTCTGATTGACACGCCCGGCATTAACGAAGTCGCCGGCGAAGCGCGGGAGCAATTGGCGCATGATGTCGCGGGCCGCAGCGATTTGGTCATGTTTGTCGTCGATGGCGACCTCACGGATAGCGAATTGCAGGCGTTGCGGCAGGTGAAGAGCGCAGCGCAGCGGCTGGCGCTGGTGCTGAACAAAATCGACCGCTATACCCGCGCCGAGCGCGACCTGCTGCTGGACACCCTGCGTCAGCGCACCGCCGGGCTGATCCAGCCCCAGGACATCCTCACGGTCGCAGCCCATCCGGCGGAACGGATTGTGATTCTGGTGGACGCCGAGGGCAATGAAACCGAAACCCGCCGCTGCCCGCCGCCCGACGTCACCGCCTTGCGCGAGCGGATTTGGGATATTCTGAAAGCGGAAGGCAAAACCATGGCGGCGCTCAATGCCGGACTGTTCGCCGGCCGGTTTTCCGACCGGCTGAGCCGCGAAATCATCGTGATCCGCCGCGACCTGGCCGACAGCGTGGTGCGCAAATACTGTCTAGCCAAAGGGGTCGCGGTGGCGTTGAACCCGATCCCGATAGCCGACATTCTGGCTGCCATCGCCACCGACGCCGCCATGATCATCCATCTCAGCCGGGTTTACGGACTGCCGATCAACCGTGGCGAAGCCGGCTCGCTGCTCAAGACTATCTCGATCCAACTGGCCTTCCTGATGGGGACGGTGTGGGTGATGCACCTGGCGGCGGCGGCGCTCAAAGGCATCAGCCTAGGGTTGTCCACCGTGGTGACCGCCGGCGCACAAGGGGCAGTGGCCTGGTATGGCACTTATGTGGTCGGTAAAGCGGCTGAGCAGTATTTCGCCCAAGGCAAGTCGTGGGGTGAAGGCGGGCCGAAACAGGTCGTGCAGGACATTCTCGACAGTCTGGATCGGGATTCGCTGCTGGCCCAGGCGCGGGATGACATTCTGGCCCGGTTGAAACCATTGTTATGAGCTTCTCATTCCTGCTCGGATTTATCGCCGTGGTGGGCATTGGCCTGTGGTTCTGGCGGGACAGCCTCGGCGCGCGGGAGCAGGCCCGCGCCGCTAGTTCCCGCGCCTGTCGCCAGAGCAACGTGCAATTACTGGATGATACCGTGGCGCTGGAGCGGCTGTGGCTACGGCGCGACCGCGATGGTCGGCTGAAACTGGAGCGGCTGTACCTGTTCGAGTTCACCGATACGGGGCTGATTCGCCGAGTCGGCAGTGTGCTGCTGGTCGGCTGGCGGGTCGAAGTGCTGCAGATGGAAGGCGGCGATTTGCTGGTTCCCTGAGCGGCGCCGACTCATGACGATTTCCGACCAGAACATCGCAGAAATGCTGGACGCCACCTCGTGGGCCAATGATTTTTCCTGGCCACAAATGCTGTTACTCGGACGCTATTTCCAGCCCTGTTCAATTCCGGCGGGAGAACTGCTGTTTGATGAGGGCAGTCAGGGTGACTCGATGGGGATTGTCGTCAAGGGTTCTATCGACATTTACAAAAAACAGCAAAAGATCGCAACGTTGAATGTCGGTAGAACCTATGGCGAAATGTCGTTAATTGATCATCAGCCGCGTTCGGCGAAAGCCGTTGCCAAAACAAACAGCGAACTGCTGATCATTACTCAGGCGATGTTTAATCAATTATCAGAAGATCATCCTCGACTCGCGCTAAAAGTGGTCTTGAAAATTGCTTATTTCCTCAGTCAAAACTTGCGCAAGACCAGCGGAGAATTAAGCAATTTACTGGAAAGCCGCTGAATCTTTTCCTCGCTGAATCGTTTAACCCCATAAAATCAGATGGGAGCGCAAAATCAGCCAGGTCGCTACTCCATAAAACAGCCCAAATCCCGCCAAAGCCAGCACCGTCAAACGATGGACTTCACCGGAAATTACTGCCTGCAAACTAGCGATCTGGCGAAACGGCGCAATGATTCCAGCACTCGTTCCAAAAGCAGTCGCCGCAAACAATGGCAGATACAGCGCATAACCCACAAAGTCATAGCCCGCTTTCAACAGACAGAACGGACAATGGTGGTTAGGGTTTTCGTACACATACAGCGATAGAAAACCAATGATCGCGATAATGGCGATGCCAAAGACCAATAAGCTGCCGGCAGTGAATAGCGGTCCCCACCCCAACCGGCGTAAAAACCCCAGACCTGCGGCTAGAATCAATCCAGCAGCGCTATAAAATCCAATCAAGGTCGGTTTCGGCGGCAACCCGGCTAACTCCGCCGCCACGCTCCGGCGCTCGGAACTGAACAGCGATCCGCAGCAGGAGGTAATGACCTCCGGCTCCAACCCCAGAAAATAACCGGTCTGCGTGATCAGCTCTAAAACCGTCAGCGGCGCAATCACTAGTAGCAAACCATATTTCACCCGCACCAGCGGATAATCACGACCCTGGTTATCCACCCGGTTCAATAGCAGCCAGATTGCCGCCAGAAAAAACACCGTCATTTTCAGCAGCAAAGTGGGAAAGCCAAAGGCGTTGATATTCAATACCCCGGTTGCGCACATCGCCCCGACAAACTGACTGGACAGGCTTTCAGTGGTTTGCACAAACAGCAACAGCGACAATAATTCAGCGCCCAGCGCAAAACCCAGCAGAGTCGAAATCAGATAAGTGCGACGTTCCAGCCGCAATTGCAACTCGCTGCCACTGTTAATATCCCAATACCGCAGAATCCGCCCCGCAAAACCACTGGCTAATAACACCGTCCCGGTCACGCTTAACGCGATCCCGTGCAGAGCGACGATGGCGGGAGTCATCAGCATCGGCAATCTCCTGCAATTTGCCCATCGCGCAATGCAATCACCCGCTTGACCTGAGCGGCGGCAAACACCAGTGGATCGTGGCTGCTGATAAAAATGGTCCGTCCTTGTAACGCCAATTCGCCGAGCAGCGCCAATACTTCCTGCGACCGGGCGCTATCCAGATGGGCGGTTGGTTCATCGGCGATCAGCAGCGCCGGATCATTGATCAGGGCGCGGGCCAGCGCGGTGCGTTGCGCTTCACCGCCGGACAGCCATTCGATGCGGCTGCCGGCCTTGTCGCTAATGCCGAACCGCTCCAGCAGGAGCTGCGCCGCCGCCCGCAGTTCGCGATAAGGCCGGCCCAGCGGATAAGCCGGCAACATCACATTCTCCAGCGCCGTTAATCCCCGGATCAGGTTGAACTGCTGGAATACGAAGCCGAACGTGTGCCGCCGCACCTCGGTCAGGAACCGCTCCGGCAGGTTGGAGAGCAACTGACCATCGAGGGTAATCCGCCCAGCGGTAGGCCGCGCCAGACAACCGACCAGAGTCAACAGCGTGGTCTTGCCGGAACCGCTCGGACCCTTGAACACCGTGATCCCGCCACGCTCCAGGGTCAGAGTGATCCCACGCAGCGCCCAGCATTCGTTGGGGCGGCCCTGATGGAATACTTTGCTGACTTCGGTTAATTCGATCATCCGCGCATTACCGCATCCGGATCAGCGGTCGCCGCTCGCCAGATCGGAATCAGGGTCGCAACGACGTAAGGCAAGACCGTCACCGCCAGCAGCGCCAGCACTTGCAGTAAATTAACCGCCGGGGTCAGCCGGAAGTCGGGATACAGCACCGCCCAGCCTTTCAATACCGGCGCAAACAGCCGGGCGCCACCATAGAACACCTGCCAGTAAGCCAGCAGATAACCGGTCAAAAAAGCGGTCAGTGACAGCAATGCGCCTTCCCAAAGCTTCATCCGCAGAATGTCGCCGGTCTCCCAGCCGACAGCCTTGAGAATCCCGATCTCGCGCTGTTCCTCGGCGCTCAGGCCGGCAGCTTTATCCCAAGCCAGGATCATGAACGCCAGCAGCACCGCGCTGAGCGTGACGAACACGATCCCTTCACGCCAGTTGAAGACCGCATCATAAGTTCGCAGAATCTCGGCTCGCAGAATGGGTCGGCTGCCGGGCAACGCCAAGGCGATTTTTTCGGCCACGGTGCGGGCCTCACGAGGATTGCGGATGGTCAGAACCACATCGGTGAAGGTGTCGGGCGGCGGATTAAACAGGCTTCGGTAGCCCTCTTCCGATAGCAGCAGTAGATCAGCGCTGAGCAATTCCGAAGCGAGATCGAGAATGCCGATCACTTTCAGCGGCAATGGCTTGCCGGTAGCCGTGGGCAAGCTGAGATAGTCGCCGACGCCCAGTTGCCGAGTCCGGGCCAGCGCCGCACCAATCAGAATGTCGTTGACGGCCAGCCCCCGGTCGGGTGCGACCATGATCGTATAGTTGGCCTTGACCGCCGGATCGTAGTAATAGCCCCATAACCGGCCTTGAACGGCGCTGACGCCGCGAATCCGGCGCAAAGGTTCCAGCCAGTCGGCAGGGAGTAAATCGTGCCGCCCGGCACTCAGCCGTTGCACGATCAGCGCCGGCGCATCCTGCAACAGTGCTGCCGCTTCCCGGCGCAAACCCTGGCTGAGCAGCAACACCGAACTGAACAGGAAGACTAGTAGGGCGTAGACCAGCAACAGACCCAGGTTGCGGGTCTTACGCCGCAACAAGGCCGCGAGCGTATAGTCGATTAGATATTTCTGGCGTTCGAGGAAGGCTGGCATTGATGAAGGCTAAAGGTTGAAGGCTAAAGGCTAAAGGCTAAAGGCTAAAGGCTAAAGGCTAAAGGCTAAAGGCTAAAGGCTAAAGGCTAAAGGCTAAAGGCTAAAGGCTAAAGGCTAAAGGCTAAAGGCTAAAGGCTAAAGGC
>JADLEK010000056.1 GCA_020846135.1 Gammaproteobacteria bacterium
CTTTCCACAACTGGCCCGTGACGTTCTGACATTTATCCATAAACGCCGCGCCATTCATCGAGCCTTTCACCTGGTTGCCTTCAAGACATTCATCCTTGCTTTCGCGGAACTGAGTGGTGAGCTTGAAATAACCGTCTGGGAAGCTGGAACCAGTGTCAATAGCTAAGGTATTGCTGCTTATTGCAAGGAGAATAATTGCAGGAGCAGTCAATTTAAATAGCTTTTTCATGAGAAAAACTCCTATGAGGAATATAAAGATCCGCTTTACAGTTTCTACGTTATTGCCGCAGATCATTCACAACAACGCCTAACGTGAAGCTAACCGGCGCTGCGCGGCTTTATCGCGCAGCGTCCAGCGACTGAAAGGAGCGAGGTTGAGCGCCGGGTTAGGCTTATCGTTACCCTCTTGCATCTCTTCCTGACTCATCCTCAGGGACGCGAAAACGCCAGTACCTATCCGGTTTAACCCAAACAACGTCCGGTTCGTTCAGTTTCCTGAATTCTGTCAGAACGCTTCTGCCAAGAACCAGATTTCCATCGGCATTTTCTCTGAGAAATGATTCACCACCCGCTTTCAGCGCGTAGTCAACCGCATCATCCTGATAAATACACCCCTGTTTCTCTAGTTCTGACTGCATCCATAAGGCAATATTTCGGGCATTCATACCTATGATTCTACGGCTACATCTATAAGAGACTCATGCGGGAATACTCCCATATCGAGTTTCTTTCCTGCAAACCATTGGCACTTATAACTTCCACTTGGTTTGTCTTGCATATTAGTCAATACCTCTTTGATCGTCATGTCCGGTCCTCCAGACTTTAACTTAACGATATCTCCAACACTAAAAACGCTCTGCTTAGTCATAAATACTCCATGGGTTGTGGTTAGTTTTAAGCCCCATACAGCAAATGCTGCGGAGCCAAGGATAAAAGCCTAACTTGTTTTTCGACCCCCTAATAAGGGGTCTTGCCTTACGCCGGACTGGCGTATAATCAGAAACCCTACAGCAGTTCACATAGGTGCGTCAATGATTCCTCAAAAAATAGTCCCCCTATTTCGGCAGGCATCTGCCCCACCTGCATCACCGCCGCCGCAAGCACCGAAGCTCCTCGATCAGGTGCGCGACAAAGTCCGGGTCAAGCATTACAGCCTCCGCACCGAACAAACTTATGTCCACTGGGTTCGCCGCTTCATCCTGTTCCACCACAAGCAGCATCCTAAAGACATGGGCGCTCCTGAGGTTGAAGCCTTTTTGACCCATCTCGCAGTGGTCGGCAACGTCGCGGCATCTACCCAAAATCAGGCCCGTAGCGCCTTGCTGTTCCTGTACAAGGAGGTCCTCGACCAGTCTTTGCCCTGGATGGACGGCATTATCGTCGCCAAGCGTCCCCAACGGTTGCCGGTAGTGCTGACAACTACCGAAGTCAAGACGATCTTGAAGCGCTTACGCGACACGCCCTGGTTAATGGCCAGCCTGCTGTATGGAACCGGGATGCGGTTGATGGAAATGATGCGATTGCGTGTTAAAGACCTTGATTTTGAACGGGTTGAGGCGTTAATCCGCGATGGCAAGGGCTTCAAGGATCGAGTGACGATGCTGCCGGCGATGCTCATCGAGCCGCTGCAAAACCATCTTGTCCGGGTTAAAAATCTGCATGAAGATGACTTGCGTCTCGGTTACGGCGCGGTCTATCTCCCGAATGCCCTGGAACGCAAGTATCCCAATGCCAACCGGGAGTGGGGTTGGCAGTATGTTTTTCCCTCGCGGCAACTGTCCGTCGATCCCCGCTCCGGAATAACCCGCCGTCATCACGCCGATGAAAAAGCGATTCAAAGGGCGGTACACCAGGCGGTGCGCGATGCCGATCTGACTAAACCTGCGACTCCACATACCTTGCGCCACTCTTTTGCTACTCACCTGCTCCAGGCCGGCTACGATATTCGCACCATTCAGGAATTGCTCGGCCATAAGGATGTTAGCACCACGATGATTTATACTCATGTCCTGAATCAGGGCGGCAAAGGCGTGATCAGTCCGCTCGATCGCCTGTAGACCCCACCAATGAATAACATCGCCATGAAACCAATCGTCATTCATCTCAACCCGCTGACTCAACGTCGGCTCATGCAATTCCGCGCCAATCACCGTGGCTATTGGTCACTGTGGCTGTTTTTATTGCTATTCGGACTGAGTCTTGGCGCTGAATTTATCGCCAATGATCGGCCGTTGTTGATTAATTATCGCGACTCGTTTTATTACCCGGTCTTCAAGGATTATGCGGAAACCGACTTTGGCGGGGTTTTTCCCAGCGAGGCCAATTACCGCGACCCGTATCTGGCACAACTGATTAACGAACATGGCTGGATGCTGTGGCCGCCGATCCGGTTTCGCTACGACACGGTTAATTATCAACTGCCGGTTCCCGCACCGGCCCCGCCCTCATCCGACAACTGGCTCGGCACCGACGATCAGGGCCGTGACGTTATGGCCCGCTTGATCTACGGGTTGCGGATTTCGGTGCTGTTTGGCCTGTTGCTGACCCTGACTTCTTCAATCGTCGGGGTCGCGGCGGGAGCGGTGCAGGGCTATTTCGGCGGGCGGCTGGATCTGTTCTTTCAACGCTTTCTGGAAATCTGGGGCGGATTGCCGCAACTGTTCATTCTGATCATCGTCTCCAGCGTAGTGACGCCGGGCTTCTGGACCCTGTTGCTAATCCTGATGCTGTTTGGCTGGACTTCACTGGTGGGTGTGGTGCGGGCCGAATTTCTTCGCGCTCGTAACTTCGATTATGTCCGCGCCGCCCGCGCTTTGGGCTTAACCGATGGCCGGATCATTTTCAAGCATGTCCTGCCGAATGCGATGGTGGCGACCCTGACCTTTATGCCGTTCATTCTGTCCGGCTCCATCGTGGCTCTGACCGCGCTGGATTTTCTCGGTCTGGGCTTGCCGCCCGGTTCCGCTTCTCTGGGCGATCTGCTGCGGCAGGGCAAGGACAACCTGCAAGCGCCGTGGCTGGGCGTCTCCGGCTTTATGGTGACGGCGCTGATGCTGAGTTTGCTGGTGTTCGTGGGCGAGGCGGTGCGCGATGCCTTCGATCCACGCAAAAACGTGGTTTAGATCTTCCTCGGCAAAACCGGGTCAGGGCGCCCACTCCGCCCAATCTTGCGGGGTATTGAGATTGCGGAACAAGGCTGGCCAGTCGGCGAACTCGACCGGCGCTGGCTGGAACCGTTGCAGCCAGCGCCTGACTCCCCGCTGACCCGTCGCCAGCCATTCCGCCAAATCATCCCGCAACGCAACCGGCAACAGCGCAAACACCGGCTGCCAATGCTCCTCATGAACCGCCACGCTAACCGCCGCGCCCTTTGACAACGCTGCCGCCATCCGCCGGGCATAATCGGGCGGTAACCACGGCGAATCACAGGGCGCAGTCAGCAGATACGAGGTCTTTGCCGTCGACAAGGCCGCCAGCATCCCGGCCAGCGGTCCCCGGAACTGAATCGCCGGGTCGTCGCTGATCACCCGACAGCCAAAGCTCTGGTACATTGCCAAGTTGCGATTAGCGCTGATTAGCAACTCCGCTACCTGCGGCTGCAAGCGGTGAATGCTGTGCGCGATCAGCGGTTCGCCGGCCAGCGGCAGCAATCCCTTGTCCTGCCCGCCCATCCGTTCCGCCCGTCCCCCAGCCAGAATTACGCCGGTAATGGCGCTTTGGCAGTCAATCATATGGGCCATCCTGTGTTTTCGGCCAGATTATCAATCCGGTCATGATGCGCCATAAGGAGGCGATGTTCATGGAAAACAACGATTCGATTATCTTTCGCAGCGGCTTGACCATGGGCGGCATCGTGTTGCTGGCGTTGTTAAGCATGATCAGTTCGGTCTTCATCGCCGAATCGAGCAAGGGCGACGCCGCCGCGATCAATCTGGCCGGCTCGCTGCGAATGCAGTCCTACCGGATTGCGACCCGCCTGCAACAGTCCAACAGCGCTGCCGCCCGGTTCCAGGCCGTAGACCGGGAAATTGGCGAATTGGAACGTCGCCTAGATCAACTGTGGCGAACCGGCGCGATTTCGCTGGCGGCGGGCGATCCGCGTCACCAGACCCTGGACCGGATTGGCGCAGCCTGGCGCGATACCCTGAAACCGGCGCTGCAAACCCTGGCGGCGGGCGATGTTCCGGCGACCGCTTATCTCGATCAGGTTGATGCGTTCGTTGCCCAACTGGACGCCTTTGTCAAGCTGCTGGAGCAGGACACCGAAGCCAAAATGCTGCTGTTGCGGCTGGTGCAGGGCATCGCCCTGTTCATGACCCTGGTGCTGATTTTCGCTGCCATGCACCAGTTGCACAGCAGCGTAATAACGCCGTTGCGCGATCTGGTCGAGCTGGCCCGCAAGGCCCAGCGCGGCGATCTGACGGTGCGCGCCAGTCATGTCGGCAACGATGAACTGGGGGTGCTGGGCCATGCCTTTAACCTGATGGCCGCCGATTTGTCCGCGATGTACGCGGAACTGGAGGCCCGGGTTGAACAGCAAACCCAGGCGCTGCGTATCAGCAACCGTTCGCTGGAACTGCTCTATCACACCGCCCGGCGGCTGGGCGAAACCGCGCTCGATGAAGCCGCTTACCAGACGCTGCTGGTCGAAGTGGAAAAGCTGACCGGCATGGGATCCGTGACGCTATGCGTAATGCACCCGACGACTGGGCAAACCCTCCAGGTCTTTTCCGCCCGCCCGCGTTCAACCGACCTGCCGCCCTTTTGCACCCGCCCGGACTGCGCCGCGTGTCGCGGCGATGGCGCAACGCACCCGCTGGCGACCAGCGCTGAGGTCTTTTCGATTCCGCTCAAGGATCAGGACCAACAGTTCGGAGTGCTGATCGTGCGCAATCCGAGTCTGGACACGGTGACCGCTTGGCAATTGCCGCTGTTGGAAGCGGTCGCCCGCCATATCGCCGCAACCTTGCGAGCCAATGAACAGACCGAGCATCGCCGGCGGCTGGAACTGCTGGAGGAACGCAACGCGATTGCCCGCGAGCTGCACGATTCACTGGCGCAAGCCCTGTCGTACCTGAAAATTCAGGTCAGCCGGCTGCAAAACCAGCTTGGCAGCACGGCGATTGCCCTGGAAACCAGCGCCATTGTTGCTGAACTGCGCGAGGGTCTGAACAATGCCTACCGCCAGTTGCGGGAACTGATCGCCACCTTCCGCCTGAAAATGGCGCATTCCCGGCTGGAAGACAGTCTGATCGAGACCGCGCAGGAGTTCAGTCGGCGCGGTCAGGCCCTGATCACGCTCGATCACGCCGGCTGGCATTGCACCCTCAATCCCAACGAGCAAATTCACGTCATGCACATCATCCGCGAAGCTCTGAACAATGCGGTCAAACACGCCCACGCCGGTCAAATCCGGGTTCGGCTGCGGGAACTGGACGAAGGGGAGGCGATCGTGGAGATCAGCGACGATGGGGTAGGCTGGCCGGATCGCCCGGAACGGGAAAACCATTTCGGACTCCACATCATGCGCGAGCGCGCCGAGGTTCTGGGCGGAACTTTGCGCCTGGAATCGCCACCCTCCGGTGGAGCGCAGGTGCAACTCCGTTTCATTTCTGCCGCTGGCCGCCAGTACTCCCCGACTACCGTAGATCCGGATGCCCCTCATGCCTGATGATGTTCAGACCATTCTGGTGATTGACGACCATCCGTTGATGCGCAAGGGCATTCTGCAGTTGATTGCGATGGAATCCTCACTGCGGCTGGTCGGCGAGGCCGGTAATGGTCAACATGGCCTGGAGCTGGCCCAGCAGTTTCAGCCCGACCTGATCCTGCTGGATCTCAATATGCGCGGCTTGAGCGGACTGGACACCCTCAAGGCGCTCAAGGCCGGGATTGCGGCGGAAAGCCGGGTGATCATCCTCACCGTCTCCGATAGCGAGGAGGACGTGATCGCGGCGCTGCGGGCGGGCGCCGACGGCTATCTGCTCAAGGACATGGAGCCGGAAGATGTGTTGCACAGCCTGCGGGCCGCCGCTCAGGGCCGGGTAGCGCTCAGTGAACAGGTCGCGAGCATTCTGGCCGAGGCGCTGCGCCATGAGAGCCGGATCGGGCCGGATGCCGCTACTGGATTGACCGAGCGGGAACGGGAAATTCTGGCGCAGATCGCCGCAGGTCACAGTAACAAGCTGATTGCGCGGGAATTAAAGATCGCCGAAGGTACGGTTAAAGTCCACGTCAAGCACCTGCTGCGAAAGCTTAACCTGGATTCACGGGTTGAAGCAGCGGTGTGGGCAGTCAAACACGGTTTTCGCCCGTAGCCTCCGGGCCGGCTATTCGGGGATACCTCTACCGAGTTATCTCCTCCTGCTTTTGCTGGCGATCCTTCGCTGAAATATTATTTATCGCAATGGGTTAGCCTGGTATTTCCCATACCTCTAAAGAGGTACTCAAGCCCCGGAAACCGCCCAGACCGCCCGGACCAGGGTCTATTTTCCACCGCCTGGCCGGACGTAGCATCGCACTCGCAGCATAAAAGCGAGGATTGCCGCGATGGCTATGACGTTCCAGCAAAAACAAGTCTCGGTCCTGACCATGAACACCCTGGCCTTCGCGGTGAATTTCGCCGTCTGGGTCATGTTCTCGGTCATCGGCATCAAAATCAAAGCGGAACTGAATCTTAACGAAACCGAATTTGGCCTGCTGGTGGCGACCCCGATCCTGACCGGATCGCTGGTGCGGCTGCCGCTGGGTATTCTGACCGACCGCTACGGCGGGCGGATCGTGTTTTTCATCCAGATGCTGCTGGTGGCGATCCCGACCTGGCTGCTGTCCTACGCCACCGAATACTGGCACTACCTGACTCTGGGCCTGTTCGTCGGCCTGGCCGGCGGTTCGTTTGCCGTCGGCATCGCCTACACCTCGGCCTGGTTCAGCAAGGAGCGGCAAGGTACGGCGATGGGGATTTTCGGCGCGGGCAACGCCGGTTCCTCGCTGACCAAGTTTATCGCCCCGCTGATCATTGGCGCCTTTGGCGCGTGGCAGATGGTGCCCAAGGTCTACGCCGTGGCGATGGTGGTCATGGCGGTGCTGTTCTGGTTCTTCACCTATCCCGATCCACTGCACGAAAAGGGCATGGCCGAAAACCGGGTCCGGCCCAGTCTCGGCCAGCAGTTGACGCCCTTGCTTGATGCCCGGGTGTGGCGGTTTGGTCTGGCCTACGCCTTCGTATTCGGCGGGTTCGTAGCGCTGGCGTTGTGGCTGCCCAAGTACTATGTCGGCGAATACGGCCTGCCCTTGGCGACCGCCGCGTTTCTGACCATCTTCTTCGATCTGCCATCCGGAGCGATTCGCGCCCTCGGCGGCTGGGCCTCGGATAAATGGGGCGGCAACACCGTGACCTGGTGGGTGCTGTGGATCAGCCTGATTTGCCTGTTCCTGCTCAGTTATCCACCGACCACCTTGGTCATTCACGGCATCAAGGGCGATATTGCGGTCAATCTCGGCTTGGGCATCGTGCTGTTCACCGTGCTGGTGTTCGTGATCGGACTGGCGCAGGGCTTCGGCAAAGCGAGTGTTTATCGCAGCCTGGCCGATCATTTTCCGGGACAAATGGGCGTGGTCGGCGGCATCGTCGGCTTGATCGGTGGGCTGGGCGGCTTTGTGCTGCCGATCATGTTCGGGGTCGCCGCTGATGCGGTCGGGGTCCGCAGCAGTTGTTTCATGCTGATGTTCCTGCTGGTGGTGGTCACCATGATCTGGACCTGGGTGGCCGAGAATGATGAGCGTGAAGCCATTCTCGACAAGCACGCCGCCGCCCGCGCTGAACTGGAACAAGCGGAACTGATCGAGCATCCCCGCCCGCGTCGGCATTTGCTGATCGACTGGCGGCCCGACGATCAAGGCTTCTGGGAACAGACCGGCCGCGCCATCGCCAACCGCAATTTGTGGCTGTCGATGCCCGCTCTGCTGCTGGCCTTCGCGGTCTGGGTAGTGTGGAGCGTGATCGTGGTCAAGTTGCCACTGGTGGGCTTCAAGTTCACCCCGAACCAGTTGTTCTGGCTGGCGGCGCTGCCTGGCTTGTCGGGGGCGCTGTTTCGGGCGCTGTATTCGTTCGTGGTGCCGATCTTTGGCGGGCGCAACTGGACCGTGTTCAGCACCGCGCTGTTGCTGCTGCCGACCTTGTGGATCGGGGTGGCAGTGCAAGACCCCAACACCAACTATCCGGTGTTCGTGGTCATTGCCCTGCTGTGCGGACTGGGCGCGGGCAATTTCTCCTCCAGCATGGCCAACATCAGCTTCTTCTACCCGCAACGGCTGCAAGGCACCGCGCTGGGGCTGAACGCCGGGGTTGGCAATCTGGGCGTCGGGCTGGCGCAATTGATCACGCCGATTGCGGTTTATGGCGGGGCGCTGCTGATTCTCGGCGGCGAAGCACAAACCCTGAACGATGGTTCCGACACCCGCATCTGGCTACAGAACGCCGGGTTTATCTGGGTCCCCTTCATTGTCGCCGCCGCCGTCGCCGCCTGGTTCGGGATGGACAACATCGCCACGGTCAAAGCCGGTTTCGCCGAACAGGTCGCCATTTTCCGGCACAAGCATCAATGGCTGATGAGCTGGCTGTATACCGGCACTTTTGGCTCCTTCATTGGCTTGGCGGCCAGTTTCCCGATGCTGGTCAACACCGAGTTCCCGACGGTGGACGCTTTCAAATTCGCTTTTATCGGCCCGTTGCTGGCGGCGCTGGTGCGGCCGATTGGCGGCTGGCTGGCGGATCAGCGGGGCGGAGCGCGGATCACCTTCTGGAGCTTTGCAATCATGGCCGCCGCCCCGGTGGCAGCCATTCCGTTTCTGCCCAGCGCGACCAGCGACGGCAGTGTGGTTGGCTTCGTGCTGATGTTCCTGATCCTGTTCCTGGCGGCGGGCGTCGGCAACGGCTCAACCTTCCGCATGATCCCGACCATTTTCCGCAGCCTGCGCGAACAGCAAGCCGCTGGTCAGGGTGAAGCCGCCCTGGCGCAGGCCCGACGCGACGGCGTGACCGAAGCAGCGGCAACGCTGGGCTTCAGTTCCGCAGTCGCAGCGTTTGGCGGGTTCTTCATCCCAATTGCTTACGGCGCCTCTTTCGATTTAAGCGGCGGTCCGCAAGGCGCATTGATTTTCTTCAGCCTGTTCTATCTGAGCTGTCTGTTAATTACCTGGCAATGGTACGCCCGCAAGGGAGCGGCGACGCCGTGTTGAATAGTGAAAATCCCCCCTGCCCCCCTTTTTAAAAGGGGGGTTAATGACATGGTTAAAAAGGAATTCAATCATTAATTTTCCATCTTTTTCCGTGTCTTCCGTGGCCCCTCTTTTCCGTTTTGATTCAACTGGAGCGCCCTGTTTATGACTGAACACAATCCCCGCACCTGGTTAGGCGCCTGGACTCCGGAAGACCCGGATTTCTGGGAAAAAACTGGCAAATCCATTGCCTGGCGCACCTTGACCATCACCACGCTTAATCTGACGATGGCTTTCATTGTCTGGTTTGTGGTGTCAGCGTTGGTGGTGCGTCTGCCCAACATCGGCTTCAAGCTAACGCCGACCCAGTTATTCTGGCTCGCGGCCATGCCGGGATTAGCTGCCGGCATCCTGCGGGCCATTCATACTTTTCTGGTTCCACTGTATGGCACCCGCCATGTTGTGACTTTTTCCACCCTGTCGCTGCTGATTCCAGCTCTTGGCTGGTTCTACGCCATTCAGGATCCGACTACGCCTTATTGGGTGTTGTTACTGCTGTCGTTCCTGGCGGGACTGGGCGGCGGTAATTTCTCCTCGTTTATGCCCTCGACCAGCCTGTTTTTCCCGAAGCGCCTGCAAGGCACGGCGCTGGCGATTCAGGCCGGCATTGGTAATTTTGGCGTCAGCGTGGTGCAGTTCGTCACGCCGTGGATTATTGGTTTCGCCCTGTTCGGGACGCTGGCCGGCGAGTCCCAGACTTTCGTACCCACCGTGCCTGGCGCTGCTACTAAACCCATGTGGCTGCAAAACGCGGCGTTGATTTATGTACCGTTCATCGTGGTATTCGCCATCGCCGCCTGGGCGATGCTGAAGTCGGTGCCGGTGCGGGCCAATTTCCGCGAGCAACTGGACATCTTTCATTTCAGTAATCTGCACGGCTTCTGGATGACGTCGCTCTACATGATGACCTTCGGCTCATTTTCCGGCTTCGCCGCCACCTTCCCGCTCATGATTAAACAGATGTACACCGTTTTGCCGGGAGGCCCCGACCCCTTGGCCTACGCCTTTCTTGGCCCACTGGTTGGCGCCGCCGCCCGAGTTTTGGCAGGGCCGATTTCCGACAAGCTTGGCGGGGCGATTGTGACGCACTGGTCTGGAATTGGCCTGCTGGCCTGCGCTATCGGCGTGACCTTCTACACCCACCCGACATCGATGGAGCAGTTCCCACTGTTCGTTGGAACGATGCTAGGGGTGTTCTTCTTCAGCGGCGTTGGTAATGCCAGCACGTTCAAGCAGATGCCGATGATCTTCGAGCCGCGTCAGGCCGGCGGCATCATCGGCTGGACCGCAGCAATGGCTTCATTCGGGCCTTTCATTTTTGGAATGCTCATTGGCTGGTCGTTTGCTGCAACCGGTTCGCCGAACGCCTTTTTCTACGGCGCGGCACTGTTCTACGCCTTCAATATTGCGATCAACTGGTGGTTCTATGCTCGTACCGGGGCGGAAAAGCCGTGTTGAACAATATAAATAGCAAGCGGCCATTAGCGAATAAACAATCGTTAATGGCCATTCGTTGATAAAACGAGGTCAATTACCATGAGTCATTTTCTCGACCGGCTGAATTTTTTCAAGAAAGTCACGGATACCTTCTCCGGCGATCACGGCATTGTCACCAATGAAGATCGCGGTTGGGAGGATGCGTATCGCGCCCGCTGGCAACATGATAAAATCGTGCGTTCGACCCACGGGGTGAATTGCACCGGCTCCTGTAGCTGGAAAATCTACGTCAAGAATGGACTGGTGACCTGGGAAACCCAGCAGACCGATTATCCGCGCACTCGCGATGATTTGCCGAATCATGAGCCGCGTGGTTGTCAGCGTGGCGCGTCCTATAGCTGGTATCTGTACAGCGCCAATCGGGTCAAATACCCGATGATTCGCGGCAAGCTGTTAAAATTATGGCGCGATGCGCTTTCGCTCAAAAAAGACCCGGTTGATGCATGGGCTTTTATTGTCGAAGATCCGGCTAAATCGGCTGAATACAAGACGCAGCGGGGACTGGGCGGCTTTGTTCGGGCCACCTGGGAAGAAGTCAATCCGCTGATTGCAGCGGCTAATGTTTATACCGCCAAGCAATACGGTCCGGATCGGATTTACGGCTTCTCGCCGATTCCCGCGATGTCGATGGTTTCCTATGCCGCCGGCTCCCGTTATCTGTCCTTGATTGGCGGCGCTTGCGGCAGTTTTTATGACTGGTATTGCGACCTGCCACCCGCCAGTCCGATGATTTGGGGCGAGCAAACCGACGTGCCGGAATCCGCCGACTGGTATAACTCCACCTTTTTAATGATGTGGGGTTCCAATGTGCCGCAAACTCGCACCCCCGACGCCCACTTCATGACCGAGGTGCGCTACAAGGGAACCAAGACGGTGGTGGTGTGCCCGGATTATTCCGAAGCCTCGAAATTCGCCGACATTTGGCTGCATCCCAAACAGGGCACGGACGCCGCCGTGGCGATGGCGATGGGCCATGTCATCCTGCGCGAGTTTCACCTCGACGGGAAATCCGAGTATTTCAATCAGTATGTGCGCGAAACCACCGATTTCCCCTACCTGGTGATGCTCGACGCCCGCGCGGACGGCAGCTACGTCAATAGCCGGTTCCTGCGCGCCTCTGACCTGAGCGACAGCGCCGGTCAGGCCAACAATCCGGAATGGAAGACGCTGGCTTTCGATGAGAAGAGCGGCAACCTGATCGTGCCGAATGGCTCCATCGGCTTCCGCTGGGGCGAGAAAGACGGCATGGTCGGCAAGTGGAATCTGGAGCCGAAAGAAGCTCTGAGCGGCGCGGAAACCCAGTTGCGGTTGTCGGTGAACGAAATCAGGGACCAGGTGGTTCCGGTTGCCTTCCCCTACTTCGGATCGACCCAGCACCCACACTTTGCCTGCACCAGCCACGACGAGATCCAGGTCCGCAACGTCCCGGCCAAAAAGGTCAGGCTGGCCAATGGTTCCGAGGCGCTGGTCGCTACGGTCTACGATTTGACCTTGGCTCAGTACGGTCTGGATCGGGGTCTGGGCGGCGACAACGTCGCTAAAACCTACGACGACGACGTGCCCTACACCCCAGCCTGGCAGGAAAAAATTACCGGCGTACCCCGCGCCCAGATCATCACCGTCGCCCGCCAGTTCGCCGAAAATGCCGATAAGACCCACGGCAAGTCGATGATCATCATCGGCGCGGCGATGAATCACTGGTATCACATGGATATGAATTACCGGGGCGTCATCAATATGTTGATGATGTGCGGCTGCGTCGGCCAGAGCGGCGGCGGTTGGGCGCATTACGTCGGTCAGGAGAAGCTGCGGCCCCAAACCGGCTGGACGGCGCTGGCCTTTGCGCTGGATTGGCACCGCCCGCCCCGGCACATGAACTCCACCTCGTTCTTTTATATCCACTCCAGCCAGTGGCGGCACGAGAAGGTCACCATGACCGAGATTCTCTCGCCGCTGGTCGATCCCCAGCAGTGGCAAGGTACGCAGATCGACTACAACGTGCGTTCCGCCCGGATGGGCTGGTTGCCGACTGCGCCGCATTTCGACGCCAATCCGCTCCAACTGGTGAAGGACGCCGAGGCTGCCGGGCAAGCGCCTGCCGCGTATCTGGCCGAAAAGCTGAAGGCCGGCAAGGTCAACTTCGCGTTTGAAGACCCCGATAATCCGGTCAATTTCCCGCGCAACATGTTCGTGTGGCGCTCCAATCTGCTCGGTTCTTCCGGCAAAGGCCACGAATACTTCCTCAAGTACCTGCTGGGTACGACCCACGGGGTCCAAGGCAAGGATTTAGGCGAGGAAGGCGGCGAGAAGCCGCTGGAAGTGAAGTGGCGCGAGGCGGCGCACGGCAAGCTCGATCTGCTGGTGACGCTGGACTTCCGTATGTCCACCACCTGCATGTATTCCGACATCGTGCTGCCGACTGCGACCTGGTACGAGAAGAACGACCTCAACACCAGCGACATGCACCCGTTCATTCATCCCCTGAGCGCGGCGGTCGATCCGGCCTGGGAGTCGCGGACCGACTGGGACATCTTCAAGGGCCTCGCCAAGACCTTTTCGGAAGTGTGCGTCGGTCATCTCGGCGTGGAGAAAGACCTCATCGCCCTGCCCACCCATCACGACACGCCCACTGAACTGGCGATGCCGGACGTGAAGGATTGGAAGCGGGGCGAATGCGACCTGATTCCCGGCAAGACTGCGCCGAGCCTGATCGTGGTCGAACGCGATTATCCAAACACCTACAAGAAGTTCACCTCGGTCGGGCCGCTGCTCGACAAGCTCGGCAACGGCGGCAAGGGCATCGGTTGGAATACCGAACACGAAGTCGAGGCGCTGGCGACGCTGAATTACACCGTGCAGGAGGAAGGGGTTTCCAAGGGCCGGCCCTGCATCAACAGCGACATCGACGCGGCTGAAATGATCATGATGCTGGCCCCGGAGACCAACGGTCATGTCGCGGTGAAAGCCTGGGCGGCGCTAGGCAAGATCACCGGCCGCGACCATACCCATCTGGCCCTGCCCAAGGAACACGAGAAGATCCGCTACCGGGATATTCAGGCCCAGCCGCGCAAGATCATTTCCTCGCCGACCTGGTCCGGGCTGGAAGATGAGAAGGTCAGCTACAACGCCGGCTACACCAACGTCCATGAGTTAATCCCGTGGCGCACCGTGACTGGTCGCCAGCAGTTTTATCAGGATCATCTGTGGATGCTGGGCTTTGGCGAAGCGATGTGCGCTTACCGGCCCCCCATAGATATGAAAACCGTCGAGCCGATTATTGGCCAGCGCCCGAACGGCAATAAGGAAATCGTGCTGAATTTTATTACCCCGCACCAAAAATGGGGAATTCACAGCACTTATACCGACAACCTGATCATGCTGACCCTGTCGCGGGGTGGCCCGATTATCTGGATTTCCGAAGTAGACGCCAGAACAGCCGGGATTGTCGATAACGACTGGATCGAGGCTTATAACGTCAATGGCGCCATTGCGGCGCGGGCGGTCGTGAGTCAGCGGGTGCCGGAAGGCATGTCCATGATGTACCACGCCCAGGAGAAGATCGTGAATACGCCCGGTTCCGAAATTACCGGCACTCGCGGCGGCATTCACAATTCGGTGACCCGCACAGTGTTGAAACCGACGCACATGATCGGCAGTTACGCCCAACAAAGCTACGGCTTCAACTATTACGGCACGGTCGGCGCCAATCGCGACGAATTCATCATCGTTCGCAAGATGGCGAAAGTTGACTGGCTGGATGGCGAAGTTTCGGCTGAAACCACTACCGCAGAGGCGCATTGACATGAAAGTACGCGCGCAAATCGCCATGGTCCTGAACCTGGATAAGTGCATTGGCTGCCATACCTGTTCAGTGACCTGCAAGAATGTCTGGACCAGCCGCGACGGGATGGAATACGCCTGGTTTAATAATGTCGAGACCAAGCCCGGCATTGGCTATCCCAAGAACTGGGAGAATCAGGATCAATGGAATGGCGGCTGGAAACGGGGCAAGGATGGTAAAATTGAGCCGAAACAGGGCGGCAAGCTGAAGATTTTATCCAACATCTTCGCCAATCCCGATTTGCCGGCGATTGATGATTATTACGAGCCGTGGGATTACGACTACGCCCATTTGCAGAATGCGCCAGAGTCGAAAGCCATGCCGGTGGCCCGCCCCCGTTCGGCGATTAGCGGCGAACGGATGGAGAAGATTCACTGGGGGCCAAACTGGGAAGAAATTCTCGGCACCGAATTCGCCAAGCGTTCCAAAGACTACAACTTTGAGAATGTGCAGAAGGAGATTTACGGCGAATTTGAAAATACCTTCATGATGTATTTGCCGCGCCTGTGCGAACACTGCCTGAATCCGGCCTGTGTCGCCTCCTGTCCCAGCGGGGCGATTTACAAGCGCGAGGAAGACGGCATTGTGCTGATCGATCAGGACAAATGCCGGGGCTGGCGGATGTGCGTATCGGGTTGCCCGTACAAGAAGATTTACTACAACTGGAATACCGGCAAGTCGGAAAAGTGCATCTTCTGTTATCCGCGCATTGAGGCCGGCCAGCCGACGGTGTGTTCGGAAACCTGCGTAGGCCGGATTCGCTATCTCGGCGTGTTGCTCTATGACGCCGATAAAATCGAGCAAGCCGCCAGTGTGACTGATGAGAAGAGTCTCTATCAGGCGCAACTGGACATGTTCCTCGACCCATTCAGTCCAGTGGTGCAAGCCGAAGCGCGGAAAGTCGGAATTCCCGAAGCATGGTTGAAAGCCGCTCAGGACTCGCCGGTTTACAAAATGGCGATTGACTGGAAGATTGCCTTCCCCTTGCATCCTGAATACCGCACCTTGCCGATGGTCTGGTATGTGCCGGCGTTGTCGCCAATTCAGGCCCGCGCTGAAGCCGGTCAAATTGGTATGAACGGCATTATTCCCGATGTTGGTTCGTTGCGGATCCCGCTGCAATATCTCGCCAATTTGCTGACGGCTGGCGATGAAAAACCGGTGAAACTGGCCCTGGAGCGGATGCTGGCGATGCGTGCCTATATGCGGGCCAAGACGGTGGATGGCGAAATCCGCGATGACGTTTTGAAATCGGTCAATCTGCGGATCGATCAGGTTGAGGCGATGTACCGTTATCTGGCGATTGCCAATTACGAAGATCGGTTCGTGATTCCCAGCAGTCATCGCGAATACGCCAGCGCGACTTATGACGCCTTTGGCGAACGCGGCGGTTGTGGATTCAGTTTCGGCAATGGCTGTTCGCCGGGCACTGAAAAAACCAATCTGTTCGGCGGCAAGAAGATCAATATCCGCCGCGCTGCGCCGATTCGGGCAGATCGGGAAAAAGGGTAAAGATTAAAGATTTTCGCTTTCTGTCATTCCCGCGAAAGCGGGAATCCAGTCATCTGCTGAAAAGGCCGGATACCCGCTTTCGCGGGTATGAAGAAATAAAGCAGGGAAGCGAAAATCTTTTGAGTCTAGGTTAAAAGAAAGACGCGACCTTGCTGTTTTTGGAGTGGGTGCAATGAAAACCTTGAAAGTTCTGTCGGCGCTGTTGTGCTATCCGCAACCGGAAATACAGGCGGCGCTGACTGAAATGATCATGGCGCTGGATGAGGAAAACCGGTTGCCGCAATCACAATGCTGGGCCGTGCAAACGTTAATGAATCAGATGCGACGCACTGATTTAATGGATTTGCAGGAAAGCTATATCGGGTTATTTGATCGGGGTCGAGCGCTGTCGCTGCATTTGTTTGAACACCTGCACGGCCAGTCGCGGGATCGCGGGCAGGCGATGGTTGATCTGCTGGAAACCTATCGCCGGCATGGCTTTGAACTCAGCGCCCGCGAGTTGCCCGATTACCTGCCGCTGTTTCTGGAATATCTGGCGCAGCGGCCAGTTGATGAGGCATTGAGTCTATTGACCGACGCCATGCCGGTGATCGCCCTGATCGGCGCTCGCCTGGCAGAACGCGGCAGCGATTATCATGTGGTGTTTGACGCGCTGGCCGCCCTGGTGGGCGAACCGGCCAGCATCGCCGAAATTCGCCGCCAGGCCGCGACCGAGGGACCGGATGAAACTGTGGTGAATATGGACCAGATTTGGGAAGAAGAGGCAGTGACCTTTCTGGCGAATCAGGGCGGTTGCGGCATCAACCGTCCGATCCCGGATGCAGTACAACCGGTGCAATGGGTTCCGCCGCCCGACTCGACCCGTCAATCCGCCCGTTCCCTCTAAACATTTTCGAGGCAAACCATCATGAGTTACCTGGATACCCTGTTGTTTGGCGTTTATCCCTATCTGGCCGGGACGATATTCCTGATCGGCAGTCTGATTCGCTTTGATCGCGATCAATTCACCTGGAAAGCGCATTCCAGTCAGATGCTGAGTAACAAGAATATGCGGCTGGCCAGCAACCTGTTCCATGTCGGCATCATTCTGCTGTTCTTCGGCCACTTCTTCGGGATGTTGACCCCGCCGGAGATTCTGCACGCCCTGGGCGTTTCCGCCGGCGCCAAGCAAGTGCTGGCGGTGGTGGCCGGCAGTATTTTTGGCCTGATGTGTTTCGCCGGGCTGACTATGCTGGTGAAGCGGCGGCTGACCGATCCGCGCATCCGGGCCACCAGCAGCAAAATGGACATCTTCATTCTGCTGCTGCTGTACGTTCAATTGATCCTCGGTCTGCTGACCGTGCCGCTGTCGCTGATGCACCTGGACGGCCACAACATGCTACTGTTGATGCAGTGGGCGCGGAATGTCGTGACCCTCGATCCGATGGAGGCAGTCGCGGCGATTGGCCCGATCGGCTTCCTGTTCAAACTGCACATGGTCCTGGGCATGACCGTATTTCTGGTCTTCCCGTTCAGCCGGCTGGTGCATATCTGGAGCGCCCCGGTCACCTATCCGGCCCGGCCTTATCAAGTGGTGCGGCAACGCTGAACCAACATGAACCCTTCCTCCGCTGATCTCGTGGATCGCTTCGGTCGTCAGGTCAACTATGTCCGGTTTTCGGTCACCGACCGTTGCGATTTTCGCTGCGTCTACTGCATGAGCGAGCGGATGACGTTCCTGCCCCGCGCCCGCGTTCTGACTCTGGAAGAACTGGCGACGCTGGGGCGGGCGTTCGTGGCGCTGGGGGTTCGCAAAATCCGCCTGACCGGTGGCGAACCACTGGTTCGGCAGAATATCGTCTGGCTATGCCGGGAGCTGGGCCGGCTGCGGGAATCGGGGCTGGCGGAACTGGTGATCACCACCAACGGCTCGCAACTGGAACGGCTGGCTGGCGATCTCCAGGCGTCCGGCGTCGCCAGAATCAACATCAGTCTGGATAGCCTGCAACCGTATCGTTTCCGCAATCTCAGCCGCACCGGCGAACTGGAGCAGGTCTTGCGCGGCATCCGGGCTGCCCAAGCGGCCGGTTTTCAGCGCATTAAGCTGAATGCAGTGATTTTGAAGGGCCGTAATCACGATGAAGTGGTCGATCTGGCGCGGTTTGCGATTGCGAATGGACTGGACCTGAGTTACATCGAAGCCATGCCGCTGGGCATGATTACGGATCACGACCGCGCCGAGGCGTATTACTCCGGCGACGCGATTCGGGCCGACCTGGCGCGGGTGTTCACCCTGACACCCAGCACTGAAACCACTGGCGGCCCGTCCCGCTATTACCGCATTCCGGGAACGGTCAGCCGGATCGGTTTTATCTCACCGCACAGCCATAACTTTTGCAGCGACTGCAACCGGGTGCGGGTGTCCGCCGAGGGTCGACTGCTGCTCTGTCTGGGACAGGAGCATTCGGTGGATTTGCGCCGGGTGTTGCGCGCTCATCCCGGCGACCCCGACCGCTTGCAACAGACGATCATTGCGGCGATGAATCTCAAACCGCGCGGCCATGAATTTCAGCTCACCGGCCAGCCGGTCATCCTGCGCCACATGAGCCATACCGGCGGGTGAGTTCCATGAACACGGTGAGTTCCATGAACACTATGAGCTACAAAGGTTATACGGCTTGTATCGAATTCGACGAGCGCGACAACCTCGAAGCTCTTATTCACAGCGCCGCCAGCGTGGTCGCCATCTCGCGCACACTCATGCGCCTGCCGTTGATCGCCAATCAGGCGCGCCAGCGTGGTTTTCCCGACTTGGCGGGGACCGATCAAAGCGACAGCGGCCTGACGGTTCAGGGCGGATTCAACGATAGGGAAGGCGTGTCGGGATATAAGCATTGCAAATCTTCCGGCTTGTGGAATAAATGCAATGATAATTTCCCAAACATAGCTCGGATATTATTTTTTCTGCTGCGGCATTCGCCTTGTCGCCAAGAGTAGCCACGCGGAATTTCACCACCGTCAAACCCGGCCCAGTCCCGCCCGGAGCATCCAGTAGATTTACACCGGGCGCTGTGCGCTCATCTCGGCGACCGCGACCGCCTGCAACAGGCGATTGTCGCGGCGATGCGCCTCAAGCCGCACGGCCATGAGTTTCAACTCACCGGTCAGCCGATCATCCTCCCGACCAATGGCAGTCTGATCCGCAACCGCACTCCTGCTGCACTTTCGCCTAATTCAATGCTGCCGCCATGAGCGGTGACCAAGGATTTCACCACTGCCAAGCCCAGCCCGGTTCCGCCCTGCCGGCGGGCAGTGGTGAAAAACGGCTCAAACACCCGGGCTACATTAGCCGCTGAAATACCCGGACCGTTATCGCTGATCTCAATCAATACGGCAGACTCAGGCGCAAGGCGAGTCACCGCCACTGTCGCCACATCGCCGCCATGTTGCCGGGCGTTATCCAGCACATTGCTCAGGATCGATTCCAGTACATCTTCGGTCATCGCCACGGCCACCGCCGGCAACGGTTCCATCACCGTCACCTTAAACCCGGCATCCATGTAACGAGCAGCCAGATACCGCACCAGCACCGCGACCTCGGTGCGATCCATGGCTGAAGCTTGCATCACATCGGCGTGAGCCAGCTCCAGCACCCGCCGCACCAGCCGTTCCAGTCGAGCCGCATCCTGATCCAGATTCCCCAAAAACCGGTCGCGTTCAGCAGCGGTCATCGTATCGAGATGATCGCGCAGCAACTCCACCGCGCCCCGGATCGCCGCCAATGGGGTTTTGAACTCGTGGGACATCTCGGAGGCGAAGCTGCGGATATAGTCGGCGCGCTGTTCCAGATGCCGCGCCATCGTCGTTATGGCCTGCGATAAATCCGCCATTTCCTGGGTAATCGGATGGGCCAGCGGCGCGACGACGCCCTTTTCCCCGGCGGTCACCCGCTGTGCCTGCCGCACCAGCGCCTGAAGCGGTCGCACCACGGTTAGGGCGGTAAACAGCGACATCAGCGCAACAGTCCCTAGCAGCAATACTGCCGCCAGCAGCAAGTGATAGCGTTTGCCGTGCAACACCTGGGAGAGCGGGATCGGCGTGCGCCACAGTAGGACCGCAGCGACGATCCGCTCGCCTTGGAGAATCGGGGCGGCGACGAACACCCGCAGCGGGGTACCGCGACTGATCGAGTCAACCGCCGGTGGTTGCTGGTCAGAAATACGCTGGCGCAACAAACTCACCGGTTCGCCGGTCAAGGCCCGCCGCACTTCGTCAAATGCGGTCAGGGAACGACCCAGGCTAGGGCCGGTCGTCGCCACGACCGTACCCTGCGCATCAGTCACGGCAATCCCGGCCAAGGTCATCACTTGCGCATCCTGCAACAGCGTTTGCAATTCCTGGCCGACGACTTGGGCGTAAGGATCGGCTGGCGCAGATGGCTCAACGGTCTCCGGGGGCGGTGGGGATGCTGGCTCTTCAGCCAGATCCAGCCGGGCCGGGCGAGGTCGCCAGCGGGGTTCGCGGTCGTACTGTTCCCGCCAAGGCGCGGCCAGCGGAACGCCATAACCCGGATCGGCCATGAGGTGCGGGGCCAGCCGGGTTAAAGCAGCGCGGTAACTGGCGGCGACGAACGCAGACTGGGCAATCAACTCCGACTCGGTTTGGCGCACCAATGCGCTGTCGTACAGCCGCAGCGCCTCCAGCCCCAGCAACGGCAGCCACAGCACGGTCAGATTCACCGCCAGCAGCAGATAACGCAGTTTGAGGCGGGGCCGGGCTGCCGCCATTCAGCAGATCCCCAGCCGATAGCCAATGCCGTGCAGGGTTTCAATCGGATCCGCGCCCACCGCCTTGAATTTGGCGCGCACCCGGCGGACATGGCTGTCGATGGTGCGGTCACTGACTACCCGGTAGTCCTGATAGCTGCCATCCATCAGTTGATCGCGGTTGAACACCTTGCCGGGATGACCGAGCAAAGTCCGCAGAATGCCGAACTCGGTCAGGGTTAACACCACCTCTTGGTCCTGCCAAAACGCGGCATAGCGATCCAGATTCAGCCGCAACCGCCCGTGTTCGATGTGCTGTTCGCCTGCTGGAACCGCGTCTGGCGCTTCGCCCTTGCCGCGCCGCAGAATTGCCCGGACCCGCGCGGTCAGCTCGCGGGGACTGAACGGCTTAGTCACATAATCATCACCGCCCAGCTCCAGCCCGAGGATGCGATCCACTTCATCGTCCCGCGAGGACAGGAACACGATGGGAACCGTGCTGATCCGGCGCAACGCCTTGCATACCTCGGTCCCGTCCAGCTCCGGCATGACGATGTCCAGCACCACTAAATCCGGGCCGGCCTCCTGGAACCGGGTCAGCGCCTGCGCCCCATTCTCCGCCTCAAGCGTAGCGAAGCCGGCCTTTTGCAGGGCAAAGCTGATCACTTCGCGGATGTGGGGATCGTCATCAACGACCAGAATGGTGGGCATGGGAGATCAGTTCGATTTTGCGCCGGCTGCTGTCAGGAACCGGGATCATATAGCCATCCGGTTGGAGTTGTGGAATTTCCCTTCCTTGACTGCGGTAACTGCGCTGAATTGACCAACTCTCGAAACCCTCTGCGCCGAGATCGACCGCTTCCTGGATCAATTTGCCCAGGGTTCCTTGGAACTCCTGCGCTACGCCGGCCTAGAGATACCGGATAAATTTTTAAATATCATTAGCCGGTAGTACATTGAGTCTGGGGATAGCTGCGGGGTGTGCGGAAGGTCGGTTCTACCAATTCTCGTTAGGTTTTCGCATTTATGGTTTTGGCTTTACGTCATACCTGCGAATGCGGGAATCCAGGCAGCCGCTGAACAACTGGATACCCGCTTTCGCGGGTATGACGAACAGGGTGGTTCTTGGCGTTTGAAAAGGACAAAACCTATCGGGAAACGGTATTAATCCAGACCGCCTGGCTGGTCAGCGGGGCTTATGGCAACAGGCTTTGGCGCAGCGCCTGGATCTGGGGATTCTCCGGCTCCAATTCCGCCAAATGCCGGGCATGAACCCGCGCCGCATCACGATTTCCCGCATCGCGCTGGAACGTCGCCAGCGCCATCAGGCTATCCCGGTCGTTCGGATGTTTGGCTAGAACAGCGTCCAGGGTTTGGATCGCCAATGAACCTTGACCCGTTTCGTTCAGCGCCACCGCGTACACATAGCCATAGCGGGGGGTATCGCCATCCAGCCGTGCGGCTTCCGCCAGGGCGGTTAGTGCCTCGGGCAACTGCTTCTGGCGGATCAACAATAATCCCAGCGCATGGTGTGCGGCAGCGTTGGCTGGATCGAGGGCCAGTGCCTGACGCAAGGTTTTTTCGCCCTCCGCATCGCGCCCCTGGAGCCGGTACAGATCAGCGAGATTGACCGCAGCCTGAGTGAAGGCGGGTTGCAGCGTCAGGGCGGCGCGGTAGGCGGCTTCCGCCTGGTCGAACTGGCTCTGGTCAACGTGGATCAGCCCAATGTTCAAAGATGCCTCCGGGCGGTCAGCGCTGACTTGTTCGGACACAATGGCCTCAGCGAGTCCGCGCTGAATCGCCTGGCGTTGATCGTCGTTCAGGGTTTCCTTCGGTACGGCAGCTAATCCCCGTGCAGCGTCGATCCGGACCAGCCGCACCGGATCGTTGAGCAGCGGTAATAAATGTCGCACCTTCAACTCCGGCGGCAATGCTCCCAGCGCCCGCGCCGCCGCACTCCGCAACAACGGATCGGGATCGGCTAGCAGCAGGCGGATCGTTTCAAACGCCTTCGGATCGAGCCGCTCGCCCAGCAGGACCGTTCCGCTGGCGCGGGCGATATTCGGTTGCTCCGGATCCTTCAGCAGAGCCAGCAACAACTCGCGGGCGCCAGCGGCCCCGGTGTGGCCGGCTTGTAGCGCTTCGGCGAACGGTTGATGGCCCGGCAGGGGTTTGCCATACCACTTTTTGATCTGATCCGCCGCCCACTGGGCTGATTGATCGTGATGACAACTGGTGCAGGCATTGGGAGCGCCCAGGGTCACTGACCGGTCCGGGCGGGGAATGCGGAAGCTGTGGTCGTGGCGCGGGTCCACCACCATATAGGTCGTGATGGGCGCATGGCAGGCGACGCAGTCCACGCCTTTGGCATCCACCGGGTGAAAATGGTGTTGCGGCGCTTCGTATTTGGCAGCGAGGTGGCATTGCAGACAGACTTTGCCGCCAGTAGTGCGCAACTGGCCGCTGTGCGGTTCGTGGCAATCGCTGCAACTGACGCCCTTCGCCTGCATTTTGCTTTGCAGGAACGAGCCGTGATTGAACACCTCGTCCTTCATCTGCCCATCGGGGTAGTACAGATCAGGGGTCAGCAACGCCAGCCGGTGCGTGTCCAGCAACGGTTTGCCGAAGCTGTATTCCTCCCGGATCTGCCCGCGTCGGGAATGGCAACGGGCGCACAATTCCAGCTCGGAATAGCCGGCTTGCGGAGCGTTCAACGCGGCGCTGCCGGTTCCCTTGGTGACATTCCACAGGGTGATTGCCGTTTCCGGGCGGTTGGCGGTCGCCAGATTCAGCCCTTTCATCGCCAGGTCGCGCCACTGAAAATGCCAGCCGCGCCGGTCGTCGAGGACAATGGCCAGCCCCTTGCTGCGGTTCAGTTTTTGCCAGTCCCCTTCCTTTTTGACCCAGGCGAGATGATCTGCGCCGGGACCGTGGCAGGCTTCGCAAGAGACATTGATTTCCGACCAGGTGGTATTGAAACGCCGGCGCTGGGGGTCGTAGTTCTTGCGCAGATTCGTGGAATGGCACTCGGCGCACATGTAATTCCAGTTCTGCTGCAAGCCGGTCCAGTGCAGTGGATCCGGGGCGGTCAAACGCTGATCGGGATAGAGGTGAAACCAGCGTTGCCCGCCCTGGTCCTTGGGCCGGCTGTCCCAGGCGATGCCCAGCGCCTGATAGCGGCCATCAGGGAAGCCGATCAGATATTGCTGCAAGGGATACAGCCCGAAGGTGTAGGCAATTTCATAATCCTGCAACTGCCCGTCTGGCCCATCGGTCCGCACCATGAGTTTCCCGTCGCGGCGGAAGAAGGTCGAGGTGACGCCGGCGTAGTTGAAGGAGGTGTCGTTGAAATCGCCCAGCACGGTGGATTCAGTGGCGGGCTGCATGGCCTTGGCGTGTTGCGAACCTTGCCAGTGCTGATATTCGGCCTGATGGCATTGGGCGCAGCTCTGAGCGCCGACGTAACCGCCGCCAGTCGATGTTGTCGGGGGATGACTGGCCGGTAAAGCGACCGGCAACGGCTCCATCGGCTCGTTGCCGGCGTAGGCCCAGCGGGGGGACAGCGCCGCGCCGCCAATCAGGAGCGCAAGCAAGACCAGGAGTGCAACAAAACCAGGAAGTCGTCGGTGACAATTCGTCATGATCATAATCAAATATCAATTCTTGGTAGGTTCTCGTATTTATATGGTTCCCAGGTTCCGTCATTTCCGCAAAGGCGGGAATCTAGGCAGTCGCTGAACAACTGGATACCCGCTTTCGCGGGTATGACGAACAGGGTAGTTGTTTAATCTGCAAAAGATAAAGGCTATCGGGAAACGGTATTATCGGCGTCGGGGATGTCCGCAAAAGCCGGAAGGGGGATCCGGCTCAGCGTCCCGTACAAAGCGACGGCTGCCGCCCGGCCGGCCTTGCTAGCCGCCGGCGGCGTTTCGCTCAGGTCCAGACAGTTTATCGGGGTTTGCCCCAGCGCAACCAGGCGCTGGAATTCCGTGTGCGAGGGAGTGGTCAGATACTCGCGAGCCAGGGGAGTCGCTCAGGGCGTCGCTGGAATCGAGGAAGGTCTTTCCCGTCGATGACCGGGTGACTGATCTCGATCACGGCCAGCGTGTTTTCGGCCTTGCCGCCCTCATAGACCGAAACCGTGGCGTTGGGCGGGTCGTTGCTGAAGTTGTCTTTACCCGCACTCGCTGTCCATTCCTCCATGTAAGCCGGCAGGGTGATGTGCCCGGCGATCCGCACCGGGCGATCCGAGAAGTACAGCGTTTGCTGGCCGACATTGACCAGGCGCAAGGTCTTGTCGTTGGCCTTTAAATCCTCGGCCGTCTGCACAAACATGAGCTGGGGTTTTTCCTTCTCCTCCTTGGCCTCCGCCAAAGACAGGCTGGAAGCCAGCGGGACAATCGCTGCGATCAGCGTTACAGCGGCTATGAATTTGTGCTTTGTCGTCATGGGTCGATCTCTTTGGTGTGGGATGAGTTATGGACCCGGCGGTCACCGGGTACTCCCCGAGTGCGCTGCCGGCTCCGGGAGATCACTCGCTGGTCTTGTCGTTCCGCTGCGCCTGCACCAGCTTCTGCTTGTTTCCGGCGTCAGCCTCGACCGATCAATAGGTGAGAGTGAGCTTCGTCAAGGGTCGCACCGATCTCGAAACGGTAATCATTACCTTGAAGGCGTCTTTATGCTTAACCAATCGCGACAACAGTCTGCTAATCTTTAAAGATGAACAGTCATCATCGCTCCCCTGTCGATGGGAATGCCGACGGTTTCCCACAAAAACACCCTGTCAATGAAGGCGGGTTGCGGGTTGGCCCGCTCATCGAGGTTCCCCAGGTTTTGCGGGAACTAGGGGTTGATCCGACGGAAGTGATCGGCAGTGTCGGCCTGGATTTGAGCCTGTTCGAAAATCCCGAGAACACGATTTCCTTCGCCGCCATGGGCCGGCTGCTGAAGCGGTGCGCGGCGCGGACACAATGTGCCCATTTCGGCTTGTTGATCGGACAAAAAGGCGGACCCGCCTCCCTGGGCATCTTTGGCCAACTGCTCCAGCACTCGCCGGATGTCGGTTCGGCATTGCGCGGCGCGATTCTCCATCTGTATGTACACGATCGGGGTGCGGTGCCGGCGTTAGCGGTCGAACGGGGCGTGGCGGTGCTGAGCTACCTGATTTACCAGTCAGGGGTGAAAGGTACCGACCAAATTTACGACGGAGTCCTCGCCACCCTTTTTAATATCCTGCGAGCGCTGTGTGGCCCGGGCTGGCTCCCCATTGAGGTGCTGTTTTCCCGCCATCGGCCCGGCAACATCGAGCCGTATCACGAATTCTTTCGGGCGCCGTTACGGTTCGATACGGAGTAGACCGCGCTGGTGTTTCCGGCGAAGTGGCTCGACCACGCCGTGCCGGGCACCGATCCCGCCCCGCGCCAGAGGATCGAGCGACGGATCGCCGCGCTCGCAAGCCTGGACCCTCCCGACCTGGTCAGCCAGTTGCGCCGCGTGCTGCGCGTCATGCTGATCACTCGTCGGAGTTCCCTGGAAGAGGTGGCCCAACTCTTCTCGATGCAGGGTCGTACCCTGAACCGGTGGCTGAAGGCGCAGGGCGTCATCTTCCAGGCGCTGGTAGATGAAGTACGCTACGAGATCGCGCGCCAGTTGCTGGAACACACCCACATGTCCATGAGCGAGATCACAGCCACCCTCGACTACGCCGCCGCCAGCGCGTTCACCCGCGCGTTTCGGCGCTGGTCGGGAACAGCGCCGGCGGCCTGGCGGGCGCAACTCGATGCCGGGGATTAAATCCAGCCGGGGGCGGCGGCGGTTACCCCTCCGGCGCCGCGCCTGTGTAGAGCCGGGCGGGAGCAGCAGGTGCTTCCCGCCCTTGCCCTCATCCGGGCCGATGATTTCCGCGTCGATAATTCGGATCGTTCGTCGGTGAAGCGGAATGGTAGCGGGTCATCGCTGTCATCCGCCGACGTGCGGGTATCAGAACCGACAGTGAACGAATTCAGTTCACCGCCACGATGGCCGGCGGCTGCCAGGTTCCTGCGCCGGGCGGCAGGATCGATGGCGGCTCGGTCTTCGGCCAGTACAGGCGCATCACCAGGTAGATGGGGCCGTCCGGCGCCGGGAGCCAGTTCGACTCCTTGTCCTTGCCGGGTGAATCCTTCTGGATGTAGAGCGTGAGCGAGCCGTCCGCGTTCTTCTTCATCGACGGCAGCATCGGCGAGTTGATCAGGTAGCGGTCGATCGGGTTCTTGATCAGGAACTGGGTCTTGCCGTCGTACATGGTCACCGACCAGAAGGCATTGACCGGCGGGAACTGGTCCTTGGCGAACGTCAACGTGTACTTGTGCTTGCTGCCGTCGAGCGCTTCGCCGTTGGCCAGCGTCTTGGTGAGGGGATACATGGCTTCGACGGCATCGTTGCCGTAGATGCCGCCCTTGGCGGCCGCGGCCCGCTTCAGCCAGTCGCCATTGTAGAAAGCGCGGTCACCGAACAGTGAGCCGACCTTCCAGCCGTTGATGTCCTTCTGCCCGACCTCCAGGTACTTCTCGACCTTGCTGTCGCCTTCCTTCATCGCCAGCAGGATGGCGGCCTTGTGCTCAAGCGAAAGGTCCTTGAAGTTAAACTTCTTGCCGGGGCCGATGCCGATGCTGGCGAGCTTGGCGCGGATCGCTTCTTCCTCGGGGCCGGCCGGCGCGAATTGCAGCGCGAAGTCCAGGTAATCGAAGAAGTTGGTCTTCACCATCTCCTTGTCGATCTTCGGGAAATCGATCGCCGCCGCCGCCGGAGGGGCCGGTTGTTTGAGATACGCCGACAGCGGCTGAACCTTGTAGCCCGCCTGCACCTTCTCGACGTTGGACATGTCGTCAGCGTTGAAGAGTTGCGTGCGATAGGCCGCGATGGAGAACTGAGTGGAGGAGCGGAACACCTGCTTGATGCCGGCGGGCGTCTCGCCCTTCCAGTCCGGGCCGACCACCAGATAATCACCCGCATCGCTACCGGTGGCGCGGCTGCCGATATAGCCATAGTTGAAGGTATTGCCGTCGGTGAGCATCACCGAGTAATAGCGCTCTTTTTCCACCGCCGGAACAGAGAGTACATAAGGTTCGGCGCGCAAATCCAGCCACAGGAGTGAATATGGCGTGTCGCTGTTGGGGGTGATGATCGCCGTGTCCTTGTAGGTGAAGACGCGGTGCTCGTTGAAGATCGTGTTAAACGGGGCCTTGTATTGGCCCGAATCCTTGTCCACGCAGTATTCATGCATGACCGCATAGTTCATCACGATGGGCAGGCCGTAGATGAAGCCTTCCTCGGCAATGGCCTTGGTTTCGGTGATGCCGGGCCGGTGCTTCTCGCCCTTCTCGGCTTGAGAGATGGGGTCTTTTTCCACTCCATAGCCCATGAGCGGCGCAGCGGCGACGGTAACCGCTAATGCGGTGCTAAATAACATGCGATTCATGGTTTTCGATCTCCTTACGGTTCTTTGGCATCACTTTGGAAGTGAATGCGCGGACCGCTCCCTGCGAAGCAGCCCACGCAGTCTGTTCAGTAGTAAAACGTCCGGCGGTGCGTCCGGCCAAAATACGCTTGGCGGGCCGACTCGCGTCGTCTCGAAGGGGTCGAGACCCGCCGGTTCCGTTCGGTTGCGTGGGTTCAGTTCGCCAGTTGAACCACGACCTCATCGCGCCCGAGCGAGAGTACGACGCCCTCGCTGGCGCCAGTCAGGTGCATGATCACCCCCGCCTGGTTCTGCATCCACAATTCCGCCTTACCCGACGTGGCGAGTCCGGCCTGCCCCGTTCCCTCCGAATAAGTACCCTCGAAATCGGACAGACGGTTCAGCCGATAGACCTCTCCGCTAGCCTTGACCTGAGAAGCGCCGCCGGGGCCGATCACCGTGCCGACGACCTTGAACGGATAGGTGCGCCCCTGGAACGTCAGCGCACCGGTTCCCCCTGTCATGCCCGCCGCGACGAGTTCGGTCAGGGTCACGGCGCCCGAGGGCGTCAGACCGGCAATGCTCTGGGCAGTGGGGGGGGGTTGCAAGGTAGTACCGCAGGCGGAAAGGACCAAAAAGCCCACCCCCGCTAGCCATGTGCGCACTCCGCGTGGATGATTGAAACTGGCGTTGGTCATGATGGTGTCACTCCTCTTGAAAATGGATGGTAACATGGTAACGGGGAATCGAGAGACAAAAGTGGAATCCGGTCAATCTGCGGGACGCTCTCGCCGTGGGAGCAGCCCGCCCAATTCACAACTGAAAGATTTGCTCCACAGCCTTGACCTGCGGAATTTTCCATGAGCCGTCAAGGATTGAGGGATCTTTCTCGTGCGGCCAATAGAGCCGCATCATGAGGATGAACTTGTCATTCGGCGCTGGGAGCCAGTTCGATTCCTGGCCGGGCCAGGGTTTTCGTTCTGGATGTAGAGGTCTACCGAACCATCGGCGTTGGCCTTGAGGTTTTGCTGGCGTCCTGTGGACGATTCGCCCCTAACCCGATCGCGGTGATCAAGGCCCGCTGAAGGTAGTTCACACTGTAGTTGCCGGTTTTGGTGGTGAACAGCCAGCCGTTCTCCAATTTCATGTCGCCTTCGACGATGCCTTCCTTCAGCCAAAGCATAATCTTTTCATTGGCGACCTTGGGCACGAGGGAGAACGCTTCATGGGCCATGGGAGCGAGTTTGCTGCGATCAAACGGCTGACCGGGAACGATTCCGATCTTAGCCATCTTTTCCAGGATGTGCTTGTCCAGAGCGGCGGGCGGATTGTTCACCAGCAATTTGGCCAGCAGATCGAATTTGCCTCACAACAGTTGACTGATCAAGTCGCGGGCCGTTCCAGTCATCCCGGAACCGCCCACTCGGTTCACGACTGGAAAAATTTACTTCGTGTCAGCAGCTTTCACCATGCCCTCTTCGAGTTTCTTGATGTCTTCGGGCGACAGTTGCGGGCGATCCACCTTGATCGTCAGCTTGTTCAGCTTGGCGGTCAGCGGGAACGGCGGCTGATAGTTGGTGTCGTTCACCCCGGTGAGCGTGTCGGAGCCAATGTCGAAGCTCTTGTCTCATTGATAGGATCATCGGCAGCGTTTTCTCCATCTTCTTGGTGGCGACCTCCTTGCCGTCCACCTTGAGCGTCCCGACGCCGGGACGGCCAATGCCGCTGAAATTGTTGAAGACGAGCGTGCCGGCGCCCAGACCCCCGTACTGGAAGTCAAACTTAACCGCACCGCAGTGGCGGAAACACCGCCTGCACCGGTTTTGCACAATCATTCCGCACTCTTGCACGAACGCGCCACGAAGCGCGCAAATCCCCGCCGGATACTGCGCTGGCAAACTCTTCAGGAGTCACGCCATGCGCCTCATACTTGATCCCCACTTCGATTTTTATCCCTGGTTCGGCCCGATTGGCCTGATGTCAGGCCTTATTCTGTTGGCGGTTCACCCGCTGATCTGGCTGGTCGCCACCTGGCTCGATCCCGCCTACGATTCCTATGGGTTGTGGGTGGCGATGCTGGCCGGCGGCCTGCTGCTGTGGAGCGCAACCAGTCCGGTGGAGCGGATTAACGCCCAGCAACGCCGGCTTGGACTCGGACTGCTGGGCATGACCGCTACCCTGCGCCTGCTGGGGCAATGGCTGGGGATCAACACCCTCGGCGCGGCGGCGCTGGCGGTGGATGTCTACGCCATCGGTCTGCTACTCAATCTGGATCGCCGTGGCCGCTCGCTCGCTCCCGGCTGGCTGGCGGTGCTGTTCGCCTTTGCCCTGCCCATCGAACGTATTCTGCAACGCGGCTTTGGCTTTGTCTTGCAACAGCTTTCCGCAACTGGCGCCTGCGCGGCGCTTCAGATCGGCTCAGCTCCGGTCCTATGCGATGGCATCCAGTTGCAATGGCAGGGGCAAACGGTGCTGGTCGATCTGCCCTGCTCCGGGACCCGTGGGTTATTACTGCTGCTGTTGTTGTTCGTCGCGCTCGCCGCGCTGACCCGCCCGACGCTGCGCTATGCCGGCTTCGGCGCGTTGATCGCTCTGGCGGCGGCGACGCTGGGAAACAGCCTGCGGATCGTCGCGCTGGCGGCAGGTCTGGTTCACCGCGAGGCGCTGGGCGGGGTGGATGTCCTGGCCGAGCCGTGGCATAGCACGATTGGCCTGCTGACGCTGAGTTTTTCGGCTTTGCCGATTCTGCTCTGGGCGCGAACTGGTCACCGCAACACGATCCCGGAACCACCGTTCATCGCCGCCAGCGCCTCCCGGCTGGTTTCAGTCAAACCGTTCACCGGCCTGGCGTTTCTGATCGCCTGCGCCGGAATCATCGCACTGCCGCCGCAACCGCTGGATATAGCTCATTCCCTGCCCACGCCGGATTTGCCTGCTTACCTGGCGGCTTTCATCGGGCAACCTGGCCTTCTCACCGCCCAGGAGCAGGCCTACTTCACCCGCTACGGCGGCGGTGCAGCCCGTTCCGCCTATGGGCCTTATGGCCTGCTGGTGGTTAGCACCACCGCGCCGCTGCGTCATCTCCATTCCCCCGAAGAGTGCCTGGCCGGAGCCGGTCACACGGTGCGCTATCTCGGCCAGACTGGCGGTCCCATGCCCAGCGCGATTTACCACAGCATCGATCCGCATGGCCGGGGCTGGCGGATCGCGGTGAGCTTTGTCTCGGAGCGCGGCGAGTTGACCACCCACGTCGCCGAGGCGGTGTGGCGCTGGCTGCAAGCACCTGGTACGACCTGGCGGATGATTCAGCGGATCGCGCCCTGGGAAGCATCCGCCATCGCCACTGAAACCTTTGATAGCGCGGCCTGGCGGGCGCTGGATTTGCCTCTGCCTTCATCCCAACCCCAACGCCAATCTCAACCTCAACCCCTGCCTGTGAAACTATAACCTTTGGAGCATCAACTCATGAACCGTACTCAACTTGTTCTGATCAGCATCCTGACCTGGTCCGCCATAACCGGGGCGCTGGCCGCCGTCCCTGATGACCTGGGCGGGCGCATCGAAGCGCAGGTGAACGGCAAGCCCATCACCCTGCCGCTGCTCAAGACCGATATTGACGCTGACGTGCAGGGCGATGTGGCGCAGGTGACCGTGACTCAGACCTTCGCTAATCCGCTGAATCAGGCGGTTCATGCCACTTATCTGTTTCCACTCAACGAAACCGCTGCAGTCAGCGCGATGACGATGGAAGTCGGCGATGAGCGGATTCAGGCCAAAATTCAGCGGATCGAAACTGCTCGCGCCACCTTTGAGAAAGCGAAAAACGAAGGCCGTAGCGCTGCTTTGCTCAGTCAGCATCGCCCCAATATGTTCACTCAGGACATTGCTAATCTGATGCCGGGATTACCGATCAAGGTCACGCTGAAATATGTCCAGACCGTACCCCGGATCGATGGCGGCTACGAACTGGCCGTTCCGCTAGTAGTCGGGCCACGCTATCAGCCCCAGGGGGCGGGTGTTGCGCCGGGCCAGCCCGTAGCGCCGGGCGGCGTTCAGCACTGGAATACGCAGACCGGCGCTTCCAGCAATGCCACGGCGGCAAATAGCCAAACCACCTATGGGCAATGGGAAGTCGAGCAATTGCCCGCCTACCCGCCGGTGTTTGAATTGAATGTCCCGGAACAGATCGACCCGGAACGGGTGGGACTGGCGATTCACATCAACGCCGGCATGGCGATTACGAATCTTGAAAGCCGCACCCATCCGATCACTACTACAACCCCGGAGAGTGGGCAAGCCGAAGTCCGCCTGACCAATAGCCGAACCTTGGATAACCGCGATTTCGTATTGCGCTACACCTTGGCCGGAACCCGGACTCAGGCTGGTCTGCTGGCGTACCGCGATCAGCGCGGCGGGTTTTTCAGCCTGCTACTGGAGCCGCCGCGGATTCCCACTGAAGCCGACATCACCCCCCGCGAAATAGTCTTCGTGCTGGATTGCTCCGGGTCGATGAACGGCCTGCCCATTGAAGCCAGCAAAGCCTTCATGCGGGCGGCGCTGCGGCGACTGCGGCCCACCGACAGTTTCCGGATCATCCGTTTCAGCGATGCCGCGACTGAATTTTCCAGTCAGCCCTTGCCGGCAACGCCGCAGAACATTCAGGCCGGGTTGCGTTACACCGATGGACTGAATGGCGAAGGCGGCACCGAAATGAGTACCGGGGTCCGCCAGGCGTTGGCGCCTCCGGTTCCCGTGGGAGCATTGCGCTTGGTCACTTTCCTGACCGACGGCTACATCGGCAACGAAGCCCAGATTCTGGCGCTGCTCCGGGCCAATCTGGGCGATGCCCGGCTGTATGCCTTTGGCGTGGGTACCGGGGTCAACCGCTACCTGCTCAATGAAATGGGGCGAGTCGGACGCGGCTTCACCCGCACCATGGACCCGACCGAGGATCTGGAAAAAGTCGCGAGCGAACTAGCCGAGCGGTTGCAATCGCCGATGTTGACCGACATTCAGATTGATTGGGGCGGGATGGAGGTCAGCGATCCCAGTCCGGCGCAGGTTCCCGATCTATTCGCCGGGCAATCGTTGCGCCTGCAAGGTCGCTATGGCCGCCCTGGTCGTCATGAAATCACGGTGCGGGGTCTGGTGCGGGGTCGCCCGGCCACCTTGCCGTTGCAAATTGATCTGCCGGAAACCAGCGCTGAGGGTGAGGCGGTGCCGATTCTGTGGGCGCGCTCCCTGATCGGCGAACTGCATTATCAACTGACGACCGGCGTTCATCAGCGGGACGGCGAAGCGGCCAATACCGACGCGCTCAAACAGCGGATCATCGACCTGGGCCTGAATTTCAGTCTGGTGACGCCGTGGACGGCGTTCGTTGCGGTATCGGAGCAGATTTACAACCCGAATCCGGCGGACTCTACGCCGACCTTGCCGGTGCCGATCGCGCAGGTGAAGGGAACGACAGCGCTGGCTTATGGCGAACCAGCGGCTTCACTCACCGGCGGCAGCGGGGGCGCATTCATGGGCGGCGGAACTCCGGAACCGGCGGCGCTGCTGGGATTGGCTCTGATCGCGCTGCTGTTGGCTGGTTTTCACGCCCGTACTACGGTGATTCGCCGACAGCCGGGCAACACCGCCTGGTGGATATAGGAAATCCGCCCTGAGACGCGAAAAACCGGCCCGCACTAGGCAGTGCTGCGCCGCCGTGCGGCGTCAGCAGGCGATCATGCAACACCAGCGCATTGGGTGGGGCGACCCTGTTTGGCTATATCAGTTGGCTATTGGTCGCCGTCGCCAGTGGATTGCCGGACATTGACTTGCCTGCCAGTCACCAATTGGCCGTCTTGCGCCAGGATAATGGCGGCGATCAACAGGTCAGCATCCGCTAGATCTTGCCGGCGCGCTCCAAATCAGCCTTGATTTGACCGAAGTATTTCGCGGCGCGTCGATCCAGGCCCAGGATCGGCAAGGGTGCTTTGATCGTCAGGGAGGGCATCTCAACATCTCGCGGTGGAATACAATCATTTTGGTTGGTCCACCGGGAGCATCAACGCTTGACCGTGTTTATGGTCGATGTCGTGGAATTTCCGAGCGCAATAGTCTTGAATTGATCTGACACACCAATGAGGATGATTTGCCGATGAAACGACCCTTGTTTGTTCTTCTGCCCGCCTTGCTCGGGCTGAGCCTGGCGTTTCTGGCGTCGCCGGCGGCCATTGCCCAGAGCGCCGATGCTTTCCAGCGCTACATCAAGTTCCACAACTCGCTGGATACGCCGATCTATCCGGTCATCCAGGCCCCGCAGAATGCACCGACCAAACCGGGCGACAAGGGAACCAACTGCGCGACCGGCGGCTTGCTGCGGATCATCGTTAACCAGGGCGCCGAAGGCGTCGGCATTCCGCCCGGCCAAACGGTCACGGTAGCCTTGCCCAAAGACAGCCCCTGTTCCAAAGGCGGCTTCTACGACGCATCGCGGATCTACATCCTGGTGGCTGACTTCGCCAAGTTTGAAAGTCTGTCGAACGCCACTCAGCGGACCGCGCGTGTCCAGAACTGGGACTACTCCAATTACCCGTTATGCGCAGGGTGCTGGGTCGGCACTGCCGAAGCCGATTACGGCCATGATGCGCCCGGCCAGTTGCTGGAATACACGATCATTTCCCAGGACCCCGCCACCGGATCGGCCTTCAATAACGCCAACGACCCCAGCGGGACGCCGCTCATTGATTTTGACGTCTCTTATGTCGATGACGCCTACCTGCCGGTGGCGATGGCCCTGGACGATGGCGGAGCGACCCAGTTCATGGGCAGCACCCTGTCGCCGACCGTCTTCAACCAGCGCCTGACGCAGTTCCTTACGGACGGGCACTGGTCGCGTTATGCGGCCTACTCGGAACTCAACTGGGCTGAATCGAAGGATTGCATTAACGGCAAGCCGACCGATCCGAATAAAACCACCTTCAGTTGTCTGACGCCCCGCACCGATCGCGTACCGTCGGCCAACATTCTGATCACGGATGCCCAAACCGGAGGAGTTTCGGCGTTCTTTCTGCCCTCATGGGACGGGAAAACATCGAAAAAATGTAACACCAGCAAGGAAACGGACCCGACTGTCAACCTGCAATGCTCGACGCCGCCGCCCAATGGCGCTGACCTTGGCAATAATGACAATCCGGATCAACTATGCTGTCCTAACGAAAATAATGTCATGCTTGGCTGTTGCGACGCCGAGAAATTCCTGATCGACAACACATACCGCAAGTTCAAAACCGATGTTACGCCGATGGCGTTTCGCTTAAGCAACGATACCCTGTCCAACGTCGTTAAACGGTTCGCACAGTGGCAGGGAGCGGCCAACGATCCCTGCGGAAATCCAGGTTCCGAGGCGATTACGACTGCCCCGGCGATCCAAAAGGAAAGCTTCTGCAGAGCTTTCAAAAAGACCCTGGATTTCGTCTGGAAGGAATTCGCACCGCAGTGTTCAGGTCGTGGCGACAATAATGATCGCTGCATTGCCGCAGCCATCATTGGCTACGATCTGGAGAAATCAGGCTACGATCCGGGCCTCTGCAGAAAGTGTCCGAGCGAGAATCCCGCTGACTGCCCGGCCTCATGCGCACTGGAGGCGCAACGCAATGAAAGCGTTCAGGCCCTGCAACGCGGATTGCCCTGGACGCCCAGCGGCGACCCGAAACAATGTGGAGCATGCCCCAGCCCCACCGCGTGTCCTACTTCATGCATCCTGCCGGTGGTCATCTCGCCGGACGCCACGCTCTACCATCGCGACGGGTTCCTCCACTTCTGGGCGGACTACAACAGCGTCTACAACCTCAATCCCTTCGCCCGGTTTGTTCACAATGACGTCAACGGCCTCGCTGCGCCCGGCGCGTATTCGTTCTCGATCGACGACTTCTACGGTAATTTCGGCGGTCCAGGCTCCAGCTTGATCATCGAGGTGGGCAGCAAGGATATCCGCAACAGTTCGGTGCTGCCGAACAAGGAACCCTTCGATCCGTTCAAGCAGTACCACGCCAATGTCGGGACCGGCTGGCATCATGCCAGCGTATGCGGTCGGCGCTACAGCCTGCCGCCGGCAACCCCGCCCAACGTGGGACTCAGTGCGCCGCTGTCGTTCTGGAATAACGGCAAGCCACTGTCGGAATGCGAGGTGCGGCTGTTTGCGACCGCGGACGAGAGCAAATATATTGCCTTTTTGCTCAAGGAGTTGACCTTCAATGTCACGGACGGCTACACCGGCAGGACCCACAGCGTCCAAGGCTTGAGCGGCGTCTATGCGGTTCGCTTTCCCAATGATTCGCCCGTGGACAATGCTTATTGCAAGGAGAAGTCGACTGATCAGGATTTAGTCGCCGCTGGCTTCTGCCGGGCCAATATGTCCGCCGGCAAGCTCAATCTCGACTATGTGGGCGTCTCGGATGCCGGCTGCGCCAACCAGCCGGATAATGCCACCTGCGGCAAGCCGCTGGTGAATCTGAATGTCCCGTCGCGGACCCAGATTAATCCCTGATCAGCACTGGAGGACTCATGACTCGCCTCAACCAAAAGACTCTTGCGGGGAGACTGCACATGCGTAACGGGATGACCATGGCGCTAACCTCGCTGCTGCTGACCAGCGGGGTCGCTTCGGCCCAGACCGGCGCGACCGATCCGGCGACGGCCGGGGTATTCAGCCTGAGCGCCGAAGCGCTGCTCTGGTGGCAAAAGGCCAGCCCGACGCCCACACCGATCATCACTGATGGGCTGTATGGGCAACCGGGGACCAACGTCCTGCTGGGCGGCGGCGACCAGGACACCAACCCCAATCCCGGTCTTCGGATCACCGCCGGCTACACCCTCAATGACCGCTGGGGTCTGGAGGGCAACTTTCTCTACTTTGGCGAGCGCTCCACCAGCGCCAGCGTGGAATCCTCCGGCGAACACGGATCAACCGATCTGCTGCTCCCGTTCTTCGATGTCACTGAGAACCGCGAGAATGTCACCGAGATCTCCTTCTCGCCGGTCTATCGCGGCAGCGCCAGGGAAGAATTCAGCAACCGACTGATGGGCGCCGAGGCTGACGCCACCTACGCGCTCCCGTCCCAGGGACCGTGGGCGGTTGGCCTGATCGGCGGATTCAGGTGGCTCCAGCTCAAGGAAACCTACGCCATCACCACCAGCAGCCCCTACAACCCCCCACAGCCCGAAGACATCTGGCAGACCAACGACACGTTCGACACCTCGAACAACTTCTATGGCGCGCAGATCGGCGCACGGGCGCGTTATGATCAGGATCGCTGGTCTGTGGGGGGTGTCTTCAAGCTGGGCTTGGGCGCCATGGTGCAAGAAGTGAATATCAACGGCTCGCTGGTCACCAACGACTTCACCGACCTGGGACCGACCCAGACCTTTCCCGGCGGCTACTTCGCGCTGCCGAGCAACATCGGCAGTGAATCGCGCAGTGTGTTCGCGGTCGTGCCCGAAGTGCAGTTGAGCATCGGCTACCGGATCACCCCGTCGGCGACGATCTTCGCCGGCTACAACTTCCTCTATGCCAACACCGTGGTCCGTCCGGGCGATCAGATCAATCGTAATATCAATCCCACCCAGAGCGTCTCCTATACGGAAGAGCCGCCAGCGAATCTGGAAGGAACCGCTCAGCCGTCAGCCTCGTTCAACCGTTCGTCGTTCTGGACCCAGGGCATCAGTCTCGGCCTCAGCGTCCAGTTCTAACGCCTTGCTAAATCATGAAGCCGTTCGTGGTGAGCCTGTCGAGCCACGAACGGCTTTAATACCGTTTCCCGATCCATAACTACTCAGACACCCAATCGTAGGGTGAGCACGGCTCACCTTCCCCCAATCCCCTGTTAAAGGTGGGCCGTGCCCACTCTACCTGGTTACCCCCGTTGCTCGGTGGCTACCTGGATTCCCGCCTGCGCGGGAATGGGATTCCCGCCTGCGCGGGAATGACGGAAACCTGCTGAGAATTGGTATTAAATAAACGACTGGCCTCATCGCTGAGAGAGTCTAGCTCCGGAAAAGGCCGCATGCTTGAAAGCTCAAATTGAAGATTTCGCGTTTGAGGAGGCGCTGGCGACCCTGAATGAGGTTCTTGATCCCGTTATCTCAGGGTTTGCCCTTTAGCAGCAAGTAATCGGTCGGATTATCCGGGCACGGCCCCAAGCCGCATTCCAAGAAGGTCGCCGCGATATTGACCAGCACCACCACGGTCAACAGGACGCCAATCCATCGGCCCACCCGACCGCCAACCGTGGTGGGACGCGCCTCGCCAACCCGGGCTTCCACCAGCAGAATCAGACCTACCCCCAACACCGTCAGCATGAACGCGATAAAGGCCCAGGTATAGAAATGCAGGCCGAACAGCGCCGATCCATAGGCCCCGGTTCCGGGAACAATATGCAGCAGGATTTGCCGGCCAGAGCTGAATGCGCCAGCCAAGGCGCTGAGAATCGCTATGCCATAGTGCAATGGCGACGCGCCACACTGGACATTTAGCAGAAAGCCAATGCCGACCATGATGAATGCAACCCGTTGCAACATACATAATGGACAGGGCAACTCCCCCAGGACCAGTTGATCGAATAATGCAACCAGCAATACTAGCGTGATCCCGGCCAGAGCGGTCAAATTAAACCAGCGGACGATCAGCGCCGCCGTTGAGGGCGTCAGAGTCGCGTTCATAGTGAAATCGCCAGAGCATCGGTCATATGATACCGACACCATGCTAAATAGACGCCTATCAGTAGCACCCATGCCCATAAACCAGCCTTGGGCCAGTCATTCAGGATGCACAGAATCGTCACTAGGGCGATCACCAAAGGTAACACCATAATCATTCCTTGGTCCTCGCTAAAGAGGTTGTTGGCGTACTGTTACTGGTTGCCCGTCCACCATCCCGCGCCAGATCGGCTGGTTACAGATTTTCGCCTGCTGAACCGCTTTGAAGGCGGTGCTTAGGCTGTTGACGCCCACAACGACAAAGGATCCCAGGTGGATCTCCCGCGGCGCATTTTGCGGAGGATCGATTAATGGGATGCTGCCCATAATTTCGCGCTGGGGTTCATCGCCATTGAACCATTCAAGCACGACAACCATGGTGTCAGAGGTCCAGGCGCAGACCGCCACGGTCAAATCGGTTCCTCCGGCAAGGGTGATTTCGTCGGCGCGCTGGGTGATTTTCTCTTCTATCTGTTGCTCCATCATTTCCCTCAATGCGGCGAGCGGTGGTTAACGGCTCATGCTCATGCTCATGAGTACGATTAGTATAGCAACCGATTTTTGCTTGGACCGATAGCTACAAGGCGTTAACCCAGCGGAGACCAGATTTTTAAAACAGGCCCTGCAGTGGATTGTCGTGGAACAGGCGGGCGTCGCGGATATAGCGTTCCAGCATGGCGTTGGTTTTGTGACCGGAAATTTTCCTGATCTGCCAGGAAGGAGCGCCATTGAGCGCTGCTGCCGTGCAAAACCCGGCTCGTAGAGAATGACCGGAGTAATGTTCCGGTGATAAGCCCGCTGCAGCGCAACGCTGTTTGACGATCTTGGCGACGGCATGTCCTGACAGTACCTGGTCTGTGATTTGTCCGTGCTTGTTGATGGGACGGAAGATCGGTGCAGTTCGGGCTTCTGGATCGGCGGGATCAATGGATAGGGTCAGCCAATCCTGTAGTGCTTGAACAGGGCAGATCGCTCCCCGTCCGTATGGAATGCCGATGAGCCGTCCGTGACCTTCCTGATCAGTTTTGGAACGGCGAATGGTCAGCGTTAACCCAGCCGCACTAAATATTGTATCCGCGGTAGTTAATGCCACCAACTCGGAACGACGTAGCGCCCCGGCAAAGCCAATCAAGAGCAGCGCGCGGTCTCGAAAATCTCGCGGTGTGTTTCCCATTGCCCTCACCATGGCGATCAGATCATCGCGTCCGGTCGGCGCTACTCGGCGTTGAGCGGTGCCTCGTTGCCGACGGATGCCGCGCAGGGTGGTCCGCACCAGCGCCGAGGTGCAAGGATTTTCCAGTCCCAGGGTAGTGTGAGCTTTGCCCAGACTGACTACCCAGCGACCCAGAGTTGCCGGTGCGTGAGTTTCGCCATGGACGGCTAGATAGGCGGCAATCTGTTCGGCGGAACTGGGGATTTGTCCACTCCAGTTTATAAACCGTTGTAAATCTTCCTGATAAGCCTGCCGGGTTCGATCCGCAATAGCGGCGTGGATATAACCGGCTACCGTATCTGATAACGCGGGTGGATGGGCTGGATACTGAACTTTTTGATTTTGGCCATTGAGTGGCTGGGTATCGTGCAAATTATTCGCTCCCGGTTTGATGCCCTATTGAGCATACTTTAACCTTCGCTAATTGAAGATTAGCGAAGGTTAGAAAATGCTGCTGATATGCTTGATGATGGTATAAATAAAAGCATTATTACAGCATAATACATAATACGTTTAATAACCTGATCTGCCCTGTCAGGGGTCAGCTCACGAAACGGAAATTAAAGCACGCTAAGAGACTGTCTAAAAACTAACTTATTGATTGCAATCGCTGTAGCGCCGGCTTCCAGCCGGGGTTATGCCGGCTGGCAGCCGGCGCTCCCGTCCATTTTTCGTCAAAATCAATGGGAGACTTTTTCGACCGTCTC
>JADLEK010000057.1 GCA_020846135.1 Gammaproteobacteria bacterium
ATTGAGATTCAACCGGTTGCGTTGCGGGGACGGGCTAACTGGTCGCTCGACCGGACAACGCGCGCAACCTGTGCCAACCACGGGTAAATTGGGTTGTAGTGCGCGTTGCCGGTCAGCTTAGATCGGTGTGCGACTGGATGATTGCTCGACAGGATCGGCAACTGCTCCTGACCTCACACAATCCCTTGGTTTTGGACGGGCTGCCTTTGCGGAACGATGCCGTCCGCCTCTTTACGGTGGAACGTAGCAACCGAGGAAAAACGGTTGTGCGCCGCGTCGAAGTAAACAAAGAATTACTCGATAAGGCGGATCAAGGCGTCCCTCTTTCCCAACAGTGGGTGATGGGCACTTTCGGTGGTGTGCCCAATATCTGATGAAGCGTATCTACTTCGTAACTGAAGGCCGCACGGATCAAATCGTCATTCAGGGCCTTCTTGAGCAATGGATGGGGAAAGAAGATTTTATCCCCATTCACATTCAGCCCCCGTATCTGTCAAAGATCGTGAAAGAGTGGACGAATTGCACGGCGGGCGATGAGCCGCGTTGTTCTCAAGCAGTTAGATTTGAGCAAGAAGCAAGACGTGTATTGGCTGGAAGTCGCCCCATCTTCCCGTAAAAACTGTTCCAGCAGCGCCAAGTTTTGCAACTATCATGGATAGAGGTGGCGCACTGCCGGAAGCCCCACACCGTCGCGTCGGTCCTGCCCACCACGCCCCGAACGGCCAAAGTCCAGTTGCACCGATCCATTGCCAAACCAAATTCCGCCGCATGAACCCACTGCCCCCCGAACGCCGTAAACCCCGGTTAGTGCCTGCCCTGGCGCTGATTGCAGGCCTGGTTGCCAGTCTCGGCTGCGTGGCTGCTTTCGTGCTGTTCAAAGCTCAGTACGACATTCTGCAACTGGCCGATCATGCTTCCAAAATCCTGTTGCCTGATATTCAGACCCAGGTTCGCACCGCCATCAATCTGGAGCAGCTCAAGGGGTTTGGGGAGGTCGTCCGCAGCAGTCCCGAACCGCATGAACGTCAGGCGGCATGGCTCGCGATGCGAATTCTCGCGATCAAGCCCCTCTCCGAAAAAAGCATATTCACCGAGGATCAGGTCAACCGGGTCTATCGGATCATCGAGCGCATGGCCGTTTACCACACCGAACAGGACCGCGCCCGCCAGCGCATTGAGGATGAGCTGGTCAAATTCCACGCCGAGTTTGATGAAACGCCACAGTCGTCGTCTTCCAGTCGCGTATTTGGTCATTCCGACGCCTTGCACGAACTGATGCCACAACTGTATCTGCTGTTGCATAGCGCCTTGAGCAACCCTCGCTCAGCCACTACCCGACAAGCCTTCAACACGCTGGAAAAATCGCTTGCTGGACAGCCGCCGTCGTCAGCCGTTGCCGACGATCCAGCGCTTGAACGGGTTCGGCGTTTGCTCGAGTGGCAACGGGTGATCTTCAATACCGAAGATCAGTTGAGCGCGGCCTGGGTAGCAGTGCGATCCATCATCGATCACTTGTCGGAATCCATCTCTATTGACGCCGCTGTTGCCGCCGCCGACGGCAGCGCCGAGATCGCTCACTATGCCAAAGCCGCCATGTTCATGGTTGCGGGTGCGCTGAGCGGGCTGATTCTGCTGTTTACCGCCGGGATCTATTTCATACGCTGGGCGGTGGTTAAACCGATCATTCGCGTCACCCGGAATCTGGAGCAGGTCAAGACGACTCACCACCCGGTCGAATTGCGGCGGGAATGGTTGCGGGAACTCGACAACATCGCGCTGGCCGTGCAAGCCTTCGGCGCTGCGCTGGCCCGACTCAGCCAGTACGCGATTGAGCTGGAGCAGGAGATCGCCGAACGGCAGAAGGCGCAGGCGCAATTGCTGGAACTGGCGACGACCGACAGCCTGACTGGCCTGCATAACCGCCGGTGTTTCATGGAAAGCGCTAACCAGGAATTTGAGCGGGCGCGGCGCTACCAGACCCCGTTGTCGCTGGCGTTGCTGGACGCCGATCATTTCAAAGCGGTCAACGACTGTTATGGCCACCCGGTTGGCGATCAGGCTCTGCAAATGCTGGCGACAACCGGCCGGCGGCTGTTGCGCGACATCGACCTGTTCGCCCGCATCGGCGGCGAAGAATTCGCCATTCTGCTCCCCCAAACCGATCAGGCCGCCGCCTGGATCGTCGCGGATCGCCTCCGGCAAGCCATCATGGATCAGTCGATCGCTACTAAAGATGGACCGCTGCGCCTGACGGTCAGTCTGGGGTTGGCCAGTTTTGGTCCTGCTACCGTTGATCTGGGCGATCTAATCCGCCGAGCCGACCTCGCGCTCTACCAGGCCAAGCAGAATGGCCGCAACCGGGTCGAATCGGCCCTGGATTCACTGGACTAACTCGCTCATGCCAACCGCTATCGTTCGCCGTCCCCCGCCGCCGCTCATCGCCGACCTACCGGTGTCGCCGCTGTTGCAACGCATCTACGCCGCGCGTGGCGTTCGCTCCGCCAGCGAACTGGAGCGGGGATTGCGCGGCCTGGCTTCGCCCGCTGCATTCAAGAACATGACCCAGGCGGTGGATTTGCTGCACACCGCGTTCCGTGAGCGGCAGCGAATCGTCATCGTGGCCGATCTCGATGCTGACGGCGCCACCAGTTGCGCTTTGGCGGTGCGGGCGGTGCGGGCGCTGGGCGCGGCGGAGGTGCGCTATGTGGTGCCGAACCGCTTTGTCCACGGCTACGGCCTGACCCCGGAAATCGTCGCCGTCGCCGCCCAGCAGCAACCTGATCTGCTGATTACCGTGGATAACGGCATTTCCAGCCACGAGGGGGTGCTGGCGGCCCAGGCGCTGGGCATGAAAGTGCTGATTACCGATCATCATCTGCCGGGTCTGACCTTGCCGGCGGCGGATGCGCTGGTTAATCCCAACCAGCCCGGCGATGAGTTTCCCAGCAAGCATCTGGCCGGGGTCGGGGTGATCTTCCATGTGCTGACTGCGTTGCGCACCCGGTTGCGGGAGGCCGGCTGGTTTGCGGCGCAAAGGCTGTCGGAACCGAATCTGGCGCAATTTCTCGATCTGGCGGCGCTGGGCACGGTGGCCGATGTGGTGATGCTGGACTACACCAACCGCATTCTGGTGGAGCAGGGTTTGCAGCGGATCCGCGCTGGGCGCTGCGTACCCGGCATTCTGGCCTTGCTGGAGATCGCCAAGCGCCCAGCGGCGCGAGTCACCGCGACCGATTTGGCTTTTCAACTTGGCCCCCGGATCAACGCCGCCGGGCGGCTGGATGACATGAGCCTGAGCATCGACTGTCTATTGTGCGACGACCTGGGGCAGGCGCGACAACTGGCGCAGCAACTTGATGATTTGAACCGCGAGCGGAAAACTATCGAGGCCGACATGCAGGATCAGGCGCTGGCCGGGTTGGCGCGGCTGCCGCTGACCGGGAGCGAACTGCCGTTCGGGCTGTGCCTGTTTGATCCCGACTGGCATCCGGGGGTGGTGGGCATTGTCGCTGGGCGGCTCAAGGAACAGGCGCATCGACCGGTGATCGCCTTTGCGCCCGACAACGCCGATGGGCAATTACGCGGCTCGGCGCGGTCCATCGCGGGATTCCATATCCGCGATGCGCTGGCGACGATTGCTGCACAGCAACCAGGGTTGATGACCCGTTTTGGCGGTCATGCCTTCGCTGCCGGGCTGAGCTTGCCGGCCGCTCATCTGGAGGCGTTTCGAGCGGCGTTTGATGCCGAAGCCCGCCGGATGCTGCGCGAGGAAGATTTGCAGGGTTGCCTGTGGAGCGACGGCGAGTTGACGGTCGAAGAAATTGCGCTGGAGACGGCTGAGCAGTTGCAGACCGGCGGGCCGTGGGGGCAGGGGTTCCCGGAACCGGTGTTTGATAACGTGTTTCAGGTGGTCTCGCAACAACCGATGGGCGGGGGCAAGCATCTCAAGCTGGGCGTGCAGTTGCCGGGAATGAAGGAGGCGGTGGAGGCGGTGGTTTTTAACCGCGCCGAACCCTGCCCGTCCTACGCCCGGTTGGCCTATCAACTGGACGTCAATGAATGGCGGGATAGCCGGCGGTTGCAATTGCTGGTGCGGCATGTTGAGGCGGCGGGCCATCATCATTAAAGCATTCGCCACGGAATAACACGGAAAAATTAAAGTCGAAGACTTTGTTAGCCTTTAGCCTCAGTCGTAGGGTGGGTACGGCCCACCCTTGAATCATAAAATCTATTGAGAAACGGTATAACTACTGTTCACCATTCCCAAACAAAACTTTAATCTGATCGAGAGTAAAACCGTGCTGGCGCAACACCCGAGTTTGCTGCATCCGGCCAGCAGCATCAGCGGGAATCTGGGACTTGAAGCGCTTGCGGTGCAATTCCCGGAGTTTTGGAGTCCAGAACTCGTCAAGCGCCGCAATCGCCGCGTCGGTCAGCTCATCCGGGATGCCGCGTTGCCGTAATTCACTGGCGATTCGCAACGGGCCGTAGCCTTTATCCGCCCGACTGCTGGCGTAAATTTCGGCATAGCGGCTTTCATCGAGCAACCGTTCCGCCACCAGTTGATCCAGCGCAGTGGCGACCGCTTCCGCCGGGTAGCCGCGCTGGATCAGTTTCTGCCGCAGTTCCAACCGGGAGTGTTCGCGCCGGGCCAGCAATTCTAGCCCTTTGACGCGAATTACTACCGGGTCGGCGGCGCCGGCGCTCTCAGAGATCCGCGTCCAGCTCATCGTCGCCGGGGAGTTCGTCGTCGTCGCCCGATTCGGGAATGGTCGGCAGCGTGTCGGGCTTGGTCAGGAAATGGGCGCGAATTTTCGCCTCCAGTTCGCGGGCCAGTTCGGCATTTTCCCGCAGATAGGAACGGGCGTTTTCCTTGCCCTGACCAATACGGGTGCCGCTGCAACTGTACCAGGCCCCGGATTTTTCAATCAGCGCGGCCTTGACGCCCAGATCGATGACTTCGCCCAGCCGGGAAGTGCCTTCGCCATAGAGAATTTCAAACTCGGCCTGTTTGAACGGCGGAGCCATCTTGTTCTTGACCACCTTAACGCGGGTCTCATTGCCGATGACCTCATCGCCTTTCTTGATCGCGCCGGTGCGGCGGATGTCGAGTCGCACCGAGGCGTAAAACTTGAGGGCATTGCCGCCGGTGGTGGTTTCCGGCGATCCAAACATCACGCCTATTTTCATCCTGATCTGATTGATAAAAATCACCAGGGTATTCGAGCGTTTGATGTTGCCGGTGAGCTTGCGGAGCGCCTGACTCATCAGCCGGGCGTGCAGGCCAACGTGGGAATCGCCCATATCGCCTTCGATTTCGGCCTTGGGGGTCAGCGCCGCCACCGAGTCCACCACCACAATATCCACCGCCCCGGAACGCACCAGCATATCGGCGATTTCCAGCGCCTGTTCGCCGGTGTCCGGCTGCGAAATCAGCAGATCGTCCACATTAACGCCGAGCTTGCCCGCGTAAACCGGGTCGAGCGCGTGTTCGGCGTCGATAAAGGCCGCGCAACCGCCCAGCTTCTGACTTTCCGCGATCACTTGCAGGGCCAGGGTGGTCTTGCCGGAGGATTCCGGGCCGTAAATTTCCGTGACCCGGCCCCGGGGCAAACCGCCGATGCCGAGCGCAATATCCAGCCCCAGCGAGCCGGTCGATACCGTCATCACATCGCGGGAGACGCTAGTGTCGCCCAGGCGCATCACCGCGCCCTTGCCGAACTGACGTTCAATCTGGGTCAATGCGCCGGCCAGCGCCTTTTTCTTGTTGTCGTCCATTCCAGAAATCCTCTGTTTGATAGTGAGTCATGTTACTGGCGATTATTCCATAGCCCGGCGGCTTAAACCTAGCCCGCCGGCCAGCGCCGCAGCACTTGATAAGCCGAACCACGGTCCTGCCGCCGCGATTCCACCAGCGCTACTTGATTGATTCGCCAATGAATAGGGGTAACCAGCGGTTCTGCGGGAACCGGGCCGGGATGGTTGCGGGCCAGGGTGATATGCGCTTGAAACGCTCGCCGTTCGGGGACAAAACCGCAGCTGCGCAACCGCTGATGCAGATCGGCCATCCGTTCGTACAATTCCGGCGGGGTATGGCTGGAGCCGAGCCACAGGATGCGCGATTGCGGCCAATAGCCGTAGCGATCCAGGGTTAGCTCCAGCGTTAGCGGGGTGAAATCAGCCAGCGCGGCTTCATAAGCGCTCAGGCGGGCCGGATCGGTCGCGCCGAGAAACACCAGGGTCAGATGCAGATTGGCGTCCGGCGTCCGCCGCCGCCCGGCCACGCGGGCCGCCAGTTCCGCCAGTTGTCGACGCTCGGCATCCTCCGGCCACAGCGCCAGAAACAGCCGGCGGGGATTTTGCTCATTGCCGGGCGAACACATCCAGCACGCCTTGCAGGGCAGCGGCGACCGCTTCCAGCCGCACCGCGTCACGGTTACCGGGAAACTGCCGGATTTCGGTCTGCACCGGATCGCCACGCAGCGCCCAGGCCAGATACACCGTACCCACCGGCTTTTCCTGAGTACCGCCTTCGGGGCCGGCGATACCGCTGACCGCGATGACGAAATCCGCCGGGCTGCGCTCCAAAGCGCCTGCCGCCATTTCGGTGACTACTTCCGCGCTCACTGCGCCATGCTGGGCAATCGTCGCTGACTGGACGCCAAGCAGATCGGTCTTGGCGGCATTGCTGTACGTCACAAAGCCCCGGTCAAACCAGCCGGAACTGCCGGGGACATCGGTGATGACCTTGGCGATCCAGCCGCCGGTGCAGGACTCGGCAATTGCCAGAGTGCGGCTGCGGGTGCGCAGGGCGATGCCCACTTGCGCGGCCAGTTCATAAAGATTCTGATAAGCGAGATTCAGTGCGGACATGGCGTTCTCCTGCGGATCATGGGGGTGAAAAGCGGGAACTCAGCGGGAAATAAACTGCATACAGCGCCGCTACTATAAACCCAACAGGCCGGCGCTGCTTTTCAGCCTTTGGCTATTTCAACCAGCCTTTCTTGCGGAAATACCAGAATGGCGCGATCACCGAGGCGACCATCAGGCCGAGCGCGAACGGATACCCCAGGAACCATTTCAATTCCGGCATGACCTCGAAATTCATCCCGTAAATACTGGCGATCAGGGTCGGCGGCAACAGCGCTACCGAAACGACCGAAAACAGCTTGATCACCTTGTTCTGATTGATATTGATGAAGCCCACCGTGGCGTCCAGCAGGAAATTGATCTTCTCGAACAGGAACGAGGTGTGGCCATCCAGCGATTCAATATCGCGCAGAATCTGCCGGGCGTCTTCAACCTGTTCAACCGTCAGCAGCCGCCGCCGCATTAGAAAGGAAATCGCCCGGCGGGTATCCATCAGATTGCGGCGAATCCGCCCGTTCAGATCTTCCTCGCGGGCGACGCTGGATAGGACCTCGGCAGCAGCTTCGTCGGTCAGGTGCGCTTTCAGCACCCGCCCGCTGATCTCTTCCAGTGCGGCGTAAATGCCTTCCAGCGAGTCCGCAGAATACTCGGCATCGGTGGCGTACAGCTCCAGCAGCACTTCCCGACTGTCTTCGATATAGCCCGGCTGATGTCGCGCCCGCATCCGCAACAGGCGAAAGACCGGCAAATCTTCCTCATGCAGACTGAACAGAATGTCCTGGCGCAGCACGAAAGCGACCGGCACATTGCGCGATTCGTCGGCCTTGTCGATCAGAAAATCGGAGCGGATCTGCAACGCGCCGCTGGCATCCTCGAAACAGCGGGCGCTGGCTTCAATGTCGCCGAAATCGTCTTCATCGGGCAGGGTCAGATTAAACTGATCCTTGGCCCATTGCCGCTCTTCGTCGGTCGGATCGTCAAAATCAATCCAGATCGGCTTGACGTGTTCCAGGTCGGCCTGATCCTCAATCGGAATCTGGCGGAGCCGGCCGGTTTGCAGTTCAAAGGCGTTGATCATGCGGTTTGTCCCGCTCGTAAAATGAGCGCGGAAAATAGTCGGAAATCGGGGGTTGGGTAAAGAGAATTCGCGTTTGGACGAGCCTGCGCACCGCCGGTTCAACCAGCGCGATGATTCTCCGCCGATCGCTGTGGAACTGTCGCTTCACCCAGCAGCCGCTGAATCACCACCCCCGCCAGCATGACGCCCACCAGCGCCGGCATATAGGAAATCACCCCATTGACCGCCCGTGGCCGGCCCGGCGCATCCCCACCGACCGGTTGATGCGGCAAGGGTTGCCGGCGCGGTTCATCGCTGTAAATCACCGGGTAACTTAGCGGCGCGTTCAAGGCCCGCAACTGCCGCCGCAACTCGCGGGCCAGCGGACAAACCTGGGTTTGATTCAACTGCGCCACCCGGACCCGGCGGACATCCAGCGCATTCCCCGCGCCCAAGGCGGAAATTACTGGGATGCCCTGCCGATGACAGGCCGCGACCAGCGCCGCTTTGCAGGCGATGCTGTCGATGCAGTCGGCGACATCGTCATAATGGCAGGCGGCGATTAAATCTTCAGCAGCGGTGGGTTGCAGAAACTCATCGATCAGGGTCAATTCCAGCGTGGGATCAATATCGCGCAACCGTTGGGCCATGACCTCCACCTTGGACCGGCCCAGTGTCGAATGCAGCGCCGCCAGTTGCCGATTGAGATTGGAGAGCGACACGACATCGTGATCCAGCAGGGTCAGGCGGCCCACTCCAGCCCGGCCCAGCGCTTCCGCGACATAGCCACCCACTCCGCCCAGTCCGGCAATCAACACCCGCGCCGCCCGCAGTCGGGTCAAGCCCTCAGCGCCGATCAGAATTTCAGTGCGGGCGTGTGGATGTGGCATCAGGATGGTTGATCGGGCAGTTTGAACAGGCGGCGGGCGTTGGCAGTGGTGGCGGCGGCAATCTCGGCTGGATCGACATCGCGCAGTTCAGCCACGCAAGCCAGCACATCGACCAGATTCCCCGGCTCATGGCGTTCACCGCGATGGCTGCTGCCCGGCTGATCGGGCGCGTCGGTTTCCAGCAACAACCCGTCCAAGGGCAAGTAGCGCACCAGACTTCGCAACCGGTTGGCGCGGGGGTAGGTCAGCGGTCCGCCAAAACTCAGCAGAATGCCCAAATCCAGCAGCCGCCCGGCCTGGTCTTCGCTGCCGGAAAAGCTGTGGACCATGCCACGCACTCCGGCAAAACGTCGGACCTGCTTGATCACCTGATCGACGGCATGGCGGGCGTGGATAATCACCGGCAGATCATGATGGCGGGCCAGCCGCAGTTGTCCAGCGAAATATTCGGCCTGGGCGTCAGGATTTAGATCGGGCAGATAAAAATCCAGCCCACATTCGCCAATCGCGATGGGTTGTTCCTGGGCGATCCACGCAGCGAGCTGATCCAGATGTTCCGGGCGGTGTTCGGCCAGCCAGACCGGGTGCAGCCCGTAGCACGGGTACAGCCCGGGATAAGCGGCGGCCACCGTTTTCAGCCTCGGCCACAGCCGGACGCAGACCGCATTTAGAACCTGCGCTGCAACCCCCGCCGCCTGCGCCCGCTGGTAAACCGCATCGCGATCCTCGTCAAAGCCGGCGTCATCGAAATGGTTATGACTATCGATCAGGGTCAGCATCGTCGCCCGGCTCAGGCGATCACGATCCGCACATTGGCGGCGCGACCAAAAACTGAGGAGGGAGTGATGCCGAACATGTTGCGGAAGGCGCGGCTGAAATGCGATGAATCGGCGAAACCCGCACCCAACGCCGCATCGGTCAGGGTATCGCCCTTGGCGATCAGGGCCGCCACCACTCGCATCCGGTGCCATTGCCGGAAGCGCCGAATCGGCACCCCGACTTCTTCTTTGAACAAATGCACCAGCCGGGTCGGCGACAGGTTGATGTACTCGGCCAGTTCGTTCATCGAATAGCTGTGGGTCAAATCTTCTTTCATCAGCCGAATCACCCGCTGAATCCGCCCATCGAGCGGTTCCTGGCGCTTTTCCGGGGCCGGCGGCGGAATCAACCGGTCGATCAGAGCGTGAATTGCGGCGGCATCCGGCTGAAGCTCCCAGGCGTCTTGCAGGGCAGTCAGCACCTCTGCTTCGTGGGCCAGGCCGTAGAGACATTGCCATTCGCCGTCGAGCATGGCGTTCTGGATCGCCGGGTAATCGGGACTTTCCGGTTCAATAAACAGGATCGCCATAATCGCCCCGCCGACCTGGATTTCGTGGAGACAGCCGGGCGGGACCAGTGCGATCCGGCATTCCCGCCAGCCGCTGCTCTCGCTTTCCAGCACCCGGAACGGTTGATCAATACCCACGCACAGCGCGGCGGAGCCGAGCCGGTGTTCGGAAATGTCCGGCAGGCGACCCATGAAAAAGCCGCGATTTTGCCAAATGTACAGCTTGCTCAAGGTGGCGTCTTCCTGAGAATGAGGGATGGGAATTGAAAGAATTAACAAAAGTGTAGTGTTGCCGCCCCCGATTAGCCAGTTTCGCCAAATCCCTGCCATTTTCGACAAGCTCGGTGTTCAGGAAGTGATTAGCCTTGGCAAATCCGCTACTTCCATCACCGCCCCGAACTATCCGGCCCTGCGCCGGCAGAGGACTGGAGCATGTACGACCCGATTATGTACGACACGATTATTGTGGGCGCCGGTTCTGCTGGCTGTGCGCTGGCCAACCGGTTGTCCGCCGATCCGAACCGGCAGGTTTGCCTGCTGGAAGCCGGTCCCGAAGACCGCAGCCCGTGGATTCATCTGCCGGTCGGGATCTTTTTCATGATGCGCAGCAAAACGCTCAACTGGCGCTACCAGACCGCGCCGGAGCCGCAACTTTACAACCGCCGGCTGTTCTGGCCGCGCGGCAAGACCCTGGGCGGCAGCAGCTCCAGCAATGCGATGGTGTATACCCGCGGCCATCGCCGGGATTACGACCATTGGGCGGAACTGGGCAACCGGGGCTGGAGTTACGCCGAGTTGCTGCCGCTGTTCAAACGCGCCCAGCATCAGGAACGCGGTCCGTCCGAGTATCACGGCGTCGGCGGGCCGCTGAATGTGGCCGATCTGCGCCAGCAAAGCGAAATCAGCCAGGTGTTTATCCGCGCCGCCGGGCAGGTGGGCTATCCACTCAGCGATGATTTCAATGGCGCGGAGCAGGAAGGCATCGGGTTCTATCAGGTCACGCAGAAGGACGGGCAACGCTGCAGCAGCGCCCGCGCCTATCTGCATCCGATTCTCCAGCGCCCGAACCTGACCATTCTCACCAACGCGCTGGCCAGTCGGGTCCTGATCGAGGGCCAGCGGGCGGTTGGAGTGGCCTATCTGGATCGCAGCGGCCAGACCGTGGAAGTGCGGGCGCGGCGGGAAGTGGTGCTTGCCGGTGGCGCGATCAATTCGCCGCAACTGCTGCTGCTATCAGGAGTGGGGCCACGGGCGGAACTGGAGCGGCATGGCATCCCGGTGGCGCACGAGTTACCGGGGGTTGGGCAGAACTTGCAGGATCATCTGGATATTGTGGTCGCCCACCGGGATCGGCGCCGCGCTTCCTATGGCTTTGCGCTGTCGTTCCTGCCCAGATTGATCAAGGGGATTGTCGATTATGTCCGACATCGGCGGGGGTTTCTGACCAGCAATCTGGCCGAGGCCGGTGGTTTCGTGAAGACTGATCTGGGGTTGCCGCTGCCCAACATTCAATACCACCTGACCTCGACCATTCTCGACGATCATGGCCGACGCATCTGGCATGGCTATGGCTATTCGCTGCACGCCTGCGATCTGCGGCCCAAAAGTCGCGGTGCGCTGACCCTGAACAGCGCCGATCCCCGCGATCCGCCAGCCCTGCAACCGAATTATTTAAGTCACCCGGACGATCTGGAAACCCTGCTGGCGGCGGTCAAGACCTGCCGGAAAATTCTGGCCGCGCCGGCCTTTGACGGGTATCGGGGCCGGGAACTGTTTCCCGGGGAAGCCGTGCAAAGCGATGATGAGTTGCGGGAGTTTATTCGCCGCCGGGCCGAGACTATTTATCACCCGGTGGGAACCTGCAAGATGGGCCACGATCCGCTGGCGGTGGTCGATGATCAGTTGCGGGTTCACGGCCTCAGCGGGTTACGGGTGGCGGACGCGTCGATCATGCCGACGCTGATCGGCGGCAATACCAATGCGCCAACCATCGTGATTGGCGAGAAAGCGGCGGAGTTGATACTGGCGGAAGCTGGCTGAACGGTTCCCCCAAAACTCGCGCGCGCTTTATGACAACTATTTGATTTATTAGTGAGTTTACCGCAAAGCCAGAAGGGTCTACACTATCGTCGCAACAGCACTGTCCAGCGGAGACGCCGTCCGTCGATCTCCGCGCCAACCTCCACGAGCGCGATAATGAACGACCAAAAATATGATGTGATCGTGATTGGCACCGGCCCGGGAGGAGAAGGGGCCGCCATGAAAGCCGCCAAGGAGGGGAAAGCCGTAGCAGTGGTCGAGAAACACCATCTGGTTGGCGGCGGCTGCACCCACTGGGGCACCATTCCCTCCAAGGCCCTGCGCCATTCGATTAACCGGATGCTGGAATTCAATACCAGCCCGGCGTTCCGTAACGCGCTCGGCCACGCCCTGAAACTGTCCTATCCTGATTTGCTGCGCTCCGCCGAGTCGGTGATCGCCCGCCAGACCGCCATGCGTCGGGATTTCTACGAGCGCAACCGTGTCCGGCTCTTTCACGGCCACGCCAAATTCCTCGACGCCCATACCCTTGAAGTCCGCTCCGGCGCCAGCATCGAACTGTCCACGCTGACCGCCGACGCCTTCGTGATCGCCTCGGGTTCGCACCCCTTTCGGCCCCGCGACATTGACTTCAACCACCCGTGCATTTTCGACAGCGACACCATCCTCAGCATGACCGCTACCCCCCGCTCGATTCTGATCTATGGCGCGGGCGTGATCGGCTGTGAATACGCCAGCATCTTCCGCAATATGGGGTGCAAGGTGGATCTGGTGGATACCCGCTCCCAGTTGCTGTCCTTCCTCGACGACGAGATCGCTCACGCCCTTAGCTACCACCTGCGCGATCAGGGGGTCATGATCCGCCACAATGAGGATTATCAGGGTGTGGAAGGTCTGCCCGATGGCATGGCGATGACTTTCAAATCCGGCAAGCGGATCAAAGCCGATGTGCTGCTGTGGGCCAATGGCCGCACCGGGAATACCGCAAACATGGGACTGGAGGAACTGGGCATCACCCCGAACAATCGCGGCCAGATTAAGGTGGATGAGAACTACTGCACCGCGTTGCCGCATATCTATGCCGTGGGCGATGTGATCGGCTATCCCAGCCTGGCCAGCGCCGCTTATGACCAGGGCCGGTTCGCCGCCACCCACCTGATTCATGGCAGTTGCGACCATCACCTGATCGATTACATCCCGACCGGGATCTACACATCGCCGGAGATCAGTTCGGTGGGACGCACCGAGCGCGAATTGACCGAAGCGCGGGTGCCTTACGAGGTGGGCCATGCCTATTTCAAGAGTCTGGCCCGCGCCCAAATCACTGGCCGAACCGTAGGGATTCTCAAACTGCTGTTTCACCGCGACACTCTGGAAATTCTGGGCATTCACTGCTTCGGCGACCAGGCGGCGGAAATCGTCCATATCGGCCAGGCGATCATGGCTCAAAAGGGCGAAGCCAACACGATTCAATACTTCGTCAATACCACGTTTAATTACCCGACCATGGCCGAGGCGTACCGGGTTGCAGCTCTGAACGGGCTGAACCGGCTGGCCTGAAAGGAGAAAGCGTATGGACATTACCCCCTATCTCAAACTGATGGTTGACAAAAGCGCGTCTGACCTGTTCTTTCATGTGGGCGCCCCGGTCAACATCAAAATCGGCGGCGTGGTCCGCCCGATCGGCAACAAGGTACTGGGGCCGGGCCAAGTGCGCGAGATCGCCTACTCGGTGATGAAGGATGATCAAATCAAGGAGTTTGAACACGAATGGGAGCTGAACTTCGCGATTCCGCTGCACGGGGTAGGCCGGTTCCGCTCCAACGTCTTCAGGCAGCGCGGCGAAGTGTCGATGGTGATCCGCTACATCAAGGGCGACATTCCCCAGGTCGAGGAACTGGGTCTGCCGCCGTTGCTGCGTCAGATCATCATGGAAAAGCGCGGACTGATCCTGTTGGTGGGCGCGACCGGCTCCGGCAAGTCCACCACCCTGGCGGCGATGATCGACCATCGCAATTCCAGTTCGCCCGGCCACATCATCACCATTGAAGACCCGATTGAATTCACGCATCAGCACAAGAAATCGGTGATCGCCCAGCGCGAGATTGGCATTGACACGCACGGCTACGAAAACGCCTTGCGCAGCGCGATGCGCGAGGCTCCGGACGTGATTCTAGTCGGCGAAGTCCGCGCCCGCGAAGTGATGAAATTTGTGCTGACCTTCGCCGAAACCGGCCATCTGGTGCTGTCCACCCTGCACGCCAACAACGCCAACGGCGCGCTGGAACGGGTGGTCAACTTCTTCCCCGAAGACGCCCGGCCGCAATTACTGATGGATTTGGCGCTGAACCTGCGGGCGATTATTTCGCAACGGCTGATTCGCTCACTGGACGGCGGGCTGACCCCGGCGGTGGAAGTGCTGCTGAACACCCCCTATATCGCCGACCTGATCCAGAAGGGCAAGATTGACTATGTCAAGGACGCGATGGAACAGGCCACCGAGTCCGGGACCATCACCTTCGATCAATCGTTGTTCAAGCTGTACAAGGAAGGCAAAATTTCCAAGGACGAGGCGATCAAGAACGCGGACTCCAAGAACAATGTCGGCCTGAAAATCCGCCTGTCCGAGGGTTCGGAGTCCGGCCACGCCAAATCCGCAGGGCTGGCTGATCTGGCGATCCATGAGGAAGAACAGGACAACCGAGGGCGGATGTTCGGGATGTAGCCCTGGGCGGGATCGGCCAAAATCCCGATCAAAATCCGCCATTCCGTTGCATCAACCATGACATTTTATTCCACGGCTGACTTCCTGCTTCACCGAGGCCGGTTTCGCCGGGGTCTTGCGACTCCGGCCAGCGCCTCCTCTCCACAGGCGTGACTTCCCGCCCAACTGGCGGTAGCCAGCGCTTCGCGCTGGATATTCTGGGCCGCGTTAATATCGCGGTCGTGTTCTGCGCCGCACTGGGCGCAGGTCCATTCCCGAATCGACAACGGCATGGACTCGCAATAGGCACCGCAGGCGCTACACGTCTTGCTACTCGGAAACCAGCGATCCACTACGACCACAACGCTACCGGCGAGGGCTGCCTTGTATTCCAACTGACGGCGCAACTCGTAAAAACCGATGTCGCTGATCGAACGCGCCAGTTTGGCGTTCGCCATCATCCCTTTGACATTCAGGTTCTCGATGCCAATGAGGGCAAACCGCCGGGTTAAATCCGTGGTCGTTTGGTGCGTCCAGTTCTGACGGATATGAGCGATCCGGGCGTGGAGTTTCGCCAGTTTCCGGGCGGACTTACGCCGGTTAGCACTGCCTTTCTGCTTGCGGGAATGCTGTTTGGATCGCCGCTTCAAGCGTTGCAACGCCTTTTTCAGCGGCTTGGGGCTGTCGATTTTCTCCCCCGTGGACAGCGTCACCGCGGTACTGACCCCGAGATCAATCCCGACCGTCGCTTGGCTTTCGCAGACGGGTTCGAGCCGCTCGATCTCCACGGAAATCGAAATAAACCACCGGTCGGCTTCCCGGCTCAAGGTGGCTGACAAGGGTTTGCCATCAAA
>JADLEK010000058.1 GCA_020846135.1 Gammaproteobacteria bacterium
GCAACCCGGTGGCGGCATTGGCGACAGCGGCCAAATCCGAACGGATCGAAGCAGGACCCGTCAGCCCGGTCGCATCATCAGCGACAGCGGCCAAACCCGAGCGGATCGAAGCTGAACCCGTCAGCCCAGTGGCGCAACTAGCCACGGGCCGCATTGCGCCGATCGCCCCAACTGAACCGCCTGAATCCACAGAGCCAGTATCGTCACATCTCCGCAACCCGGTGGCGGCATTGGCGACAGTGGCCAAACCCGAACGGATCGAAGCTGGACCCGTCAACCCGGTCGCGTCATTAGCGACCACCGGACAGTCCGGGCAGCTTGGTGAAACCGCCACCGTCGATACCCCCGACGCCACGACTCCAGAATTATTGCCATCCACTGACGGGCGACCTTTCTCGCCACAACCGCTGATTGCCGCGCCTTTTGCCGAGGCTAGCTCCGAAACAGCACTGGAAGCCATTCCACGCAGCGCTGAACCCGTCGCGCCCGCGCCTACCGGATCAGCATTGCCAGCCTCACAGTCTCCACTCCTGCCAGCTCGTCCAGACCCGGCCACAGCGCCGACCTCACTGCCCGCCACCCCGGATGTCGTCGACTTGAACCAGAAGAACTGGGGAAGAGCGCTTGGCCACCAACTCAACTGGATGGTTAATAATCAGTTACAGCAAGCGGAGATCCGGGTTAATCCGCCTGATCTGGGACCGATTGAGCTGCGGGTATCGCTGCAACACAACCAGACTAGCGTAACCTTCTTCTGCCATGAATCAGCAGTGCGGGAAGCGTTGGAAAGCGCCTTGCCCCGGTTACGCGAAATGCTGGATGGCCAAGGCATCTCCCTGAACCAGGCCCAAGTGTCCGATCAATCGCTGGCCCGCCAGCAGGCCGGCGGCGGGCAACCCTCATTCAGCCAGCGCGATGATCGCCCGCCTGCCAACCCCATGCGGCAAGAAACCGTGGCGGACGACACTGAACCTCGCCCAAATGCCCGCCGCTTGCCAGGAACAGTCGATGATTACGTCTGACGCTGTGCTATTCGAGAGATGCTGAGTAGCTACCCCTGAACAAACAACCGCGCCGCCGCGACCGGATTGCTGGCGAAATAAAGATGCAGATATGAAGCAGTCAACCGTTCGACCCGATACACCGCCTCGCCCGGTTTGCCGTCGCGTTGGCGGCGGCCGTATGCCACCGGTTGCAGGGACGTTTCCAGTTTGGAGTGATGAAAGGTATGCCCGCGCAACTCGCCCTCCGGTAGTTCGACCGATTGCATCCCCAATCCCGCCAGCTTGGACTGCAACGCTGCATGGCCCGGCAACAGTCCCAGCATCGCCGCCCGGTGACCTTGCTGGTCGGCCAGAGATTCCAGCAGGTACAACAGGCCGCCGCATTCCGCGTAAATCGGCTTGCCGGACTGATAATGCCGGCGCAATGCTTCGCGCATGGTCTGATTGCCGGCCAGCGCATCGAGATGCAGTTCCGGGTAGCCGCCGGGGAGATAGACGCTGTCAACCTCCGGCAAGGCGCACTCCGTCAGCGGCGAGAAAAACGTCAGTTCCGCCCCCATCGCCCGTAGCGTATCCAGATTGGCCGGGTACAGAAACGCAAAAGCGGTGTCGCGGGCAATGCCGATCCGGACGCCGCGCAGCAACGGCGGCGGTGCTTCAACAGTGATCGGAGCGAACGTGACGGGCGGCGGCAATTCAGCCAAACCGGTCTGCGCGATCAGCGCCGCAGCGGCTTCCAGCCGGGTTTCCAGATCGGCGACCTCTGCCGCCTGCACCAAACCGAGATGCCGGTCGGGCAGGGCAATTTCCCCAGCGCGGGGCAACCAGCCGTAATAGCGAAGGTCGGGCGGCAGACTTTCCGCCAGCAGTTCGGCATGGCCCAGTCCCGCAACCCGGTTGGCCAGCACCCCGGCGAAAGGCAAGCCGGGGCGGTAATGCGTCAGACCATAAGCGATCGCGCCGAAGGTTTGCGCCATCGCATGAGCGTTGATCAGCGCCAGCACCGGAACGCCGAACAGCCCGGCCAGATCGGCGCTGGATGGGGTTCCATCAAACAGCCCCATCACCCCTTCAATCAGGATTAAATCGGCCTGCTGCGCCGCCTGATGGAGCAGCGCCTTGCAGCCACGTTCGCCGACCATCCATAAATCCAGTTGATAAACCGGCTGACCGGAGGCGCGTTCCAGAATCATCGGGTCGAGAAAATCCGGGCCGGTCTTGAAAACCCGGACGGTACGGCCCTGGTTGCGGTAATAACGGGCCAGAGCCGCAGTGACGGTGGTTTTGCCCTGGCCGGAGGCCGGAGCAGCGAGCAGGAGGGCAGGGCAGGTGGCAGGCATGGGAGAAATCATAAGGTCAAAGGTCAAAGGTCAACTAGATCGGCAGGTTCACCGGTGCTGGGTACAGCAGCTATGCTTAAGCAGTATGATGGATTCTCCCGCTCGGCAAGCACCGATTTTCCAACTACAGGAGAGACTCGCATGTTCCAGGTTTATGGCTGTCCCCGCACTCGTTCTACTCGTGTTGTCTGGGCGCTGGAAGAAGTGGGCGCTGAGTATGAATACGAGAAAATTGACCTGTTTGCTGGCGAAGGTCGGCAGCCCGCCTATCTGGCGCTGAATCCCGGCGGCAAGGTGCCCGCGCTGGCCGATGGCGATCTAGTGCTGACTGAATCGGCGGCGATTTGCACCTATATCGGCGACGCTTTTCCCGCCAGCGGCCTGACCCCGCCCTGCGGTTTGCCAGAACGCGCCCGCTATAACCAGTGGTGCTTCTTCGCCATGTGCGAACTGGAACAACCGCTGTGGACCATCGCCAAACACCGCTTCGCCCTGCCGGAAAAGCGTCGGACGCCGGAGGTGATAGAAACGGCGGCCTGGGAGTTCGCTATCGCCGCCAAGGTGCTGGCGACCGGTCTCGGCGGGCGGGAATTTCTGATTTCGGAGCGCCTTACCGCCGCTGACATTCTGGTGGCGCATACCCTGGCCTGGGCACAATCGTTTGAGTTGCCGCTCGGCCATACCGTACTGGAAGCCTATGCCGAGCGGTTGCTGGCGCGACCCGCGCTGGCCCGGGCCAAGGCGCGGGAACAGGATGCGGCCTGAAACCCCTGAAATCCGCCAGCCCCTGCGCTACGGTTACACCACCGGCGCATGCGCCACTGCGGCCAGTCTGGCCGCAGTGGCGCATCTGCTGGCGGGCCTCGAACCGGACCAGGTCAGGATTACCCTGCCGCGTGGCCAGTCGGCGCTGTTTCGATTGGCTTATTGCCGGTTGACTGCAACCGGCGCTGAAGTTGCGGTCGTCAAGGATGCCGGCGATGATCCCGATGTGACGCACGGAGCGCTGATCACCGCTCAAGTCACGTTGCGCGCCGCGCTGGGGATCGAGTTCCAGGCGGGGCCGGGGGTAGGAACCGTGACCTTGCCCGGCTTGCCGATTCCGCCCGGCGAGCCGGCGATCAATCCCACGCCCCGGCGGATGATCGCCGATCATGTGCTGCAGGCAGGGATCGCCGCCGGCTATGCAGGCGGATTCACGGTCACCATCGGGGTTGAACGGGGCGCGGAACTGGCGCTGAAAACGCTGAATTCCCGCCTTGGCATTATCGGCGGACTGTCCATTCTTGGCACGACCGGCATCGTCCGCCCGTTCTCCTGTTCCGCCTACATCGCCTCAATCCAGCAGGCGATTGACGTCGCTTATGTGAATGGCCTGGCTCATATCGCGGCCTGTACCGGCTCCGCCAGCGAACGGCTGATGCGCAGCGTTTATTCGTTGCCGGACTTGGCCTTGATTGAAATGGGCGATTTCGCCGGGGCGGTGCTAAAACATCTCCGGCGGGCGCCAATCTCCCAATTGAGCCTGGCCGGCGGCTTCGGCAAGATCAGCAAACTGGCGGCAGGTCATCTCGATCTGCACAGTCGCCACTCCAGCGTCGATTTGGCATTGCTGGCAGTCGAGGCAGCGGCGCTGGGCGCAACGGCTGAATTGCAGGGGGCAATACGAACCGCCAACACCAGCCAGCAGGCCTTGGCGCTGGCCTATGCGGCGGGATTGCCCTTAGGCGCGAGGATTTGCAGCATGGCGCGCGATCAGGCCCGCACCCTTCTTCCGCCGGAAGTCGCCGTAGAGGTCTGGGCCATCGACCGCGAGGGTCACGCAGTAGGTCATGCCGGGTTTGCCTGAGATTAGATAACAGTTGCAGCGTGGCCCCCGGGTTCGACTTCGCCGATTTCGAACTGGCCGACCGGGCAACGCTCACCCGCCAGTATCCCCAACACGCTACATTGATCGAATCTTTAACCTGCTGATGGCGAAGGAGA
>JADLEK010000059.1 GCA_020846135.1 Gammaproteobacteria bacterium
CATAGCGCGGTTGGCCCGCTGGCGGACTGGCTAAGTTGCACTGCAACATAAATCCTGAAAATCAAGAAGTTTTTGTCTCACCATCCCATCGTGACAGTAGACTTGCCCGGCGTGAAAAGCATATCATTGTTCAATATGTGGAGTCCGGCGCAAGGATCAGGCTAATCCGGCGCTCCAGATGCGGGCCGAAGTCGTTGCGCCAGAGTTCACCCTCAAGCACGAATCTCAGCTCCGCCACCAAAATAAAAAACCCATAAAGACGCGATCAGCGTCACTACGAATCCACCAAGCGAAGTATGTCGAGGAGGTTAGCGATGTCCCGACGGATGAACGCCTGTCTGAAGGCGGTCGTGTGCGACGATACACTGGTCATAGACGATCCTCTGCTGGATGAAGACTCTCTGGAAAGGAATTCCGAAGAAGCGGTAGTCCCTGAAGAAGAAGGGCTGGAGGCGGTAGAAGTTCCCTGGTCAGCGCCGGTGGCAACGGCCCGGGAAGTCACTCAGGATGAGTTGGATGCGACTCGCATGTATCTGGGTGAAATCGGCTTTTCTCCCCTGCTCACGGCTCAGGAAGAAGTCTATTTCGCCCGACTGGTGATTCAGGGCGATGCCAGCGCCCGTAACCGCATGGTGGAAAGCAACCTGCGACTCGTGGTCAAAATCGCCCGCCGCTACATGAATCGTGGCCTCAGCCTGCTGGATTTGATCGAAGAAGGGAATCTGGGGCTGATCCACGCCGTCGAAAAGTTCGATCCCGAACGCGGCTTTCGCTTCTCCACCTACGCGACCTGGTGGATCCGCCAGACCATCGAACGGGCGCTGATGAATCAGACCCGCACCATTCGGCTTCCGATCCATATCATCAAGGAAATCAACGGCTATCTCCGCACTGCCCGGCAACTGGCCCAAACCCTGGACCACGAACCGACCGCTGAGGATATTGCTCAGGCGATGGGCAAGTCAGTCAATGATGTCAAGCGGATGCTGCAAATCAACGAACGGGTCGCCTCGGTGGATACCCCCATCGGCAAGGATGAAGACCGCTCGTTGCTGGACGCTATCCCTGACGACAATAACACCGACCCTTCGCAGTTATTGCAGGATGCCGATCTCAACGAGAAGCTGGAGCAGTGGCTGGATCAGCTCAATGACAAGCAGCGGATCGTCGTCAAGCGGCGGTTCGGGTTGGGCGGCATGGAGAAAGCGACGCTGGAGCAGGTCGGCAACGAAATTGGCGTCACCCGCGAACGGGTGCGGCAGATTCAGATCGACGCCCTGCGCCGGCTGCGCAACATTCTGGAAAATGAAGGATTTTCCCAGGACTTTTTGTAGGCGAATCCCTAGCTCTAATCGGCCATGATCAGCAAGGCCGCCGCAACCCGGCGGCCTTGCTGCGGCGTGACCTCAATATTCACCTCAGCTCCTCGCGTCAATAGCTCCACCACCACCCGCGCCCCGACTTTTATTTCCAACTTCTTGCCGTCCGGTTGTTCCATGACCCGGTGAAACTGGCTATGCGCGCGCTTCAGCGGCTTGCCCACCCGGAGGTTGACGCTGAATTCCCGCTTAAGCCGCTCGCTGGCGATTTGCAGATGCAGTTCACCCATGCCGCGCAGCACCGTTATTCACTGCGATTGCGCGCTGGATCGACTGCTCGGCTATATCACTGACTTGCGCGGCATGACCCATGGCCGTGGTCAGTTCACGATGGTATTTGATCGATTTGATGTAGCCTGAATCTGGATAGCGCGCTACGGATATCCGTTGATGCAATAAACGACCATTGCATCAATCAAGGTGGTTAAAAGCGAAGGATCTGCTAATTATTAGTAATCAAGGCGGCATCTACTGTATTACAATCAAGACGACCTTTACCGCACCTTACTGCACCTTGACCGACCAGGCTGCGGACTGGACAGATACCTATTGATGGCGCTAACCCGCTGGATAACATCCAAAGGAGGGAAAAGTGAAGAACGCAAGAGAACAGGGCGCTGCCCGCCTGCAAATGATGATCCTGCTGGGCGCTACGGTATTGGTCGTCATCGTCGCGTCCGTCATCAGCCACGTCGAAGTTGCCCGTGAACGAGCGGCGCTGCACCGGGTGTTTGATCAACAGATCATGTTGAGCGCAACCCAGGGCGGCGCCTACCTGCAGGATCGTTTCAAGGGCATCAGCCTGGACTTATTCATGCTCACCGGCATCCCCCCCATTCCTGGATACATCCGCGCAATGCGCAACCAGGGCCGCGATCCGGAGTGGCGGGAAACAACGGACGTATGGCTGGATCGCTTGGCCACCATCTTCACCGCGCTGATGCGGTCGCATCCGGACTATGCTCAAATCCGTTTTATCGGCGTTGCCGACCAGGGTCGGGAAATCGTGCGCGTCGATCAGCATAACGGCAAAATCTGGCGGGTCCCTGCCCATGAATTGCAGCAAAAGGGGGAGAACGCCTATTTTCGCGACACGATCAAACTCGGGTCCAATGGCCTCTATCTTTCGGCGATCAATCTGAATCGCGAACAGGGCCAGGTGGAAATTCCGCCCCGCCCAATGGTGCGCGCCGCGACGCCGGTCATCGCAACTGATGGCGAAGTGATCGGCATCCTCATCATCAACGTCAATTTCAACGACCTGACTCAAGGAATTACGTCGCATTTTCCTTCCACTCTGCGCGGCTATCTCGTCAATCACGATGGCGATTTTCTCTGGCATCCCGATCCGCGCCGCGCTTTTGGCTTTGATCTAGGGACCCCATTCCGCCTGCATGAAGAATTTCCAGAGTTCGATATGAAAGCCGTTTCGGACTCGACAGACTCGACAATGGCTACGCCGGTACAGGAGTTGCCCATGATTGCGGCCCCAACGGCCGCTTCGCCGGTTAAAGAGTTGGCGACACCGGACACTTACCGGCGGGTATCGGCGATACGGGTGCCGATTCACCCCACGCAGCCGGAGCAGTCTGTCCTGCTGCTGGCTGAACTGCCTTCCAGTCAAATTGATCCCCTCCTCGCCGCGGCCCGGTCTTCTTTGAAGACCTCGGTAGGTCTCAGCGCGGCGCTTATCCTGTTGTTCCTGTGGTGGGCCATCCGAAAAACCTTCAAGCCCTTTGCGCGGCTGACCGAAGCCGCCCAAGCCATCGCTCAAGGGCGGTACGACACCACGCTGCCAACTGTTCGGGGCGCGGAAATGGTGGCGCTGCGCTCGGCCTTCGCCACCATGCAGGCGGAAGTGGCCACGCGCGAGGCCGAACTCCGCGCACATCGCGATAATCTGGAGCATCTGGTGAGTATCGCCACCACCGAAGTGACCGCCATCGTGCAATCGGCGGTCAACGGAATCATCACCATCAGCGAACAAGGCATCATCCACATCTTTAATCCCGCCGCGGAAAAACTGTTCGGCTGGACCGCCACTGAAGTGGTTGGACAGAATGTTTCCATCCTCATGGGAGAACCCCATGCGTCCGCGCACGATGGCTACATTGCAAGCTTCCTGCGGACCGGGGAAACCAAGGTCATTGGCTCGGGGCGGGAAATAACGGCGTATCGCAAGGATGGCAGCGCATTCCCGGCCTACCTGGCTATCGGCCATGCGCAACTCTCCGCAACGCAACACATTTTCGTCGCTTTCCTTTCTGACATCACCCTTCAGAAACAGCGCGAGGAGGAATTACAGCGGGCGAAGGAATCCGCGGAAGCCGCCGCAAGGACAAAATCAGACTTTCTGGCCAATATGAGCCACGAAATTCGCACCCCCATGAATGCCATCCTGGGGCTGTGCTACTTGCTGGAAAAGCAGGATATGACACCGGTATCGCGGGGCATGGTGCAAAAAATTCATGGCGCGGGCCGCTCGCTGTTGGGCATCATCAACGACATCCTGGACTTCTCGAAGATCGAGGCCCAGCGCCTGGATATCGAGCAGGTGCCGTTCCGGCTTAGCGACATCCTCGACAACCTGGCCAGCATCATGTCCGCTGCGGTGGGCGATAAAACCATCGAAGTGCTCATTGACCCCGCCCCGGAAGGCATGGATTTTCTCAAAGGCGATCCCTTGCGGCTGGGGCAAGTGCTGATCAACCTGGCTGGAAACGCGATTAAGTTCACCCAGGTGGGTGAAGTGGCCGTGCAGATCACCTGCCAGCAATACGACCCAGCGGCGGAAACGGCCTGCCTGCGTTTTAGCGTGCGCGACACCGGCATCGGCATTCCCAAGGACAAGCAGGCGGCCATTTTCCATGCCTTTAGCCAGGCAGACACCTCCACCACCCGCAGCTTCGGCGGCACCGGCCTGGGGCTGACCATCAGCCGCCGCCTGGTGGAATTGATGGGTGGCGCACTTGAGGTCAACAGCGAACCGGGCCGGGGTAGCGAATTCGCCTTCGAAATCCCGTTCGGGCTGAGTGCCCCCTCACGCAACACCATGCCGGAAATGTTGCACCAGCACATTCTGATCGCGGATGACCAGGACACGGCGCGCCGGATACTGGCCAGCACGGCCGCCAGTCTCGGCTGGCGCGTTGATACCGTGGAATCCGGGGAACAGGCGGTTGCAGTGGCGGGACAAGCGACCGACAAGCCCTACGACATTCTGCTGCTGGATTGGCGCATGCCGGAGATGGACGGCCTGAGCGCGGCCCTGACCATTCGCGAGCAATGCCGTCTGACGGAAACCCCTATCATCATCATGGTCACGGCGTTCGACCGCGATCGCTTGATACAGCAGCCTGGCAGCGAAATCGTGGATGTCGTGCTGACCAAACCGGTGACCAGCTCCTGCCTCTATAACGCGGCGCTGGAAGCCAAAAACCGTCGCGGGCTACTGGAAAGCAGGATGACGGCACCCCAGGAAACCCAGCGGCTGATCGGGTTGCAAGTGCTGGTGGTGGACGACAGCGAAATCAATCGCGAAGTCGCGAAGCGGATTCTGGAAGGCGAAGGGGCGACCGTGGAACTGGCCGAAGATGGCAGCCTCGCGCTGACAGCGCTCAATGGCCACCCGAATGCCTTCGATGTGGTGCTGATGGATGTGCAGATGCCGGTCATGGATGGCTATACGGCGACCCGGCAGATGCGCGCCACGCCTCGTTTGGCCCATATCCCGGTAGTCGCCCTGACCGCCGGCGCCTTCAAAATCCATCGCGACGCCGCTTTCGATGCCGGGGTGGATGATTTCGTCGCCAAGCCCTTCAATGTGGACGAGCTGATCGGCGTCGTGCTGCGGCTGACGCACAGGGAGCGAAGCGACGACGAGCCGATGGCGCTCGACTCGTCCATTGCCGCCCCACCCGATCCGGCTGCCGCCGAACCCGCGTCGGCCGTGGTCATCGACATTGAGCGGGGCTTGGCGATCTGGCGGGACGAGGCCGTGTACCAGCAATACCTGCGCAAGTTCGCCCACGACTACGGCCATAGCCTGGATGACCTCAGCGGGATAGATGCAGACACGGCCTCCCGGTTCGCGCATAAACTGAAAGGCGCAGCCGGCAACCTGGCGCTCCTGGAAGTCGCCGCGCTGGCCGCCGACATGGAGCGGGCGCTGCAAGCAGGGGACGATCCAACCGATAGCGGCGCGAAGCTGCGAGCGGCGCTCAGCGCCGCCCTGGCCTCAATCGGGCGCTATGCGCCCGCCGACCCTCCCCCCGAAACTCCCGCGCCCGACTGCGCCGATCCCGCACAGATGGCGGCGCTGCTGGCGCAGACCTTGGCCGCGTGCAACACCGATAACCCGGACGCGGTTGAACCCCTGTTGAACCAGTTGAATTTATTGCTGCCCACCGACCAACTGGCGCCGCTGCGCGATGCCGTGCAGAGCTTCGACTTCCGAGGCGCCGAGGCGGCTACCCGCGCGCTGGCCGCTGCGCTCAATATCTCATTGGAGACATGATCATGCTCAATGGACCGCTCCTCATCGTGGATGACGAACCCCAGAATCTCGCCGCCTTGCGGCAGATTCTGGCCCCCGACCATCGGCTGGTCTTCGCCCGCAACGGTGCCGAAGCCATCGCCGCCGCCAAAAAACATGCGCCGTCCCTGATCCTGCTGGACATCCTGATGCCGGACATGAATGGTTTTGCCGTTTGCCGTGCCCTGAAAGAAGACCCCGAGACCGGACATATCCCGGTAATCTTCGTGACTGGCCTGGCGGAGGTCGGTGATGAAACCGCCGGTTTCTCCGTAGGCGCGGTGGACTACATCATCAAACCGGTTTCGCCGCCCCTCGTGCGCGCCCGGGTCAAGACCCACCTCTCCCTGGTGCAGGCAAGCCGTCTGGAACAAAGCTACCGCAATTCAATATATATGTTGGGCATGGCCGGGCATTACAACGATACCGATACAGGGGTGCATATTTGGCGGATGGCTGCTTATGCGCGCGCCCTGGCTGCGGCTTGCGGCTGGAGCGACCACGAGAGCGACCTCCTGGAACTGGCGGCGCCCATGCACGATACCGGCAAGATCGGTATCCCGGAATCCATCCTGCGCAAACCTGGCAAGCTCGACGCCGACGAGTGGGCGGTCATGAAAACTCACCCCCACATCGGCTACACCATCCTCAGCATGAGCGACGCCCCGGTGTTCCAGTTGGCGGCGGAGGTCGCCCTGCGCCATCATGAAAAATGGGATGGCAGCGGTTATCCGGACAGCCTGGCCGGCAATGCAATTCCCGAAGCGGCGCGGATCGTGGCGCTGGCCGATGTGTTTGACGCGCTGACCATGAAGCGCCCATACAAGGAAGCGTGGCCGATCGATCAGGCGATAGACACCCTCCGCAGCAGTTCAGGCAGTCACTTCGAGCCACGGCTGGTTGAAGCCTTCGCCGCCATCCTGCCGGATATCCTCAAGATCAAAGTCGGTTGGGATAACCGCGAGTCTGCTGAGCAGTTAGAGTTAGCCTAACAAACAACCGCGCCGCTGCGACCGGATTGCGGGCGAAATAAAGATGCAGATATGAAGCAGTCAACCGTTCGACCCGATACACCGCCTCACCCGGTTTGCCGTCGCGTTGGCGGCGACCGTACGCCACCGGTTGCAGGGACGTTTCCAGTCCGGCGCTGAAGCTGCGGTCGTCAAGATTGAAATGGGTGATTTCGCCGGGGCGGTGCTAAAACATCTCCGGCGGGCACCAATCTCCCAATTGAGCCTGGCCGGCGGCTTCGGCAAGATCAGCACACTGGCGACAGGTCATCTCGATCTGCACAGTCGCCACTCCAGCGGCGATTTGGTACTGTAAATTTTCCTGTGATTTGACCGCCGAACTGGATCGCTTCATATCGATTAAATCACTTATATCAATATGTTGGAATAAAATCGATGGCTTGGCGGATCCCGCCAACCGTCGTAATCACAGGAAAATTTACACAAGGGTTATTTTTGTCATGTACAGAGGGATTTTCTGCAAAACTGTCCGAATCATTGCTGATCAGGAAACGCCGCTCAAAGCGCAGGAAATCACTGCTGATGGCCGCTGAAGACTGGATTACGCATCTGCGTCTGGAACCGCATCCCGAGGGTGGCTACTTCCGGCGCACCTATACCGCCGACCGGGTTCTGCCAACTTTACCCGACCGCACCGGACCGCGCCCGGTCGCGACTGCCATCCATTACCTCCTCAAGAGTGGCCAGCGCTCGCGCCTGCATCGGCTGAAGTCCGATGAACTGTGGTATTTCCACACTGGTTCGCCGTTGACTGTCCATGTCATCGAACCTGCTGGAACTTACCTGCAATGGCGGCTTGGTCCCGATCCGTCTGCCGACCAGCAGCTTCAGATCGCCATTCGCGCCGGGTGCTGGTTCGGGGCGACTGTGGCGGATCCAGCGGGATTTAGCCTGATCAGTTGCAGCGTGGCCCCCGGGTTCGACTTCGCCGATTTCGAACTGGCCGACCGGGCAACGCTCACCCGCCAGTATCCCCAACACGCTACATTGATCGAATCTTTAACCTGCTGATGGCGAAGGAGA
>JADLEK010000060.1 GCA_020846135.1 Gammaproteobacteria bacterium
ATGCGTCAGTGGCGCAGCAGCGACGCTGCATAACCAATTTTTGGAGTTTTTGCCAGGATTTTATTGATAATTTCCAGCAAAATCAATGCCGGAGACGGGCTAACTTGTTTTTCGACCCCCTAAAAGGGGTTATTTTTTACCCCACAGCGGGGTATATTAACCATTGACGGAATCAATATTGACTACGTTCAATGACATACATTAATCCGTAATGGCATAGATTCCCTAAATTTTGGGGAAAGCCTTCTGCGGAAAGAGTCATCAGGCAGGGCAGACAACCACCCACCCTGCCCATTTTCATCGCATCATTACGCAGCCAGTCGCTCGTTCAACTCGACGATGACCTTCTGGGCGGCGACCGGAATTACCGTGCCGGGGCCAAAGATCGCCGCAGCGCCATTGGCCTTGAGGAACTCGTAATCCTGGGCGGGAATCACGCCGCCAATGACCACCATGATGTCCTCGCGACCCAGTTTTTTCAGTTCCCCGATCAGTTGCGGCAACAGGGTTTTATGCCCGGCGGCTAGCGAACTCATCCCAACCACATGGACATCATTTTCCACCGCTTGCCGGGCGACTTCTTCCGGGGTCTGGAACAGTGCGCCGATGTCCACATCGAAGCCGAGATCGGCAAAGGCGGTGGCAATGACCTTGGCGCCCCGGTCGTGGCCGTCCTGGCCGAGTTTGGCGACCAGAATGCGGGGGCGACGGCCTTCCCGTTTCTCGAAGTCGTCGGCCATCTCCCGCACCCGGGCGATTTCCTGGACATCGCTGAACTCGCTGCTGTACACCCCGGAAATGGCGCGAATAATCGCCTTGTGCCGTCCGAACACCTTCTCCATGGCGTCGGAGATTTCGCCGAGACTGGCGCGGGCGCGGGCCGCTTCAACCGCCTTCTCCAGCAGATTCCCGGTCCCAGCTTGAGCGGCTTCGGTAATCGCCGTCAGACAGGCCTTGACCTTGGCTTCATCGCGATTGGCCCGCAGTTTTTGCAGCCGCTGCACCTGCGCCTCGCGCACCGCGGTATTGTCGATGCTGAGAATATCCAGCCGATCTTCCTTAGCCAGCCGGTATTTATTGACGCCGACGATGGTTTCCCGCCCGGAGTCAATGTGCGCCTGCCGCCGCGCCGCCGCTTCCTCAATCCGCATCTTGGGCAGGCCGGTTTCAATCGCCTTGGTCATCCCGCCCAGACTTTCCACTTCCTGAATGTGGCCCCAGGCCCGTTTGACCAGTTCATTGGTCAGCGCCTCGACGAAATAAGAACCGCCCCACGGATCAATCACTTTGCAGATGCCGGTTTCATCCTGCAAATACAACTGGGTATTGCGCGCGATCCGGGCTGAAAAATCAGTAGGCAGGGCAATCGCTTCATCCAGCGCATTAGTATGCAAGGACTGGGTATGGCCCAGCGCCGCCGCCATCGCTTCCATGCAGGTGCGGGCGACGTTATTGAATGGATCCTGTTCAGTCAGACTCCAGCCGGAAGTCTGGCTGTGAGTCCGCAATGCCATCGACTTTTCATTCTTCGGATTGAACTGCTTGATAATTTTCGCCCACAGCAGTCGCCCGGCCCGCATTTTGGCGACTTCCATGAAGTAGTTCATTCCAATCGCCCAGAAGAACGACAAGCGGGGGGCGAAAGTATCGATATCCATTCCGGCCTTGACCCCGGTGCGGACATATTCCAGCCCGTCGGCCAGGGTATAACCGAGTTCCAGATCGGCTGTCGCGCCGGCTTCCTGCATGTGATAGCCGGAGATTGAAATGCTGTTGAACTTCGGCATTTCCTTGGAGGTGTAGGAGAAGATGTCGCCAATAATCCGAATCGACGGATCCGGCGGGTAAATATAGGTATTGCGCACCATGTACTCTTTCAGAATGTCATTCTGAATGGTGCCGGTAAGTTTATCGTGGGGAACGCCCTGTTCTTCAGCAGCGACGATGTAAAACGCCAGGACCGGCAACACCGCGCCGTTCATGGTCATGGACACCGACATTTGGTTCAGCGGGATGCTGTTAAACAGGATTTCCATATCGAGAATCGAGTCAATCGCCACTCCGGCCTTGCCGACATCGCCGACCACGCGGGGATGATCGGAGTCATAGCCGCGATGGGTCGCCAAGTCAAAGGCAATCGACAGGCCCTTTTGCCCGGCGGCCAGATTGCGGCGATAGAAAGCGTTGCTTTCCTCGGCGGTGGAGAATCCGGCGTATTGGCGCACCGTCCACGGCTGGGCGACATACATGGTCGGATACGGGCCGCGCAGGAACGGCGGCACTCCAGCGGTATAACCCAGATGCTTTAAACCCTTGAGATCTTCCTCGGTATACAGCGGCTTGACATCAATCAGCTCCATCGTCGCTGAAACCAGTTGCTCCAGGGTCTTGCCGGTGGACTTCTCGACCGCCGCTTGCCATTCCGCAAAGCTGGGCTTGGGGAAATCCACGTCATAAGCCATCGTGGTGAAATCGGGTGACTTGCTCATGGGGCGACTCCCATTTTCTGTTGCAAAGTGGACAGTAATGCCTGGCAATTGGCGCTCACATGAATGAAGTCATCCACGCCGGAGGCTTTGAAGGCGTCAACCTGATCGGTCGGATAACCAGCCAGTAACACCGTCAGGCCGGGATTGGCCTGCTTGAGCTTTTGCGCCAGCGGCGGGACCAGTTCGGGGTAAGTGGCGTCAGTGGAGCAGATCACCACCGCCTTGGCCCCGGAGGCCAGCGCTGCGCTCGCCGCTTCGTCGGCACTGTCAAAACCGGCAGGATAAACGGCGTCAAACCCGCCGACGCCCAGGAACGCAGCCGCAAAATCGGCGCGGCCCTTGTGCTGGGCCAGCGGCCCCATCGTCGCCAGAAACACCTGCGGGCATTGCCCGGTGCGGGCGGCAAAAGCGTCTGCGGTTGCCCGCAGCTGCTCAAACGGCGCCGCGCCGCGCTGAGCGCAAATGGCGCTGACCTTGGGGCCAGGCTGGGCACCGGTTCGCGCCGCCTGAGCGATCTCGCCCAGCGTCGCGCCGGCCAGCGCCGCCTGAATCGCAGCGTCAACTGGTGCGCTGCTTTGGGCCAGTTGCGTCAGCGCCGCTTGCTTCCTGCCCGCATCGGCAGCAGCACGGAAGGTATTCAGCGCAGTCGCCCGTTCCACCTTGATCGCTGCAACATCAACCGCCGGGGCTTCCAGTCGGGTTTCCTTCGGGTTCGGGTACATGTTGGTCCCGACGAAAATATCCTTGCGCTTGGCGAGGTTCGCCATCCGTTTGGCTGCCGTATCCGCGACTTGCGCCTGTGGCCAGCCGGCTTCCAGCGCCTTGCCCATCCCACCCTGCTTCTCGACTTCCTGGAACAAGGCCCAGGTCTCGCGGGCGACGGCATCAGTCAGAGTTTCGACGTACCAGGAACCGCCTGCCGGGTCGACGGTGCGGGCCAGATTGCTTTCTTCGCGCAGCACAACGTGGGTGTTGCGGGCGATGCGGCGGGAGAATTCATCCGGGGTGCGGACCAGTTCGTCAAACGGCGAGACATGCAGGCTGTCGCAGCCGCCGACCACCGCCGAGAACGCTTCAGTCGTGCCGCGCAGCAGATTGACGTGCGCGTCGCACAGGGTCTGATTCCAAGCCGAGGTGCGAGCGTGAACCCGCATTTTCTGCGATTCGGCATTACCGCCGAATGCCGCGACGATCTTGGCCCACAGGACGCGCGCGGCCCGTAGCCGGGCGATTTCCATGAAGAAGTTGGAGCCGACCGACAGCGAGAAGCGAATGCGGGGCGCGGTGTCGTCAATGCTCAGGCCATGCGCCTGCATCGTCCGCAGATACTCCACGGCGGTCGCCAGCGCGAAGGCCAGTTCCTGGGTCGTGGATGCGCCGCCGTTGTGGTAGGGGTGGCCCTGGACGGTGATGGTCTGTAGGTGTGGCGCATTGGCGGTCGCCCAGCCGGTCAGTTGCGCCATCGCGTCATAGACGCCGGCCAGATCGCGGGGCAGATGCCCGTAGCTCGCCAAGTGGCCGAGCGGGTCCATGCCGATTGCGCCGCGCAGTTTGGTCAGCGATTTGCCCTGCTGTTGCGCCAGCGCCGCCAGCAGCGCGGTGAAACTCAGGGCGCTGGTGTTCGCTTGGACGTAGATCGGCGTGACTTCCAGATCAACCCCGGCCAGCGCTTCAGCGAGATCGGCGACGCTGGAGACCGACAGACCGCCTTTGCCGACTTCATTCGCATCAGCCTGATCGGCATCCACCGCATGCAGGGTGGGGTGATCCAGCACCAGATTGACCGCGGTCTGGCCACGATCCAAATCGGACCGCAACGCCGCATTGAACGCAGCCGGGGTTCCGCAGGGAATTTCCTGGGCGACTTCCCAACTGTGGGCGACAAAACCGAGCGGAGTGGTGCTTCGCGCATAGGGCGCAAAACCGGGTAAGCCACCCAGATGGGGCAGACCTTCCAGATTTTCCTGCCGGTAAATCGGCTGCAGATCGATGTTTTCGTAAGTTTTGGTGATGAGCCGCTTCTCGAACGAGGCGCCCTTGAGGGCTTTTTCAGCGGCCTTGCGCCAGTCGGCGTAAGAAACAGGGGGGAATTCGTCGAACGTCGGGATTGCCGCGTCCATCTGGGATTGATTGGCCATGCAGATCCTCCAAAGGAACTGAAACACAAGGGGTTGACGGTACCGCGAAAGTATAACCGAGATTGGCCTGATTCCCGACGCTCGGCAGGGGGATGGTTGCAATCATCAACTTGAATGACATACTGAATACAGGCGCTGTCGCCTTCTTCAATTTGAACCGTTATCTGACCCTTCAGGAGGTTTTTCGTGGCTGACCGACCCTTCAAAGTGCTGGGCATCCAGCAAATCGCCATCGGCGGGCTGGACAAGTCCAAGCTCAGCCGGTTGTGGATCGACACTCTGGGCCTGACCCTGACCGGCAATTTTCGCAGCGAGCGGGAGAATGTGGACGAGGATATCGCCGCGATTGGCTCCGGGCCGTTCAAGGTCGAAGTAGACCTGATGCAGCCGATCGATCCGGGCAAGGCACCCAAGGTGCATGAGCCGCAACTGAATCATGTCGGGCTGTGGATCGATAATCTGGCGGCGGCGGTGGAGTGGCTGACCGGGAACGGGATGCGCTTCACGCCCGGCGGGATTCGCAAGGGAGCTGCGGGCTATGATGTGTGCTTCATTCATCCCAAGGGCAACGATGCCACGCCGCTTTCCGGTGAGGGCGTATTGATCGAGCTGATTCAGGCCCCGCCGGAAGTCATCGAGGCGTTCGCCAAAATGGCGTAAGCGCCGGCCTGGTTAAGATCGTTATTTCCTGCCGACGCGGGAATGATCGCCATCGAAAATCCTTCTCCCGCAAATTCCGTGGGAGAGGGATTTTTTGATGATTACCCTGATGCCAACCGATGCGCATGGCGCGTCGTTTCCGGCAAGCGGTAGCGAGTGCAGCAGGCCATCACATAGCCAATCGCCGTTTCCAGGCTGATCCGGTGACCGGGCGAGATGTACAGCGGTTTGATGCCGGGCCGGGTTCGCAGCGCCGCGCCAATGACCTCGCCATCCAGCGATAGCGGCGTCCATGCCCCGCGCTGATCGGGTGGCTCTTGATGGGTTCCGCACAGGCGAGTCTTGGCAACGCCAATCGCCGGAAGATCCACCAGCAGACCGAGATGGCTGGCAATCCCGAACCGGCGGGGGTGGGCGATGCCCTGACCGTCGCATAGCAGCAAATCCGGCGGTTCCCGCAGTTGCTCCAAGGCGTCCAGCACTGCCGGAAGTTCGCGGAACGACAGCAGTCCGGGAATGTACGGAAAGCATGTCGGACGGCGAGCGATGGCGGTTTCCAGCAGATCCAGTTCGGGAAACCGCAGGACGGCAATCGCAGCGCGGGTTACGGTTCCCGTCGCCTCAAATCCCACATCGACTCCGGCCACCCGTCGTACCGGCCCCAACTGATCCGTCAGCATCACATGCGGGCGCAATTCCCGCTGTACTGCAATCGCTTCGGCGGGGCTGAGCGTCCAGGAGTGGGAAAAGCAGGCGTTCATGGCGAGCTACTCGCCATGACTGGCGATGAAAATTCGATCGCCTGCCGCCACCCGATCAAACAGATCCAGCAGTTCCTGATGACCCATACGGATGCAGCCATGCGAAAGCGGAACGCCCAGCGGCGCGTCATCCGGGCAACCATGGATATAGATGAAACGGCGCAAAGTATCGCAGTCGCCGCCGCGATTGAAACCCGATTCCAGTCCGGTCAACCACAGAATCCGGGTCAGAATCCAGTCCCGCTCCGGGTAACGGGTCGCCAGTTCCGGGCTGTAGATCTCGCCGGTTGGCCGGCGTCTGACAAACACCGCGTTTAAAGGCGATCCGGCGCCGATCTTGATCCGGATCCGGTGCCAGCCGCGCGGGGTACAGCCACTGCCGCGCCGTTCGCCCGGACCGTTACGGGCGGTCGACACCGGATAGACCCGCACCGTTTTGCCACTTTCCAGCAGCGTCAGTTGCTGGCGAGCGATGCTGATCCGAATCAGCCGCTCGCTCATGACCAGGTCGGGTAGGGGTGGCGGGCCAGTTGCGAGTTGTAGTAGCGGTGGTCGTGCGACACCTCCTCGCCCAGCCAGTCAGGCCGTGCAAACGGTTCATCGGGGCGGCTCAGCTCCAGTTCGGCGACGATCAGCCCCGCGTTAGCACCCGCAAATTCGTCAATTTCCCAGCAATGGCCGCCGAACTGGACGAGGTGGCGAGTCTTTTCCAGGAGCGGCTTCTCGCAGAGGGTCTCCAGAATCTCCTCGGCGTCGGTCAGCGGAATCGGGTATTCATACTCGCTGCGCTGGATGCCCAGCGTGCCGCTCTTGATGTTCAGAAAGCCCTGCCCAGCGGCGATCCGCACCCGCACTGAACTACGGGCATCGCTGGTCAGATAGCCCTGGCGCATGACCAGCGACCGATGGACGGCTTCACGCCAGCGCTCATCGCGGACCAGAAATTTATGTTCGATTTCGGTAGCCATGCCTGCTCCAGATTAAGCAGATTTTGTACGGAACCGGGGCGATGAAACACCCGGCGTTGTGTATGCTTTGCACCATCCAGAATAGCCCATTGCTCTACGGGAGAACCGCATGATGCGCGACATCCAGCTTGACCCGTTGCTGCTGCTTGATGATGAAATCATCGCCGAATTACGGGAGGTGATGGAAGAGGAGTTCGCCGATTTGATCAGCGCGTTCCTGAATGATTTGCCGGTTCAGCTTGATAGTTTACAAGTCGCTATTACCGCAGGCGTCGCCGCCGATGTTTACCAGATCGCCCACAAGCTCAAGTCCAGCTGCGGCAGCATCGGCGCGGCCCAGTTGGCGGAACGGGTCCGACAGTTGGAGCAGGCCGGGCGGCAGAATGCACTGGACGGAACGGCGGCATTGCTGGCAGAAACGCGCAGTGTTACCCAGGCGACCACCGTTCGGCTTACCGCCGAGGTGGGCCGCGCTGGCTAAATTGGCCAAACTCACCGGGATTGCAATGGGTCCCGTTCAGTCCGCCATCAGAAACGGCTCCAGCCACCGGGCGCAGTTTTCTGGGTCTTCCAGATGCGGATGGTGACCGCCGGGGATGATTTTGACGGTCAGGTGGGCGACACGGGCATAGCGATTCTGCATATAAGCACGCCTGACCAGATAGCCGGCTTCACCGCACAGCAGCAGCGCCTGGGCCTGAATCCGCGCCATGTACGCCAGAATTTGCGGCTCGGCCAAATACAGCGGCGAAACAAAACGCAAACGCGGATCGGTGCGCCAGCCGAAACCGTCGCCGACCGGCTTCACCCCACGCTCCACCAGAATGCTCGCTGCCCGCCACGACAAGCCGCTGGCCTCGCAGCGGGTCTGAATCGCTGCCTCCAGACTGGGATAGACCGGCAGCCGCTTGCCGGGCAAGGTGTGCATTTGCGCCAACGCCTTGCGAAGATTAGTCGGGCTATCGTCCGGATTGCTGGTCGGTGGCCCAAAACCCTCAATCGCCGCCAACCGGGTGACGCGCTCCGGCAAGGTGGCGGCGATGAAACTGGCGATGCCGCCGCCAAGCGAGTGACCAAGCAGGGCGAAGCGTGGCCAACCGAGCGCATCGGCGGCGGCGGCTACATCAGGAATGAAATCGATGAAGTGATAATGATTGCCGGGTGGGCGATGGTCCGAATAGCCATGGCCGGTCAGGTCCAGCGCTACCAGTCGGATACCCGGCAATAGCGGCGCTAGGGCGTCGAAACTGGCGGCATTATCGAGCCAGCCGTGCAAGGCCAGCACGGGAGCGCCGTCTGGCGGCCCCCAGACCCGCGCCGCCAGCCGCAAATACGGCGTTTGCAACTCCAGTTCTTCAACCATGGTCCGTGTCAGCCTTTAGCCTTTAGCTTTTAGCCTCGGTGTATTTCACGCTACTGCGCGGTTCCGCCATCATCTCGACCACTGCATCCCGCCATTGAGCATAGTGAGCAGTTTCCTTGTGCCGGGCGGGCGCATCGGCATCGCGGTAGACCTCGACCAGCACAAAGCGGGTCGGGTCATCAGTCTGCTGAATCACGTCGAACCGTGCGACCCCCGGCTCCTGGAGGCTGTGTCGAGCATTTTCCAGCGAAGCCGCCGTGAACGCCTCAACACAGTCCGGTTTGACGTGAACGAAAACATGAACGATCAGCATGGCTTATGCTCCCAATGAAGGTTCAGGCGACGCTCTTGGGCAGAAAATCCAGCAGCAATCCGCAGAAAATCGTCAGCCCGAAGGGATGGTTATTGAGAAAGGCTTTGAAACACGCTTCCGGCTTGCGGTCGCGAATCAGGTATTGCTGATAGAGCGCCAGCCAACCCGCGACCAACAGGCCGAGATAGTAAAATCCGCCGCGTCCAGTCAGCAGCCCGATTCCAATCAGCAAAAACAGGAGCATCAGTTGCAGATAGCCAATAATCCGCTTGTCCCAGTCGCCAAAACGAATCGCGGTCGACTTCAGGCCGATCTTGAGATCGTCTTCCCGATCGACCATCGCGTACTCGGTATCGTAGATCGCCGCCCACAGGATATTGGCGACAAACAGCAGCCAGGCGACCGGCGGCAGGCTGTCGGTGATGGCGGCATAGGCCATGGGAATCCCCCAGCCAAACGCTGCGCCCAGATGAAATTGCGGGAAATGATGGAAGCGCTTCATCAGCGGATAACTGACCGCCAGCGCCAGCCCGACGAGCGAGAGCTGGATGGTCAGCGGGTTCTGGGTCAGCACCAGGGCGAAGGCTAGCAGGCACAGCCCACTGGCGAGACCCACGGCTTCGCCCAGGCTGACCCGACCCGCAGCCAGTGGCCGGTCGCGGGTGCGGGCCACATGCGGATCAAAGTTGCGGTCAGCGATGTCGTTGATGACACACCCGGCCGAGCGCATCAGCACCACACCGAGGACGAACACGATTACGGTTCCCTGCGACGGTTGGCCGTTGCCGGCCAGCCACAGCGCCCACAGGGTCGCCCACAGCAGCAGATAGATCCCGATGGGCCGGTGCAGGCGCATCAGCAGGGCGTATTCGCGCAGGCGGTTTTCAAAACGATCAATGGTCATGGTTAGAATTAAGGTTAGTTAGAATATGTTGAGGATCAGAGTGAGCGTCCGGGCTGGATCAGCAACCGGGCTGGATCAGCAACCGGACGGGCGGATCGGCAAATCGGGCAGGAAAATTTCGCAGACCAGCAACGGGTGGCGATCCAGCCGGAACACCGAGCGGCGGCCCCAGAGGGTTTCCGGGGGTTCCACGCAACCGGCCACGGCGCGCTGGTGCAACCGCTGGCCGGCGACAATGCAGGCGACTTCGACCGGGCCGCGCCGGACGCAGGGATCGGTGAACAGCGCCTCACCTAGCGGCCGGGTTCCCAGCCAGGTTAGCCGCTGCCCGCGCCCACGCAGGGTGCGGGCCGGGATCACGGTGCGGGCGAAAACCCAGTGCCGCTCATCGCAGCACAATTGCACCTCACGAATCCAGGCCCAGGCATCCAGCCGGAGCTGCAAGGCGCGGGCTTCGTCCTGATCCGCTCGCATCCAGCCCTGACGCAGCACCTGCACCCGGAGTTGGCTCGGACAACGCCGGCGCAACCGCCGGGTCAGCGAGCCGGCGTCGAACAGCCAGTCGGTCAAATCGGCGGGCCAATCGCGCTGCCACAGCGAAGGGCGGGAATGCCAGTGCGGCAGTGTATACAGCGAAACAGGAGAATCCGTAGGCAAGGCGGCGAATTCGATCATGGATTGAAAGCGTAATTATGGCATGGTTACGCCATAGCGGGGGATTGGCCCGGCGCGGTTCAATCCCCCGGCGGTTTGCGAAATGATTCGATATTCTGAATCTCGACATTCTGAATCTGGAAGCGATTAACCATGCCAGAAGTTCATCACTCACTGATATTTTCATTGTTTCTTATTTTTACCGGCGCGGCGCTGTTTGCGACGGTGGCGCTGTTTGCACGGCAGGCGCTGCCCATCGCCTATATCGTGCTGGGCATCCTGATCGGCCCTTACGGCTTCCGGTTGATCAACAACGCCTCGGCCATCGAGGAGATGGCCCAGATCGGCATCATGTTCCTGCTGTTCCTGCTGGGCCTGGACCTGTCGCCGCAACGCCTGCTGCAAATGCTGCGCAAAGCCACTCTGATTACCCTCGGTACGTCGTTGACCTTTGCCACGCTGGGAGGTTGGGTTGCCTGGCAGTTCGGCTACACTTTGGGCGAGAGCCTGCTGGTCGGAGTGGCGATGACCTTCTCCAGCACCATCATTGGCTTGAAGCTGCTGCCGACCCGCACCCTGCATCATCAGCATACCGGTGAGATCATCATCAGTATTCTGTTGTTGCAGGATTTGCTGGCGATTGCGGTGCTGCTGCTGGTGGAAGGACTCGGCGGGCGCGGGTCGTCGCTGCAAGGTCTGGGATTGCTGATCATCACCCTGCCGTTGCTATTGAGCTTCGCGTATTTCGCTTCGCGCTATGTGCTGATTCCACTGATTCACCGCTTCGACAAAATCCGTGAATACATCTTTCTCATCGCTATCGGCTGGTGTCTGGGCATTTCCCAAATCGCGGCCTTGCTCGGTCTGTCCTACGCGATTGGCGCGTTTATTGGCGGGGTGGCGCTGGCGACCAGCCCGATTTCGTTGTACATCGCCGACAGCCTCAGACCGTTGCGCGATTTCTTTCTGGTGCTGTTCTTCTTCTCGCTGGGGGCCGGATTCGACACCGGGATGCTGGGCGCAGTCTTCGCGCCGACCCTGTTGCTGGGCGGATTGCTGATGATCGCCAAGCCGTGGGTGTTTCGCGGTTTCCTGCAATGGGCGGGAGAGCGGCCCCGGATTGCAATGGAGGTCGGGGTGCGTCTGGGGCAAGTTAGCGAGTTCGCGCTGCTGATCGCGGTGCTGGCGCAGAAAAATGAGTTAATCAGCCGGGAGGCGTCCTATCTGGTGCAGGCGACCACGCTGCTGACCTTCATCGCTTCCACCTACTACCTGGTGCTGAAGTACCCGACGCCGGTCGCCATTTCCGACAGCCTGCGGCGAGATTGAGTTGGTTACCCATCAAAGCAGTCCCTTGAAAGATCGCTGGCGACCGGCCTTCGACACGCTGGCTTTTCTGGCTGTGCTTGCCGGGCTGGGCTGGATTGTCAGCGAAGGGGCCGGCGCTCTGAATTACAACTGGCAGTGGTACCGAATCCCGCCTTATTTTTACCGCATCGAGGCTGGCGGGTTTTACGCTGGCCCGCTGTTGCGTGGACTGGCGGTGACGCTGGAACTGACCGGCTGGAGTCTGGCGCTGACCGTCGGATTCGGGCTGGCCGCCGCGCTCCTGCAACGCTCCTCGTCCTGGGCGGGTCATGTCCTGGCGCGGGTGTATGTCGAAATAGTCCGCAACACTCCGCTGCTGGTGCAGCTTTATCTGGTCTATTTTGTCCTTGCCCCGATTCTGGACTTGGATCGGTTCGTGGCGGCGGTGCTGGCGTTGGCGATCTTCGAGGGCGCGTTTGCGGCGGAAATTTTTCGCGCCGGGATCGAAGCGATTCCGGTGGGTCAGTGGGAAGCCGGACGCGCTTTGGGACTGTCGCCGTATGCGGTTTACCGCCGGGTGATTTTGCCGCAAGCCATCCGTCTGGTGTTGCCGCCGCTGACCGGGCTGATAGTTTCGCTCATCAAGCACTCGGCGCTGGTCAGCGTGATCGCCGTCGCTGACCTGACCACAGAGGGGCGCAATCTGATCGCCGACACCTTTATGACCTTTGAACTGTGGTTCACGATTGCGGCGCTGTATCTGGCCCTGACCACCAGCCTGTCGCTACTGGTAAGCTGGCTGGAACGCCATCTGCCGGTCCCCAGCGCCGGGCAGGGCTGAAGCATGGCTCCGCGCAAGCTGCGGTTCGGCTGGCTGGATGTGGTGATTCTGGCGGTCGTCTTCGGGCTGATCGGCTATGTGCTGCATCGGGCGCAAAGCCATTTCCACTATCAATGGGACTGGCGGCTGATCCCCGGCTATTTCATCCGCTACGACGACGTCCAAGGCCACTGGATCCTGAATCTGCTCGGCCAGGGTTTTCTGGCGACCGTGCGGCTGGCGGTGTGGGGGAGCCTGCTGGCGGCGCTGATCGGCGGGGTGATGGGCGTCTGCCGGGTCTCGCCCAGTCTGTTTCTGCGGCTGATCAGCCGGACCTATGTGGAATTGATCCGTAATATCCCGCCCCTGGTGTTTATTTTTATCTTCTATTTCTTTATCAGCAGCCCGTTGACATCGCTGTTGGACATCGAGAATCAGCTCGCCGCCGCCAGCCCGACGACCTTAAGCATCCTGGCGTTGCTGTTCGGTCCGCCGGAATTGTTGCCGAATTTTTTGTCCGGGCTGATTTGCCTGGCGTTGTTCGAGGGCGCTTATGTGACCGAAATTGTCCGGGCCGGGATCGAGTCGATTCCGAAAGGACAATGGGAGGCGGCGTGGGCGCTGGGTCTGCATTCCCGGCGGGTGCTGGCCGAGGTGATTCTGCCGCAGGCGATGCAGAAAGTGCTTCCGCCGCTGGCTGGGCAGTTTATTTCGCTGATTAAGGACTCGTCGCTGATTTCGCTGATCTCGATTCAGGAACTGACCTTCACCGGCACCGAGCTGGCGGTGTCATCAGGACGGGTCTTCGAGGTCTGGCTGACGGTGGCGGCTCTGTATTTTCTGCTGTGCTTCGGACTGGCGCGGCTGTTTCGGCGATTGGAACGGCGGTTAAAGCGGAGATAGGGTCTGAGTAGAAGGGGTAGGGCGGGTTAGCGAAGCGTAACCCGCCGCTCATTCATTCGGCCAACGGCGGGTTACGGCTAACGCCTAACCCGCCCTACGCGGCTCCCTACCCCTGATGACTAACCCTTACAGAGCCAGCGATTTGCCCTTGGAGCCGAGGTCGATAAACGCCTCATTCAAGCGGGCCACCATGTTCTGCTCGGCCAGCCGCAGATACTTGCGCGGGTCATAAAACTTCTTGTATGGCTTGTCGGTTTCCGGATCGACCTGGTACTGGAACGCCTTGGGATTTTCCATCACGAACTTGCCAATCGCTTCGGAATAGGCGAATTGCAGGTCGGTGTCGATGTTCATCTTGAACACGCCATAACCCACCGCTTCGGTGATCTTTTCCTTTTCCGAACCGGAACCGCCGTGGAACACCAGATTCAGCGGCTTGGCGCTAGTGCCCTGTTTCTGCTCGATCAGAGCCTGTGAGTTCTTGAGAATCTCCGGGCGCAGTTGCACGTTGCCGGGCTTGTACACGCCATGCACGTTGCCGAATGAGGCGGCGACCGAGAAATGCCCGATGGGATTCAGCCGCTCGTAGGCCTGCAGCACGTCTTCCGGCTGGGTGTAGAGATGGGAATTGTCGGCGCTTTCATCCATTTCCTTGCCGATGCCATCTTCTTCGCCGCCAGTCACGCCCAGTTCGATTTCCAGGCTCATGTTCAGCGGGGCCATCCGGGCTAGCACTCGGGCGCACTCATTCAGATTGAATTCCATGCTGTCTTCGGAAAGATCCAGCATGTGCGAACTGAACAGCGGTTTGCCGTATTGCTTGAAGTATTTCTCGCCCTCGTCCAGCAGCGCGTCTACCCACGGAATCAGCGCCTTGTTGGCGTGATCGGTGTGTAGCACCACGCACACCCCATAGTGTTCGGCCAGCAGGTGAACATGCAGCGCCGCCGAGACTGCGCCCAGCACCTTGGCTTTGAAACTGTCCTTCATGCCTTGGCCGGCGTAGAACTGAGCGCCGCCATTGGAAAGCTGGATGATCACGTCGCCCTGATTTTTGGCGGCGGCTTCCAGCACGGCGTTAGTGCTGCTGCTGCTGGAGACGTTGACCGCAGGCAGCGCGTAACCGCCAGCCTTCGCTGCCGCAACCAGGGTCAGATAATCTTTACCGGTGACAACGCCGGGTTTAAGTAGGGCCATGAATAAATCCTCGTTTGGGGGTGAAGGGAAAACCATTTTTCGCCCGGAAAGTATAGCCGTTGCGCCGTTGCCATAACAGCCGCGCCGCTGCCCGCCCGCCATTCGCGGGTAAGCCGGTATAAGCAGGGCGGTGGGTATGATGCGCCGGTCCCGTCCGTTATCATTCCCTCCCCCTTTCAGCGGTACGGATGATCCAGCGATGCAGGAACTCAATCCCTATTTCAATCAGATTAGCGACTTGCGGGGACGCTGCGCGTCTCTTCGGGGGTATCTTTGACTTCGAGACCCGGCGCGAACGGCTGATCGAGGTCAACCATGAATTGCAGGAGCCGAATGTCTGGAATAACCCGGAGCGGGCGCAGGCGCTGGGCAAGGAGCGCGCCCAACTCGAAGCGGTGATCCACCGGCTGGAAAATCTCGACCGGGGTTTGAATGAAGTCGCCGAGCTGCTGATCCTGGCAGGCGAGGAAGACGATGCAGCGGCAGTGACCGAACTGGTGCGGGAGCTGGACGGTTACGGTCGGGTGGTGGCGGATCTGGAGTTTCAGCGGATGTTTGCCGGCGAGCTGGATTCCAGCAACGCCTTTGTCGATATTCAGGCCGGCTCCGGCGGCACCGAGGCCCAGGACTGGGCCGAGATGCTGCTGCGGATGTATTTGCGCTGGGGCGAGCGGCGCGGCTTTAAAACCGAGTTGCTGGAGGTCTCGCCGGGCGAAGTGGCGGGCATCAAGAGCGCCAGCATCCGTTATGAAGGCAGTTACGCCTATGGCTGGCTGCGGACCGAAACCGGCGTGCATCGACTGGTGCGCAAGTCGCCGTTTGATTCCGGCAATCGCCGCCATACTTCATTCGCAGCGGTCTTTGTTGCCCCGGAAATTGATGACAGCATTGAGGTGGATATCAATCCGGCGGATTTACGGGTGGATGTTTATCGCGCTTCCGGGGCCGGTGGTCAGCATGTCAATCGCACTGAATCGGCGGTGCGAATTACCCACTTGCCGACCAATACCGTTGTGCAATGCCAGAATGACCGGTCACAGCATAAAAACCGCTCTACTGCAATGAAGCAGTTGAAAGCCAAGCTGTATGAGCTGGAGATTCAGAAGCGCAACGCCAAGGCGCAGGCGGTGGAAGACACCAAGTCCGATATTGGCTGGGGTAGCCAGATTCGCTCCTATGTGCTGGATCAGTCCCGGATTAAGGATTTGCGCACTGGCATTGAGAACAGCAATACCCAGGCGGTGTTAGATGGCGATCTTGATGAGTTTATTGAAGCCAGTCTGAAGAGTGGTTTATGAAGTCAGGATTTGCGCTGACCATTTTAAATCGTCATACCCGCGAATGCGGAAATGACGGGATTGGAAATAATCGCAAACTGATCGCACGATCATCTTTTCGGACCATCACCTAACGCAAAAAAGACTGTAGCGCCACCAGAAAAATCCCCTTCCGAATCGGCTTGGTCAGATGGCCGGTGCAACCGGCATCCAGGCTGCGCTGTTCATCTTCCTTCAGGGCGTTGGCGGTCAGCGCCAGGATCGGCGTCGGTGGCAGATGGTGTTCGCACTCCCACTCGCGGATCAAGCGGGTCGCGGTGTAGCCATCCATTACCGGCATCTGCACGTCCATCAGCACCAGATCGTATTGACCCTGCTTGAACAACTCGACCGCAACCGCGCCATTGTCGGCAATGTCCAGCCGGTGGAGTGTTTTCTTGAGATACGCCCGGATCAGCGTGATGTTGTCCTGGGCGTCATCAGCGATCAAAATCGACAAGCCCTCGCGATCTGCCGAATCACTTGAAAAGGGCCGGGTCCGGGTGACTGGATCGAGCAGCAGATCGCTGCAGCTTTGGCCGGCAACCAACTGATTCAGCGCGGTCCACAATGCGCGGCGCTTGATCGGCTTCATCAGGCAGACGATCCGGCCAGCGCTGCTTTCCGCCAGTTCGTGACAGCGCCGCTCGCCGGAACTGAACAGCACGACCGGCAATTCGCCATAGCCCGGCTCCCGGACCAGCGCCGCCAGCCCATCCAGACTGCTCCCCTCCCGCAACTGTGAATCCAGCGCCAACAATTGCGCAGGTTGATCCTCAGTGCGCCATTCCTGCAACCGCGCCAGCGCCGCCTCCATCGTGTCGATAGTGGCAACCTGCGCACCCGCTGGCTCGAGCAATTCCGCGATCAGCCGCTGGTTGATCGCGACATCATCCACCACCAGAACTCGCCAGCCCGCAATCGATGGTGGTTCAACCGGCGGATTGGCCAGCGGCGCAATCCCCAATTGGAGCGTGAAATAGAAGGTGCTGCCCTGCCCCGGCTCACTCTGCAAACCGATCCCGCCACCCATCAGTTCGACTAACCGCCGGCTGATGGTCAGTCCCAAACCGGTGCCGCCATACTTGCGGGTAATGGCGCCGTCGGCCTGGGTGAACGCGCTAAACACCAGATTCTGCTTTTCCGGTGGAATCCCAATGCCGGTATCGGTGACCGAGAATCGCAAATAACCCGGCGCTGGCGGATCAGGCGGATTCTCGACCGTGACGATAACCTGACCATGCTCGGTAAATTTAATGGCGTTGCCGATCAAGTTGGTCAGCACCTGATGCAAGCGGTGCGAATCACCTTCCACCAGGATCGGAACATCCGGGTGGAGATACAGGATCAGCTCAAGGCCCTTGTTCAGCGCCCGCATCGCCATCAAATCAATCTGTTTATTGAGCAGAATTTCCAGATCAAACTGCTCACGGTTGATAATCAGCTTGTCGGCCTCAATCTTCGACAGATCAAGAATATCCTCAATCAGAATCAGCAGAGTTTCACCAGCGCTTTTGAACACGTCGACATAATTACGCTGCTCCTGAGTCAGTTTAGTTTCAGCCAGCAAATCAGCCATACCGATAATCGCATTCATCGGGGTGCGGATTTCATGGCTCATATTGGCCAGGAATTCGCTCTTGGCGTAATTGGCGCTATCAGCGGCTTCTTTGGCGTTCTTGAGTTCCTCGGTGCGCGCCTCGACCAGTTTCTCCAGATTATTCTGGTAAGTCGTCAAACGGGCATTATTTCGCTCGATGGTATCGAGCATCTGGTTGATCGCAAAGCCCAGTTGTGCAATCTCGTCGCTATCGCCGGAGACAAACCGTGAACTGAGCTGGCCGGACTGGACCTGGCGAGCCACTTCGGAAATCTCCCGGATCGGCCAGACGATCTTGCGAGCTATGGCATGAAGCAGGATCCCGAACAGCCCGATCATGACCAGGGCCGACAGCAGCAGGGAACGCTCGATGTGGGCGCGAATGTCCTGACCCGCCTTGAATTCCTGCTGATAGGTGTTAATCGCCTGGGCGGAAATGTCCGACAGCCACAGAGTCAGATTCAGCGTCAGATCATCGAACTTTTGATTGAGGCGACGAATTTCGATTTCCATCACGAAATCCTGGCGCAGCATCTCCTGATAGCGTTCAGTGTAGGAGCGGAAGCGCGGATCATTATGCAATGACGACTGTCCGATATTGCGCAGCAGCGATTCAAAGGCGATGGTCAGGCTGCGATACTTCACTTCCGAACGGACGAAAAAATAGCTTTCCTGGAAGTGATTAACATTGAATAACGGTTTGTAAAGATTATTAGCATCCGATGCAAAAAAAATGGCGGAGGCCAGCACCTGGTAATTTGAATCAAACCGGGTTTTATTCAAGCGTTGCTGAGTTTTAAGCTGCATCAACTGGCCGAAAGAATTTTCATATTCGGCCAGCAGCGTTGCAATTTGATCAACCTTGGGCTGAGTCAGTACATTAGCGGTTTTAGATCCTAATTGCCGGATGCCGGCCTTAGCTTCATTGAGCAGCACCGCAAACCGTTGCTCGGCGTCCGGGCGGTTTTGCGACAGCGCCGCCTGTTCCCAGAACCGGATTTCCCAGAACTGTTGTTCGAGGCCCCGAGTCTCGCGGTCGGTCAGCGTGGCCCGCTCGCCCCGGGTCGCGCTCAATGACAGTTTATCCAGGAACAGAACCATGCCGAAATAACCCATGCCGGACAGAATGAGCAACAGCCCGGCCATCAGGTAGAAACGCTGTTTTACAGTGCTGCCGAACATGCCATTTTCACCGCTACTTGGAGGCTTCAATCAAATCGAGTTCGAGAGCGATACTGGGCGGCGTCGGTTCGCCCCGCAAGGATTTGATCGCCGTATCGACCGCCAATGCGCCCATCCGAGCCGGCTTCTGGGCGACCGTGGCCGCGATTTTGCCTTCGCGCAACGCCTGCAGGGCTTCGGGAATGGCGTCAAAGCCGACCAGCAGCGGGCGTGGATGCTGGGCGGGACTGGCCTGAAGCGCGTCCATAACCCCCAGGATCATGTTGTCGTTGTGGGCGAATACGGCGGCGAAAGTCTGGTTTTGAGCCAGCAATTGATCCATGGCGGCGCGGGCGTCAGCACGACTGAAATTGGCGACTTCGTGCGTCGTGACCCGCAGGTTCTTATGGCCGGCGAGCGCGTCATTGAAGCCTTTACCGCGTTCGTAACTAGCCGAAACGCCGGGAATCCCCTCAAATTCGGCGATCGCGCCGCCGCTCTCGAGCTTGCGGGCCAGATACTCCCCGGCCAGCCGCCCGCCGGCGACGTTATCGGAGGCAATATGCGAAACCACCTGCACGCCGTCCGCCTTGCGATCCACCGTGATGACCGGAATCCGGGCGCGGTCGGCGAGTTCAATGCCGGGCCGCACTGCTTGGGAATTGGTGGGATTGACGATGATGAAATCTACCTTCTTGTCCGCGAAGTTTTGGATGGTCAGCAGTTGTTGGGAATCGTCGTTGTTGGCGTCGGCGTAGGACAAGTCCACCCCATGGGCTTCGGCTTGGGTCTGGGCGCCCTTGAGCATGGCGGCGAAGAATGGATTGTCTAGGTCGGAAAGGGTCAGGGCGATCCGCTTGCCGAAGCTCTCATGCGTGATCAGATCGAGCAGCGTTTCCTGATAAGCCGGGATTTTTTTGCCGCGCATCGCCTGCGCCGCCAGCGCCACGCCATAGCGCCCCATCATTTCCGGGTGTTGCTCAACCGTGGCGTGAATCCGGCCATTGCGGAGTTCATTGCGAATCGCTTCGATGTTGTCATAGCCGCCGACCCGCACCTTGCCGGTCAGATTGCGCAAATCCAGCGCATGCAGCACCCCCAGGGCCATTTGATCGTTGGCGCAGAACACCGCGTCCACCGGGCCATGTTTTTCCAGCAGGTTCGACATCACGGCGAAGGCGTCTTCGGTCTGCCAGTTGGCGCTGACCGAATCAACGATCTCAATACCGCCGCCGGCAGTTACGGCCTGAATGAATCCCGATTTACGCAGGTCGCCGTTCTGGGCGCCGGGAATGCCCTCGATGACGATCAGGCGACCCTTGCCCTGCAACTGGCGGCGGAGATAAGCGCCAACCAGCGCCGCGCCCTTGGCGTTGTCAGAGCCGACAAACGGAATCGCCAGGCCATGTTGCGCCTGGACGGTTTTGTCCAGTGGATTGTCGAGATTGATCACGACCATTCCCTGATCAACCGCTTTCTTCAGAATCGGGGCCAGCTTGCGCGAATCGGCCGGGGCGATCACGATCGCGCCATAACTGCGCGAAATTAGGTTGTTGAGAATGCCGGCCTGATGGTCCAGATCGGTTTCCAGTTCGGTGCCAAACACTTCCAGCGTCAAGTTATTTTCGCGAGCGTAATCCTTGGCCCCCGCTTCCATCTTGAAAAAGAACGGGTTGGAAAGCGCCTTCATCACCAGGGCGATCTTTTCCTTGTTGGGCGTGTCCTTGTTGGGCGTGTCCGACTGGGCCAGAGTGATGAGTGGCGTCCAGGCGATCAGCCAGAAAAAAAGCAGCGATAACCGGGGGTTCAACATGAGGCGCATCCTCTTCAGGGAATTGGGGCGGAATGGCGGCGTAAGTCGCTGGTCGCGATGGGCCAGGCAAAAACCATAGGCAAATTCTATCCTTTCAAATTCTATACTTCATGGTATCGAAAACCGCCGGAATTTAATTCCTTGCTGGGCTGGCGCGAGGTGGAACTGGCCGGGCGCGAGGTGGCGGCATTGCTCGATCCGGACGCTGGGTCCAGCCATGACTTTGCAAAGCGTCTCCCGTTGATCCCGATAACCCCGATCTGAGCCACGTCCATAGTATTCATCTACCGTCAATATTCGCACCCTGATGGCTGATTTTCAGGGCGCTGACATGATGCTGCGCTATAGCAGTTTCGTCCCCCGGCGGTATAACCCGTGTAAATCGCTAAACGACCGCTTATGAATCGCCGTATCGCTAATCCACTCCGCCAGCACCTGGAGTTGTGGGTCATCGGATGAGTGAGATGGTTAGCGTGTTATCCTGGCAACCACACAGTACTTTCAGCGTCTTCCCGATTTTCCGTAGTTGAACGGGTTGGCTTAAAACCGGATTAATGACCCACTTTCCCAGTGAAAATGGCCCACTTTCTCGGCGAATTTGAATGTCGGCTCGATGCCAAGGCGCGCATCGCCTTGCCGGCTGCGTTGAGAAAACAACTCTCTCCCGAAGTCGAAGACCGCTTTGTGGTCAATCGCGGCTTTGAACAGCATCTGACGTTGTACCCGTTCCCCGAATGGCGGCGGATCAGCGCCGAACTGAACCGGCTGAATCTGTACGTCAAGAAAAACCGGGATTTTGTCCGCTATTTCCACCGGGGTGCGACTGAACTGGAGCTGGACGCCAGCGGTCGATTGCTATTGCCCCGACGGCTGCTCGACTACGCCGGCATTCAGGACAGCATCATCCTGCTGGCCTACGCCCATCGCATTGAGTGCTGGGACGCGACGCTGTATGACCACCTGCTGTCCAGCGAACCGGCGGATTTTGCCCGCTTGGCCGAGGAAATTATGGGTGATTCCGAACCCCCGGAAATGGATGACGAACGGTTTCCCGGGTTCCGCGATTTTCCGCCCGTTCCACCTAGTGCGCGGCATTGATCCCGGTCTGACTCTGCGCAAAATCGTCGCTACCGGCTGAGCCTATCCCGGTTAAACGGATGGCCAGTGGTCCATAACCGACTAACCAGCGGGGTACATTTCAGTGATCAATCCGATATGATTACCCTTGCAAGACTTGAATAAATCCAATAGGCGTCAAGCCGAGGAGCAGGAAGAGTGGAGATCGTCAAGACCGATATCGCAATCATCGGTGCGGGGGGCGCGGGGCTAAGAGCCGCTATCGCCTTGGCTGAAGCTGATCCGAAACTTCGCATCGCACTGATTTCAAAAGTTTATCCCATGCGCAGCCATACCTGCGCGGCAGAAGGCGGCGCCGCCGGCGTCATCAAGTCCGATGACAGCATGGCCCTGCATTTTGGCGACACGGTGGGCGGCGGCGACTGGCTGTCCGATCAGGATGCGGTCGAGTATTTCATCCAGGAAGCGCCCAAGGAACTGACCCAACTGGAGCATTGGGGCTGTCCGTGGAGTCGCGAACCCGATGGCTCAGTCGCGGTGCGGCCCTTTGGCGGGATGAAAATCAAGCGCACCTGGTTCGCCGCCGACAAATCCGGCTTCCACATTCTGCATACCCTGTTTCAGACCTCGCTCAAGTATCCGAGCATCCAGCGTTTTGATGAGTATTACGCCACCGATCTGCTGGTCGAGGACGGGCGCTGCCAGGGTCTCACCGCGCTGGAAATCCGCAGCGGCCAGATGAAGCAGTTCCAGGCCAAGGCGGTGATCATCGCGGCGGGCGGCGGCGGTAAGATGTTCCCGTTCACCACCAACGGCAATATCAAGACCGGTGACGGCATGGCGCTGGCCTATCGGGCCGGAACGCCGCTCAAGGACATGGAGTTCGTCCAGTACCATCCGACCGGCCTGCCCAACAACGGCATTTTGCTGACCGAAGGTTGCCGTGGCGAAGGCGGGGTGCTGTTCAACAAGGACGGTCGCCGCTATTTGCAGGATTACGGGATGGGGCCGGAAACCCCGATTGGCCAGCCGGTGCTGAAAACCATGGAACTCGGTCCTCGCGACCGCCTTAGTCAGGCATTCTGGGGCGAGCAGAAGAAAGGCAACACCGTCTCGACCCCGTGGGGCGACTGCGTGTTGCTGGATATGCGCCATCTGGGCGAAAAAAAGATCGACGAGCGGCTGCCGCTGGTGCGCGATCTCTGCATCAGCTACCTCGGCAAGGACCCGGTCAAGGAGCCGATCCCGATCCGTCCGGTCGTCCACTATATGATGGGCGGCATTCACACCGATACCAGGGCCGCGACCCGGTTGCCGGGGTTGTTCGCCGCCGGCGAATGCGCTTGCGTCAGTATCAACGGCGCCAACCGGCTCGGTTCCAACTCGCTGACGGAATTGCTGGTATTTGGCAAGCGGGCGGCGTTGAGCGCCATTGAGCATATCCAGTCCGGGTTGCCGGACGGCAAGGGTGCGGCGCTGGCGGCTCAGGCCCAGGCTTCGGAAGCGCGAATCAGCGCGCTGATGAATAAGAGCAACGGGACCGAAACCATCGCCGGGTTGCGGAAAGAGATGATGGACACCATGGAAACCAATGTCGGCATTTACCGCACCGGTTCGGAACTGGCGACGGCTTGCGACAAGATTTCCGAACTGCGTCAGCGTTACGCCAACATCGCCCTGCATGACAAGACCCACGTTTACAACACTGACCTGATGCAGGCGCTGGAACTGGGATCGATGCTCGATTGCGCCGAAGCGGTCACGGTCGGGGCGCGGGATCGCAAGGAATCGCGGGGCGCGCACCAGCGGCTCGACTTTACTGAACGGGATGACGTGAATCTGCTCAAGCACACGCTGACTCACTACCATCCGACCGATCCGCCCCGCGTCGAATATCTCGATGTGGTGATTACCCAATCGCAACCTGGGGTCCGCGATTACTCAGGAGCCAAGAAATGAGCGAACGCCAAATCCAACTGGAGGTCCTCCGCTACAACCCGGAGACCGACAGCGAACCCCGGTATCAGACGTATTCCGTGCCGTGCATGAACGAGTGGGTGGTGCTGGACGCCCTGAACTACGTCAAGGAACATCTCGATCCCACCCTGAGTTATCGCTGGTCCTGCCACATGGCGGTCTGCGGCAGTTGCGGGATGATGATCAATGGCGAACCGAAGCTGGCGTGCAAGGCGTTCATCCATGAATACACCGATCAGATTCGGGTCGATCCGATGGCTAATTTTCCCATCGAGCGCGATCTGGTCACCTCGGTTGAAGACTTCATCGCCAAGCTGGCCAGCGTCAAGCCATACCTGATCCCCAAGGAAGACAAGCCGATCAGCGCCGGCGAGTTCAAGCAGACGCCGGCGGAGCTGAAGAAATTCAAGCAGTACACCCTCTGCATCAACTGCATGTTGTGCTACGCCGCCTGTCCGCAGTATGGCCTGGTGCCAGAATTCCTCGGCCCGGCGGCGATTTCGATGGCGCATCGCTACAACCAGGATTCCCGCGATGGCGGGCGGGATCAGCGTCAGGAAGTGATCGCCACCGATACCGGGGTGTGGGAATGCTCGTTTGTCGGGGCCTGCTCCGAAGTGTGTCCCAAGCACGTTGACCCGGCGGGCGCGTTGCAGCAGGTCAAGGTCGCCAGCACCATCGACTGGTACAAAGAGCACTTGATGCCGTGGATGAAAAAATGAACAAACCCTACGTTCGCCCCTTGTCCAAGACTTCCTGGTTTCTGACCCAGACTCGCTATAAGCGGTATATGGCGCGGGAAGTCACCTGCCTGTTTATCTTCGCCTACACTTTCCTGCTGGTTTGGGGACTCAAGCGGCTTTCCGAAGGACCGGATGCCTTCAACGCCTTTGTGCAGGCGCTGGGCAGCCCTCTGGGCGTGTTGTTCAACCTGGTGGTGCTGATCGCAGCGGTCTATCACAGCACCTCGTGGTTTAACGTCACCCCGCAGGCGATGCCGATCCAGCGTGGCGAAGAGTTCGTGCCGGGCAAGATTATTGTCGGCGCCCACTATGCGCTCTGGGCGGTAGCCTCACTGATCGTGCTGGTTCTGGGAGTTTGAATCATGGCTAAATCCAACAAACCCATCTTCTGGGGCCTGTTCGCCGCTGGCGGCACGGTCACCGCGTTTGTGACCCCGGCGCTGGCGCTGGTGACGCTGTTCGCCGCGATGCGCTACTCGCCGGACATGTTTACCTATGAGGTCATTCATGCCTTCGCAGCCAACTGGCTGGGCAAGCTGGTGATTTTCGGCATCATTTTCCTGTCGCTGTGGCACGCCGCGCACCGGACCCGGGTCACGGTGCATGACTTCGGAGTGCGCGCCGACGGTCTGGTCGCCATTGTGGTCTATGCGTTGGCCGGCATCGGGACGTTGCTGACGCTGGTCTATCTGTTGCACATCTGATCGTATAAACCGGGATTGTCCGGTTGATTTCGTACCCCAACCCCTCTCCTTCATCGGGAGAGGGGCATTTTTTGATCCGTACTGAAGGAAATTTTCATGAGTTCGCAATCCGCTCCATACGCCGCTACCTTGCCCCGCTCCTCGTCACTGGATCAGGTCGCTGGACTGGAGCCGGCGATGGCTGGTGTTGAAAACGCTGCTGTTTTTGAGGAAACCCGCCGGATGGTTGACGGTTCAGCGCATGTGCCACTGCTGCCGGCCTATTTGCAGGAAACCTACTGGTGGGCCTATTTGCATCCCAATGCAGTGTGGTTTTTCGAGCGGCAATGGCTGGTCAACCTGATTCTGTGGGGCAACTTTGCGGAATTGCGCGATGCTGCGCTGGCGGAAATGGGCGAGTCGATTGACGGGACCATTTTGCAGGTCGCTTGCGTATACGGGAACTTCACCGAGCGGCTGGTGCAGCGGTTGACCCCGACCGGGCGACTGGATGTGGTCGATGTGGCGCCGGTGCAGTTGGAGAATCTGAAAGCCAAGCTCAATGGCGCGCCCCGGATTGGCGTTCATCATCAGGATTCGACCGATCTGCGTTTTGCCGACGCCAGTTATGACTGCGTGGTGGTGTTTTTCCTGCTGCACGAACAACCGGAAGCGGCGCGGATTCAGACCATCGCCCAAGCGTTGCGGGTGGTCAAGCCCGGCGGCAAGGTGATCTTCGTGGATTACCATCGCCCCGATGGGGTTAACCCGTTCCGCTATGTGATGATCCCGATTCTCAAGTCGCTGGAGCCGTTTGCGATGGATCTGTGGAACAAGGACATTGCCGACTGGCTGCCGGCTTCGGTATCTCCAGTCAGCATCGACAAGCAGACCTTCTTTGGCGGGTTGTATCAGAAGGTTGTAATTACCCGGTGAGGCGGGCGGGCGTCAGATTGCGCGCCCGCTGTACGAAGGCATTGACCATGGTCAGCGCCATTTGTCGGACCAGCACCTCGCCGATCGGCTTGAACCAGATCGAGCGCACTTCGCAATCCAGGGCGAAATCGATTCGGCACTGAGTTTCAGGGGTGGGCGTAAAGGTCCAGCGGATGTCGAAGCGGCGGAAAATCCGATCTGCCGAAGTCACGGTAATGGCGCGCGGCGGATCGAGTTCGGTGCGAGTGCGAAACCGCCGCTCCAGCAGACCTAGCGCCAAAACCTGTTCGGTTTCATAGCCGCTGGCGTGGCGGCGAATGATTCGCGCCTCCCGCATCAAGGGGATGAACTCCGGGTAGCGCTCCACGTCCGCCACCAGATCAAACAACCGCTCGGCGGCAATGGCGACCACGCGGGTTTCGCGATGGGATGTCTGGGTCATGCGCCGCTCCCGCTGTGTGGGAAAATCCCCATTTAAACTCAAGTATAGGTAGCGCCATGCCGATTGCCACCAGTGCCTTATTAACCGATCTGTACCAGTTCACTATGCTCCAGACTTACCATGCGGAGGGCATGAATGAACCGGCGGTTTTCGAGCTGTTCAGTCGCCGACTGCCGCCGGAGCGGGGTTTCCTGCTGGCTGCCGGACTGGAGCAGGCGCTGGATTTTCTGGAGAACCTGCGGTTTACCTCTGCCGAACTGGATTGGCTGTCCGGCTGTGGCCGGTTCAGCCCGGAGTTCGTGGCCACGCTGGAGGATTTCCGCTTTACCGGCGCGGTAGACGCGCTGCCCGAGGGGACGGCGTTCTTCGCCAATGAACCGGTGCTGAGGGTCATTGCCCCCATGTCGCAGGCGCAACTGGTCGAGAGCCGGCTGATCAACCTGATTCATTTCCAGACCCTGATTGCCGCCAAGGCTGCCCGCTGTGTACTGGCCGCGCCGGATCGGTTGCTGGTCGATTTCGGGATGCGCCGGGCGCATGGGGCCGAGGCGGCGCTACTGGCGGCGCGGGCCAGTTATCTGGCTGGATTCGCCGGTACAGCGACGGTGCTGGCCGGGATGGAATTCGGCATTCCGCTGTTTGGGACGATGGCGCATTCGCTGATTCAGGCTCACGACCATGAGATCGAGGCGTTCGAACGCTTCGCTGCCGCCCAGCCCGGCAACGTGACCTTGCTGATCGATACCTACGATACGGAAGCCGCCGCCCGCAAGCTGGTTGACCTTGCGCCGCGCCTGCAACAACGCGGCATCCTGATCAAAGGGGTGCGGATTGACAGCGGCGATCTGGCTGAACATGCCCGCCAGGTGCGGCAAATTCTCGATGCGAGCGGCTTGTCGGCGGTGACGATTATGGGTAGCGGCGATCTGGATGAGCATCGCCTTGCTGAATTGCTGGCGGCGGGTGCGCCATTCAACGGCTTTGGCATTGGCACCCGGCTGGATGCCTCCACCGACGCCCCGACCCTCGACATGGTGTACAAGCTCCAGGAATACGCCGGTCGACCCCGCCGCAAGCGTTCCGAAGGCAAGGCCACTTGGCCGGGCCGTAAGCAGATTTACCGGCAGATAGCTGAAAACGGAATTTTCGCCGGCGACTGCCTAGGTCTCGGAGATCAGCCGCGACCAGGCGAAGCGCTGCTCCAACCCGTCATGCGCGATGGACAACGGCTGGCCCCGCCGGAGTCATTGGCCGACATTCGCGAGCGGGTCCAGCGCCAATTAGCGGCGTTGCCATCGGCCTTGCGGGCTAATCGCATCGAACCGTATCCGGTGATCATCGCGCCTGAATTGCAGGAACTGGCGGCGCAACTGGATCGGGAAACGCATTAGGCGACGCGATTGCTAATGGAAGAAGTTGTTTTGCAGAGGTGTTAAAAAACAAGGGTCATGTTTTCCCCATGTTTCGACAGCTTTGGTGTTGATGACAGCTTTTTCCCCAATAAAAGATCCCTCGCTGCTAAAGCAACGGCTTCAGCGAGTGTACAAGGCACTGCATTACCAATTTGGCAATAGACTTTGCTCTGTGGACCAAAAAATTCGTAGTCAGATGGAAAACCTTGAAGCAAGGCCGCTTCATCTACAGTGAGGCGTCTCAAGTACTTGGGAACTTCAATATTCGGTATGGAAGGCATGCCATTCCATAGCTTTTCGTGATATTTTTCGACCCAGCTTTCTTTATATTCATATAAATGCTGTTCATCAATAATCGGAGTTCTGTTGCCTCCCATAGTTGCAGGAAGAGTACTGGACCATCCATCGGGATTTAATGGACGTCCCTGTCCATTGAATAACATTCCGGCGTAGGGAGATCTGCGTAACACGGGTTTTTCAGCAAGCGTAATTTTAGCCTTACATATCCTTGGATTTGTTGTTGATCCTGCGGGACCAAGATGCTGAATAACATCGCGCACCGCTAAAGTTTTTTGCCTGTAGGCTTCCAGGAACCCTAGCTTTTCGTTTTGCTTTACTTTGGCAGCGCCGATGAAAAAAACCCGTTCCCGGTTTTGGGCTGAACCATAGTCTTTTGCATTTAATACATTCATTGATACTGAGTATCCCAGCTGAGAGAACCGTCTGAAAAGTTCTTCTCTGACTTTCTGGAATTTTTCAAGGAAAGCCAGTGCTTTCACATTTTCCATAATGAAAACCCGTGGCTGGACTGTTCGCACGACTTCCATAAATGCAAACACCAACTGGCTACGCGGGTCATTGAGGTCCATTTTTCCAGCGACGGAAAAGCCTTGGCAGGGCGGGCCGCCAAATACAACATCCACGCCACGAAAAATTGCCAAAGCCTCGATATATTGACCTATATCACCTTCAAATAACTCGGAATTCTTATGATTTGCCCGGTAGGTTTTTCCAGCGAAGGGGTCTATCTCGTTGGCGGCAACGATCTTGAAGCCGGCCCGATCAAAGCCGACATCCATACCACCGGCCCCACTGAACAGGGAAACTGCTGTTAGCGCCTTCATTGAATATTCCATTTTCGAATATTATGGATAATCTAGCACACTGCTAACCCTATGAGCAAGAGCAAATCGATTTATTTGTCTGAATATTCTGTTCTCATTGAACGGTTAACCCGCGAAAGGAGACGGCTCGGACTTTCGCAGGCAGAAGTTGGTAAATCTATTGGTATGTCTCAGTCCGATATTTCCAAGATTGAAACCCAGGACCGACGAATTGATGTTTACGAGTTCAGGAAGTTATTAACTACCTATCGTATTCAAGATAACCCTCGCCTCAAACAGGATATACGCGATTTTTTCGGAGTCATGATGAACGTTGAAGAACGTAAAGAGTTGGTTCGTTACTGGCTGAGCGCCAGGTTGAGCTATGCAAAATCACGGTCGGGGGAAGAATTCAAAACGATCCGGGATGAAATTTCTATTTCCCAAGTTCTAACGGATTTGATTGAAACCAATGCTAAAGGATTTCGTGGCGTAGTATTAACGTCTTTAGCGGGTTATCATGTTGACAATAACTTTAACCCGCTGGTTGATTTTTATGCTTGTAATCCACGCTCCATTTTTGAGCAAGCGATTTGGTATGTACTGACCGAGTGCAATATTCCCTGCGGAAAATCTGACCCGCTCAATGTCGCGAAGAACATTAATAAGCTTGATACAAACTGGGCTAAAGATCGACGGCCCGAAAAAGCCGCATTAGCCGCAGTTGCATTTCTTGAGCGTTATTTTAATGAGATTGACACGGAACAAAAATCGCTTTTGGAAGATTATTTTTTCTACAAACTGATTAAATACTCGGAAAGTGTAGCTGCTATTGCTTATGAACCCTTGCCTCCGCCATGACCCGCATTAGGATCAACCCCATGCCTACCACGCATCTTCATCCCCTGTTGTCCTCTCAACCCTTCGCCCGCAAAGGCAAAATTGTCACTGCTGAGGAAGCGGTGCGGCTAATCCGCGATGGCGATACCGTCGTCACCGGAGGCTTTGTCGGGATTGGTTTTGCCGAATATCTGGTGGTCGCGCTGGAAAACCGCTTTCTGGAAACCGGGCAACCGCGCAACCTGACCCTGGTTTACGCCGCCGGTCAGGGCGATGGCAAGGAACGCGGACTGAATCATCTCGGCCATGAAAAACTGATCAGGCGGGTGATCGGCGGGCATTGGGGGCTGGTGCCGAAACTCGGCCAGTTGGCGATTGCCGGCAAAATCGAAGCCTATAACCTGCCGCAGGGGGTGATTTCCCACCTGTTCCGCGATATTGCCGCCCACAAGCCCGGTTCGCTCAGCACCGTCGGGCTGGGCACCTTCGTCGATCCGCGCTTTGGCGGCGGCAAGATGAACGCCATCACTACCGAGAATCTGGTGGAACTGATGACCATCCATGGCCAAGAATACCTGTTCTACCCGACGTTCCCGATCAATGTAGCGCTGATTCGCGGCACTACCGCCGATCCCGACGGCAATATCTCGATGGAGCGCGAGGCGCTGACCCTGGAAGTGCTGGCGATTGCGACCGCCGTTCACAACTCCGGCGGGGTAGTGATCGTGCAGGTCGAGCGGCTGGCCGAGCGCGGCAGCCTGCACCCGCGCAACGTCAAGATTCCTGGGGTGCTGGTCGATTGTATTGTTGAAGCGCCGCCGGAGTATCACTGGCAGACGTTCGCTCAGCCGTATAACCCGGCGTTCAGCGGCGAAATCCGGGTGCCGATGCAGTCCATCCCGCCGATGCCGATGAGCGAACGCAAGCTGATCGCCCGCCGCGCCGCCTTTGAAATCCGGCCCAATAGCGTGGTCAACCTCGGGATCGGGATGCCGGAAGGGATCGCCAATATCGCCAATGAAGAGAAAACCATTGATTTGATGACCCTGACCGCCGAACCGGGGGTCCTGGGCGGGATTCCTGCGGGCGGGCTGAATTTCGGCGCGGCTAGCAATACCCAGGCGATCATCGATCAGCCGTCGCAATTCGATTTTTACGATGGCGGCGGGCTGGATATCGCCTTTCTCGGCATGGCGCAGGTCGACCGGCAGGGCAACGTTAATGTCAGCAAGTTCGGCAGCAAGCTGGCCGGGGCCGGCGGCTTTATCAACATCAGCCAGAACGCCAAGCGAGTCGTATTCGTCGGCACGTTCCTGGCCGGCGGCGAAGTGGCTGTCGAGAATGGGGAATTGCGGATCGTGCAGCCGGGTAAAGGCCGCAAGTTCATTGCCGAGGTCGAGCATTGTACCTTTAGCGGTTCTCACGCCGCCGCCAAGGGTCAGCCGGTGCTGTATATCACTGAGCGGTGCGTGTTCCAGTTGACCCGTAGCGGCATGGAGCTGATCGAAATTGCGCCCGGCGTCGATTTGCACAATGACATTCTGGCGCTGATGGATTTTCCGCCGGTGATCAAGCAGCCGCCCCGGTTGATGGATGCGCGCATCTTCCAGCCCGAGGCGATGGGCTTGCGCCGCGCGCTGTTGCGACTGCCGGTCGAGCAACGGTTTACCTACGACGCCGAGGAAGATTTGTTCTTTGTCAATCTGGAAGGCTATGAAATCAAGACTCTGGCCGATGCGGAGGCGATTCGCGAACAGGTGCAGCGCAATCTGGGGTCGCTGGGTCACAAGACTTACGCGGTAGTCAATTACGACAATTTCACCATTGACCCGGACCTGATCGACCCGTACACCGACATCATCAAGGACTTGATGAACCGGTTTTATTCCGGCGTAACCCGCTATACCACCAGCGCTTTTTTGCGGATGAAGCTTGGCGATGCGCTGGAGCAGCGGGATGTAGCTCCGTATATCTACGAAACTGCCGGCGAGGCCCGACGCCATGTCCGCGAAGCTCAGTCCGGCCTGACCGAGGAAGATCTGGAAATCGCCAGTTATGGCGGGACCGGGTGACCTGCCTTAATCCTTCAGCGTCGCCAGAAACGCGACGATTCTGGCCCGTTCCACCGCATCCGGCAGTCCGGTGATGGACTTGGCGGTACCCGGCAGGAACTGGCCAGGAGCGGTGAGATAAGCGTCAAGTTCCGGCGCAGTCCAAACGCCGCCCGCTTTGGCCAGCGCCAGCGAATAGCCATATCCCCCGGTTCCGCCCTTGGGGGCGCCAACGATCCCCCACAAACCGGGCGCAACCCGCGCTGGTCCGTCTTTTTCCAGACTGTGGCAAACCACGCATTTCCTGGCTGGACCATCCCAGCCGAACGGTCTAGCGGCATAGCGTTCACCTTCCGCCGCCGGTTTGAGCGCCTGCCAGGCACCACCTGCAATCAGCAGAACAAAGGCCACAATCAGTATTGGCCAAAACCACTGTTTTTGCATTTTGTAGCCTCCACCGTGATTTTTATTCGCTTGATTAATTTTTCAACTATATTTTTAAATTATAGCGTTGATTCCGAAAATAGCCGGATCGCTAATTAAACGGAATTCAAACGCGACAAATAACCTACCTTATTCATAAAAATTATAAAAACGCAGCAGGTCTTCATCAAAACCTGATCTGCGAAAACAGCATCGCCAAAGGAGAACGGATCATGGCCGAACAACGCGGCAGTCTGCGCGGCGCGAATTGTTTAACCTGCCAACTGCGTCACTGTAATGAGTGGCAGGTATTGAACGAGGAAGAAACCCGGTTGCTGGCCCACCACCGAAAAAGCCGGGATTATCAGGCCGGTGAAAGCATTTTTTCGGCGGGCGAACCCAGCCACGGCGTTTACTGCATCGTTTCAGGCGCAGTAGCGCTGCGCAAGAGCGACGCCGAGGGTAACGTCATTCCCCTTCGGCTCTCCTATTCCGGCGATACCCTCGGCTATCGGGGCCTGTTGCTGAATGCCCATCGCCGCTACCGCGCCGAAGCGCTCAGACCCAGCCGGCTCTGCTTTATCGACAAAGCAACGGTCAAAACGCTGCTGGACCGCAACCCGGCGCTGGGACAACAGTTTTTACAGCGGATCGCCAGCGATCTGGATGACGCCCACGATCATTTGATGCGAAACGCGACCTTGTCCAATCGCGACAAGTTCGTCCATCTCCTGCTGACGCTGATGAATCGCTACGGCTGCACCGCTACCGACGGCAGCCGGTTCATGGAATTGCCACTGTCGCGGCGCGATCTGGCTTCGATGATCGGCGCTCGCCATGAAACCCTGTCCCGGATTATTGGCCGGCTGGAAGAAGATGGGTTGGCGCGATTTTCCGGGCGGACGGTTCACCTGACCCGACCGCAGTCATTGCTTCAGGAAAGCCGGCGGCCAGCGCTGTTGGAATAAGGCGCTGCTTTTGACGATAGCGCTCGGCGATTCAAAAAAACTTCCAAAACTTGACCATTGTCAATTAGTCGCCGGGCGACTCCGCTAAATTTCATGAATGCCATTCCTTCCAGAGGGGCGTCGTTCATGCCATCGGTTAGCGATCACGAAATTGCCGCCTGTACGGATCAGGCGCTCGACAGCTATCAAGGGGCGCTGGGCGGATTGACTCGCCGCGAGTTCCTGACCTACTGCACCGGTATTGCCGCCACCCTGGGCCTGTCGTCGATGATGGGCATCCGGATCGCGGAAGCCGCCACCGCACCGAAACGACCACCAGTGATCTGGCTGTCGGCCCAGGAATGCACCGGCTGCACCGAGTCGCTGCTGCGCGCCTACCACCCGACCCTCGAAACCCTGATTCTCGACATGATTTCGCTCGACTATCACGAGGCGTTGTGTGCGGGAGCCGGCCATCAAGCCGAAGCGTTCAAGGTCAAATCGATGCAGGAGAACCAGGGCAAATATATTTTGATCGTCGATGGCGCGATTCCCACCAAGGACGGCGGGGTGTACTGCATGGTGGCCGGACGGCCCATTCTCGAAGTGGTCCGCGAGGCGGCGGAAGGCGCGGCGGCCATTATCGGCATCGGTTCCTGCGCTTCCTGGGGCGGGATTCCCTCCAGCGATCCCAACCCGACCGGCGCTAAATCGGTTCAGGCGGTGTTGCATGGCAAGACTGTGATCAACATTCCCGGTTGCCCGCCCAATCCCTACAACTTTCTGTCCACCGTCCTCTACCTGCTGACCCTGGGCAAACCGCCGGCGCTAGATAGCCAAAACCGGCCCAAATTCGCTTACGGGCGGCTGATCCACGAAAACTGCGAACGGCGGCCCCATTTCGATGCCGGGCGTTTTGCCCTCGAATTCGGCGATTTCGGTCACCGTCAGGGCTTTTGTCTCTACAAGCTCGGTTGCAAGGGGCCGGAAACCTACGCCAATTGCCCGACCATCGGCTTCGGCGATGTCGGCGAAAACAACTGGCCGGTCGGGATCGGTCATCCCTGCTTCGGTTGCACTGAACAGGGCGTTGGTTTCACCAAGCCGCTGCATTCGCTGGCTAAAGTCAAAACCTTTGCGCCGCCTAACGCCTTCCCGGCAGTAGACGCGCCCAAGGGCCAGGGCATGACTCCGGTTGCTGCGGCCATCGTCGCCGGTGCGGCTGGACTGGCGGTCGGTGCGGGCGCGATGGCCTTGCGCGGAATGAGCGACAAGGGCGAGTCCAGTCCTGACGCCAAATCATAGGGAGTCAGCGCCATGACCATGAATCGTCGCCAATTTTTGCGGGGCGCTGCCGCCAGTGCGGTTGCGGCGGTTGCAGCGCCAGCGGCGGAAGCCGCCGCGTTTGGCCCGCGTGAGCCGAAGCCGTTGCCGCCCAAAGCGGTCGGAATGCTCTACGACTCAACCCTGTGCATCGGCTGTAAAGCCTGCGTCAGCGCCTGCAAGCAAGCCAATGGGATGCCGGCGGAACAACCGGAGCAGTTGGCGGCGTGGAATGAGGAAACCTGGGACGCGGCAGAGGACATTTCCGGCAAAACGCTCAATGTGATCCGGGTCTACCAGAACGGCACGATGGAGCAGAAGGATCGCGAAAAGGACGGCTACGCTTTCGTCAAACGCCATTGCCTGCACTGTGTCGATCCTTCCTGCATCTCGGTCTGTCCGGTCAGCGCGATGCAGAAGAACCCGGAAACCGGCATCGTCACCCACAACCCGGACGCCTGCATCGGCTGTCGTTATTGCGTGTATGGCTGCCCGTTCAACGTCCCGCAGTACCAGTTCGACGAGACTTTTGGCCAGATCGCCAAGTGCCAGTTCTGCAACCACTTGCAGAAGCAGGGCAAGCTGCCGGCCTGTTGCGATGTCTGCCCGACCGGCGCATCGCTGTTTGGACTGGTCGCCGATCTGCAAGTCGAAGCGCAACGGCGGCTGGCGCTCAAACCGGGTGAAACCACCCAGTTCCCCCGTGGCAAACTCGGCGGCGACCGGTCCAGCCATGAAGCGCCAGTGGGTCACTATCAGCCGCATGTCTACGGCGAAACTGAATCCGGCGGCACCCAGGTCCGCTATCTGAGCGGGGTTCCCCACGAAAAGCTGGGCCTGCCTGAACTGCCTGGACATTCCTACGCCGCCGTCTCGGAAGGCATGCAGCACACCTTATATAAAGGCATGATCGCGCCGCTGGCCCTGCTCGGCGGACTGGTGGTTTTGGCCCGGCGCGGCGTCAAGCAGAATGAAGATGAGCCGGATCACGACGAGGATCAGCAACCATGACGGCGATTGTCCACCAGCCGCTCGGCGGCAAGGTTTTCACCAAACCGTTCCTGATTCTTGGCCTGCTGGCGCTGATCGGGGCCTATTTCATCTTGCGCCGCTTCCTGTTCGGCCTCGGCGACGTCAGCCACATGAGCAACGGCTACCCGCTGGGAGTCTGGGTGGCGGTGGATGTGGTGATCGGCACCGCGTTCGGCTGTGGCGGCTATGCGATGGCGCTGCTGGTCTACATCTTCAACCGCAACACCTATCACCCGCTGATGCGCCCGGCGCTGTTGAGCGGGGTATTCGGCTACACCCTGGCCGGGTTGGCGGTGATGATCGATCTGGGCCGCTACTGGAATGCCTTCAATCTGCTACTGCCCTGGTACGCCCAGTTGAATTCGGTCATTTTCGAGGTGGCGCTGTGTGTGATGGCTTACACCACGGTGCTGTGGATCGAATTCTGGCCGGCGTTTCTGGAACGGATGCCGCCGGCTTTCAAGCAACGCTTCAAGCTGGATCGCCTGCAGGTTTTCCTCAAACGCTACCTGTACCTGTTCATCGGGCTGGGCGTGCTGTTGCCGACCATGCATCAATCCTCGCTGGGATCGGTGCTGCTGATCATGGGTTCCAAGCTCTCGCCGTTGTGGTACACGACCTGGCTGCCGCTGCTGTTTCTGGTTTCGGCGCTGGCGATGGGCTACGCGGTGGTGCTGCTGGAGGCGACCCTGACCAGCCGGGGATTCCGGCTGCCCGAGGAATCGGCGCTGCTGACCCCGCTATCAAAGGTCGCCGCCGGTGTACTAGCGCTGTTTTTGATCGTGCGGTTCGGGGCATTGCTGGCCGGCGGTCATCTGGGCTTGGCGTTCGCCGGCGATGTTCGCGGCAACCTGTTCCTGATCGAAACCGCGCTGTTTCTTGCGCCGATCATCATTCTGGCTTCGCCTGCCCGGCGCAGCAGTCAGCGGTTGCGGTTCCTGGCGGCGGTCAGCCTGCTGGCCGGCGGTTCGCTGTACCGGATCAATGCCTACCTGATGGCGGTCGATCCCGGCAACGGCTGGACCTATTTCCCCTCCGCGCCGGAATTGATGATCACGGTTGGGGTGGTCTGCCTGGAAATCATGCTGTATTTGCTGTTTATCAAGACGTTGCCGGTATTGCCCGGCGTCCATAAAACCTGATGATGCCGATTGGAGACTGCCGTGACCCGAATCACCATTGATCCCATTACCCGCATCGAAGGCCATTTACGGATCGATTGCGAGGTGGATAACGGCAAAGTCGTCAACGCCTGGTCGTCGGGGCAGATGTGGC
>JADLEK010000061.1 GCA_020846135.1 Gammaproteobacteria bacterium
CATCCCACCGTTCCGCCCCAGGCGCTGGAGCTGGAGGTGGTCGAATCAGCCGCTTTGCAGGACATTCTCGCGGTATCCAGCCTGATTCGGGAATGCCAGCGGTTCGGGGTCGCGTTCGCCCTGGATGATTTCGGCACCGGCTACTCGTCCCTGACCTACCTGAAGCGGCTGCCGGCCGAGACTCTGAAGATCGACCAGTCTTTCGTGCGCGACATGCTGCACGACCCGGAAGATTTAGCAATTGTCAGCGGGGTGATTGGCCTGGCCCGATCCTTTCAGCGCCAGGTGATCGCGGAAGGCGTGGAGAGCGCCGAGCATGGCGTCCTGTTGTTGGAACTGGGCTGCGATCTGGCGCAGGGGTACGGCATCGCCCAGCCAATGCCGGCAGCGGATTTACCCGGCTGGGTAGCGAGTTACCAGCCGCCCACCGTCTGGATGGACGCCGCCGGATCAGAGTGATGGCAGACAATGTGCCTTAATTCAGATCGGGGTCCCGGAAATAGCGCGCGCCCCAGTCCGCTTGAACCGACACACCCTTTTCATTCAGCTTGTAAACCTTGATGCTGACATCCCGGGACGCATCGGCGGGCAAGCCGGAAGCGACAAATTGCTGCATCCGCTTGGGATCGCGGAACACCAGCACCTGCCGGTAGGGCAGGACAGTCGCTTTGGGGCCAACATCGGTGCGAGCCAGTTGCATGTAGGTCGTCCGCCCGCGTTTGTCCACCACGACGCCGCGCCCATGGCTTTCCGCCAGCACGGCGTTCAAGCCGTTAACCTCAAACACGCCATAGCCCACTGATGCGTCTACCTCTTTCTGAACGGCTGGTCTGAGCTTGTAGATCTGCTTTATGGTCTGATTGCGGATCTTGAGAATCGCCTGCTGCTGTTCCTGTTTGGCTTTATCGCTGAGTTTGCCAATAGCGGCGGGGCCAGCATCGACCAGTGGAGGCGGCGCAGTGGCGCAGCCGGTGATTAATGTGGCCAAGATCAGCCCGGCCAAAACGGGGCGCGACCACATAGCGCGGGGGAAAGGAATGGGCATGGCATCTCACGCGGTGGATGAAGACAGGGTCAAAAGTCAAAGGCAAGGCATCGCCATTGGACGGAGGCGGATTTAAACATGGTCTGCATCAGACACAGATTCAAGGATTCACGGGCGCACTTTTCGGCCAGGCGAGCTGCCGACTCCAGCAACCGCTCATGATCTGTTATGTTCATCGGCGTCTCGATTCCCTAATCATCGTCAGCAGATTGCAGGTAAACCGTCACATCGTAGCGGCCACGAGGGTATAGCGCCCGCGCTTTTTGGTAAGCCTGATCTTCATCGCCGGCGGCCACCGTGTCCTCGATCACTGAACCGCCCTCCAGCGGAGTCGCGTATACCAGATAAAGGATCGGGCGGCGCTGGGCCGGCGGCTGGTTATGCATGACGTCACCTCGGTCGGATTCATCCCTGAGGGTGAAATGGGTAATCTATAGTATTGACCTTAAAGCCTCCACATCCAAGCCGGATCAACCGGGTCGGCATCTGCAAAAACCGGATTTTGGCCGGTAACATTCGATCCGGTTTTTACAATTGCTCGAGGAGATCCCAAGTCATGGTCATGTATTCCTTTACGCCACTGGCAATTCATCAGGGATTGTTGCTGACGGTCAATACGGTCACGGTCTGGGGTTGGACCGGGCAGCGGTTGGCGTTGCCGGCGGAAGCGACCTGCTATGGAATGGTCGTAGCCGATGCTGCGGTGTTGCAAAGCGCGGCGGGACGACGGTTTGAACTCGACAGGGGAATGTATTTTGCAGTGAATGATGGCGGTTCGGTGACAGGCGGCCAGGGTCTGATCATCGCGTTGACCGGCTATCGCGGTCTGTGGCAAATCGGCGGGCCGCTGGAACCGACCGGGCGGTTGCGCTATATCGACGGCTGTAGCGATACCTTGTTGATCAGCCCGCCGCAGCTCGGTGACCCTTGTCTGAATCATCTGCACATTCCCCCGCAGACCGATCAGACGCCTCACACCCATCCTTCGGCGCGGCTAGGCGTAATCCTGAACGGTTCCGGTGAATGTCGCACTCCATCAGGGGTTTATCCGCTGCAACCCGGCATGGGCTGGTATATCCCGGCGGGCTGCCTGCATTCGTTTTTTACCCGCGATGAGGCGCTGGATGTGGTAGCCTGGCATCCAGACAGCGATTGTGGCCCCCGCGATGATGATCATCCGATGATCAACCGGACGGTTGTTCAGCCAGTGGTTGTTGAGCGATGATGACTTGGGACGAAGCTACCAAGAACCCTTAATAATTGACCCAGGTTCCGCCTCGACACCCTTGCCGATTGGTCCAGCCATCGCGATTGCCATTAACCCAATTCCGGTCAGGCCGATTGCCATTAACCCAATTCCGGTCAGGCCGATTGCCATTACGAGCATCCCCGCTATCCCCGCCCTGCAACCGGGTTCCCTCATCGCTGCTGTTCACCCACTGCCCACCGCTGCCACTACTATTGAGCCAGTGGTTATCGGTTGGGCAATCATTCCAGTTGACCGCTCGCGCTGTTGGCCAGGGCGCAAACAATCCAGCGCCGATGACGCTGTTAATCACGACTTGGGACCATTTCCCCAAACTGCGCAGAAATGCGCGCCGTGACGGTACTGGCGGCGACTCAACGACTGGTTGCTGAATCATAGATTCACCTCTCCCGAATTTTTACGCATCACCGACGATCACCAATTCACCTCATTGCGTTTCTGACTCTCGATTTTCTGAGTCAATTGCGCCTGATACGCCTGTAATTGCTTCTGCACATACGCTTCATAAGCGACGCGGCTATCCTGCAACCGCTTAATCTCCAGTTTCAGCGCTTCCATCTCAATACGGCCGCCTTCGTCCACTTTCCGCAACAACTCCCGATCGCTGCTCCATTGATCAACCGTCGTTTTCAGCCGTTGCAACTCCTGAACCTGAATCTGCAACTCTTGTAGCTCCCGGCGGGACTGCGCCATGACTTGAGTAGCCGTTTCATCCAGTCGCCATAAATGCCATAAATAGGCATTACCGCCCACAATCAATGCCAGTATTAGGCCGACCCATTTAAGCGCATTGCCGGGTGAAGACCCGATAGCAGGCATCAGCGTAGAAACGGTCGGAGTCACCTTTTGATCAGCCATAGCATCTCACCGAATCTATTGATTTTAAACCATAAGAGCGTCACGCCCTCCCCTTTTAGGAGAGTTAATGCTCGATCGCCGTTGTTTCCAGAACCCGGTTCGGAGGGGCGGGCGACCGGATCGGCAATGGCGTCTCCACCATCTGCTCATGCCACAACAGAAACGTGATCAGCATCCACAACTTTAGACCATGACGAGCGCCGGGTACGCCATCCATCTGATAGGCCAGCAGCTTCTCGACATACCGGGGATTGAACAGGCCGATCCGGCGCAGAGAGGCGCGAGACAGCAGCTTTCGCCCGTAACGGCGCATCTCGCCCCGGAACCAGAACCGAACCGGCACCATCATCCCGGATTTGGGTCGGGCAATGATCGGTTCCGGCACCCAATCCCGCACCGCTTGTTTAAGCACGCTTTTTTCCACCGACCCCGCCAGTTTGATCCCCGGCGGACAGCTCATGCTGGTTTCGATGATGCGCCGCGAGAACAGTGGCGGCAGCGCCAATAAGCCATTGGCCGAACTCATTTTATCCACCTTGACTAGAATCAGGTTAGCGCCCTTGAGCCGGATGTTGATGCTCATCAGCTTGTTGACGAAATCATCCGGCTCCGGGGCGTTGAACCACGGCTCCAGCCACTCGGTCAGCGCCTCAATCCCGCCGGTCTCACGCAACAGCGCCGGGTCCAGCAGTTCGGTTAAATCCTGATAGCCGCGCTGGAAGGAACGCAGATAGTTGCGCTCCAGCCAGCCTTGCGCCGGTTCGCCGGGCAAGGGGCCATACAGGCGGGCCAGCAACATCGGGATATTCTTGGGGCCGCCAAAGCACGGATCGCCACCCTCGCCATTGAGGACGACCGCCGCGAATTCCGCTGCGGTCCGGGCCAGCAGGTAGTTGGGCACTGTCACCGGATCGCCAATCGGATCGTCCAGCGTCCAGATAATCTCCCGCAGTTGCTCCAGAAAGCCGGCTGGACGAATTTCCAGCCAGTGATGATCGGTGCGATAGCGATCGACCATCAACTGGATGAACTCATTTTCTCGCGGATATTCCGCGCCGAAATGCGCCGAAAAGGTGGGAAAGCGGATTCCCGGCTGTTGCTGGCAGGCGGTCGCCAGCACTGCGCTGGAATCAATGCCGCCGGACAAAAACACCGCCGGGGTTTGTTCCGGCCGCACCGCCAGACATTCGGCCACCGACTGCTCCAGCGCAGTCCGCACCAGCGCCGGATAATCGCCAGCCGGATCGCCGCCGGCCGCCGCCAGCGTTTCAAAGCGGAAATGCCGACGAATCTGCGCCTGCCCGTCGGCAAAATGCAGGATCGAGCCGGGTTGCAGTTCCTCGATACCGTCAAACAGGGTCTGAGCGCCAGGAATAAAGCTGAAGGCCAGATATTCGGGCAGGGCGCTCAACCGCATCCGACGCGGTACGGCAGGATCTGCAAACAAGGCCTTGATTTCACTGGAGAACAGCAACCGGCCCTGCTGTACCGTCCAGTACAGCGCCTTGACCCCCGCCGGATCGCGCACCAGAGTGCAGGTCCGATCCTGCGCCAGCACCAGCACAAAAGCGCCCTCCAGCCGCTCCAAATCCGGTTCCGGCTGATGCCGCAAGCCATGCAGCAACCGTTCAGCCAGATCGGTTCCCGGTTGGGCGCCGGATACCAGATCAGCGTTGAACAGCACTCCGCCATAACCTAGCGCCCGGGTTCCCGAATACGCCAGTTGCGATCCTCGGTTCCAGGACGCGCAACCGTGGCCGATTTCGATCCGGTTGTATCCATCCGCCGCAGTGCTGACCTGCTCCCAGCCCAGTGGGCAGCGGTGGATCAACAAGCCCGCCATGCGCGCCAGTAATTCCGGGGCGGGCGGGCCGTAGTAACCAAACAGGCAAGCCATGCTTAAACCGTCTGCTCAACCATAATCGGCTTCAACGTCAAAATCGGTATCCCCGGCTTTGGCCTCCGACAACGCCAGACTGCCGGTCACCACCGCAGCCGCCAGCAGATTCAGTAAGGGTTTGGGCGGAACACAATCGACCGGAACCCGCTGCCCGTCGCGCAACATCGCATCATGGCGCGCACTGAGCATTCCGTTGCCGGCAGCCGAACGCGGCAGCCACGGCAAGCGGGTTTTTTCATGCAGAGTCGTCAGCGACAGACCGAGATCGGTCAACTGGTTGCGGGCAAACTGCCAGTGCGGATCGGTCGCCAACTGAGCGCTGAGGGCAAAGCCTGACAACGAAGCATCATGCAGCACCTGCACCGGGGTCGCGGGATGGCGGGCCAGGAAACCCTGACAGGCGGCAAAGATCGGGGCGGGATAGCCGGTGCGGCTAACCACCACCGTTTTGGCGCTGAGGTGAAAGCGGTTACGAATCAGCAGATCAGCCAGATCATCGCGTTCCACCACTAAAATCCGCTCTGGCGCATAGTAGAAATCCTGATCGGCCACCTCGGCGCTGCGCCCAATGAACGCCCGGCCGTCGGCCAGTCCGGGAATCGGGTGCGCATCGCGGTATTTTTTCAGCAGATCGCCGGCTTTTTTAAGCGGCAATGACCGGGCGTGTTGGCGGCGAAGCAACAGCGCCACGCCGATCAGTACGCCCATCAGCGCCAGCCCGATCCACAGGCTCCACTCCGCAATTCCCCAGATCACACCGCCAATAATTATCGCGACAAGCACCGCGACGACCGTCAGCGCCGTATTTTGTTTGCGCCAATAGCGGCAGATTTCCAACTGCAACTGGGTCCAGGTGAAGCAATGCTGTTCATTCCCGGTCAGGCTCAGGATGATCTGGCGCAGGGCGTAATCGCTCAGGCCATCGGTTTTTTTACGCAAGGTGAATGCATAGCCGCACTTGGCGCAGCGCATCCCATCCTTGTATTTCTGCTGATGCTTGCAATCAGGGCAACGCATGGCAGAGTACACCCGTGAAAAAATTCATTTTCATCGCTGTCCTGTTGGGAGAAATTATGATGAACGCCGCAACGATGGCTGAACCGCTGACCCTTAGCCAGGGCGATACGATTGAGAAAGTTCTGATCGCCCAGAAAGGCAGGAAAGTCACGATCCGGCTGGGATCGAGCGAAGATCTCAGTGGAACGGTCAAGGAAGTGAATGGTTCGCTGGTGCAGTTGAGCGAACTGAACGGCAAGGAATTTTACGATGCGGTTATTGCAACTAAAAGCATCGCGGCGGTGATCATCCGCACTCGATAACGCCGGGTTTGCCGCTCCCGGCTGAACGCGGATAGCTACGGCTTGAGCGCTGTTCGTCATACCTGCTTTTGCGGGTATGACGAACGCCTGTTGAAAACGGGTATCAGGACGCGAGTCGCCCCTCACGGAAGTCGTTGATCGCCTGATAAATCTCTTGCTCGGTATTCATCACGAACGGGCCGTATTGGGCGATCGGTTCGTTGAGCGGCTGGCCCGCGATCAGCAGTACTTTGGCCTCGCCCAGCGCTTCGATCGTCACGCCATCGGCCTGGGCGTCATTGGCCAGAATCGCCATGCGCTGCGTCGGGATCTCGCTGCCGGCAATCCTCACCGCGCCGCGATAAACGTAGACAAAGGCGTTGTGTCCAGCGGGCAGCGCCTGAGTGAAGCGCGCCCCTGTGGGCAGATACAGGTCCAGATACAGCGGCGCAGTGGCTTCCCGGATAACCGCGCCAGTGACGCCATGGCTCTCGCCGGCGATCACGGTGACGGCGACGCCGGCCTCGGTGACGAAGCCCGGCAGGTCAGCGGCGGTGAAATCGCGATACCAGGGTTCGGTCAGCTTATCGCGGGCCGGCAGGTTCAGCCAGAGCTGAAAGCCTTCCATCACCCCTTCTTCCTGTTGCGGAATCTCGGAATGGATCACGCCCCGACCGGCGGTCATCCACTGTACGCCGCCGTTCTCCAACAACCCTTCATGGCCGGCGCTGTCGCGATGCAACATCCGCCCGGCGATCATGTAGGTGATGGTCTCAAAGCCGCGATGCGGGTGGTCAGGAAAGCCCGCAATGTAGTCGTCCGGCTGATCGCTGCCAAAGGCATCGAGCATCAGGAACGGATCCAGCCGGCGCTGGAGCGATTGCGTCAATACGCGGGTCAATTTCACGCCAGCGCCGTCAGAGGTGGCCTTACCGGTAATCAGTTGCTCGACGGTGCGGGACTGGCGGATCGATTCAGGATGGGTAGCGGTATGAGCAGTCATCGGGTGTCTCCTTAACTCAGGGCGCACGGCTGCGCCCTTGTCGTTCAAATTCAGGTCAATGCGGCAGCGAGATCGGCTTCAGCTTCAGCAAAGCCCTGTTGCATCGCTTCCGGTCCCATGTTCAAGCCTTCGGCGTAGATGAACTCGATCTCGGTCATCCCAAGGAAGCCGAACACCATTTTCAGATATGGCGTTTGGGTATCAGTGTCTGCGCCGCGATAGCGCCCGCCACGCGCCAACGCCATGTAGACTTTTTTGCCCTTGAGCAACCCTTCCGGCCCGTTCGCGGTATAGCGGAAGGTCACGCCAGCCCGGGCGATGGCGTCGATCCAGGTCTTGAGCTGCACCGAGACCCCGAAGTTGTACATCGGTACGCCCAGAACCAGAACATCAGCCGCCTGGACCTCGGCGATTAAAGCGTCGTCGAGGGCAACGCGGGCCACTTGGGCCGGCGTGCGCTGATCCGCTGGAGTGAACAATGCGCCGAGCGCCGCTTCATCAAGCATGGGATGCGGCTGGCTGGCTAGATCGCGAACGGTGAGCCGGGCGGATGGATTCGCCGCTTGCAGGCGAGCCACGATGGCGTCGGCGATGCGGGTGGAGTTCGCGCCTTCCCGGTGGGCGCTGGCATTGATTTGCAGGATATTCATGATGATTCCTTGAGGTGAGTGATCGGTTGATGGGTACTGTATTGATGATCAGAACTGGATAGAAGCTCTAAAAATGGATAACATTGTTTGCAATATGGAACAATTCGAGCCGAATGACCTGTTGATCTTCGCCCACGTCGCCGAAATGGGCAGTTTCAGCCGCGCCGCCGAGCGGATCGGTTTGCCAAAATCCACGGTATCGCGCCGCATTGCGCTGTTTGAAGAGCAGTTGGGGGAGCGCCTGATGCTGCGCACCACCCGCCGCCTGACCCTGACCGAGTTCGGCGAGCAATTGCTGGACCATGCCCGTCAGGTGGTGGCCGAGGTCGAGGCAGTGCAGACGCTGGCCGAACATCGCCAGACCCAGCCCAGCGGTCGGCTGCGGGTGTCGATGCCGAGCGATTTTGCCAACCTGTTACTGACCGACATGCTGGCGGCGTTTATCGCGCTCCATCCAGCGGTGAGGCTGGAACTGGATTTGTCGCCGCGTCGGGTGGATTTGCTGGGGGAGAATTTCGATATTGCAGTGCGAATGGGTGCGTTGCCCGACGATGCGTTACTGGCGGCGCGCCGGATTGCGCTGTTTACGATGGGTCTTTACGCCGCTCCGGGTTATCTGGCTGAACGCGGCGATCCGGTTTCACCCGATGACCTGGTTCATTACGAAGCGTTGCGCCTGCTGGATCGCAATGGCGAAGCGGCAGGCTGGACATTGATCAGCGGTCAACAGCGCTGGACCGGGCAACCACCAGGGCGGGCGACGGCCAATTCCCCGGAATTGCTGATTCGGTTGGCGTGCGCCGGCGCCGGGATTGCCGCCGCTCCGGATGCGTTCGCTACGGACAGTGTGCGTCGTGGGGAATTGCGCCGGGTTCTGCCGGAATGGTCGCTACCGGAGCACCCGGCCTGGGCGGTGTTTCCGGGCCGTCGCCTGATGCCGGCTAAGACCCGGGCGTTCATTGAGATGTTGGCAACGGCGCTGTCTGGATCAGGCGGGAATCGCTAAAGCGATTTCCAACCAACAGTTGTGGTCCGGCACCCTCGGCTACGGCGAGAAACGCGCCAGAACATGGCGGGCCATGCCTTTGGCCAACTCCTCCTCGCCAAAAAAGACCGCTCCGATGCCCTCATCGCGCAGCAATACCGATTCACTCTCACTATGGGTGCGCACGATGATTTCGATCGCCGGGTTGAGGGTGCGGGCGGTGTCGGCCATTTGCCGAACGTGGAGGGTATCCGGCGTCGAGACGACCAGCATGGCGGCGTTAGCAATGTGCGCCTGGATCAACACTGCCGGATCGGCAGCATTCCCGGAAACCGCCGGTATCCCTTGCTTGCGCAAGTCTTCAACCATCTCCCGGTTCTGTTCCGCGACGACATAGGGAATGCCGCGCGTCGCCAGCGCCTTGGCAATGCGGCGGCCCACCCGGCCATGACCCACCAGAACGACTTGTCCTTCCAGATATTTGCGTTCGGTACTCATCGGTAGCTCGGCATAAGGGTCTTGTCGCCGTTCCAGACGGCGGGCCAGTTCCGACCGCTTGAGTACCCAACGTCGGAACGGCTCCACGGCGGCAAACAGGAAGGAATTGAGTGCAATCGAGATCAGGACTCCTGACAGCACCAGACTCATGCCTTCGGCGGGCAATACGCCCAGTGACAACCCCAATCCGGCCAGAATAATGGAGAATTCCCCGATATGGCCTAAGCTCGCGGCAATCGTGAGTGCGGTATTCAACGGATAGCGAAGCGCGATGACCAGCGATAACGCCGCAAGAGCGTTGCCGAAAATAATGATGGCGAGTACGCCAAGCACATGAACCGGTTCCCTGGTCAGGATCGTCGGGTCAAACAGCATACCGACTGAAACGAAAAACAGCACCGAGAAGGCATCGCGCAGCGGCAAAGACTCTTGTGCGGCGCGGTGGCTGAACTCGGACTCGCGCATCACCGTACCGGCGAAGAAGGCCCCCAGCGCAAACGATACGCTGAACAGCGCCGACGCCTCGTAGGCAATGCCAATCGCGGTCGCGATCACCGCCAGGGTGAACAGTTCGCGGGAACCGGTGCGCGCCACTTGCCACAACAGCCAGGGCAACACGCGACGCCCCACAACCAACATCAGGGCGATGAACGCCGAAACCTGGAGCAGCGTTTGCCCGATCGTCATCCACAGCGGTTGGACATCGGCGAGAGAGGCGGTTGCCCCGCCCAGAACCCCGGCGAGCGGCGGCAACAGGACCAAAACCAGCACGGCGGCCAAATCCTGGACCACCAGCCAGCCAACCGCGATCCGGCCATTCATCGTATCGAGCAGACCACGGGCTTCAAGCGATTTGAGCACCACTACGGTACTGGCGCAGGACAGCGATAACCCGAAAATCAACGCACTGCCAAAACTCCAGTTCCACCCCCAGGCCATCAATAGACCCAGTGCCGTTGCTACCCCCATTTGCACCACAGCGCCGGGAATCACTATGCGCCTGACCGCCAGCAGGTCATCGGGTGAGAAATGGAGTCCGACCCCAAACATCAGCAACATAATGCCGATTTCCGACAATTGGGAGGCAATATGCACGTCGGCGACAAAACCAGGCGTCGCTGGACCAATGAGAATACCGGCCATCAGGTAGCCGACCAAGGCCGGCACCTTGATTCGTTCCGCGATGAATCCGAGGATCAAGGCGACGCCGAAACCGGCGGCAATGGTAGTGATCAGAGAAATGTTGGGTTCCATTCAGTTTCTTTGGTTGAACAGTCGGCTACGCATGGCCCACCCGAACTCATGGTTCGGGTGGGGGAGTCTTTCGCGACTGGGCCAGTCTTTTCCGATCAGCCTCCACGGGCAAATCGGCTCGGACGGGATCTCAGTTTTTGGCCGGGGATAAGCGAAATCCCACCAGTTCCGGGGAACGGGCCAGGTTCTCTGCCAGTTGGTTCAGGTTGCCGGCATGGAGCGTCTGCAAGACCAGGTGGTACTCAAATTTCTGACCGTCGCCGCTCAGTTCGTAAGACCAGTCTGCCACGACAAAGCCGTGTTCGCCCACCTGGGTGCAGATTTGCGCTTCCGAGGGAATATGCTCCCGCCGATAGGTCAGGGAGAGATGAATCCAGTGCTGGTGCGGCAGCAGCAGTTCCAACCAGCGGAACCCGCTCATGATGCTCACCGCCAGGAAGGCGGCGAACAGCGCCGCCCCGTAGAAACCGATGCCGATCAGCACCCCAATCACGGCAGTCATCCAGATCGAGGCTGCAGTCGAGAGGCCCCGGACCGTGAATCCCTCCTTCATGATGACCCCGGCCCCCAAGAACCCAATCCCGGTCATGATCCCCTGAATGACCCGGGTGGCGTCGGCCATGATCGTGTTCGCGGCCAACCCTCCGTACCAACGGTCGGGATAGGCGTTCACCACAGTCAAGGCGGTGGAGGCGATACACACCAGGGCATAGGTCCGCATCCCCGCCGCCCGGCCATGATAGGTGCGCTCGTAGCCAATCGCGATCCCCACGATCAGCGCACCCACCAAGTGCAGGAGAATCATCCCGTTGGCGATCAGTTCCTGGGGCGACCAGTAGGCAAGCAGACTATCCATCGATCCGGTTCCCATGGTGATCGAACATTGTCCAGCGGCACACCTTGGTGTGGATAAAAATATTGGCGCAGCTTACCCACTGCCATTCAATGGTAGTGGGTAAGCTGGTCGGTCAGTGTTCAACCTATTTGGCTCATTGCCGGGGAGCGGGACACCAACTGGAGGCGGCGAACGTGGGATCGGTCGGATCGTAGGGCGGGGCGTATTTGTAATCGCAATTGGTGACCGTAACATTCGTCCCGGCCGGCGTCAGTTGCGCCGAGGTCAGGTTGCGGCAGACCAATGCGCCCGGCGTGGCTTTCAAAGCCTGGACCTGCGTCCAGGTGTAGCCATTGGCCGCGGTTGGATCGGCTTTCCAGCGGGCGCTGGAAAAGGGCAAGCTGCCAGCGGCGGGTTGATGCGCGGTGTCGGTCAACGGGTCGCAGGTGAACAGCACCGCGTTGGTCGGATCGGTCAGGCAGGCCACCTGCGACGGGTAAGTCCCGGTGGCGCTAATCACGCAATCGCCGGAATCGAACGCCCATTTCTGTGTTGAATCATAAGGGGTTTTGCTGCTGCCACTGGGACACAGCGTGACGGTCATCGTCGCTCCCCAACTGCATTGTTGCCCGCCCACTGCGTCGTCATACTGGGAGGTGTAGCCGGTATAGCCCATGGCATAGAGCTGCTGGGTCCAGTGGGTATTCTGGATGGCGTAAGTCCCGTTGAACGCCGGGCCGACCCGTTGTTGCGGACCGGAGCCACCGGGGCAGGCGATGGCCGCGTGAGCCGGGGTATCGTCGAGACACCCTGCCGCTGCGTAATAACTGTAAGGAGTGCAACCCGTCGGGCCACAGGTGGAATCCATGCTGGGGCTGGGGTTGGTCGGGTTTCCGAAGCTGCCGCTGCCCAGCCACTTATACGGCGCAACGCAGGCCTGGTTGATGCTGCCATTGACCGTCAGCAGACTGATCGCCGCTCCACTGACCGGCCAGGGATACAGTGTTGTCGCGTCTTCGCTGGGGCAACTCGCCAAATCCAGCATGGACGCATCGATTAGCGAACTGCTGCAACTGGCACCATCCACGGTGGAGTTCGGGACCACTTCAACGGTCATCGCCATGGTGTAGCCATCGACTGCGCTGACATCGAAGTAGTCGTTGCTACTCAGCGGTCCGCAGTTGGTCGAGTTCGGAGTGGCTTGACAGTTGGGGTAAGTTGACCCGGAATCGGCAGCGTTGAAGGCGCAATCGACTGTGTTTGGTTTGCAGCCAAAGGTCGGTTCAAACAAGGTGTTCACGCTGGCCAAATCGCCGGCGACAGCGCCAATGTTGCAGCCCTGATCGGCGAACGGGTCGTTGCCCGGACAGCCCATGAAGAAGCTGAAATTGCCGCTCGGCGCTCCGCGATCCGGGACGCAAAAGGTTTGGCCTGGCGTCGCCGTTGTGGCAACCGGAATGGAAACCGCGCCTTTTAGTGTGTTATACCAAACCACAGCATTAGTCACTGCCGATAGCAGCGGGTCGGCAAGCGTCAGGGCATTGCCGCTGACTGCAGTAACTTCGGTAGGCAGATCAGCGCCGTTGCCGCCACCGGTGACCTTGATGAATTGGCCGGGGTAAAAATAGGTCGCGGTGTCGCTGGGCAGGGTGGTCAAGGTCAAGGTTGAGCTGTTGAGCGAACCGCTGCCTTGTGCGCCGGTGTTGATATAGTTTTCGCCGCTGCCGCCGTTGGCCGGATCGGCATAGGTCCGAAACCATGCGCCGGAATTGGCGAGCGCCGCAGGCTGAGTCGGATTCCCGCCCGGCGTGAAGACCGCGAACACCTCAGCGCTACAGTTATTGACGATGGTCAGCCGGGGCGTGAAGCCAGACGGGCAAATGCCGCCGATGCCGGGAACGGTTCCGCCGGCTTGGTTGCCCGCCGATACCGCCGTATCCCCCAATAAATTACCGGCCGGCGCTATCAGTGGCGTACAGGCCACGACTACGGCTAACAGGAATCGGTTTTTCATTTGGCCTCTTTCTCGATTTTAAGCGGGTTGGGACAGGACTTCAGAACTGGTACTGCGCACTGACTAACCACAGATCCACGTCAGCATCGGCATCGCCGCCCAACCGGTAGCGATCCCAATCTCCCCGGACGCTGACATAATCGGTGAAGGCGTAACTGAGGCCCAGGCCATAGCTGAAATCAGTCCCAGTATCTTTCTGGCTTGAGGTTCCTGAACCGACGCTCAGATTGGCATTAGCGGTCGCTTTGGCATTCCAGAAGAACCCGCCCAGTTTGGCGAAAGCGGAGAACTGATCGTCGAAGGGATAGCTGACCTTCAAGCCCAGGTTAACCCCATCTATCCCCATGCTGGTATCGATCCGTCCGGGAATGCGGCCGCCAATAGCAATATCCGCATCGGTTTTCCCTAAATCGATATAGCTCAACTCGGCAGCCAGGTAGGAATTCACAGCGTAGCCGGCAAACAGTTTCCAGCCGGTGTCATTTTTACGCAGCGAAATGCCTTCAACAACAAAGCCCTCATCGACCAACACGCGATTGATATCGCCGGTGAGATTGGAATTAGTCTGTCCAATGCCGGCCCCAAGATAAAAACCGGCATCAGCGGCGGGCGCGATACCAGTGATGCCCAGTAGCGCCATGAATGCCACTGAATGAATGGATTTGTGCATTTTAATCCCCCGCTATGTTTAGTTTTTTTGGAGTTGGAAGTGATTTAAGAAAGTTGTACCGGTTACCGCTCAACTCCCTAAGGTAATATTGCGACAGCGGGTTTCATGCAAAAAGGTTGAGGCTACGATGGCGATGGTCACGTAGCCCAGCATCAGGAAAAATCCGGCCTGGTAGTCAGCAGCGCTGTACACGCGCACCCCGTTGGCCAACTGACCGCCCCAACTCAAATCGAGAATCCAGCCAAACAGCGGTTGGAGAACGCCCGCCCCGAGGAACAGGCCGGTATTCACCAGCGCGATGGCCATTCCTGACAGGGCGGGCGCGACGACCTCCTTGGCGCAGGCATAGGTCAACACAAAAGACCCGCAACTGAAGCCCAGCAGGACAAACCAGGCCATGCCTGCCACGCCCGGCGTCCAGTTCCCGTAAAGGATGCCCAGCCAGGCCAGTCCGTACAGCAGGACGCCAATGATCAGCAATGGTTTGCGGCGGCCCAGCCGGTCGGAAAACCAGCCGCTGAACAATGCGCCGCCGGCAAATCCGGCCAGGGTCAGGCTGGTGTATACGGAACCCGCAGCGCGTTCCAGACCATGCAGATCGCGGAGAAAAGGAATGGCCCACAGGCCGATAAACGCCAGCATACTGCCCGGCATCCCCAAATTGAGCCAGAAACCCGGCCAGACCCGGCGAGTCGCCAGCACCCCGAGCAGGTCATGCCACCAGTGCTGTTGCCGCCCTTCATACCGGGCATGGCCATCGATCTCGCGAATCGAGGGGAAACCTGCGTCTTCGGGCGTATTGCGGACCTTGAGCCACGACAACCCGGCCAGAATCAGGGCGACGCCGCCCAGGACGACAAACACGGTGCGCCATGACCAGAGGGTGAGCAACCCGGCCAGCGGTCCGGCCGCCAGAATGGCCCCGATATTGCCCAGCAATAGGGTCAGGCCACTGATAAAGCCGTAATCCCGCTCGCGGAACCAGAGCGTATTGCTTTTCATCAGCCCGACGAAGACGACCGACACCCCCAGTCCTACCAAGGCGCGTCCTATCGACGCCTCCCAGAGCGTATCCGCCATCCCGAACAGGATGGAGCCGACCCCGGACAGGATATTGCCCAGGGTTACCGAAATGCGCGCGCCCAGGGTATCCGCTAACACCCCCGCTGGAATTTGCATGACGGTGTAGATGTAGTAATACATGGCTGCTAGCGATCCCAATGTCGCGCCGGTGGCGCCAAAGGCTTGCATCAGGTCGGAGGAAACCACCGCCGGGGCGATCCGGTGGAAAAAGACGAGGATGTAGGCCGCCGCCAGAATGGCGTAAATCAGCCAGCGCACCCGCGCGAAATGCGCCGGATCGAAGGTCTGCGAGGTTTTGATAGTGGGGACAATCATGATCTTTTGAAGGACTGGTGAGGTTGAAGAATGATGGCGGCCAAGAGACGGTTCCCAAATTCTAAGGTGGTTTATCATAAAGGCCATACCGGGCGTCGATCATCATTTCAGAAACTGGCCATGGAAACACACTGAAAAATAAAAACCTTCCGTGTGTTTCTGTGACTAATATCCTTAGGTTTGGTTGGAGTGAACACCAAAGCAGGTATCATTTTTAGGAAATCCCCTAACCGGTTTCCCGCAACCCCAACCGGTCCAGAATTCCGTCGCATTCATCGAGACTACTGAAGCCAATCTCGATCCTGCCCCGGCCCCGTCTGGCGTCATAGCGCAACCGCACCGGCGCTGCCAATCGTTCCCGCAACCGCTCTTCTAGGCGCGCCACATCCGGATCGCGGCGGGTCGGGGTTGATGCCGGTTTAGGTTCCGTCAGCGCCGCCCGCCGTCGCTCCAGTTCCCGCACCGTCCAGCCCGCGCTGATCGCCTGTTCCGCCAGCGCGATTTGCGCCTCGCCGGCCAGTCCAAGCAGTGCCTTGCCGTGACTCGCCTCCAACAACCCTTCCTCAATATGCGTCTGCACGATGGGGTCCAGATTCAACAAGCCCAGCCCCCGACTAATCGCCGACTGCGAAATCCCCAGCGTTTCGGCCAGCTGCTCCTGAGTCAGGCCAAACTCGTCGCGCAAGCGGTGCAAGGCCCGCGCTTCTTCGATGGGATTCAGCTCCCGACGCAGCAGGTTCTCGACCAAGGCAATAGCGGCGGCGGTCCGATCATCGGCTTCGCGCACCATCGCCGGAACTTGCGTCAGACCCGCCTGTTGCGCCGCCTGCCAGCGCATGTGCCCGGCTAGAATCTCATAACCGCCCTCCGCCAAGGACCGCACTACCAACGGCTCAATGATCCCGAACTGGCGAATGCTCTGCGCCAGTTCCGTCAGATAGGCTTCATCGATCCGCTGCCGGGGCTGATAGCGTCCGGCCACCAGTTGCTCCACGTTGAGCTGCTGAATAGTGGCGACCTCGCCGGCCTGATTGAGCAGGCTGCCGTCAAAACTGTGTCCGCCCGCGCCGATCCAGTCGCCGAGACTCTTTAACGCCTTGCCGCGACTCATGCCGGAACCCTCGCCCGACGGGCTTCCGCCGCTTCGATCCCGCTCAGGATTTCCTGCTGCCAGAGTTGCCGCACCGCCAGCAGGATTTCGCCATTGACGCTATCGAGCATCATGATCGCCCGGTTGTAGGTATCGCGGGAGCCGCGCGGCTGATCAATCTCATAAATGCTGACCTGATCGCTGGCCGATTTCTGCAATTCCTTGGTCAGACCCATCCGGTTACTGAGCAGCAGCTCGCCATAAGCGCCATTGATCACCGCGATGTTGTTCAGCGTCTCGGTGCCGGCATCCACCTTGGTCAGCAGGATACTGAGCCGCTGGACATTGATTTCCCGCTCATACAGGGCGCACAACTGCTCCAGAATGCGGAAATACTGGACACTGGAAGAAATATCGTACATGTGTGGCACGATCGGCATCAGGATCAGGTTGGCGGCGGCGATGGCGTTCAGCGACAACATCCCCAGCGAAGGTGGGGTGTCCATCACGACGATGTCGTAGCGATCCTCGACCGTTTTCAGCGCCCGATGCAACCGTACCGGCGGCGGACCCAGTGCGTCATTTTGCCGTTCCTCCGGCTGTGAAAGTTTCCAGTCGGCATATTGCAGCGCCAGTCGGGCCGGAATCAGATCAAGATTCTCCCAATGAGTGCGTTTGATCGCGGCAGCGAGCCGATCCGGCGCTTCGGTCAGGGCCGGAAACAGGTCGTCGCCTTCGTTCAGATCCAGATCGGGAATGAAGCCGAATGCGCCGGTGATGGTGGCCTGCGGATCGGCATCGACCAGCAACACCCGATAACCTTCGCGGGCCAGATAGTGGGCGAAATGCAGCGACATGGTGGTTTTCGCCACCCCGCCCTTGAGGTTGGAGAACACCACCCGCACACAACTGGCCCCGGCGGGTCGGCCCGGACGCTTGCCGATCAATTCGCGGATCCGGTTGACTTCGTTGTAGTTGTAGATGCGCCGCTGGGTCGAGCCGGCTTCAACCAGGCGGGGGTTGGGCAGATCGCCGCGCTGTTCCAGATTGCGCAGATGATTGGCGGTGCAGCCGGCCAGTTGCGCGGCCCGTTCAATGCCGAATTCAGGCAGGGTCTTGACGCTGTGCCGGGCATCCAGCGCCTCCAGGAGTCGCTGTTGCATCTGGCCGCCGCGTTCGGCTGCGTTGCGGCACAGGGTTCGGAAGTTAAAGCGCATCGCTTGCATCAGTCAGGCTCCAGAGGAATGATCAGGGTTGTTGGTCATTTTAGCGCCTTTGGAGCCGGTTTTGACGCACGATGAAAAATTTTGCAGTTAAGCTGGTTTCACCACGCAAGGCGGGTATGGAACTCGTGCAACCGCTTGAACCGGATCCTCCCCGCCGGGTATGGCGCTAAAATCGCCGGAAAAGGCCAATAAGCGGCTTTTGGCTTCTGTTCCTTCAATAGGTATTGGTTTGGACATAAAACGCCGCAAAAGGCTTCTCCGTGCGTTTTAAGAACATCGGGCGGGAGCGAGCCGGCGGGTTTTTGGCGGGATGAGGTTTGGGGCAGACCATCGCCGGTGGCTATGGCCGGGCGGAGGACCTGCATCAGGCTGGACGAGGACTAGAATTCTCGCAGGGTTCCCGGCGAATTGCGCGGTGATAATCAGGCTTGCCGAGCATGGGTTGTGACCGAGGCTGGGTTGTGAAGGCTGGAATGGGTTGCGTCTGTTGGGGGCGTTCGGTCAGAGGGTGAATTCGGATTATGGGATTCGGATTATGGGATTCGGATTATGGGATTCGGATTATGGGATTCGGATTATGGGATTCGGATTATGGGATTCGGATTATGGGATTCGGATTATGGGCGAGCCTCGCTGGTGATGGGTTGGGCTACAGCGGAACCTGATGAGGGTTGCCGAACGGTTCGGTCTTCGCCCTGGAAAACCATCTTTTGGGGACGTTCGGTCGCTGCTGCAGTTTGGGGTTGTTGCCGGAGACTGGAAGAGGCTTGGCAGGATGACCCCTGATCTGCGGGCAGCGCGAAAGCAGTTCGCAAGCCGGTTCTTGACGCTGCGCCGAAATCCGGAAAATCGCCTTTTGCGCTGTTTATAGAATAACTCCATAGTCGTTTTCAAGACGTTTTAAACGACGATCTTTTGTTTAAAAAAACGATCTTTTGTTTAAAGAATAACGATCTTTTGTTTAACAAAGAAGATGCGTAGGCGAAAAACCGGAATTCGCTATAAATTATTTAAAATTATGAAGTTAAGCGACAAAATCGACTATCCGAAAAACGAAATGTCCCCGTTTATGGGATTTTTTGAAAACGAAATGTCCCCGTTTATGGGATTTTTTGAAAACGAAATGTCCCCGTTTATGGGATGAAATTTTCGAAATGTCCCCGTTTATGGGATTTTCAAAAGCTGAATGTCCCCGTTTATGGGATGAAATTTTCGAAATGTCCCCGTTTATGGGATTTTTGATCGGCGCTTGCGGAAAAGCCACGCGAAAGTATTGATTAATAGCAAATTATTTTTGAGGCTGTGATTTTGCCGCGATTTCAGGATCGGTTGCGGCGCTGGCGACTGCGGCGCTTAAATGTCCCCGTTTATGGGATAAAAAGGCGATGAAATAATGTCCCCATCAACCGGGTTGACCATGGGGACATTCCTGCTAGGCTAATGGGCATGGCTCGCCCCAAAGACCGGAAAGACAAGCGCGACGAAGGAGAGGCCACTCGTGGAGTGGTGATGGCCGATCTGGCCGATCAGAATCTCAAAAAGCACATCGCCGCCATCCACATCAGCAATCGCCTGACGCTGACTCAGCGCAAGGCCTCGAACGTGTTGTTGTACAACGCCTACGAGAGCCTGCTGACCGCGCGGGTCCACCGTATCCGGGTCAAGGACCTGGCCGAGGCGATTGGCTTCAATACCCACAACCTCGACCCCCTCAAGGAAGCGCTCAAAACCCTGGCGCGCACCGTGTTGGAATGGAACATCCTCGACGAGAATGGCGCCCACGAAGAATGGGGCGCCACTACCCTGCTGGCCCAGGCGGTCATCAAGGGCGGCTTCTGCATCTACGCCTACAGCCCCGACCTGTGCGAAAAACTCTACCGTCCCGAAATTTATGCGCTGCTCAATCTCAGCATCCAGCGCAAGTTCAGCAGCGGCTATGCCCTGGCCCTCTACGAAAACTGCCTGCGTTACCGGCGGATCGGCACGACCGGCTGGATCGCCCTGGAAAACCTCAAACGGCTGCTGGGCATTAATGATACGGATGCCTACTATCAGGACTTCCGTAAGTTCAACGACAAGATTATTAAACCGGCGGTGAGACAGGTCAACGAAACCTCGGATCTGAGCCTGGAAGTCGAATATCAGCGCGACAGCCGCAAGGTGGCGGCGGTCCGGTTCCGGGTCAGCGACAACCCGCAAATGTTGCTGTTTGCCCAGCGCCAGGCCGCCCTGGCCGCCGCGCTGAATGGCGAAGCCGCTGTTCTGCCGGAACTCGATCCCGAGGTGCGCACCGAGCGATTACGCGAAAAACTGACGGCCTTCGGTCTCAGCGCCCGCCAGATTCGCATCGTGCTGCATGGCCGCGATCCGGCTTATCTGGAAGACAACATCGCCATCGTCGAACGCGATTTGATCGCTGGCAAGGTTCACAATCTGCCGGCCTACCTGCTGGCGGCGTTGCGCGAAGATTACCGGACAGCGATGCACGACCAGCCCATTGCCCCGGTTGTCGCGAACCGCGCCGAATCCGGCAAAATCCCGGCGACCCGGCTGGACGGCCCGCGCACCCAGTTTTTGGCCGACCGCCTGCAAGCCGCGCTGGAGCGGCTTACGCCAGTGGAGCGGGAACAGATGGAAGGCGATTATGTGGCCCGCCTGGAGCGCGGTAATGGCTTTGAGTCGCGGCTGATCCTCGGGCTGTACCGCAAGAGCGGCCTGAACAGTAAAATCGTGGAGAGCCATTTCCGGGTTTTCGCCCGTGAACGGCTGGTTGGGGAACTGGACGAGGCGGAATTCGCCGCTCATGTTGCTCAACAGGATGGCAAGGAAGGCGAACTGCCGCCAGCGCCTTGCCCGGTGAAAGTCGAAGCGGACGGAGCAAATCAATGCGCGCAATGAAGGACCACAGGCAGGATCAAAGCGCCGCCGGAAGAACTCGATGGGGGCTGCGGGCGGCGCCGGCGATGGGAGGCTGGCCGGCGGCGATCCTGGCGGTTGCCGCATGGTCGGATCCGTCCGTAGCCGGCGGGCCTGGCCTGGGCCAGACCGGCGTTCTGGTGAGCGCCGGGTTGGTCGCGGTCGGGGTCGCCGGCGGACTCACCGCGATGCTGCTGGGCCGGCGGCGGCGGGCGCAACTGGAACGGGAGCAGTTGCAGAGCCGCATTGTTGCGCTGAATGACCGCGAGATCGAACTGGAAGCAGAGATCAAGCGTCAGCAGGCGCTGGCGGAAACGCTGCGGGAGGGCGAGCAGCGCTTTCGCAACCTGCTCGATCAGCTTCCGGCCGGCGTGTTCATGACCGACGTCCAGGGCGAATGCCGTTACGTCAATAACCGTTGGCGGGTGCTGACCGGCCTGACCGCCGATCAGGCAACTGGGGTGACCTGGACACAGGCGCTGCATCCCGATGATCGGGACCCGGTGCTGCATACCTGGCGGCAGGCGGTCGATCAGGGTCTCGAATTTGCCGCTGACCATCGGTTCCAGACCCCGTCGGGCCGGGTGAAGTGGCTCAATACCCGCGCTGCGCCGCTGGGCGATCGGGCTGGTCGGGTTGCCGGCTATCTGGGGGTTAGCGCTGATATCGCCGCGCTCAAGGAGACCGAAGAGACGCTGCGCGCCAGCGAAGCCCGGTTTCGCAGCTATTTCGAGCTGCCACTGATCGGCATCGCCCTGACCGGGGCGGACAAGCGCTGGTGGGAGGTCAACGACCGGCTTTGCGAGCTTTTGGGTTACCGGCGGACGCAATTACTCGGCATGACCTGGGCCGAGCTGACCCATGTCGATGATCTGGCCATGGATGTGACTCAGTTTGAGCGCGTGATCAATCGCCGCGCCGAGGGCTATTCCCTCGAAAAACGGTTCATCCGCCAAGACGGCGCTTTGCTGTACGCCAACGTTTCAACCCGCTGCGTGCGCCGGGCCAATGGCGCGGTGGACTATTTTGTGATGGTGATTCAGGACATCACCGAGCGCAAGCAGGCCGAAGAACACATTGAGCGCCTCGCCCATCATGACGCCTTGACTGGCTTGCCCAACCGGGTGTTGCTGAGTGACCGCTTGCAGCAGACTGTGGCGCGCGCCGCCCGCGACCATACTCTGGCCGGTACGATGCTGGTGGACTTGGATCGCTTTAAGCTGATTAACGATGGGCTGGGTCATGCGGTCGGCGATCGTCTGCTGCGCGAAGTCGCGGAGCGTCTGCAAGAGTGCATTCGCCAGGGCGACACCATTTCCCGGCAGGGAGGCGACGAGTTCGCGGTGTTGTTGCCGGATCTGGAGAACGACGAAGGCGCGGTCCGGATTGCGCAGCGGATGCTGGAATCAGTGGCTGAACCATATCGGCTGGATAGCCACGAGTTGAGCGTGACCTGTAGCATTGGCATCAGCCTGTATCCCCGCGATGGTCGCAACGCCGACTTGTTGCTGAAAAATGCTGACATTGCCTTGTACCGGGCCAAGGACATGGGGCGTAATACTTACCAGTTTTACCTATCTGGGGCCACGGTGATGTCTCGCGACCGGCTGACCCTGGAAGCCAGCTTGCGCTATGCAGTCGAGCGGCAGCAACTGGAGGTGTACTATCAGCCGAAATGGGATTTTCATGCCGGCGCCATTACCGGCGCTGAGGCGCTGATCCGCTGGAATCACCCGCAACGGGGATTGTTGCCGCCGGCCCGGTTTATTGCCATCGCTGAGGATAGCGGATTGGTGTTGCCGATGGGCGAATGGGTGTTGCGCGATGCCCTCCGGACGATCAGCGAATTACATCGCAACGGTTTTCCCGGGTTGCGGATCGCCGTCAATCTGTCGGGTCGGCAGTTCCGGCAGGAGAATCTGGCCGAAATGATCCAGGGGGCGCTGGCGGAAACCGGTTTTAATCCGGCTTTTCTCGAACTGGAGCTGACCGAAAGCATTCTGATGCACAACAATGAGGAAAATATGGCGATGCTGCGGGCGCTCAAGACCATGGGCACCCGGATCGCCATCGATGATTTTGGCACCGGCTATTCGTCGCTCAGCTATTTGCAACAGTTTCCGGTCGATGTTCTCAAGATTGACCGCGCCTTCGTGATCGATCTGCCGACCAGCGTCAGTAGCGCGGCGATTGTGGATGCCATCGTTACCCTGGCGCACGGGCTGGGGTTGGAAGTGGTGGCGGAAGGGGTGGAAACCCCCGAGCAACTGGAGTTCCTGCGCACGCACGGCTGCGACGAGGGCCAAGGCTACTACTTCGGACGGCCTCTGCCGCTGGCCGAATTCCGGGTTTTACTGGAACAGGATCGGGCGAAGCAGGCCGGGGTTGAAGAAAGCCATTAAATCAGGACACTCGCCTGGAGTTGCGCAACTCCAGGCGTTTGCTCAAGAAACGCTAGTTGCTGGGGTCGCCCATCCCCCCGATGTTCTCTCCCAGCGGACGGGTAAAGGTATATTGGGCTGGTTGACCCATGAGGGCTTGCGCGGATTGGCTGGTGCTGCCATTGATGAGGGTAAAGGGCAGGCCGATCATGAAGATGACCGATCCCAGTGCTGTTGCGGCCAGGCCGCCGGGGCGCGCCAGCAACAGATCGGTTGCCACTGCGCCAGGGGCAGGAGGCGGCGGTGGCTGGCGGCTTTGCGCACCGGTCGGGCTGACGGCCAACGTCAGCGTGAAGGCCAGAATGGGGGCTATGCTTCGCGTAATCATGGTTGAATGCCTCGATGCGGGCTAAATCATGGTTCGGTACAGTTGCTTTGCATGTCTTGCGTTGCGACTTCATTGTCGGAAAAAGTTCATCAACTGCTGGAGTCTGGAGGTTTGGGTATTGATGGCCTGACTGGCCGCCGCCGCCTGAGCCACCAGCCCGGCGTTTTTCTGCGTGACTTGATCCATCTGGGTGATCGCCTTATTGACCTGATCGATCCCGCTGGCCTGCTCGCGGGTAGCGGAGGCAATCTCGGCGACAATATCGCTGACTTTCTTCACTGAGGCCAGAATCGCCTGCAAGGTTTGTCCTGATTGCTCGACCAGCTTGCCGCCCTCGCTAACCTTGGTCACGCTGTCCGTGATCAGCGCCTTGATCTCCTTGGCGGCATCGGCGCTGCGTTGCGCCAACTTTCGCACCTCACCGGCGACTACCGCAAAGCCCCGGCCCTGTTCGCCAGCCCGAGCCGCTTCCACTGCGGCATTGAGCGCCAGCAGATTGGTCTGAAAAGCGATTTCATTAATAACGCCGATAATGTCGGCGATTTTGTGGCTGCTCTGGTGAATCGCCGCCATCGCCGCCACCGTCCGCTCAACCACTTGGCCACCCTCTTCAGCCTGGATTCGCGCCGCACCGGCCAGTTCATTGGCCTGAACCGCGTTATCAGCGCTGTTCTTCACCGTTGCGGTGAGCTGTTCCATGCTGGCGGCGGTTTCCTCCAGCGCCGAGGCTTGCTCCTCGGTGCGCTGGCTGAGATCGGTGCTTTCCTGCGCGATCTCTTCCGCTGCGGTGCTGACCTCATCAATGGTGTCCATCACGTTGCTGACAATGTTGCGCAGTTCCAGAATCATGGTCCGCATTGCTGCCTGAACCCGGGCAACTTCATCGCGCCCGATCACGACCACATCCTCGTTCAGGTCGCCATGAGCGACTTTTTCCGCAGTTATCACCACCTGATTCAACGGATTCACAATGCTGCCGGCCAGCCACAGCCCGGCCACGCCCAGCACCACCATCAACGCCAGGGTACTCTGGCCCATCCTGATCGCGCCGCTCCGAAATTGCTCTTCGATATCGTCGATGTAAACGCCGGTGCCCACAATCCAGCCCCACGGCTTGAATTCCCTGACGTAGGAAATTTTGTTCACGGGTTCCGTAGCCCCGGGCTTGGGCCACACATAAGGTACAAATCCGGCCCCGCTCCGCTTGGCCACCTCCACCATTTCCACAAACAACAACTTCCCGCCCGGGTCCTTGTAACTCTGCAGGTCCTCGCCATCCATCGTCGGCTTGATGGGATGCATGATCATGCGGGGAAACAGGTCATTGATCCAGAAGTAATTGTCCTTGTCGTAGCGTAATGCCCTGATGTTGGCCAAGGCTTCTTTCTGTGCCTCGGCCTCGGTCATGGCGCCGCTGACGGCCAGGTCATGAAACCGGGCCAAGGTACTCATCGTGGTCTCAATCAAAAATTCCAACTGGGCTTTCCGATCATCGAGCAACTGGTTTTTGAACTCGTAAAGATAAATCACGGTTCCAAACCCAATCGCGGCAAAGGCCATCCCCAGAATCACCCAAATGCGCGTTGCGATCTTGATGCGCGCCAGTATTGCCTTGTTTTTCATGACTACCCTCTTTCAGCTGCGTTCTCTGGTTATAGAGAACCACGACTTTCTGGTGATTTTTGTTGCAAGTTATTCTTTGCAACTCATTGTTTTTTATATAAACTTTAAAGAAACAGCTGGGTGTGACTCATCATCGCCGCAGCCTTGAATCGAGGCGTATGGAGGGCAAAACAGATTCAGCGCCACCGCTGCTATCTCAAGCACTGAAAAAGTATAGTCGGTTCATTAAAGCAAGCGACTCTATGCAATCATCAGCTTTTAATCGATTAACGCGTTTTTGCCCCGTCGTTTTCCATGGCTCAAGTCGAACGCAATTTTGATTTGGTTATACTTACTAAGTGACACCGCTGATTTTAAACATGCGGGGAAATTTATGTTGCAGCGCGACAAAATAAATCTTATAGTTTATGTAGTGAAATTTACCCATTAAAGTTTCACTACTTAACTATTTGTTGTTTATCAGCAACAACAATTTAATGAGGAGTCACCCCATGAATCTCAGACATCTTGTTGTTTTTGTTGCGGCTCTTATCATTTTCATGATCTCCACATCCTTGCTGACCCAGGTCTTCGAACACTCTGGCGAACTTATTGGCGAACTGTTAACACTCTATGGCTTTGGCGCCATGGTGGGTTTCAGCTTGACGGCGGCATGGCTGATGGGGGAATTCACTGATCAGCATTAGGTGATTTCTAACAAAGGTTATACCCGCATATAACGCTCACTCTTCGCGTTCCGTTATTCCCGCGAATACGGGAATCCAAAAACCGTGGTAACTACTCAGGTCGCCTTAACTAGCTGAAAATTCAACAGAAGTTCCGGTAATTCTTGGTGCTTAAGCGACCTGCCTGAAAGGGTCGGCCTCTTATAAATCAAATAGTTGCTGAACACGCTCGGATCATTCCGTGCAGGCGCAAATTTTAACCTTCTGTTTTATTTAGCGTTTTATGAAGAGGTAGACCTGAGTAGTTACAAACCGTGATGCCTTCAGCGCTGCTCTTGGCTTTCCCCCACCGCAGCCCATTCGAGTCATCGCGCAATCGGTCAGTATGGGCAGTCACGGTTCGTTCACCTTTCTCATTTTATCCTGTGCCCCTATTCTTGATCTCATTGCCTCGCCTCGATCCACCGGGGAGCCACCCTGATGAAAAGCCATTTCTCGCTGATTCTGTTATCCACCCTGCAATGTAACGCTGATTGTGAATATTGCTTTGAAAACAAGACTGACGACCGGCTGACCATCGACCGGTTGGGTGAAATGATCCGCAAGGTGCTGGATTACATGGTGGAGAAATCGCTGGCGTCGCTGACGATTTACTGGCAAGGCGGTGAAGCCATGCTGTTGCCGCCCAGTTGGTATGAGCAGGCCCAGGACCTGATTCAGCGCGAGGCCGAGGCGCGCGGCAAGCAGGTCTTTCACAGTCTGCAAAGCAACATGCTGGCTTACAGCGCCCGCTGGAACCCGATCATTGCCCGCATGTTCGGCAATAGCGTCGGCACCTCGCTCGACTATCCCAACCAGCACCGTAAACTGCTGGGACAGACCCCGGACAGCTACAACGAAATCTGGGGGCGGCGGGTGCGAGAAGCGCGAGCAGCGGGGATCGAGGTTCAGGTCATTGCCGTTCCCAATCAGGCCACTCTCGACCTCGGCGCTGAACGGTTCTATGCCCATTTTGTTGATGAACTAGGCATTACCGATTTCCAGGTCAACACCCCGTTTCCGGGCGGCGAATCCAATACCGCTAAGCAACAATTGCCGGTTGCCGAGGTGGAAAAACTCAGCCGCTTCTATCTGGATCTGGCCGAGGTCTGGCTGGAGCGCGGTTATGACCGGGGGGTGCGGGTCGGCCCGTTTGACGCTCTGCTCCGCCAATTCTGTCATGAACCGGCGACCCTGCCCTGTATCTGGGGCGAGAACTGCGCCAACGCCCTGGTTTCCATCGACCCACGTGGCCAGGTCGCGCAGTGCGATTGCTGGGTGACCAGTTACCCGGATTACCACTACGGCAATATCTTCGACTGCGACAACTTCGGCGAATTGCTGAAAACCAGTCCCGCCCGCCAGCAGTTCAACCAGCGACCGATTCAGTTGATTCAGCGCGACTGCCTGAATTGTGACTATCTGGCGCTTTGCCACGGAGGTTGTCCGGTGCGGACCTACACGGTGCATGGCTCACTGTTTGAGAAGGATCCTTACTGCGAGCTGTACAAGATCCTGTTTGGACGGATGGAGCGAGCGGCTCGCGATCTGGCGCAGACGGCGGTTCAGCGCCGGGCGGCCTGATCGCGGCAACATCCTGCCGGATGTGTGGAATATGCCACGCGGCATAAATTTGCCTGCCGCAGCCCTACTGAAAGACCCTGAGTATCCACACTATCCAACCGGATTTTAGGTCAAATTCAGCTACCATTATCCAGAATTCAACCCAGTATTTGCTGATGTTCCGGTCACCCTGGACGCCCTTGCCGGCGGATAGCGCGACTGGTTTTATAGAAAGGTCGCAAGAAATTCTAAGGAGAGTAAATATGACTGATCAGAATGATGAACAATACAACGAACCTGTAACTGATGAACCGGCAGCACAGGAACGGCGTGATTTTCTCCGCAGCCTGGGCAAATGGTCGCAGGCGGTGATCGGCGGTGTATTAACCGGTGGCGCATTAATGGCTGTCGCTCCTGAGGCCCAGGCATGGAGTAATGGGGCCGGCGGTTGGGGGAATCGGGATAGTAGCTGGTATAACCGGGGTGGCGGCGGCTGGTTCAACCGGGGCGGCGGCGGTTGGTATAACCGCAGTGGCGGCTGGTTCAACCGGGGCGGTGGCTGGTTCAACCGGGGCGGCGGCTGGTTCAACCGGGGCGGCGGCTGGTTCAACCGGGGCGGTGGCTGGTTCAACCGGGGCGGTGGCTGGCACAATCGGGGCGGCGGCTGGCACAATCGGGGCGGCGGCTGGTATAACCGTAGCGGTGGCTGGCACAATCGGGGCGGCGGCTGGAATAACTGGGGCGGCGGTGGCTGGCACAACCGGGGCGGCGGTGGCTGGTATAATCGTTAACTTCTACTGTTGAGAGAGTCAGCGGTCATGGCCATATCGTCGCACCAGGAAGCAAACCGCGTTCACGTCATCGTGCTCAGTGGTCAGTTGGTTTGGAGTGAATTTCAGGCTTTTCTGAACCAGGCTGAAGCGCAGAAAGTCTTTGCTGCCGGCAAGGTTAAGGTACTCATCCGGCTGGAGGATTTCGCCGGATGGGAACCTGGCGGTCAGTGGGGCGATGTGAGCTTCTTCTTCCGGCACGATGCAGACATCGAAAAAATCGCGATTGTGGGCGATCCGCGCTGGCACGATGAAATGCTGGTCTTTTTATTCGCCGACTACCGGAGCGCCGAGGCGCGGTTTTTCGCCGCAGCCGATCTGGAGGAGGCCCGTGCCTGGCTGATGAGTTGAAAGGCCATGATGGGCAACAGCGGGAATAGCGGAAAGTGAAATCCCTGATCCCAAAACCGCGCTCGGACTCCAGCGCGGTTTTTTGTGGGTGAAAGTCAGCGTAGCGGTCAATCCGCCGAGTACGGAGTGGCGACGACCCGCTAGAATTAAGCGTCAGCCATCCCCGGTTGCCGTCCTAACCCAACCCATCCGCCTCTCCGTCATGAAATCCACCACCCACCGCATCCTGCTTTACCTGCTTCTGCTCTCCATGATGGTCACTGCTGCTATCGGACTCTCGCTCGGCTACAACCTGCATACCATCGATCGGCACTATCAGGAACTCGCTCAGGAAATGGGTCGGACCTTTTTCAAGGAACTGGTGATCGTGCGGCGCTGGAACGCCGGTCTGGGCGGGATTTACGCTCCGGTGACCGACCGACTGCAACCTAATCCCCACCTCTCTGATCCGCGCCGCGATCTGACCACCACTGATGGTCAGCAGCTCACCAAGGTCAACCCGGCCTTCATGACCCGCTTGCTGTCGGAAATGCCGGATCACACCGCCGATAACATCCAGTTCCACATCACCAGCTTGAACCCGATCAATCCCAACAATGCTCCCGACGCTTGGGAATGCCGGGCGTTGGAAGCCTTTGAGCGGGGCGCCACTGAACATTTTGCGGTGGTACGGGAATCGGGCGGCCCGGTCCTGCGCTACATGGGGCGGTTGGCTACCGAGCAGGCTTGTCTGACCTGTCACGCTAAACAGGGCTACCAGTTGGGCGATGTGCGCGGCGGCATTCGAGTCTCGTTGCCGCTGGCGCCGTTTGAGGCCGCCGCCGCCGACAGCAGACGACAAATCTATTGGATGCACGGCGCATTCTGGCTGATCACGCTCGCCCTGCTCTGGACTGGTGGAATCCTGCTGCTGCGCAATGTTGTGCAACTGGAGGGTCTGAACCGGTATATGAAAGATCTGAATAAGCAGCTTGAAGGCGCAGCCTTGACCGATTCTTTGACCGGGATTCCCAACCGACTCTATTTTGATCAGCAACTGGAAAGCAATATGCGTAGCAACCAGCGTTACGGCATCGCCTTTTCCATCATCATGCTGGACCTGGATCATTTCAAACAGGTCAATGACGGTTACGGCCATGCGGTAGGCGATAGCGTATTGCGGGAATTCAGCCAGGTCGTGAAGCAGCAGCTCCGCCTGACTGATCAGTTTGCACGCTGGGGTGGCGAGGAATTCATCATCGCCGCGCCGCACACTCAAGTTAATCATGCCTTGAGCCTGGCGGAACGGATTCGGACTGCGGTGGCCACCTATGCCTTTACGACCGCCGGATCGAGGACGGTCAGTATCGGTGTTATTGAATACCGGGCCGGAGAAACAGCCATGGCTTTGCTGGAGCGCGTGGATAGTGCGCTCTATCGCGCTAAAACTAACGGCCGCAACCAGGTTGAAACCGGGTAGCGCCGGCCAATGCTGATTGAATATCGGCTAAGAACGGAGAAAATCTTATGAGTGGTTGGGGTTGTCCGCATGAACTGAACGGAACGTGCCAGCATATCCAGGGTCGGGCCTGCGATCCGGGAATGAAGGGCTGTGTACTGGCTGGGCGATTCCGGTTCAGCGACGAGAGCAAAAATCGGCCTCCCCGTCCAGTGCGGTTTGGCAATGGCCGCCGTGTCGATGCGGACCCCAAGGGCAGAAAGGCCTAATACCAATTTCCGGCAGGCTGTTTGTATTCAGAGTCGTCATTCTTGCGAATGCGGGAATCCAAGCGGCATCTGCAAAGGATAAATAAAATAATGTGCGCCATCTGGATTTTTCCCCAACCTAATTTTAAGGAATCAACATGACCCAACAACTCAGTTGGGAACAGCTCCAAACCATTATGCAGGCGGAATCTATCGAACAATTGTCCATGCAACAGTTGAACGAATTGTTCCATGCTGAACAGCAGATGATTCCCTTTCTGCCGGATTCCATTTGTCAGATTGATCCCCGTGATGGCGAATTGATCGTCTATAATTCGACTCGAGCGCGTCGTCCCCATGACTCAGAAGCGGTGATAAGGCCTTTGGCTGCTGCGGAAAAGCCATGCGTGATTTGCCAAGGCAAAACGACTGGCATTATTGATGTGGCGCAATTAAGCCAGGGGGTCACATTCATCAATAAAAATCTGTTTCCGATTATCTATCCATGGCAGAATGTTCTGGAAGAATATCTTCAACACCCTCTCTATCCCGATCCTGCTCACACTGGCCGGCAATCCTACGGCTTCCATTTTCTGCAATGGACTTCGTCGCAACATGACCACGATTGGCATAATCTGTCGTTGGATGATGGACTCATTGTGTTGCAACGACTGGCGGCGCTTGAACAGAAGTTGTTGTATGAATCCGAAGGCCTGATGCCGCTGTCCGAAACCCCGCCACCTCGTAAACCGACGCATGGTTTTGTATCGATGATTAAAAATCACGGTCAACTCGCGGGAGGGTCGTTGGCGCATGGTCATCAGCAAATCGGCTACACGAATATTATGCCACGCTGTTTTTACAACAATTGGTGCTTTTATAAACGGCATCAGACCTATTTTAGCGACTATCTGTTACGGGAAAATCCAGCAGCGTTAACGATACGCGATTATGGGCATGTTGTTTTAATTGTTCCTTATTTTATGCGCCGACCTTATGATATGCTGATTCTGATTAAGGACTCGAATCGTCAATATCTACATGAATTAACGATCGACGAAATGAGGGAAGTGACGCAAGCGATTCAGGACGCAATTCGCGCCTTATTGCAAATTATGCCGTTATTAGGAAGAGACCCAGCTTTTAACATGACGGTTAATAATGGGCCGGGAGCTGGGGTGTATCTGGAGTTTTTCGCGCATACTCAGGAAATTGGCGGTTTTGAGCAACTGGGCCTTTGGGTATGCCAGGAAAATCCTGTAAACGCAGCAGGCTACTTAAGAGAAGTAGTCGCAAAAATGCACCCAGCGTGCAGCTCAAGGTCTTTTGCGTGAATCACTGGTCTTTTATTCCATGACTTATTTGAGACGCATCTTCAAACGTGGTTTGGTCGGGATCTTGCTGATCCTGTTGCTGGCCGGCGCCTTTGCCTGGTATCGGCTGCATCGCTTCACCATTCTCCCGCCGCCGGGTCCGGCTCCGGCCTATCTGCCGCTGAATCTGGCCCGGCCCGACGCGCTGATCGTCACCCAAAGCCTCTCCCAACTGCCGCGTGATGTGCTGAAAGTTCCACTGCTCAAAGAACTGCTCAATGAAGACTTCGTGTTCTATTACGAACACAGTCTGGAACGGATTCGCCTGACCGGAACGGTGCGCCGGATCGCTTATGAGCATGATCTGAATTTCGGCGATGAACTGCTCGCCTATGCGTTTGCTACGCCCGCTCATCTGGCGCTGTGGAAAGGTCCCGACGGCTCGTTGCAGCATTATCTGCTGCTGATCGACCGCAGCGGACTGGTCAAGGCGCTGGAAACGCTGGGCAAGATCGTCGCGGACGACAAGCAACTTAAACTGCGCGATGCAATCACCCTCGCCGATGGCGAAAAACTCCCGGTTTACGAGCTGGAATACGGCTACCAGCGCAGCCTGTTCTTTGCCGATTATCACGGTTCGCTGCTGGTGTTTTCCGGTGCCGGGCTGCTGTTGCCTGCCAACCCGGAGCAAATTGCGACGGTGGCGCAGTTCTTGGCCCAGCCCAGGCTGGAGGCGCTGTTCACCAAGCGCTTCAAACTCGACGGCCCAGCTCCAACCCATCAGCTGGCGGTTGCCGCTGAATATCTGTCGTTCGGCTATCAGCGGTTTTTCCCGGCGCTGGAAGCCTTGCGCTTTGACTTTGGCCCGACCGGCTGGAGCAGCGCGGCGTGGTTGACGGCGGCGTTGCCCCCGGCGGAAGAGGTGTGGAAAGCGGTTCCAACCGGGGCGGCAATGTGCATTGCCGCCCCGGTGCATCCGGCCACCGTGACCACGCTGATCGGCCAACTGCTGCCCGGTGAACCAGGAACGCAGTTATTAGCGGCGCTGGAATCCCCGGCGGCGCTGTGCTGGTATCGCCGTTCGCGGTTGTACACCCCGCTGATGCTGATCAAGACCCGGCGATCCGACCTGACGCCGCAACTTCGCACCCTGTTTGCCCAGGCGACCGGCAGCCCGGAGGCGGCGATTCCGGCTCCGGCTCCAACCGCGACCGATGCTGCTGCGGCAACGCCAGTCGCTCGATCTCCTGCCCCGCCGCGCAAAACCTACCATCCGCCGTTTGCGGTCACCGAACAGCCCTGTTCCAGCGGGATGATCTGGCGGCGCGAGGTCAGTTCCCGTTATGGGCTGCATCCGGCCAAGGCCAGCCCCAATGCCGAGGCCATGCGCTCGGCCAAATTTTTCGCCGTCAGCCTGGCTTACTGTGAGCAAACCCTGATTTTTTCCCCGGACGATGCGCTGGTTCAGCAGGCCATCGCGGTGCTGGCCAAACAGTATCCGGCGCTGGCCGATGCGCTGCCGTCCGGCCTCGATCCGGTGGCGCTGATCTTCCCTCGGTCGCTGGCCGAACTGCTGGGAACCGAGTTGCAGGACAGCCTGCCCGAGGCGCAGGAACCGGTATTCCGGGCCAGCGTGGCCCGCTACCTGTTGCCACAACTGGAAAAGAGCAAGCAGTTTCCGGCTCATGCGCTGGATTTATCTTCTGGCGCCACCGGCTGGGTCCCGATCCGATGGTCAGCGCTGGTCGAGCCCTGATTCTGGCGCTGCTGCTGGCCGGCGGCTTTCCCGCCGGCGCCGGGACGATGCTGGATGAAACGCAATCGGCGGCGTTTCGCGCCTGGTTCGTGCGGATCGTCGGCGAACAACTCCGGCAGGGACCTTCGCCGCGCTGGGTGCATCAGGATTGCGCCGGACTGGCGCGGTTTGCGGTCAACGAGGCATTGCGGACCCATGATCACCGCTGGCTCAAGGCCAACGGCGTCTCGAACCGCTATCTGCCGCCGGAACTGCACCTGACCCCGGAACAACAGGGTTTGCGGAATCGCTGGAAACGCTGGGATGGCGGCAGCGGCCCGTTTGTGACCGCGATGGGCCTGATTCAGGACAACAGCGTGTTTGTGTCCAAGGATTTCAATCAGGCGAGCCCCGGCGATCTGCTGTTTTTCGACCAGGGCGACGATCAACATCTGATGATCTGGATGGGCGGCTACATTGCCTACCATCGCGGATCGGCGAGCAAAACCGACAACGGCCTGCGGGCGGTCAGCGTCAATCAACTGCTGAACTGGAAGGACACGCGGTGGCAACCCAAACTCGACAATCCCAATTTTATTGGCCTGTTCCGTTTCTCTTTCTTATCGCGCTGAGTCTGGCGGCGCACGCAGCGGATATTGAACCCAGTGGTTACCGTCCGCTGACCGGCGACCGGTTTTTTCTGCTGACCGAGTCGAGTTTCGGCTCCGGCGAAATCGCCACAGTGCGGCTGGAAGCGCCGGAACGCTGGGAGCCGCTGACCGAATATCCCGAAGCCGATCTGGTCATTTACCGCGTTCCCGATCCGCTCGGCTTCCTGAAAACCCAGAAGAATCTGCACCGCATCCAGGTCAGGGGCGATTATCGCGGCGAGGGCTTGAGCAACGCCCTGCGCTATGTCTGGGATAGCGCCTACAAGAAATCGCGGCTGGCCTGGCAGCGGATTTTTTCCGAAACGATCCGCGCCCGGGTGGTCGCCGAAGCGCCGATCCTCAAGCAGATCCCGCCACACAGTTACCCCACCCAGTTTGAAAATCACCCGCAGTTCAAGCCACTCAGCGGTTTTCAGCAGGTCGCCCGGTTTCGCTATCCGCTGTGGGCGGCCAAGCCCCTTGAACCACCGAAAGGGGTGGAACTGGCCGGCAGCAGCAGCGAGTTTATCGTCTCCAGCCACGGCAATCGGATGATTCCGCTGGGCAAACTTGAACCAGGCCTGTATCTGGTCGAAGCCATGATCGGCCACTATCGCGCCACCACGCTGGTGTTTGTGACCGACACGGTGGCTATTACCAAGACCGCCCACGATCAACTGCTGGTCTGGACCGCCGACCGCGCGACCGGGACCCCGCGACCGGCGGCGAAGATTCTGCTCACTGATGGCGCGGGGGTGCTGGAAAGCGGCGTCACCGATGGCGACGGGGTGCTAATCATCAACCGGCCCAGCCCGGAACGCAGTTATGTGATCGGCGCTGATCCGGCGGGCGGGGTGTTCGTCTCGGAAAATTTCTATTACGACAGCGAGATTTACGCCACCAAGCTGTACGCCTTCACCGACCGGCCGCTGTACCGGCCCGGCGATACGGTATGCCTGAAACTGGTTGGGCGGGTGTTTCAGGATTCCCGGCATTCGACCCGGCTGACGGCCAGCGGCGTGCGGCTGGCGGTGCTGGACCCGAATGGCGCGCCGGTGACGACCGGCGATTTCAACGTCGTTCCCGATGCCGGCGGCGACACCTGTTTTGCCTTGCCGGAACCGACCGCGTCCGGCGGCTACACCCTGCAACTCGGTTATCAGGGCGCAGCGTATACGGCGGCGTTCCGGGTCGCGGAATATGTGAAGCCGCATTACGAACTGGCGATCCGTTTTAACCAGAAAGAATTCAAGACCGGCGAACCGATCACCGGCCAGATCAAACTGACCTATCCCGGCGGGCAGCCGGTGCGCGGGGCGCAACTCGAACTGGCGGTCCGCGCCCAGCCGTTGACGATGGTTGAAGATGAACCGCGCTATCAGGGCCGCTTTCCGATCAAGCTGCTGCAAAACACCCTCACCGTCGCTGAGGACGGCAGCGTTGACTTCAGCTTGCCGCCCGCCCAAACCCCCAGCCGTTACGTTCTCTCCGTGATCAGCACCGATGGCGCGGCCTATCGGGTCACGGCCAGTCAGGAAATCCGCATTCAACCCGGCGCTCCGGCCTATGCGCTCACGGCGGCGAATCGCCTCAGCCGGATCGGCGAAGCGGTCACGTTTACCGCCACCCCGCTCGGCGCGTTTACCGGAACTCCGGCCAGTTGGGAAGCGATTCGGCTGGAAGATCAAAGCCGGTTCACCAGCGCGGCGACCGGGCCGGGGTTCAGCATCCGCTTTGATCGCTCCGGTTCCTACACCGTCAATCTCAAGGATCGGGAGGGCCGGATCGCCGGCAGCCTTGAACACTGGGTGGCCGGCCCGGAACTGACTACCCAGCCCGGCAGCATCGCTATCGTGCTGGATCAGGATGAATACCGGATCGGCGACACCGCTCAGGCGCTGATTACCTTCCCGGTCCCGGTCGATCAGGCGCTGATCACGCTGGAGCGTGATCAGGTCGAGGCGCATGGCCTGTTCTCCAAACCGCCCCGGAGCATTCGGCTGACCCGGCAAAATGATCGGCAATGGCGGGCGGAGATTCCGGTGCAGGCCAGCGATCCGCCCAATATCACCTTTTCGCTGCTGTATGTGCAAAACGGCGCTTATCTGTTCCAGAACAAGGGGCTGAAAGTCGTGGTGCCGCAGATTCGGATCGCCATGACCCCGGACAAGAGCGGATACCGTCCAGGTGAAACGGTGAATGTTGAGGTGGAAACCACGCTCGACGGCCAGCCGATTGCCACTCATCTGGCGGTTGGGGTAGTGGATGAAATGGTCTATGTGCTGCAACCGGAAATCGCCCCGCCGATTCACGACTTTTTCCACCATATCCGGCGCAATCAGGTTCGCACCGCCTCCTCGCTGAACTTTCACAGTTACGACCTGGCCTTGCCGGCGGTGACGGATGACGCCGCCCCGACCGCCTACAGTCAGCGGGTGTTGAAAGTGCCGGATCGACCGCGCCGCGAGAACATTGATACCGCCGCCTGGCTACCCAATCTCCAGACCGACGCCACCGGCAAAACCCGCTTTAGCTTTGTCCTGCCCGATTCGATAGCCCGCTGGCGACTGACCGGGCGGGCAATGGCTGAAGCCGGTCAGGTCGGGCAAAACACCGCCTGGCTGATCTCCACTCAGGACTATTACCTGAAATGGACCGGCCCAACCGTGTTCCGCCACGGCGATGAACCGTTGATGAACGTGGTGGCGTTCAATCAGGAGACGACGCCGGTGGTCGCCGAATTCAGCGCGGAAGGAATGAGCGCGAACGTGCAGCGGCAGTTGACGCTGCAACCGGGCGCCAATGATCTGGAAGTTCCGCTTCAGGCCGCCGGTTGGGGCGGGATGGTCAATGCCCGCCTGACCATTGCCGACCAGGCGGTGGATCAGATTCAGAAGTGGGTCACGGTGGTGCTGGAAGGCTGGCCGGACAGCCACGCCTTGCCCATTACCCTCGATCAGGCGGTCAACGAGATCAAAATTCCCGCTGATGCCGCCAATCTTCGGCTGAGTCTGGCCGGGAACGCCACCGACCTGTTTCTGCGGGTAGCCGAGTCGCTGATCGACTATCCGTTCGGCTGTGTGGAGCAGACGGCCAGCCGGTTGATCCCGCTGGCGCTGATTTATCCGCCGCTGAAAACCGCCGGCCTGCCGGAACGAACTCTGAGTCGCCTGCGCCAGCAACTCAGCAATCATCGGTTGCGACTGGCGCGAATGGCTGGCCCGGAATCGGCGTTTGGCTGGTGGGGCGACATCAGCGAGGAAGACGCCTTTCTGACCGCTTATGCCTACTATGCCGACTGGAACGCCTTGCGGGCGCTGGGCATCGCCGCACCGGCCAGTCATTGGGAAAAGCTGCTGGCGGTTTACCAAAAGAGCGCGGAACAGGAATCCCTGTTGCGGCGGGCGCTGATGGTCTGGTTGATGCGGCAGATGGGCTTGCCGACCCGCACCCTGACCGAGGGCCTGATCAGCGCGGCCCGGCAAATCCCGCCGCCGGTTCCAGCATCGCTCACCCCGGAAACCAGCCGGATTCTTGATGCTCCGGCGACCGTATTGTCTGCCGATCTGGCGTTGACGCTGATCGGGGAACTGACCGAAGCCGGGCAGCTTGATCCGGCGTTGCAATCCCGGCTGGTTCAGGCCCGGAGCCAGCTGGCGGCGAATCGGCTGCCGCTGGCTCAAGCGCTGACCTTGCTGACGCAGGCCAGAACCGGCGCCGACCCGGCCAAGGCGGCGACGATTCTGGCGACGCTCGGCCCGGAGATCGCCACCGTAGATCGGGCGCTGAGTCTGATCTTCATCCATGCCGCGCTCGGCGGCTGGAAGCAGCCGGCAGTCACCGGTTTCGATCCCGGCAAAAACTGGGCGCGGCGCGAATCCAAACTGGGCGAGACGCAATGGTTCTGGCAAGGCAAACCGGCGGATAGCGTTCGCATTGCCTTGAAAGAGCCGCCGCCATCGCCGCTGCGGGCCTATCTGAGCTATGACGGTTATGGGCTGGTTCAGGCGCGGTTGCCGGTGACGATTGAACGGCGGTTTTACCGGTTGCAGCGGCCCAGCCCCGAAACGCCTGCCGCCAAGGATGCCGAGGAAAAAACCGGATCTGACTCTGCTGAAACTCCAGCAGCGGCGGAAACCGCGCCGGTCGCTGATCGAGCCACGACCGAATCCGAAGCAGCAACCGAACCTGCTCAGGATGATGCGGGCGAAACTGACGGTGAAAGTGAAAGCGAAGCGGAAGAAACTGAAGAAACGCCAGATGAGCCGGTATTTCAGGCGATCCGGGTTGAACCGGAAGAGGCTCTGAAGACTTCCGATCTGTATGTGGACGAGATCAGGATTGCCCCGGCGGCGGCGGGCGTTGCCTATCGTTACGGGGTGCTGGAGATTCCCTTGCCACCCGGCGCGGAGGTCGAACCGACTACCTGGGGACTCAACATTGCCGGTCTGGAAGAAGGGCCAAAACCGGTGAGCTTGCCGGAACCGGTGTTTACCGCCGGGCGGCGCTCCTATTCGATCCCGGTTGATGCGCTGACCGGCCCTCAGGTCTACCGGTTCCTGATCCGCTTCTCGCAACGTGGCGGTTTCGGGCTACCGCCGGTGCGTTATTTCCGCATGTACCAGCCCAATGAGAAGGGACTTGAAGCCGATGTTGGGCGGATCAATGTGCAGTAGAGAAATGATCGCCCTGCTGCTGGCTCTGGCGAGCGGCGGCGGGATCGCCGAGACCCCGGACTGCCGCCGCCAGCCGCAGCGTGAGGCTTGGCTACAGACGCAAGCTGAACGCTGGCATCAACGGTTGATAAGCCAAACCGGCTACGAGCGGCCCGCCGTTTTCACCGTTTGTCACCTGGCCCAGGGCAATCCCTATGTGGATTACGACCGGGATCGGATTTATCTGCGTCGCGTCAACGCCGAGGAAGACGCTTTGTCGCTGGCCCATGAATACCTGCATCTGGCCTTCAAACATCATCCGCTGGCCCGCGATGAACGGTTTATCGAACACACCGCCCGGCAATTACTCAACCCTGATGCTGTCGAGTCCGCGCTATGAACCTGCTGAAAATTCCGCTCCTGCTGCTGATTCTGCCCGGCATTTTGTCTGCTGATCCCATTGCCATCGACACGCCGTTAAGCGGCTGGCGCAACGCCCAGGGCGAGCGGATTCTCTACACCCAGGAAGTCCGCTATCCGGCCGCCTCGGTCAATACTCAGGACGATCAAAGCGAACTGGCCTCGATCAAGGGCCGGATCGCCGCCAGCGTCAAATCACAGGATCAGCCGTTCAAACTGATCGTCAATGGTGTTCCGATGCCGCTGCGGGTGGAAAACGGCGAGTTTTCGCGGCCTTATTCCTTTGGGGCCGGCTCCAACAGTGTGGAAATTCGCAGTCCTGACGGGGAAGCAGTCGCCCGGACGCAGTTCTATGAAGCCTACGCCGAGAAGAATCAGCCGAAAATCCGCATTGTGCTGGCGTGGGACAGCGACGGAACTGATTTGGATTTGCATGTCATCACCCCGGACGGCCAGCATTGCTATTACGGCGACCGGGTGTTGCAAAACGGCGGGGCGCTGGATGTCGATGTGACCACCGGTTACGGCCCGGAGATTTTCGCCATGCCCGCGCCGATTCCGGGGACGTATCAGATTTACCTGAATTACTACGGCGGCGGGGGCGATGAAGACCTGACCGTGGCGCGGGTAGTGGTCATCACCCATGAAAATACCGCCGATGAAAAGCAGCAATCCTTCAGCATCCCGCTGCGGAATCCCGGTGAACTGGTGCTGGCCCAGAGCTTTGTTTATCCGTGAAGTCGGGGCTGGCCGAGTGAAACAGGCCGCGCCAGGGTTCAGACAGCCGCAGGATGTATGCCGAAATCCTGGTCTCAGAGGGCGGTGTGGTCGATGCGATCATGAGCGCGCCTGCCATGCCAGGTGATTCAAATAGGCCAAACGGGCTTCCTCATCCGGCAAAACCTCCTGCAATACCGCCATAAACGGCGGATCGGCTTCTGGATCGTGCTGGAGTTGCCGGGCTTGCGCCGCGCGCGGAATCCGGGTGATGGCTCTTTGATGATCAGGCGATGCGCCTGGGGGGTATTCAGACAAAATGGGATCGTTCATCGATTCCTCTCTATTCTAAATCAACGGGCGGATGCGCCTTGGATGAATACGCTGCTGCAAGGAAGCCGTATGATGAATGAGCGGCGCTCCCACTGCTAAAGTTATCATCAGTTTGACGGAGATAGAGAAAGACACTCGCTAAAGGAGTGTGAGCAGCCGTTAAGACGGTGAGTGACGATGAGCCTACGCGCCGCCCCATGTTCCTGGTCGAACCCGCCTTACCTTAAAGGAGACCATCATGGCCTTTCGCTTTCTGCAATCCATTTTTTCCGGTCCCAGCGAACCCGGCAAATTTGACAAGGACTTGATGCTCAGAGGCATCGAACGGGTAGTAGACGGCACCGATCCTCGCCTGCGGGCGGTGAGCCATTACCGGCGCAAGCTGTGGCCCGCTGTCGAACGCGGCATCGACTATGTGGTGAACTTTGTCAACGCCCTGCCGCCCGCCGTTACTGCCGATCGCCAGGGCTACATGACCGATCCCCGCTTGCGCGCCCTGTTCGCCTCGCCCGAGAGCTTGCGGGAAATTCTGAGTTTCAGCGACGGCACCCGGAATTATCTCAAACAGGCCCCCAATCCGTTGCCGACGGAACTGTACGCCGCACTCGGCGCGGTTCGGGTCGAGAGAAATGTTCTCGGCATTGAAACGGAGGGAGAAATTCTCCAGCGGGACGTGGCGCAAACCATAGTCAATTTTAGCGATCACCGGGTAGTCTGTTTCGCCGACAACGGGCAGGACAGCCGCCGGGAACTGATGCAGCGCGGCTGCGATGTTCTGATAGAAACTGCTTTGCAGGGCTTGATCGCCAGTCGGGTCGAAAAAACCCAGTTGGAACAGCAGCAGCGCAAACTGCTCCTGCAAAAGGCCGGCCTTCTGAAACAAGCCCAGGTCGGTCTGCAATCCCTGGCGGAACCGGTCGCCCGGGAACCGGTCGATTTGAACGCCATCGAACAGCAACTTGAGACGCTGGAAACCGAACTGAGCCAACTGCGCGCCGATTCGGCCACTCTTGATAAGCATCTCGGAAAAGTCGCCGCCACTTTGAGCGAACCCGAAAAATATCTGCAACTGGAATCGATCCCGCTCACCCTGGATCACACCAACATCAAGGTGTCAGCCGACTCACAGCGGGTCGCCAACTCGATGACCTTCCAGGAAATCGTGCTGGGGAAAGACCGCAGGATCGTGGCGATGTTCATCTGCTTCCCCAGCAGCGAACTGCTGCCGCAACCCGATTTCTTTGAGGAAGCCAATCGCCTGCTCTACTCGACCTGATGAGGCTCATCATTAGCTATCCATGATGAGATTATTCAATTTCCGTTGATCTGGAGGATTTCCCATGAGCAATAAAACCAACCCGGCTACTGATCTGGCCGCTGTCATCAAATCCCTGAAGGGTTATCTGCTGGAAAAGGGCCACCGCTTTGAGCGCGGTCCGATCTACGAGGGCCAGAGCAAAACCTCGTCCAACGTGGCCGAGACGGCGAAGGGGTACGAAGCGCGGGGTTACGCCAAGTACATGCAGGTGGGCGATCCGCCGGTCTATGCGATGCTGGGGCGCGGCCACGAAGAGGTCCACATCTTCCAGCCGCAGGATCCGCAGGTGCGGGAATGGCTGGAGGATGACCGGACGGCGCTGAATGATCCGACTGTCCGCGCCCATCTGCTACAGGGCGCCGGCCTGAGCGAAACCGATCTCCCGGTTGCAACCAGGCCGCAGGTTTTTCGCATCACCGAAGTGAATGACGTGTTCATCATCACCAGCGAGGATGATCCGCGCGCCCGGTAGCCTTGACCGCTGGTCCGGAGCCGGATCACATGGCTAACCATTGATTCTCGCTTTTCGCTATTCCCGCGAATGCAGGTATGACGAATAAAGATCAAATCTATCGGTAAACGGTATCAACCTCAAACTCCAGAGGGCATTCATGCTTCATAAAAACGCCATCCTTGACAGCGCTCTGTGCCTTGCTACTCTTGCTGATGCAGGGCTGCGCCTTGCCAGGCCGTCAGGTCGCCGTACCGGCCCAGGACACCACCCGGGCCGAGATTCCCGGGATCCCGAACGCCCGTTACTGGGTCGATATCGATATTGAATCCTTTGTTCGGGACGCCATCGCTTCGGCGCAACGCGAGCAGGCCTATTTAGCTCGCACCGGCCATCAGGGTTCGTTGCCCCCCATTAATTTCCTGGCCATTTCCGGCGGCGGCGACGACGGGGCATTCGGTGCGGGTCTGCTGGTGGGCTGGTCAGCGAGCGGAACCCGTCCCGAATTCAAGGGAGTCACCGGGATCAGCACCGGCGCGTTGATCGCGCCGTTCGCCTTCCTGGGATCGGAGGGGGATGACGCCCTGCGTGAGGTGTATACCACCATCGGCCCGGCGAACGTCCTCAAACCGCGCAACCTGCTGGCGGCGCTCACCGATGATGGCATGGCGGACAACGCCCCCCTGCTGGAACTGATTTCCCGCTATATCAACGCCGAATTCCTGGCGCGGGTTGCCAGGGAATACCAGGAAAAGGGCCGCCTGCTGTTGATCGCCACCACCAATCTGGACGCCCGCCGCCCGGTGATCTGGAACATGGGCGCGATTGCCTCTAGTATTGATCCCCGGGCGCTGGAGCTGTTCCGCAGGGTGATGCTGGCCTCGGCGGCGATTCCCGGAGCGTTTCCACCGGTCATGATCGATGTCGAGGTGAACGGCAAACCCTATCAGGAAATGCATGTGGACGGCGGGACTCAGGCCCAGGTGTTTCTTTATCCGCCGCGCCTGTTTAGCCTGGTCCGCCAGCAGGGGGTGAAGATCCCCCCACGGGAACGGAGCGTCTACATCATTCGCAACGCCCGTCTGACTCCGCAGTGGGCTTCGGTGGAGCGCGGGACCCTGACCATTGCCGGACGCGCCATTTCGTCGCTGATTCAAACGCAGGGGGTGGGTGATCTGTACCGGATTTACCTGACCGCGCAACAGGACGGTCTGGACTACAACCTGGCGTATATCGGCGCGGACTTTAACGCCGAACACAAGGAAGATTTCGATACCGCGTATATGAAGGCGCTGTTTGAGTACGGCTACCAGTTGGCGCGCAAGGGTTATCCCTGGCACAAGACGCCGCCGGGATTAACGGCGGCCAAAAGTCCGGATTCAACCCCGCCTGCGAAAAAGCTGAAGTGATCGTTGGTTGGATGCAGGTCGGTCCGTTCGACCCTGCCTGAACGATGTCAGGCGCATGGATCAAAAGGATGTCGATAGAAAACCGCTTCACAGCAGCCAATTAGCTATCCTCAATGAGTTGACTAGAGCATTCAATATTCGCTTAAAACCGCAGGAGAGCAACCATGAAGGGCAAACTCGGGCAAGTCGCCATAGCGCTCGCCTTACTTTCGCCGTTAACTATCGGCGCGGCCTTTAGCCAAGAAAAGGCTTCAGCGCCTGCTTCAGCCACGCCTGCTCCAGCTACCACATCCACCCGGGTGATGGAGCAAGGCGCGCTCGACCTGGTGAAGAAGATGAGCGCCAAACTGGCTTCTACCCACGAATTTGTAGTGCGCACTCGCAGCTCGACCGAAGCGCCGGGTGGCACGGGGCAGTTCCTGACTTTCTTCACTGAATCCGTGGTCGCGGTCAAGCGGCCCAACAAGCTCAGCGCCGAGATTCGCGGCGATGCGCCGCCGTTTGATTTCTACTTCAACGGCGAGAAGATGACCGCTTACGAGCCAACTCACAAGCTTTACGCCACAACAGATGCACCCAAAACCCTCGACGAATTGGTGCCGTTCGCGGCGAAAACTGCCGGTATTCTGCTGCCGTTTGAAGACATACTCTACAACGATCCCTACGCAGTCCTGACCCAGGATATAACCAGCGCTTTCTACGCTGGCTACTCGGTCATTCGCGGCGAACGTTGCGAGCATGTCGCGCTGGCCGCGCCGGGCATTGCAGGAGAAATCTGGATCAACGCCAAGACCGATCTGCCGTGCCTGATCGCCGGTGCTCTGCTCGATGTGCAAGGCGCGCCTCGTTTCACCGTGGAATTCTACGACTGGAAGCTCAAGCCGAAGCTCCATGACGAGCTCTTCACCTTTGCTAAACCCAAAGGCGCTGAACCGATGGATTTCCGCGCCCTAACCGGGGCGGGTCGATAAGATCTTGGAGATAACACCCATGCAAAAACGTCTACTTGTCTTGGCCATCGCTGGTTTGTCGATCCTGCCGATGCAGGCCAACGCCTGGCGCGGCGGCGGCTTTGGCGGCGGTTTCCACGCCGGAGCGGGCGGCTTTACCTCCTGGCATCACGCCGGCTACGGCGGTGGCGGCTATGGCGGCGCGTATCACGCCGGCTGGGGTGGGGCAACCCACGTCGGCTACGGTGGCGTCACTCATGTTGGTTACGGCGGCGCGTATCACGCGGGTTATGGCGGCGGCGCTTATTATCACCCAGCCTATGCTGCCGGTGGCTGCTGGGGTTGCAGCGGCTATAGCGCCGGGGCGGTGGCGGCCGCTGGCGTGGTCGGGTTGGCAGCGGGCGCGGCCATCGGCTCGGCAGCCAGCAACTCAACGACGGTAGTGCAGCAACCCGTCTATGTCACCGGCCCCGCCATCGGCAGCGAGGTGATGGCGTTGCCCGGCAGCGGTTGTGACAGTGTCTCTGCGAACGGCATCCGTTACTATAATTGTGGCAGCGCCTACTACCAGCCACACTTTGGCAGCAACGGCGTGTATTACACGGTCGTAGCAAACCCTTTTTGATTCAACCCACTCAAACCTGAGGAGAGCAGTATGAAGAAAGCAATGACGTTGACTGTTTTAGCCGCCGCCAGCCTGTTGGCGACGACTGCGATGGCCCAAGACAAGGCTCCGGCCGCTGCGCCGGCCATGGCGGCGATTGCCGACGCCATGGGTGCCCGCGAAAAAATGACGGCGGTGGGCGTCGTGCAGTCGGTGGATATGCGAAGCCGGTTGGTCAGCATCAAGGAATATCCAGACGGCAAGATATTCACCATCCATGTCGGGCCGGAAGCGCGGAACCTGGCGCAAATTGGCCCTGGTTCCGTCGTCAAGGTGGAATATCACGAAGCGCTGGCCTTGGCGCTCGAAAAAGTCCAGGGCGACGGTATTAACGTGCGGGAAGACACGGTGAGCGCTGGCCGCACCCCAGCCGGCGCATTGCCAGGCGCGACGATTGAGAACAACGTGAAGATGATCGGCACGATCATCGCGATCAACAAGGAAAAACGCACGGTGCTGATTCAGGGCGCGATCCACCATGTGAGCTTGAAGATCCCGGCGGACATGGATTTGAAAGATCTGAAGGTGGGCGATCAGGTCATGGCGCATTACGTTCAGGAACTGGGCATCGCAGTTGGTCCAGCGCCCACCCCGAGTCTCAAGATGCCTAAAGTCGGTAACGAATAAATCGTTCGCCAAGACCAGCAATCTGGGCTTGGCATGGTTCAATTACCGGAAAATCCGATTATTTTGATCGGTAATGCAAGGCGGGTTAGGCGTTCGCTATAACCCGCCTTGATGCTTTCCGGTTTCGGCGGGTTACGCGTTGTTAACCCGCTCTACGCTTCTGTTCGAATCAGGAATCGTGCTGCAGTCCGTCTGATCATCGTTTTGGAGGATATTTGTATGAAAATACTTTCGGTGACCTTCGTGGTCATCATGGGTCTTGCCGCAAGCCTCGTCCATGCGGCTGACCAAGGACCACGCCACCACGCGCAAGGTCAATATGACACCGCCACCACCACCTACGTGGTGGTCGAGGGAGACGACCTCGACGCCATCGCCGGGCGCTTCGGTGTGACACTGGAGGAGCTGACGAAGGCGAGTAAGCTGAGTTCGACCAAAATCAAGGTCGGCCAGCAACTGGCCATTCCGGCAGGGACATCGGGCGATACCAAGGTGGAGGTCACCGGTGTTCTGGGCTCTCCCGCCGCCACCACCACCATTCCGGGCAACCAGCTCCCGGCACCGGCGCCGAAATTTGGCGGCGTGATCAAGGACGACGCGTTGCAGTCCAAACCCTGGTGGCCACCGCGCGTGGTACCGCCCAAGGGCGCGCCCAACATCCTGCTGATCCTTACCGACGACGCCGGCTTTGCCGTTCCGAGCACCTTCGGCGGCGTGATCCCGACGCCGACCATGGACCGCATCGCGGAGAACGGCCTGCGCTACAACCGCATGTTCTCCACCTCGCTGTGCTCGCCGACGCGCGCGGCGCTGATCACCGGGCGCAACCATCACTCGGTGGGTTTCGGCGTGATCGCCGAGCAGGCCACCGGCTTCCCCGGTTACAACAGCGTCATCGGCGTGGACAATGCGACGATCGGTCGCATCCTGCGCGATAACGGCTACGCGACCTCGTGGTTCGGCAAGGACCACAACACGCCGACCTACGAAGCCAGCCAGGCTGGGCCGTTCACCCAGTGGCCCACCGGCATGGGCTTCGACTACTTCTACGGTTTCGTCGGCGGCGACGCCAACCAGTGGGGACCGAATCTGTTCCGCAACACCACGCAAATCTATCCGTGGATCGGGCACGAAGGTACCTTGAAGATGGATCGATCCGATCCGAAGGCGGCCATCTGGCCAGTCACCGGTAAGGAGAGCTCCTGGAACCTGGTCACCGCGATGGCTGACGATGCCATTGCCTGGATGGACCGGATCCACCAGACTGATCCCGGCCAGCCAATCTTCATCAAGTACGCGCCCGGTGCGACACACGCGCCGCACCACCCGACCAAGGAATGGGTGGACAAGATCCACGCCATGCATCTATTCGACGATGGCTACGAGAAGCTGCGCGAGCGTATCTTCGAGAATCAGAAGAAACTCGGCGTGGTTCCCAAGGATTTGAAGCTCACACCCTGGCCCAGCGACATCCTGACGCCATGGGACAAGCTGAGCGACGACGCGAAGAAGCTCTACATCCGCCAGGTTGAGGTCTTCGCCGCCTACGCCGCTTACAGCGACTACGAGATCGGCCGTGTGGTCCAGCACTTCAAGGATCTCGGCAAGCTCGACAACACGCTGATCATCTACCAGAACGGCGACAACGGCACCAGCGCCGAAGGCGGGCCGGAAGGCACGTTCAGCGAGGTCGCGTTCTTCAACGGGGTGAAGCCGCCGGTGGATGCGCAGATGAAGTTCTACGAGGCCTGGGGCACCGAACTGGCCTACAACCACATGTCGGCGGGCTGGTCCTGGGCCTTTGACACCCCCTTCGACTGGTTCAAGCAGAATGCCTCTCGGCTCGGCGGCACCAACCAGAACATGGTGGTGTCGTGGCCGGCGCGCATCAAGGACAAGGGCGGCCTGCGTGATCAGTTCATGCATGTGATCGACCATGTGCCCACGATCCTGGAGATCACCGGCATCAAGGCGCCCGAAGTCGTGGACGGCATCAAGCAGAGGCCGATCGAGGGCACCAGCTACGCCTACACCTTCGACAAGGCCAACGCCAAAGCGCCTTCCAAGCATACGACCCAGTATTTCGAGATGATGGGTCAGTGGGCGATCTACCACGACGGCTGGCTGCTGAGCACCAAGGTTGACCGCACGCCGTGGGATGCCTTCTCACCGGCCAACCCGGACCCGCTCAACAACCAGGTGTTCCAGCTCTATGACCTGAGCACCAGTTGGAACCAGTCTGAAGACATCGCCGCGCAGCACCCGGACAAGGTCAAGGAAATGCGGGCGATGTTCCTGGAGGAGGCGAAGAAGTATCAGGTCTTGCCACTGGATGCGTCGGTGGGCGCCCGGGTAGCATCCGCACGTCCGAGCCTTACGTCCGGTCGCGACGAGTATTTTTACACGCAGCCCATGACCGGTCTGCCGCAGGGCGATGCGCCCTATCTGCTTGATACCTCCTACACCATCACTGCAGACATCACCGTTCCTGACGGCGGTGCCGAGGGCATGATCGTGACTTCCGGCGGGCGTTTTGCCGGCTTCGGCATGTACCTGCTCAAGGGTAAGCCGGTGTTCCTGTGGAACCTGCTCGATCTGGAGCGCGTGAAGTGGGAGGGTCCGGACGCGCTCACGCCCGGTCAGCACACCATCGAGTTCGATTCCAAGTATGACGGGCTTGGGGTGGGCACGATGGCGTACAACAACTTCTCGGGCATCGGCCGGCCTGCGGACACCACCTTCAAGGTCGATGGCAAGGTGGTCGCGACCAAGAAGATGGAGAGAACGATTCCCATCATCCTGCAATGGGATGAGAGCTTCGACATTGGTTCCGACACGATCACCGGCGTGAACGACGCGGACTACAAGCCGCCGTTCCCGCTGACGGCCAAGCTCAACAAGCTAACGATCAAGGTGGACCGTCCGCAGTTGTCGGCGGCGGACATCAAGAAATTCGAGGAAGCCTTGAAGAAGGTCGAGTCTGGCCGCGAGTAATCCGCATTTCGGTTGTGAACCACTCGGGCCGCTTCCGAAAGGGCGCTGCCCGAGTGGTGGTTTGGAGAGACTCAATGAGTAAACAACTTCCCACTTTCACAGGCGTCATGGCGGCTTGCACCCTGTCCTTGATGCTGTGCTCTAGCAATTCCGCAGTGGCCGAGACCGATGGACCGCCTAATCTTGCACCGGGCCAAAGTCTGGGTATCGCGCTGGATATCCCACCTGTGCCCAACCTGCGTGACGTGGGCGGCTACAAGACCCGCGACGGCGCAGCCATCGTCCGGGGGCTTGCTTACCGTTCCGATACCTTTCACCCGATGACCGCCGAAGACGACAGGAAGCTGAAGGCTCTGCGGCTGAAGAATGACTATGACCTTCGTACCGCGGCTGAAGCCAAGGCCGAGCCCGACCAGATGCCGCCTGGGGTCAAGTACCACCTACTGAATGTGCTCGCCGACGCCAAGTCTTCGGCACCGGCAGAGCTTGAAAAGCTATTACGCGAGCCGAAGAAGGCTAACGCAGCGCTCGGCGACGGGAAAATCGAGGCGCTTTTCATGGAAGGTTATCGCGAGTTCATTTCGCTGCCGAGCGCAAGGCAGTCCTACCGCACCTTGTTTCTATCGCTGGCGGACCGGAAAAAGTTGCCGGCGGTTTTCCATTGCACGACCGGGAAGGATCGTACAGGGTGGGCCGCCGCCGCCTTGCTCACGTTACTTGGCGTGCCACCGGAAACTGTCATGGAGGATTATATGCGCACCAACGAATACACCCTCCCGCAGTTCAAACGGACGATCGATGAATTTGTCGAGGCTGGTGGCGACCGCGACATCGCTGTCGCGGTCTTTGGAGTGAAACCAGAGTATCTGGAGGCCTCTTTTGACGAGATGCGGAAGCAATACGGATCGATCGAAAGATACTTCTCCGATGGCCTGGACATTGATGTCGCCCGACAGCAGGTCCTCCGAGATCTGTTTCTTGGCGAGAAGTAGCGCAAGAGCTCTTCGTCTGCCTCGGTGACAGGGCAGACGGGAAATTTTTAGCGGTATTGACAGCAAACGAGGTAAACAAGAGATATGAATCCATCCAGCAGGTACCGACTGACAAAACGGATAGGGCTTACAGCGCTGGTCCTGTTTTTGAGCTTTAGTCTGGGCGCGGTTTACGCCCTTGGTGTCGGCACTGTGGTAGATACCGGTTCCCGCGAACATGCGCGAGGTGAGTACGACACGGTGACCGCCACCTACGTCGTGGTCGAAGGCGATGACCTGATCGCGATCGGCGAACGCTTCACGATCCCCGTGGACGCACTGAAGGCACACAACAAGCTTGCTTCGGACAAGATCGAGATCGGCCAGAAGCTGGCCCTTCCTGCCGTGGCGCCGGATTCGGCGGCAACGGTCCAGTACAAGATGACCACGCCGATTGCACCGGGCGTCGCCATACCCGACACACTTGAGACCTCGATCGGCACGCTGCACTCGAACGACGGCTTTCCGAACCCCGGCACCATTGAGAAAATCTACGACAATCTGGATCGGTCGCGTGCGCTCCAGGCCTATCTCCTCGGCCTGCCGATCGTCAACCAGGCCAGCATGCGCGACTCGTTGCGCAAGTTCGGGCCGGACAACCAGACGGATGTGATCTGGGAGGATCTGGTCGACTCCAAGACCGTGGAGCTAACGGCGAACGACAACACCGTCTACAGCTTCATTTGGCTCGACACGCACAAGGGACCGCTGGTCGTGGAAGTTCCGCCGAAAGTGCTAGGACTGATCGACGACTTCTGGTATCGCTGGGTGGCCGATGTCGGCATTACCGGCGCAGACAAAGGTAAAGGCGGCAAGTACCTGATCCTGCCACCAGGCTATACAGGTGAGGTGCCGAAGGACTACTTCGTGGTGCGACCGAGCACCTATGGGACCTGGATGCCGTTCCGCTCCTTCCTGGTCGACGGATCGCCCAAGCCGGGAGTCGAGTCGGTCAAAAAGACCCTGAAGATCTATCGCCTCGCCGATACGGCCAATCCGCCGCAGATGAAGTTCGTCGATGCCTCCGGCATTCCCTCGAATTTCGTCTATCCGGGCGATTACTCGTTTTGGGAGCTGCTAAACCAGGTCATCCAGGAGGAGCCGAGTGAGGGCTCCGATCCAACCACGCTCGGTCTGTTCGCCTCGATCGGCATCGAGAAGGGCAAGCCCTTCAACCCGGACAAGCGCATGAAGGAGATCCTGACCGACGCCGCCAACATCGGTGCGGTGACCGCGCGTGCCATTGCCTACAAGATGCGTGACAAGGCCGGCTTCCTTTACCCGGACAGTTCGTGGCGTGTGCCTTTCTTCGGCGGCTACAAGTTCGAGGTCTCTCCGGGGGTCGCCAACCTCGACGGCGCTGCCTTCTTCTACTACCTCGCGACCGGTGTAACGCCCGCAATGGCCGAGGAGATGGTCGGAAAGGGATCGCAGTACCCCTGGACCGCGCTGGATGCGAACGGCAACCCGTTCGACGGCGCCAAGACCTACAAGCTACACCTGCCGCCGAACATCCCGGTGAAGGACTTCTGGTCGGTGATCGTCTACGACACTCAGACCCGCTCCATGCTCCAGACCGATCAGCAGGCCCCGAGCGTGAGCAGCCAGAACAAGGGAGTCAAGGTCAATGACGACGGTTCGGTGGATGTCTTCTTCGGCCCCAAGGCCCCGACAGGCATGGAGAACAACTGGGTGCAGACGATTCCCGGCAAGGGCTGGTTCATGATCTTGCGCTTGTACGGTCCGCTGGAACCTTGGTTCGACAAGACTTGGCGTCCCGGTGAAATCGAACTACTGCCATAAGAACCTCGCTCCAAAGCCCCTCTCCCAAAACGAGAGGGGCGTTTTCGTAAGGCTTCTATAGATACGATGAATGAATCGCAAATCCTGAGCACCTATGCGGCTACCCTCTTTGCGCTGCTCAACCCCCTGGGAATGCTCCCAGTCTTCATTGGCTACGCATCGGGGTTGACCGTCGGGGTCCAGCGTTGGCTCTCTCTGCTCGTCTCCCTGACCGTGATGGGCTTGATGTTGCTCTTCCTGCTCACGGGGACGGAGCTCCTTCACTTCTTTGGCATCAGCATCGATTCTTTTCGGATGGCCGGCGGTATCCTGCTGCTCCTGATTGGTATCCACATCGTCACCGCAGATGCGACGAAAGGGTCTGAAAACCTGGGGTTGGAAGCAGGGCAAACCGATCTCGGCCAGGCCGAGTCCGTTTACCGGCAGATCGTCATTCCCTTCGCCTTGCCACTCTTGGTGGGACCCGGTGTCATCGCCAATCTGATCCTCTATGCCAGCGAGGCGGAGAAAATCAAGAGCCCAACACTATCGTTAGGGCTGATCGCCATCACCATTGCCATCTCGGCATTGCTGCTCCTGATCCTCCTGTCGGGCCGGTTCCTGCAACGACTCTTGGGCGATGTCGGCCTGAGCATTGTCACCCGTATCCTCGGATTGCTGGTGGCCGCGATTGGCATGCAGTTCCTCGTGACCGGTACGTCGAATGTCATCGTGCAAACGATCGCGCCGGCCGTGCTGAAAATCCACCCATGAGCCGTCCCGAGTAAGGGAACAACTGGACATGGATTAGTGCATGGGGAAGGAGTGGCTTTTGGTGGCACTCTGCTCTGAAGGATGGAGCAAGGCCGCGCTTGTATCGTGCGTCTCAAGTCAACCGAGTAAGGACTGTCGAAAATGAAGCCCAAGTTTTTGGAGTTCACACTGCTGCCGTGGCGGCGCTTCTTTGCCGCAGTGACGGTTTTAGCCGGTCTCTCTGCTGGCGGCGTCCAGGCCGCAGACACCGGGCCACGTCACCACGCCTAGGGCCAGTACGACACCGTCACCTACACCGCAGTCGAGGGCGATGATCTGGTCGTGATCGGCGAGCGCTTCGAAATTCCCGTCGAAGACTTAAAGGCGCAAAACAAGCTTGCTTCAAACGAGATTGAGGTCGGTCAGAAGCTGGTCTCAATTAAGTTCATAGCCGCTGCGGCGCTGGCTGTGGCGATTGTCCTGCTGACCTCCGACTTATCCTTAGTGGAAGCTAATGAGGAGAAAGAAAAACCCCAACTCATGTTGGTGCAGACGGCTAAAGAACTTTTCGGCATTGAAAAAAAGATCAATCTGGTTGCTGGCGGGCGGGTGCCGATCCATGAATCTTGAGGATTTCGCTAGTAAATTTGAGTTTTTGGACTACGCTTAATCTCATCCGCGCCATGACTATTCATGGGCGGTTGACGATGAACCGTCCGACGTGAGCGTTTTGTTACCTGCCTGAACTTCAGAGGAGGACAATACCGTGGATCTGATCGCCGAACGTGTCGAAGTGTGGGCCGCCAGCCTCGAAGACAAACCTGGCAGCTTGGCTAATATCCTGTCTAGTCTGCGGGAAGCGGGCGCCAATCTCAACTTTATCCTCGCCCGGCGAGAGCCGGATCAACCCGGCAAGTCGGTTGTTTATGTTACCCCGTTGGCCGGCGATGCCGAACTCGAAGCCGCCGCTACCCTGGGTTTCAACCTGACCGCACGCGTGTACTCGGTGCGCGTCGAAGGCCAGAACCAGCCGGGAATCGCCGCCGGACTGGCATCCAAACTCGCGGCGGCGGGCCTCAATCTACGCGGTTTCTCAGCGGCAGTGCTGGGGACCCGATTCATCCTGTATATCGGGCTGGATTCCGTCGAAGACGCCGCGAAGGCGTTGACTGTCCTGCAATCGGTGTAAGTCGAAACTTCCTGGGGCATCTATCAGCATTTCCCTGATTTCCCTGCCGCACCACCCCTGAGGAAAAACCCCATGCTGACCTATCGTGTAACTGCTTTATTGTTACTGGCCGCGACCGCCATGCCGGCATTCGCCCAATCGCAGCTAGACCAAGAACTTATGGCGCTCCGCACCTATTGCAAGGCCGACATCGAACGGCTCTGCCCGAAAGTGGAGCCGGGCGGTGGTAAGATCAAGGAGTGCCTGATGGCGCAAAAGGAACAAATGTCAGTCGGTTGCGCCCAGGCATTGCAGAAGCTGAAGAAGTAACCCGGTACCCGTCATGGCCTTCAGTGATCACTCACGAGCATCGCGCTCCTCGGGTGCACAGGCCAAGGAAACCACGGCTTGAACGAGTGGCGTCTTGAAGAAATCCGGGTAGCCCTTAACCAGGTTACCCGGTAACAGTGAACCCAAGGGAAAAACCTGTGAGAGCAACCAAGCCAGCCGTAATGTCCTCTTATTGGGGGGCCGCGCTCGTGTTCGTGGCTACCTCGTGTCTCGCAACAGAAGTTGAAACCACCGGGGTACCCGGTTCGCCCAGCGCCACCACCACGATCAGCGGGAAAGAGCTTCCACCGCCCGACCCGAAATTCGGCGGGGTGATCAAGGAGAAAGCCACGGAATCCAAAGCGTGGTGGCCACCGCGTATCGTGCCGCCCAAGGGTGCGCCTAACGTGCTGCTTATCATGATCGACGATAGCGGGTTCGGCGCGCCGAGTACCTTCGGCGGCGTCGTCCCGACCCCCGCTTTGGATCGTATCGCGAACAACGGGCTGCGCTACACGCAGTTTCACTCCACATCCCTGTGCTCACCAACGCGGGCCGCACTGATCACCGGTCGCAATCATCATGTGGCGGGTTTCGGGGTCGTGGGTGAGGCGGCGACGGGGTTCCCCGGTTACGACTCCGTCATCAAAAAGGACGTTGGCACCATCGGCACCATCCTGAAGGAAAATGGCTATGCAACCTCGTGGTTCGGCAAGGACCATAACACCCCCTTTTACCAGGCGAGTCAGGCCGGCCCCTTCGATCAATGGCCCACCGGGATGGGCTTCGATTATTTCTACGGCTTTATCGGCGGCGACACCAGTCAGTGGCAACCGAACCTGTTCCGCAATACCACGGCCATCTATCCTTTCCAGGGCAAGCCCGGCTGGAATCTGACCACGGCGATGGCCGATGACGCGATCCAGTACATGAAGCAACTCAAGGAGCTCGCGCCTGACAAACCGTTCTTCGTCTATTACGTGCCGGGCGGCACCCACGCGCCGCATCACCCGACACCAGAGTGGATCAAGAAGATCAGCGACATGCACCTGTTTGACGGCGGCTGGAACAAGATTCGCGAGACGATCTTCGAGAATCAGAAACGGCTGGGCATCATGCCCGCCGACGCCAAGCTGACGCCGTGGCCCAAGGATCTGCCGGAGTGGGATTCGCTGAGCTTCGAGGAGAAGAAGCTCTTCATCAAGCAGGCTGACGTCTTTGGAGCCTACCTCGCCTACACCGACCATGAGATTGGCCGGGTCATCCAGGCCGTCCAAGACCTGGGCGAACTCGACAATACCTTGATTATCTACATCGCTGGCGACAACGGCGCGAGCGCCGAGGGTATGCTCAACGGGACGCCGAACGAGTTCACCACCTTCAACGGCATTGCCGTACCGGTCAAGGATCAGTTCCTCTGGTACGAGTTCTGGGGATCGGATCGGACCTTTCCACACTTTGCGGCGCCTTGGGCATGGGCGATGGACACGCCGTTCAAGTGGACCAAGCAGGTCGCGTCGCACTTCGGCGGGACATCCCAAGGCCTCGCCATGTCCTGGCCCGGCCACATCACGGACTTGGGCGGCATCCGCCGCCAATTCCACCATGTCATTGACATCGTGCCGACTATCCTGGAAGCAACCAGCATCGAAGCGCCCGAGACGATCAATGGCATTAAGCAGCGCCCCATCGAAGGCGTGAGCATGACGTACACCTGGGACAAGGCCGACGCCGCCGCGCCCACCCGGCACAAGACGCAATACTTCGAGATGCTCGGCAATCGCGCCATCTATCACGACGGCTGGGTGGCGGCCACAACCCCGGTGACGCTCCCCTGGGAACTGAGCAGCGCGCCGCCGCCAGATGTGATCACGGGCTACAAGTGGGAACTCTATAACCTTAACGAGGACGTCACCGAGTCCAACGACCTGGCCGAGAAGATGCCGCACAAGCTCAAGGAAATGCAGGAAATTTTCTACGCCGAGGCGAAGAAGTACGACGTGCTGCCGCTCGACAACTCGACGCTGGCGCGCTTCCTCACGCCGCGTCCGAGCGCCACGGCGGGACGCACGAAGTTCGCCTACTCCGGCACTCTAGCCGGCGTACCCGCCAGCGCCGCGCCGAGCATCCTCGAAAAGGACTATACGATTACCGCCGAGATCACCGTTCCCGAAGGGGGCGGCGAAGGCGTGATCGTCACCCAGGGCGGGCGCTTCGGCGGCTATGCCCTCATGCTCTCGAAGGGCCTGATGGGCCTCCGCCACGGCAAACCGGTGTTCCTCTACAACCTTCTTGACCTCAAGCGCACCCTTTGGGAAGGCCCCGAACTCCCGCCCGGTAAACACACCCTCGTCTTCGACTTCAAGATCGAGGGCGTCGGTTTCGGCAAGGGCGGCACGGGTCGGCTCATCGTGGACGGGCAGGAAGTGGACAAGAAAATGATGGAGCACACCACGCCCATTCTGTTCCCCGAGGACGAGGACTTTGATGTCGGCATGGACACCCGCACCGGGGTGGCGCTGGTCGAGTATCGCTACGATGTTCCCTTCGCATTCACCGGCACGATCGACAAGCTCATGTTTGATCTGGGTCCAGAGCAATACACCGAGGCGGAGAAAGCGCTTCTTCCGGTCATTCGCGACCGGGTCGCCCGGGCGAAGGATTAGGCGTTTGGGCGCGATGAAAGAGGTACTCACCTTCGCCGCTATCGCCGAGGCCGCCACCGGCTTGGCGCTACTCCTTGTTCCGTCGCCCGTCGGCTGGTTGCTGTTGGGCGAGGAGCTTGCGGGTGCCGCCATCCCGGTGGCGCGCGTGGCCGGCATGGCGCTCGTCGCGCTGGGGGTCGCGTGCTGGCCGGGTTCGGCGCTGGCCGGCATGCTGACCTACGGCGCGGGTGTCACGCTGTACCTCGCTTACCTCGGTATCGGCAGCGAATGGGTCGGGCCTTTGTTGTGGCCAGCGGTGGTCTTACACGCGGTGTTGACGTTGCTGTTGGCCCGCTCGTGGCTCAAGACGCAAAAGACACCGGCCAGCGCGGCGATGACGCGAGTCGATGAGCCACGAGTTCAGTGATGCGCCGTGCGAGTCGCTGCACTAGGGGTAGACCCAACAGTCGTGTCACCAGCCGCCACTTCTCTCAAGGCAAGGTCAGCCGAGTACTCATGTCGAGCTCGAACCGTCCGTACGGATTGACGTGCTCCCAGATCAGTGGTGTCAACGCCGCATAGTCGCGCGGCGTGAGCCGTCCCTGCCAATGCGGCTGTGCCAGCATGGCTTGGATCATCAGCGTGTTGATGTAGACCATGCAGTTCTGGATCAGATGGAGCGCAAGCATGCTGATCTCGTGGTCCTCACGGCGGTTGCTCACCATCTCGCCGCGTCGGGCGAAGAAGACAAAATCGGTCGCTCCGTTCCACTGCTCGACCACGTTGAGTCCCTCGTTGATCTCACGCCGCAGCGCTTCGGAGTGCAGGTAGCGGCACAGAAAGAGGGTCTTGATGGCCTTTCCAAGCTCCGCCAGCGCCTTGTACGTGGGGTGCTGCACGTTCTGCCGGGTGAAACGCCGCAGGATCGCCTCGGTTTCGGCGGTCCCTTGGCGCAGTGCCGTCGTGTATTTGATCATCTGGTCGTACTGCTGCCGGATCAGCTCCCAATCGATCGGTCGGGTCAGAATCAGTTGGAGATTCTTATAGGCATCGGCCTTGCCGGGTTCGGGGCGGTACAGCTTCTGCGCGTGGATGGCCTTCAGTCGGGGCAGCAGCTCAAAGCCGAGCAAGCGACAGAAGGCGAAGGCGACCGTGCTCTGCCCGTGCGAATCGACGTACTGCCGATCGACTTCCATCTCGGTGCAGTGATGGAGGACACCTTCGATCATGGAGGCGACCTCTGAGGAGGACGGGGCTTTCAATTGGCTATGGATGCACAATGACTTGCGCTCGACGTGCCAGTAGATCATGACGCCACGCCCGCCATAGCGGACATGCCATTGGGTTGTCAGGTTCTGATCCCAGGCACCGAAATGCTTGGAGTCGGATGCGCAGGCCGTCGTCCCCTCTCCCCAGATGGCCGGGTTGCGGGCCTGTAGGGTTCCGTCGGCGATGAGGGCAATGGCGCGGCGCATCGCCTCGATGTTGAGGTAGCGTCGGCGCACATAGGTCAGGTCCTTGGCGGTCGTGCCGGAATCCAGGTTCGCCATACGCTGCAAGCCGGCAGCGGTGCCGATCCCGTGCAGGCACAGCAGCACGCGTGGCCGCAAGACCGAGCGCTCCAGGGTCTCATAGGCGGTCGGGCTCCGGAGCACCTCGGTGAAGCGCTCGACCAGCTCAAGCGCTTCCATCACTGGACGGTGGCGGTCATTATTGGAGCGGAAGTCGAGGGCGGCCAGTAGCCGGGGCACCATGCGTCGGTAGTGCCCGCGGTAGGAGTTACGGATCACCGCACGCAGCGTGAGCCGGTAAGTCGGCCCGGTGGCCTTCCACTCTTTCACCAAGTCCTGGAGCGTCTGTTCGCCGACCACCGGAAAGACCACGTCCCGCACGACGCCATCCGGCTCGGCCAGCATCGCCTCGGCGAGGGCGAACAGCAGATTCTGTTTGCCTGTGACGCGCTTGAGGTCTTCCAGCAACTCGCGCTCGACCTTGCGTTCGGCGCGTGCCCCGATCGTGTGGATGGTCTCGATCAGCAGATCGACGAGGTCGTCGGTCTGCGTGCGCACACGCCGATGCACGAGCGCGGCGAGCCAGGTCAGCCGGGCGGCATCCGGATGTCGGCGCAGCTCATAGGGGGCTTCCACGGATACGCGGCGGCGGCAGCGCTCCAGGTCGCGCGGTGCAGCGTCGTCAAACAGATCCTGGGGGAGCTCGATCCCTCGCAGGAGGTCCAGCTTGGCCAATTCGTCTTGCAAGCTGGCAAGACTGGGACGACCGGGGTTGCCGAGGAGCTTCAACAAGACTGCCGGGGCCTGGCTGGCCTCATCCTCGGCAGCAGCGTCGTCGCTCCCCTCCGGTCTCAACAAGGCGTCCAGCCGCTTGCGCGTTGCCACCGAGAGCCGCTCGACCGTACGGGCGTGAAACCGGTCGTCGTAGGCGCGCACCGCCGAGCGGGCGGTCCGCTCCATCCGCTCGACGGTCGGTGGCTCGATGGCGAGCTCGCGACAGCGTGCTTCCAGACGCTCGATCAGCGGCGCAATGTCGGTACCAACGGCGGCGATGACCTGATCACACAGCCAGCCTGTCAGATGGTCCGCGTCGGCGACCGTGGTTTCGCGGAAGCCAAAGCGGCTCCTAATCTCGGCACGCAAGCGCTCGGCCGTGCGGCCACGCAGGAAGGCTTCGTCATCGATCGGAAGCGGCAGATCGAGCTGCTCGCTCAGCATGCGGATGGTTTGTGCGTCGACTTCGGCGGCATCACGTGGAAACCGGCCTCGCTCACGGAAGAAGACCAAGAGCACGGCGAAGCCAAGCCGACTGGTCCGGCGCTTCGCTTCCACTTGTCGCTGCTCGTCGGGTGTCAGGCACCAGTGATCTTCGGCGCGCGCCAGATCATCCGGCATGCGGCTCAGTTCCCAATGAACTCGGACCGGACCAGCCGATGCGCGCCAGAGTGTCCATCAAAGTGGATCGTTTGACGCCGAAATTGCGACACACGGCGGCCTTAGACATGCCGCCGTTCAGCGCCGCCAGAATAGCCTCGAGCTTCTCGTCGACGATGACCGGTGGACGACCACCGGTGCGACCGCGGCGCTTGGCGGCGGCCAGTCCCGCCATGACCCGTTCCTGGATCAAGGCCCGTTCGTACTGGGCAAGCGCACCGAAGACGTGGAACAGCAGTTCGCCAGACGGCTGGGTGGTATCCATGCCTTCGGTCAGCGAGCGGAATGCGACCTGCTTGTCTTTGAGCGAATCGATAAGGGTCAGGAGGTGGGAGAGCGATCGCCCAAGGCGATCCAGCTTCCAGACCACCAGCACATCACCCGCCTGCACGAAGTCCAGCACCTTGGTCAGACCGGGCCGGTCATCCTTGGCCGCAGAGGCGTGATCCGTGAAGAGATGCCGGGCATCGACGCCCGCCGAAACGAGCGCATCGCGCTGCAGGGCGGTGCTTTGCCGGTCAGAGTCGGAAGAAACGCGCATGTAGCCGACAAGCATGAGTGGAAAACCACGAAATCGAGGTTTCCGCATGCTACCTCATTACGACAGGGTTTTCCGTGGACTCTGAGAGCCCCGAAGCTCGCTTTTCGGGAGGATCTTCGACGACCGTCGGAAAACAAGTGTTTTCCGACAGGGTAACGCCGGCGAACGCGGCGTAGCCGTCACTCGCTACGGACTGGCCGCCTCAGTACAGGACAAAAATCGTAACTTAATGATTAAATGTGGTTTAAGCCAGGCACTTTTTGCAGGCACTTCAATGAAGGCTACCATTCATGATCCCGTCCGCGAACTCAAAGCCGTGCTGGCCGAATATCTGCCTTGGCAGGGTGCCCGGATCGGTTTTCTGGCGCAGTTCCTATTGGCCCTATTCAAGGTGCGCAGCGTCAACTTGGCCGAACTGGCCACCGGTTTTGGCGGCACGGCCCAAGTAGACTCGCACTACAAGCATCTGCAACGCTTCTTCCGCTCGTTCGAGATCGACCCGGACTCTTGGGCACGGTTGCTGGTGCGCCTGGTCCCGGTCGGCGAGGGCCCGTGGCGACTGACCCTGGATCGCACGCACTGGAAGTTCGGCGCGGTGGATATTAACGTCTTGGTGCTGGGGATCGCCTATCGCGGCATTGCCCTGCCGGTGTTCTGGAGCGTCTTGGGCAAGGCGGGCACCTCCAACACCGCCGAGCGCATGGCCTTGATGGAGCGCTTCCTTGCGGTCTTCGGCGCGGAGCGGATCGCCGTCCTGCTGGCCGACCGTGAATTCGTGGGCGAGGCGTGGTTGCGCTGGCTGCAAGCGCGACGGATTCCCTTCCACCAACGCATCAAATGCGACACTCTCGTCCCCACCCCCTGGAACCACTGCCATTAAGTTACGCGAATCTTTTTCAATAACAATGCTTTTTCTGCCGACGATGGAAATCCAGCAAGGCTCTGGCGGAAGTTTTCCGGCGGGGCGGACGGCGCTGCGGACGCGCGCAAGTCGG
>JADLEK010000062.1 GCA_020846135.1 Gammaproteobacteria bacterium
GCGCTTCGCGTTGCTCAATCTTCTCCAAGAGCTGCTTGACTAGCGCCTTGAGGAGGTTCGGGGCGTCGGGTAAGTTTGACATTCGCTGAGTTTAACGTTTTTTAAGGCAGGTGTAGTAGGTAGTTACTAAAAATGAAGGACTGACTGTTGAGTATGAGATATGAACAATAACGATGAAAACCCCTCTACATCCAAGTAGGACTTTCGCTTGGACCCCTATTTCGTCTTTCCATCAAAAGCGCTTATCAGGTAACTTATTGAAAATATTGAATACTTTTGTACGTCTGACTAAAAAATGAACTTATATATCTAAAAATATGCATTTTAGGCCATCAAGCGAAAGTCCTACTTTTTCAATTCCTGCATCCGCCGCTGTAATTCCTTGCCGGGCAGCCGTGTCAACGGATCATTGGCCAGCACGAGCAGCGCCGCATGAAAGGTCGCAGCCTCAACCGCTCCCTGTTCGTAGGCTTGATCCAGAATCCACAGAATACCATGCACGGCCACACCCTGCTGTTCCGCCACGCGGCGTAATCGCTGGTCGCCGGTCAGCAGAACGGCGTCCGCTGTGGCCTCGGTCATGACCAAGGCGAAACAATCATTGAGGCTCAGGGCGGGATACTGCCGACTGTACGCGCTGGCTTTCCCAATCTGTAGCCCATTCAATTCGCCCAACTCAAAGCCAATGTCGAGCAACTGTTCCCGGTGGTAGTGGCGCAAGGTGATGAGTTCATCGGCATACAGGACATCGGGGATCACAAACCGATAGGGCAGTCGCAGCAGGTTTTCCAGCAGCCGTGTTTTCGCCAGATCGATCAAGGCCGAACTGTCGTTAATGATGATCCGCATTCGCCGTCCTTGGCCCTTCAATCGCTGCTGCAATCACATTGACCGGCTGGCGCAGCAGTTCCGCCGCTTTGGGCAAACCGATTAGCCCCTCGGCCAGCGCCCGGTAGCACAACTGCTCAAACCGTTCCGGCGCTTCCAGCGTTCCCGCCTGACCGGGCAGTTCCAGCGGTTCCGGTTCCGCCGTGCGCCAGCCCCTGGCGAAGGTCTGGAAGGCGTAGGCTAGGGCGGAATGCGAGAGGATACCCAGCCGCTCACAGCGCACCAGCAGGGCGGCGGCGCTGACCCGATAACCCCGTTTGACCGGCATCAATTCCGGGGGGCTGATCGCGTGGCGGTGCGTCCCGAAATCCTGCCGAACCGAAGTGGCGGGCATCAGGAAGGCGCTGGCAAAGTGTTTGGCGGCGGCTTCCGCACCGGCGGGCGAGGTGTCGTCAATCAACCGGTGACCGAGTTCATGGGCCAGTGTCAGCCGGCGGCGCTCCAAGGTCGTAGCGCGATTGACCACGATGCAGGGTACGACCTCCCGCTCTGGACGTTGCACCAGGCAGGTGAGTCCGTACACGCCCGCAGGCAGCGGGAGAAGTAAAACCTTGATCCCGTGCTGCTCCAGCAGTTGGGTCAAGTTCGGAATCGGGTCCAGCCCCAGATTCCATTGCGCCCGGGCCTGTTCGGCCAGCGCCTCGCACTCGGTTAAATCGCTCATCACCCGGCGTTGCGGATCGGGCAACGGATGATTCCAGCAGGCGCTATCCAGTTCGAGAATCGCCTCGATCATCAGATAGCGCTCCACCTGTTCCAGCACCTCGGTTTCAACGCGGGCGCGGTCCTTGGCGGTCGTGCCCGCCTTCTTGCGGAACTCCACCCCGTCCAGGCGGGCCTGCATCGGACTCACCAAGTAGCCGATAGACACCTCCAGCGCCCGCGCCAAAGCGATCAGCACCGGCGAACCCGGCATCATGTCGCCGCGTTCGTACTTGCCGATGGCTTGGGCGCTGACCTGGCGGTTCAGGCGCTCCTCCAGATCGCGGAGGGACAGCCCGGCCCGCTTACGCGCCAGTTTGAGGCGTTCGCCGAACATAGGTGAGCATTTCCTGTTTACAAAATTAAAATTACTATTTACTTGTAAACCAAACTCGGCTAAATTGCAAGAGTGTCAACAAAGCGTTTAAGGAGTATCAGCAGCATGAGCAAAACTGTAATTTTTTGTGCGGACGGAACCTGGAACGGCCCAGGCCAAGATGAAAATAAGGATGGTCTGCCGGACCCGACCAATGTCTACAAATTGTTCTGTGGGCTTGCCGGTTCCCTGTCTACAGCCTCGATTCGTGAGGCGGACGAACAGGAAAAGAGCGAACAGGGGCAAGTTGCCAAATACATCAACGGGGTAGGTGATTCGCGCAATCCTATTATCCATATGATGGGTGGTGCTTTTGGTGCCGGTATCGTCTCCCGAATCGTGCGCGGCTACACCTTCATCTCGCGGAACTACGATCCGGGGGACGATATTGTGGTGGTCGGATTCAGCCGGGGAGCCTACACAGCGCGGGCACTGGCCGGATTGATCGTTTCTCAAGGCTTGCTGGCTAAACACTTGACCCAGGATAAAGAGGAAGCCTATCAGTGGGGTGCAACTGCTTGGTATCAGTATCGAAAGAAAGCGGGGGCGGCTCATTTGATTGAGGTGATCAAGCATTTACCTGCGTTTGTGTCGATGCGTCACTTGCAGGAAAACGACTTGGTGAAAGTCGGTAAAATCCAGGCAGTAGCGGTCTGGGATACGGTTGGAGCATTGGGCATTCCCAGCTACATCGGCAACGAACGGACGGACGCCTTCCGGTTTGCGGATACCCAACTCAGTTCCACCATTGAAAAAGGATTTCATGCGCTTGCCCTTGACGAGCAACGGGTCGATTTCATGCCGACACTTTGGGAACCAAGGGCAAACATCGAGCAGATGCTGTTCCCTGGCGCTCACGGCGATGTGGGAGGCGGCTACACCACCACGAATCACGAGAGCGACTTGTCGGACATCGCCTTGGAATGGATGGTTAAACGACTGAAGACGGTTGGCGTTCGATTCTCCCAGCCGATTTGCACGCCTTTTGCCCCTAATCCGCAGGGAACCGCTCATAAACCGTGGGAGCATTGGCCGTTCAACAGGGTAGGCAAAACCAAATTGCGTGCATTCAAAGGCATGGGAATCCAGGAACATCATTCGATTGTGGACCGGATGAACGCGGGACCGATAGTGCATGAACCCGGTGAAGCGCCCAGTCTTTATCTCCCACAAAACTGGCCATGAAAACCCTCGGCCTCATCGGCGGAATGAGTTGGGAATCGACCATCCCGTATTACCGGATCATCAATGAGACCATTCGGGAACGGCTGGGCGGGCTGCATTCCGCCCGATTGCTGCTGTACAGCGTGGATTTCCACGACATCGAGCAGCTGCAACAGGCCGGGGTGTGGGATGAAGCCGGGCGAATACTGGCGGACGCTGCCCGGTCTCTTGAAGCCACCGGCGCCGAGGGGCTGGCGCTCTGCACCAACACCATGCACAAGGTCGCGCCAGCGATTGAGGCTGCTGTGACCATCCCTCTGTTGCACATCGCCGATCCCACAGCAGCGGCGGTGAAACAGGCCGGAATCCGCACGGTGGGCCTGCTCGGCACCCGGTTCACGATGGAACAGGGGTTCTACCGGGGTCGGCTGATGGCGCGGCATGGCCTGCCAGTGATCATTCCCGACCCGGCGGATCGGGAGATCGTTCATCGGGTCATTTATGAGGAACTATGTCAGGGCGAAATCCGGCACGAATCGCGGGCGCAATACCGGGCGATCATGCAGCGGCTGGTCGAGAAGGGGACGGAAGGCATCATCCTGGGGTCGTCTCAGAAAACGGAAAAAATCGTACGCTAAGCCTGCGCGGAGGCTGGCACCCAGCGGTACAGCGTCGGAATCGACACGCCGAGGTTCTTGGCCACGTCGCGCGGCGGCACGCCGCTAGC
>JADLEK010000063.1 GCA_020846135.1 Gammaproteobacteria bacterium
GGAATTAACAACTCTATAAAAACAGTGAAACGCATGGGATACGGTTTTCGCAACTTTGCCAACTTTAAGCAGCGAGTGTTGATGTATTTTGCCTAGCTCCACAAGAACCCTCGAAGAACCATTTTTTTATTAATAGCTGAACAATGTCAGGTTCAGTTTCCGAAATTGCATTTATCAATTCTAGCATTTTGATGAATCAAAGCGGGCCAGAAAGAATAATGGCGAATTTTTAAGCAGGGGGAACAACGCGGCAAGATCGGCCTTAGCACACGCTTCCGGCATGGATCGCGTTGGGCTTATCCACTGATTTTGTGGATAAGCCGGGCTGAGGACGGCGATCTGCCGCCCGATCGCCGCGATTTATTGACGAGGGATTCGTCCGGTCGCCAACAGCATCAACAGGGTTCGACCAGTTGTTGCGATGTCGGGTCACAGCCCCAGGGTGGCCAGGATGCTTTCGCGGGAATGCCAGCCGGCCAGCGCCAGGGCGGCCAGCAACAAGACCGCCAGCGTCCACAGCCCGATCCTGCTCGCTAGTGGAGTCCGGGCCGGAGCTTGGAGCAGTCGTTGTTCCAGCGCGGCGCGGGCGGCCTGCTCGGTTGCCAGCAGGGCCATCAATCGGTTCTGCTGCTCCTGCATACTCCTGATCCGCTCGCGAGTATCCTTGAGCTGATCGCGGAGGTGCTCCACCAAGACCGATCGGGTCGCCTGCTCGCCCCCTGAATCTGGCGTTTCGCCACGATCATCGTCGGGTTCTTGCATCGTGATAGTCGGCTTTCCTAACAGGGCTTCTTTCACTTTCGGGGCAACCGCGGTCGACGACGATGGGCGTTGTGTGCCGCCCGGTCGGCGTCTTCGATTTTCAACGTCTATGATGCGAGTTTCGCAACCATCATCGCCGGGTTCTTGCATCGCCATATTTGACCTTCCTCATCTCGGTTCTGGTTTCTTGAAGGGTAGCCTACAAGTGCGGCGTCTGCTCGCTGAACGGCAACAAGGACGGCGTGCCGGTAACTGAAGTGGCTCGTTTGTGCGAATGAACTGATAGGAGTGAGGTGGATCCCATGCTTGGGACAACCTGAAAGGTGAAATAAACTCCCTCCTCTAAATTTTCTTGTGATCACCCAGGTGGGGAATGCAAGTTAGGTCGTCGCTGACTTCCTCAAGTCGGAATCACGGATGGCCACGGATGATGCGGATTGCACGGATTTTTCCATGTCATCCCGTCATCCGCTTCATCCGTGATTCCGATGAGAAAAGGGACGATCCCCCGACACACCGATGCTGGAGTCACAGGAAAATTTAGAGTACCAAAATAATCGCTTTGATGTTCAAGGGTCATCAGTTTAATCCTCATGGCTATCGCTCCTCGGTGTGGTGAATCAGTCATCATCATCATCTGATCGGCCCGGAGCCAGCAGCGTCGGTGCAATCAACATGGCGGCGCTGGCGATAAGGATCAGCACAGTTTCCATCAGGTACGGCTCCAAAGTTGGCGATTGATGGAGCCGGACCTTATCCGGCTGTGCCTGAACTTGAGGTGAAACGGATTCAGGGGCGGGCGTTACCGCCTGATCCGCAACAAGTCACAGGAATCCGGAACGCAGCCCCCATCGCAAGCGCCAAAAATATCCATGCAGTCCAACACCTGCCGCCACCACGGCTTGTTGCGCTCGTCCTTATCATCCCGTTCGGCGATGAAGGCGCGTGCGGCCTCTCGACAAGCGAGCAACCGTTGCCGGAGCAACGGCGCGGTTTGCCGGAGGCCATAGACGATCAAGGTCTGGCGGGCATATTCCGAACAGGACGGCCCACCATGTTGAACGCGATGCGCGCAACAGAACCCTTTGCGTGGTGAGAGGTGGCGCTGGTAGGCGGTAATCGCCGCCAGGGCCAAACGATCCACGGACTTCATGACCGGCCCGTCACTCGTTGCACAATGAGCGGCATAAATTGCTCATAGGCACGGCCCTTGACAGGCCCACTGACCCTCAGTGATAGCTGTTCCACCGGAGTCAACGCGGGTGGCAGCGATAAGAGTTCATCGCCGTCGGCTCGCGGCAACGCCAGTTCGGTCGCTGAGGGCGCGTTCGATACCGGCTCCGGAACCCGCCCGATGGTTGATCCACTACTGAAAACCAGCCCAAGAGCAACGATCAACGCCAGCAGGCGACGGCTCCTTGCTGAATCATGCTCACTAAAAACCGGTCGAAACATCAGCCTCTCCAGAATGAAGGAATTAGCGGCTGACCAGAATCAGCCCCCGCGAGCGATGACTGGTGTCATCAACACTGCGAACTGAACCGCCCCGGGTTTCCCGGAGACTCCACCCTTTGAGAGGATGGAGTCATGAAGAAATCAACCCAGTATTCCCCTGAAGTGCGCGAGTGAGCTGTCCGCCTAGTCCATGAGCACCAGGCTGAGCGCGAGCCACACCGGCAGTCCTGGAAAAACGCTGCGGCGGTAGAGCGGGCTACTCTAGAGTGTGTGGCCGGGACAGCCATCGCCGATTGCTCGAGCCGATTGGGAATGTACCGCCTGCGGAAGCTGAAGCGGCGTATTATCGACAACGCGAAGAGTCCGCCCGGGTGGTGTGACTCAAACCTAAAGAGTCTCCGGAATTCCCGGGGCGATTCATACTACTGGTCAAGCTGGCGTCTACACTTGGGAAGAAGCGCTACAGGCCGCCGCAGCGTTTAATCGGGCGGTGGTCGCGCCGGTTATCGCGACTGGCGCTTGCCCAACCGGGGCGAACTCAAGACCCTGCTGAACCGCCCGCAACATCCCGCCGCTTTTCCAGTGGCGAACACCGGACGGTTCTGGAGTTCTTGGCTGCATCGTCATCGGCGTTATGCGTGGTATGTCGATTTTGACGCCGGCCAGACCGGCTATCGGAGAGTGCGACCATGCTCAATACTTTGCCATCCCTTGGCTTGCAACGGGTCAAGGTCATTGCCCTTGCAGTCACCGATCTCAATCGAGCCAACCAGTTTTACGGCCAGCAACTGGGCTTGCCGCCCGCGTTCGAGAGCGAGGAACAGGTCGGCTGGTGGTTGGATTCGGTGATTCTGATGCTCAAACCCGATGGGGCGGTGCCGACCCACTCCCCGAATCCGCGTATTACCTTGGCCGTTGATCACGCGCCGGCCACCCAAAAGAGCTTACGGGCGCGCGGAATCGTCATCGCGGACGAGGTGCAACCCTATGGGGCTTTCTACGTCGGCAGCTTTCTCGACAGCGAGGGTAACAAACTGTGGTTTTGTTCACCGGTCACGGATTAAGGATCAGATCTTGCTTTTTGCCAGGCGCACCCGCCCCTCACAACCTTGCCACCACCTGCGCCATCTGTTCCTGCCCGACGTTGGTGTAAATCTGGGTCGTGGCGATGCGTTCATGGCCGAGCAGGGCCTTGATGTCCACCCGTTCCGCCCCGGCGTTGAGCAGGTTGGTGGCGTAAGTATGGCGCAGCTTGTGGGGGCTGATCTTCTTGTCGATGCCGGCCTTCTGCACCATCCCCCGCAGGTAGGCGCGGGGTAGATCGAGAGCCGCGAGAATTTTTGCGCGTCTTGGAGGTTGTCGTTTTTGTTGTTGTCCATGCGATGCTTTCTATTTTTGTAACTACTCAGGTCGTCTTAACTAGCTGAAAATTTAACAGAAGTTCCGGTAATTATTCTTGGTGCTTAAGCGACCTGCCTGAAAGGGTCGGACTCTTATAAATCAAATAGTTGCTGAACACGCTCGGATCATTCCGTGCAGGCGCAAATTTTAACATTCTGTTTTATTTGGTGTTTTCTGAAGAGGTAGACCTGAGTAGTTACCTATTTTTTTGTCAATCTTCTCTTGATCCAGCTTTTTTTGACTCCTTGCCCAAACGCCAAGTCGGGTCAACAAGGTGTCGCGGCTGGGATACTTCATTAAGCGTAAGTTGGTCGCGTTGACCTGCGTATGGCCGCTGAAACGCCGGAATCGCTCTTCAGCCACAGTGCAATTCAGGAACACCGCTAAGCCTTGCGCCAAGTCCTCGGCGATTCCCTGTTTGCCACAATGCAAGAGTTTTGACACAAGCTTCCATCCCTGATAAATCAACGGCTTGGCTATGCTATAAATCAGGGACAAAAGAGGGTCATGAAAATAGGCTATGCGCGGGTCTCAACCGACGATCAAAACCCTGACTTGCAGCTTGCCGCCTTGAAGCAGGCGGGGTGCCAGCGTATCTTTACCGACAAGGCAACCGGGGCGCATGTCAAGCGGGGCGACTTCGTCGTTCCGCACTCGCGTCCAAGCCGCCCACAACGGTCTATGGAAACTCCAAAACCCGGCAGAAAGGGCGGCTCGTCCGCTCCGTGCGAGATGACGTTCAACTCGCGCCCTGTTAGATTTTGGAGACCTCTCACCATGTTATGCATCTACTGCCAAGAAAATTCATTTGATCCGGGAAAGGGTTCTGAGGAGCACGCAATATTATCGTCTTTGGGCGGTCGGAAGGCATCACGAAATATCTGTTGCCAAGAATGCAATAAGAAGCTTGGGGATGAAATTGACAAGCCTTTTGCTGACGAATTTGCTTTCTTTTCTACGATGCTCGATATCACAACGGGCAGAAACAAAGATGCGCCAACTCACAAGGAGGCCGTAGAACACGATGGGCTGGCATTTGACATGAAGCCCGGCGGCGTATTTAAGCTATCAAAGGCTTCGGTTGCACTTAAAGATCAACCGGATGGCTCATCCGAGATATCAATTACAGCTGGTTCGCAAGCTCAAGCGCTAGCCTTAATTGAGCAAGTGCTAAAGAAATATGGGAAGTCTATCGACGATTTTCAGTCCCTTGAAGCCAAGTCAGTCAAGTCATATTTACCAAAAATGCATAAGAAAATTTCGCTTGGCGGGTCTAAGCAATTCAGGGCGGTAGCGAAGATGTTACTAACGTATCTTGCGACTCTAGTGAGTCCAGAACGTTTGCGTAATGGAACGTTTAATGATGTTGTAGCCTACATAAATGGTAACAATGACACTTTTTCTGGCGTGAATTTCGGATCTCGTGTCCTGCTTCCCGCCAATCCGCAGATTTCCGACATCAACCATCGTGCATTTATCATTGCGTCAAGTGAAAAAAGGCTTGCTGTTGGTGTTCTTGAGTTGTTCGGCTACATCAAGTACACGGTCGAGCTAACCTCGGCGTGGGACGGCCCAGATATCTCTAAGGTGTATTTGATTGATCCAGTCGATTGTGTCAACCAAGATTCTGAGCTTGAACTGCATTTGCCTAGCACATTTGCTAACTATGACTGCTACGAGCATGACGTTAATTTAATCGTCGCTGGAATCGAGAGCGTAATTCATGCATTCCAAGAAAGGCAAACCAATCAACAGATCAACCTTATGACGGCTGCTGTGATTGAACGTCATATGGTCGGGAAAGGCGATGTTGTTACGAAAGAAATGATTACCAATGTCGCATCTGATCTGGCGTTAGAGTTCGTGAAGTTTCTTCATCGAATCGAGTCTGAAGACACTATTGATCTCAAAAAATTGATCTCAAAAAATTAATCTAACTTGGCGTTGCAGCGGACCGGCCGAAAGCGAGGCTTCGCCCCACTTCCGTCCGTCCGCTGAACTTTGACGTTAGTGCTCTCGGTGCCTGTAAACATGAGACCTTTCGGCACGGTCTGTCCCGTTGCGGATTTCGCTTTCCCGCCGCTATGCCTCGCGTTAGGTTAGCGGTGCGGTACAGGCTGGGAAGCCGATGACCGCCCGAAGTGATGACAAAAGCCGCCCTGAGCCATACTCAAGGCGGCTTTTGTCATGCAAGATCGCGCCAACCTCCGCCTTATTCAAATAGGGCCGGTGGGATCTCGCCACTGGCTGGACCTGCACTGCATTCCTGCCACTACCGTCGCGCCATGACCGTCACCCCGGCGATAACCAGCGCCGCGCCAGCCAATTGCCCACCGCCCAACCCCTCATCGAGCAGCCACCACGCCAATAACAGGGTCACAACCGGCCCCAGGCTCCCCATCAGCGCCACCGGCCCCGCCCCGATCCGCCGGATCGCTTCCGACAGCAGCCACACCGGCAACACGGTGGAAAACAGCGCCATTGCGACCGCCAGCCCGTAGACCGGCCCCGGCTGAATCAAGGTCGCCAGTGGGCGCAGCAGCAGAAACTGGCCCAGGGCCAGCAGGCACGCCACCACTGAGGCGAACGCCGTCACCCGGACCGTCCCCAGCCGGTGGATCACCCGCCCGTTCCCTAACAGATAAAGCGCATAGGACAGGGCGCTGCCAAAGACCAGCAGACTGCCCAGCGCCAGGTCTTGCCCTGATCCGGTCAGCCGCCAGTCATGCGCCACCGCCAGCGCAATCCCGGCATAGCACAGCGCCAGCGCACTCAACACCCGGCCCGTGATCCGCTGCCCGAATAGCAGCGCCGACAGCAGCACGACCAGGGTGGGATAGACGAACAAGATCAGCCGCTCCAGCGCGGCGCTGATGTAGCGCAAGCCGAGAAAGTCCAGATAACTCGCCAGGTAGTAGCCCAACAGCCCCAACCCGAACAGCCAGACGCCATCGCGCAATGTCAGCCGGTCAGCCCGTTGCCGGGCGCTGATCCAGCCCATCGCGATGAAGAACGGCAGGCTGAACGCCATACGCAAGGCCAACAGGGTTTCTGCGTCCACGCCATGCCGGTAGGCCAGCTTGACCAGGATCGCCTTGCCGGAGAAGCCAACCGCCGCTAACCCCGCGCACAGCAGGCCGATCCGGTCGGTGGCTTGAAGGCCGGATGCGGCCCGGTTCACAGTTTGCTCACCACTTTTTCCATCCTTTCCTGCCCGACGTTAGTGTAAATCTGGGTGGTAGCGATGCTCTCATGACCGAGCAGGGCCTTGATGTCCACCCGTTCCGCCCCGGCGTTGAGCAAGTTGGTGGCGTAGGTATGGCGCA
>JADLEK010000064.1 GCA_020846135.1 Gammaproteobacteria bacterium
GGGATTACCATTGCCGCCATTGCGACTAGCCACCTTGTGAAGAGCGCCCGCCATGACTTCCAGCCCTGTCCCCTCTGATGCCGCCCCGCAATGCCCATTGTGCGGCCAGACTATGCGCCCGTGGTTGACCGTGCCCACTGATTGGCTACGCCCCGCCGTTCAGGGACCCTTCCAGTTGTACTGGTGCGAAACCTCGCAACTGGGCCGTCAGCATCCGATGCCGGGGCCGGACTTTATCGCCCATCTCTACGCCGCCGAGCATTACTACACCCATCAGGTCGAAAGTACGCCGGAACCGGATACGGCCACGCCCTGGCTGGATCGACTGTTGGCCCATCTGGCCTGGCGGCGGGATCACAGCATCAATCTGTCGGCGGACTGGGTTGAAAAACATTGCGGTTCCCAGCCGATCCAGATTTGCGAGATTGGCTGCGGCAACGGCCGGCTGTTGGGGGAGCTGCAACAGGCTGGACATCAGGTGATCGGCGTGGAGCCGGATCCGCAGGCGCAGCAACTGGCGGCGCGCGAGTTTGGGGTGAGCGTATTTACCGGTACGCTGGAAGCGTTGCCGGGCGAAGTCCTCGGCCAGTCCTACGATCTGCTGATCATGAGCCATGTGCTGGAACACGTCGTCGATCCGGCGGTGGCGTTGCGTAATGCCGCCCGCCTGCTCAAGCCCGGCGGCAAACTGGTGGTGGAAACGCCCAATAACGCGGCGCTGAGTCTGGCCTGGTCCGGTAATACCTGGTTTTGTCTGCGAGTCCCGGAGCATTTGCAATTTTTTACCCGCCGCAGTCTGGAAGGCTATTGCGAACAGGTGGGGTTGCGGGTGGTCGGGGCGGAATTCAGCAACGCCCAGCGGCAATTCCTGGCTGACTACATCAGCACCGAACAGCAGATTTGGGATTGCTTCGTCAACCGGGGTGCGGAACCCCGCGAACTGCCGCCGCGCAATTCCCGGCTGCGGGCCTGGCGGCTGTTTCTAAGCTCGCTGTTCGCCCCGGAGGAGCAGCGTTATGACTGTGTGCGGGTGATCGCCGAGCAGGTCAATGAAGCGACTCTCTGATCGTCGGTCTGGCGCTTGAAGTTTGTTGCTTTCAAACAATTTATGTTGCTAAGCAACAAATTTTTGTTGCAGTGCGGGAACGAAACGGGTATGAGTGTGGCCTAAGCCGGTTGAAACCCATTCATCGAGAGGAAACCAAGCCATGACCCGTTCCCATCCTGTCCATACCGTTTGTCCGCACTGCAAGCGCCCTGTTGTGGCGCTGCGGGAACAGCAACGCGCCCGTTGCGCCGAACACGGCATCGTTGTTCCGATGCGCAGCGTGGTCGCCAACTCGCCGCTCCAGCCAGCCGCGCCCGAACCGGTCCTCGCCGACTGACCCGTCTCATGTCGGCTCCATCACCGCTGCTTCCGTGCAACCTCTCCGCGTGGAAGCAGTCCAGTACCGTTACCGCCTCCAGCGCACAGACAGGGGAAAGCGTATAGCGATGCCCGCCATGGCGAACCGCCGCAAGGCTGATTGAGTTGCTCAAGCCCGGATCATCAGCTATACCTTGAGCCATGCAATCTCCCCCTCACCGAGGATCTCCCCGCCATGCCAAACCGTCTGCTGCCCATCCTGACTACCGCCATCCTGATCATCGTTATCCTGTCGCCGCTGCAACCAGTCCGCGCCCAGAGCGTCAATCAGCAGCTTGCCGCCGACAGCGTGCTGGAAATCATCAAGAAACGCGGCGCGATCAAGGTCGGCATGTCCACGTTCGTGCCTTGGGCGATGCGCGACAAGAATGGCGCACTGATCGGCTATGAAATCGATGTTGCCCAGCGCCTGGCTCAGGATATGGGCGTGAAAGTCGAGTTCGCGCCCATCGCCTGGGACGGCATTATTCCGGCGCTGCTCGGCCGCAACTTCGACCTGATCATCGGCGGCCTGTCGATCACCCCGGAACGCAACCTGACCGTTAATTTCAGCCTGCCTTACGCCAATTCCGGTGTTCACCTGGTCGCACACCGGAAACTGGCCGATGGTTTCAAGAGCCTGGACGATTTCAATAAACCCGAGGTGACGCTGGCGGTGCGACGTGGCGCGACCCCGGCGACCGCCGCCAAGCGCCTGATGCCCAAAGCCACTTTGCGCCAGTTTGACGAAGATGCGCTGGCTTTGCAGGAGGTGCTGAATGGCAAGGCGCACGCCTTTGTCACCAGCACCCCGACCCCGGCCTTCGAGGCGCTCAAACATCCCGACACCCTGTTCCTGCCGATTCCTGAACCCTTTGTGCAAGGCGCGGAAGGCTTCGCACTGCGCAAGGGCGATCCCGACGCGCTCAACTTTTTTAACAACTGGATTCTGCTGCGACAGCAGGACGGCTGGCTGAAAGAACGCCACGATTACTGGTTCAAGACCCGCGACTGGGCCGGACAAGTTGTTGAATAAACCAGTCAATCCCTATGCGACGCTTTCTGCTCACGTTCATGGGTATGGAAGCCTGCGCGGTTGGCGGAACGCAGCTATGCGTCAGCGCAGTATCAAATTGCCCTGGCTTACGCTCAAGGGCGCGGGGTTGCCCGCGATGACTGTGCGGCGGTGAACTGGCTGCAACAGGCCAGTGCAGGCGGATTTGTGGATGCAGCGCGGCACCTGGCGCAGGCCTATCGCCATGGCGAGTTGGGTTTGCCGGCTGACCCGCACCAAGCGGCTGAATAGGAGCGGAAAATTCAGCCGGCCCGGTTTTGATTTTTTTCGACAGTCTCTTAGGCGCGATCCTGAATAATCTGCGCGGCATCGTTGGCATAACGCTCAATTTCCTGTCGCGCATTGATGGCGGTAATTTCCTTGCCATTGGCCGCAGCCAGATTCAATTGATGCATTTGGCTGGACAGACTCAATGCTTCATGGTGATAAATTAAAAAATTGTCGCAGATGGTTTTTACCCGCCGGGCAACGCCAATCTGTTCTCCTCGCGCGGCTTTGACGGTTTGCAATTGTTTCAGGCGCTGATATTCATGTTGCGCCCAGTTCATCCGTTTTTGCAGGCCGACTTGCCAGATGGATCGCTCAAGGCGATCAAAGGAACCCATCGTCCAGTTGGCGGCTTTGGCGGCGGCCAGACCGCCGGTATTACTTTCCGGGCGACGCCACATGAGTCCCCACGCCCCATAACTGGCCCAATGCGCACCAGTATCCCGGTTGGCATCGGCGAATAAATCCAGCGCCCAAACCAAACGCCCCTGCTGGTGCTTAAATTCATGCGCCAGCATCGCCACCAGATCGATGGTGTCCCGGAATGCGCTATCCAGGCTGTTCGGATAGAGCAGCCGGGTCAACAGGGTCTGGTTGATGGTGATAATATTGCTCACCGGATCCCAGGCAGCAATGTTGTCAGCCTCGCCAAAATCAAGCGTTTCATCGTCGACGGCGCTTTCGATGTCCTCGATGAGTTCAACGTCGTCCATGTCATTGCAGAAAGAGAGAATCACGTCGATAGCCCGCAACTCTTCCGCGGATAACGCCGAATTGATCTTCCAGGTATCGCCGAGAATTCCGCCAATACCCGGCGTGGCGCTGGATGTGCGAACCAGGGTGCCATCATCGACCACCGACAGTGGATAAGCGCCGACCCCTTCAGGGCCGGGAATGCGTTGTCCAGCCATGCTTGCTCTCCCGGATGAAATCCCCCCTGACTCTCCTTTTTCAGGGGGGAGTGATGACTACGCCAGATAAACCCGTTCCAGCGCGCCCCGCGACTGGTTGCCTTTGCCGTCTTCAGCTTCGATGTAATAGCGTACATCGCCGGTGCCAACCGGCAGTTTGGCGGTGAAATAATGCGCGGTGATGGCTGCCCCGGTTTGCGAGGGATACGGCCCGTTATCGGTCATCGCCAGCCGGGTTTCGCCCCTGGCGTCGCGCAACACCAGCGTCACCCGCTTTAAGCCGCTAATGTCATGGACAAAGGTATGCACGGTTCCCTCACGCGGCGCATCGAGCAGACAGCCTTGTCCCCAGCGTTTGCCGCCCGGATTTTCCGGCGTCACCCACGGCGCGAAAATGGTGGGACCGGTCCGATCCTTGCCCGCTGACAGCAAGGCGTCCACTTCGCTTTTGACCATCGCGTAACCGGCGTTGGCGGCATTAGTCACCTGTTGATCCCACACCTGCTGGCCGGTCCAGTACCAGTAGCAACTGGTCTCCGCAGTCAGCATCAGCCGGCTGATATCATCGAGCCACGGTTTGCCGGGCAAGGCGTCTTCCAGAGAATGCGCCACATTCTGAAAGGCCGTCAGCACCGCCCAGGAATTCAGGTCAGGCGAGTAGGGCTGATCATAGCGGCTGAACCATTTCATGAATTGCGGATCGCCGTTATCCGCGCCGCTCCATGATCCCGGTTCGATATGCGCGGCCTGGCTGGGGTCGGGCGGAAACCGGTCCAGATAATCATTGACCGTGGTCAATTCAAACCGAGGATCGCCTTGCAACCATTGCACCAGTTGTCCGGTGTTGTGATCGTAGTAACTGTCAGCGCCGCCGCCGTGATTATCGCCATCGGAATGCAGCAGGAAGAACGGCGGATGCTTGGGATCAAAATGGCCGGTATCGACGATCTGGTTGTAGACCTGACCGAGGACGTCGGGGTATTGCAGCGCGCCAAAGCCGCCCCGGGCGTCTTCATTGCCGATATAGCGCTCGGCGGGCACCGCAATGATTTTATGCAGCTTCCCATCCGGGTCTTCGTATTGCACATATTCCGGTTTCAGCAGACTGGGCGAAATTTTCGATCCGGCCCAGATATTACGCAATTGCAGCCAGTCATTGACCGGCGGATTAACCTGTTCAGCGGGATTAGGCGGCAGCATCCCCTCGTTAATTCCCGCATAGGGATAGTCTCGACAGGCCCGGAACCGGTGAATCGAGTCGTAAATCACCGCTTTGACGCCGGCCTGATTCAGCGCTGGAATCATGCGGACATGAAAAGCGGTTTCCGGTGGAAACATCACATTGGAGGCTTCAATGCCAAATGCGGATCGGATGATGTTGCGATGCCATTCCACCTGCTTGACGATATTGCGTTCGGGAATTAACGCCATCAGCGGATGAAAGAATCCAAATGCCACGAAATCAACACGGGGATGACCCAGCACGGTCTGTTCCTGGGCGACCGCGCGTAATTCATGATTCCAGCCGCTAAACCGCCCGCCGCATAAGCCATCAGCAGCGCAACGATCCAGTTGTTCTATCAGCGACCCGCTCCAACTGGTCGAAAGTCCCGCGTGGGGCAAACCGCCGTTGAGGTACTGGCGCACTGCTGTAGGGATAAAATGGGTGTAGGGGCCGCCCCGCGACCCGAAAATCCCGTCCTTCTCGCCGTCCCAGTACAGGCGGTCAGTGGCGTTGTAGTAGGGCTGGTGCATGTGCTTGTGAATGCCGAAGTACAGCTTGATCGGCGCATCGCCTGACCCGGTCGCAACCTGGATGACCGGCCTGGGCTTGGCGTTCGGTGCAATCTGCAGTTGGCGAAACTCCTTGATCCAGTCACCGCCGCCAGCCTGGCTTAAGTCAGCCTTGCGACACCCTTCAACCTGCACGGTCAGGGTATCGGGCCGCAGCAGCCCAGCGGGAATCGCAGCGGTGTAGTGGTAGTCGCCTTCAACTTCGGTTTCCACGAGCGCTGTGCCGTTGAATAGGCGCTGACCGTCGTTGGTGTGCAGGATCAATTGTGGGAACGGGATCGGACCGTCGGCGACGAAGGTGATGGTTAAGGCCGGGTTCTTGCCGGACTCGTCGCATTGCAGCGTTTCGGGCAGTTCGATGCGCAAAATGTGGGTAAAAGCAGCAGTCATTGGATAACCTCATGTGGGTTCACCGCCGCCCTCTCTGACTAGCAACAGAGGGTCCCGGGGGCGAAGGGTCTCGAACAGTACCTGCTTCATTCTAGCCCGGTTGGCGTGAATTGCCGCCCCGGAGGGTTGGTCGGCACGGTAAAGATTGCGCCCAGGGTTGATGCTTCGAGAATCCGCTCACTCGGAGAGGTGGCGCGAAGCGCCGGGGTGGTTCGAAGCGGCGATTCCACAATTCAGATCGGATTCCTATAGTTCGACGCGAGCGGGAGAAACTCTACCGGCTCTCTACCGCCATCCAGCGCCAGCGTTCTGCGATAAAAATCTCATGCGGCGTAAAGCCGGACTTGTAGTTCATCTTGTCGCAACGCTCGACCCAGTAGCCCAGATACACCCAGTCCAGACCCAGGCGTTGCGCTTCGGCGATCTGCCACTGGATCGCAAAGGCTCCCAATCCGCGTGCGTTCTCCAGCGGATCGAAAAAGGTGTAAACCGCCGACAGGCCATTGTCCAGCCGGTCCACCACCGCCACCGCCAGCAAGTCCCGGTCGCGGCGGAATTCCCATAGCCAGGTCGGACACCAGCGCGAGGTGATGAACGACCAGTAGTTGTCAGAATTGGCGGGATCCATGCCGCCGCCGCAATGCCGCGCCGCGATATAGCGGGAAAACAGCTCAAAATGTTCATCCTTGAATTCGGCCCCCAGCGTCTCAATCTGCAAATCCTGATTGCGCGCCCAGATCCGTCGCTGCGAGCGGTTCGGCTGAAACTGATGGACGGGAATGCGCAGCGACCGGCAGGCTGAACAACCCCGGCAATGCGGCCGGTAGACATGCTCGCCGCTGCGGCGAAAGCCCAGATCGGCCAGTTGCGTGTACAGATATTGATCGGTAACCGCTGGATCGGCCACCAGATTGCGCGCCAGTCGACCCGGCAGATAGCTGCACCGATAATCGGTCGTCAGAAACATCCGCAGGTCATACAACGCATCGCGGGGATTGCTCATAGCAGCGAAACTGACAGCAGGGCGGTCAACAGATCGGCATCCAGTCGCCAAGGCGCATCATGACCCGGCAACGGGCAATATCGATCCAGCAATTGTAAAAACGTCGGGCGCGGAATCGCGGTGGCTCCCATGTGGACCAGATGATCGGTTTGCATCTGGCAGTCAATGACGGCGAATTCCCAGCGCAGCAACTGCGTCGCCAGGGCGGTCAGCGCCACTTTGGAAGCATCGCTGACCCGGCTGAACATCGATTCGCCATAGAACACCCGGCCCACCGCCACCCCGTACAGCCCACCGACCAGTACGCCGTCTTGCCAGGCTTCGATGGAATGGGCATGGCCCAGGTGGTGTAACCGTTCATAGGCGCGCAACATGGCCGGCGTGATCCAGGTACCCTGGTCCGGTGCGCGCGGCGCGGCGCAGGCATGGATAATCGCAGTGAAATCGGTGTCAGCGGTCACAGTGAACACGCCTTTACGAAGGGTTTTACGCAAACTGCGGGAAATCCGGATCGCTTCTGGCAGCAACACCATCCGCGGGTCCGGTGACCACCACAGGATCGGCTGGCCGGGCGAGTACCAAGGAAAAATGCCGTGTCGGTAAGCCTGCAACAACCGGGGAGGGGTCAGGCTACCGCCGGCAGCCAACAAACCGTCCGGTTCAGTCAGGGCGCGATCCGGCGCAGGAAACGGCTGGCGGTCGTTATGCGGATCCAGCCATGGCAGAGGCATCAGGGGTCACCTTGTCCCGATAGGGTGAATGTTGTAGCAGTTGCCGGGCATAATCGCACACTGCGGGCGTCTCCCGGTCGAGAAAATCAGCAATGGCCTGGCGGAAACCGGGATCGGCGATCCAGTGGGCCGAATGGGTCAGGGTCGGCAAAAAGCCCCGATAGATTTTATGCTCGCCTTGCGCGCCCGGTTCAAAGCGTTGTAACCCATTCTGAATGCAATATTCCAGCCCCTGATAATAGCAGGCTTCAAAGTGCAGACTGTCATAATCGGCCTGACAGCCCCAATGCCGGCCATAGAGCGCCGAGTCGCTGCGAAAACTAATCGCGGCGGCGACTTCCCGGCCTTGGGCGAAGGCTAAAACCACCAGCAACCGCTCGCCCAGCGTGGTCGCTATTTCCTGAAAGAACGGCAGGGTGAGGGTCGGAACCCCGCCCAGTCGGTGAAAGGTCGAGCAATAGAACCCATGCACCGCCTGCCATTGCGCTTCGCTGAGTTCCGGCCCGGACAACACCCGCAACTCCAAGCCCGCCTCGCGCACCAACCGCCGCTCCCGCTGAATGTTCTTGCGGCGCTTGGCGGTCAATCCATCCAGAAAGTCCTGAAAATCCCGATAGCCGCGATTCTGCCAATGAAACTGGCAACCGATCCGGGTCAGAAAGCCTTGCGCCCGCAACCGCTCCAGATCCGCGGATTCGGGAAACAGCCAATGGAGCGACGACAACCGATGCCGGCGGCTTTCTTCCAACGCAAATTCAACCAGAAGCCGCGCGGTTTCGTCAGGTCGGGGCTGTCCGGGGGCCAGCAGCAAGCGGGGACTGGTGATCGGCGCATAGGGAATCGCGCCGACCAGCTTGGGATAGTAAGGCTGATTATGCCGGCGGTAGGCCTCGGCCCAGCCCCAGTCAAAGACAAATTCGCCATAGGAATTGAATTTCAGGTACAAGGGCGCAGCGCCGAGTAATGCTCCCTGTTCATCCCGGCAAACGATCGGCCAAGGCAGCCAGCCGGTGCGTTCACCGACCCCGTCATGCCGCTCCAGCGCGCTCAGAAATTCGTGGCTGAGAAACGGGTTTCGGTCGGGAACCAGGCGATTCCACTCGGCAGCGGCAAGATCAGTCAAAGCGGCAAGACGTTCAAGGCGCAGATCCATGATTCACCACACCAGCCGTTCCAGCCCAATACCCACTACGGCGTGAGTCTGCAATGGCCGCGAATCGCCGGCTTGCCGTTCCAGAATCTCCCAATACGCCGCTAATTGCTGTTCCGCCTCCTGTAGCGCTGTAGCGACCGCCGGCAATGCACGCAATTCTTCCCGCGTCTTCGTGACCAGTTCGGCGCTGGTCAGTCCGACTGCTTTTAAACTCAGCGCCTTGAATTCCAGCAAATGATCCAGCAACGTATATTGGCGCATATCGGGCCGCACCCGCAGCAGTAAATCCCCATAACGCCGTTCCAAGGCCGGTTCCGAGTCCATGATGTAGAAGGCGTCATTAAACAATGTGACCAGAAAGGCAGTTTTCACCACCAGTTCATTGCTCCAGCGTAAATCCCGATTGTCGAAGACCTTAAAATACTTCTGCTCCAGTAATTCGCATAGCGGACCCAGATCGCCGGTGGTATAAAATCGGCGGCAAATCGCCTGTCGCTGTTCCTGATCGTCATAAGCCGGCAGCAGTTGTTCCCGCAGGCGCTCGACGTACAACTTGCGGATGACCTGATTGGGAATAGTCAGGATCAGCTCGCCCCATTCATTGCGTCCCGCCAGCGTGAGAACCCCGAAGTAATAAAGCAGCGTGGCGAGAAAATCGGGATTCCTTGGCGCAGTCAGCATATCCTGGACTCCGAAGCGATTGACCAGTTGCGAAATCGCCAGCGGTTCCGCCGGATTCAGGGCGCGATTGATCAGAGTTTCGCCGTGCGGCAGTCGGGCGACGTAGTGAATCCGGTTGCGATCCATCGCCAGGTTGTCGTCCAGCAAGTGGGCAGGATATTCACCATGTCGGGCCAGATACTGGAGAAAGTACAGCGCCAAGGTCGGGTTGTAGACTCGATCTTTTCGTTGAACCGAAAAGCGATAGCCATTGTAAAAATCGCGCATCAACGCTAAAGCGGTCTCGACTTGACCTGCATCGAAACCATGCACAACCGCGACTGTTTCCAGTACTGCCCGCAATTCGTCAGCGTTAAAGCCACATAGATCGTGATAATCCGGATCGACGCTGATATCGCTGGTCACGTTATAACCGCTGGTGATGTCACTCAGCACCACTGGCGACACCCCGGTCAGAAAGGTTCGGTCAATTTGCCCCCGTTCCGCCCCATCCTTCACCGCCTTAAAAAAGGTCTTGATCGTCCCTTCTCCCTGCACCAGTTCCTGATAACGGTTCGTGCCACGCACCGGGCTAATCATGACTTCATTAGCGAAGTTGTCGTATTCGTCAACGAGTAAATAGAGCTTATACGCGGTTTGGGAAATGGCCCCGAGCAGCGATTGCAGGCTGGTCACCGCATTGTCTCGCTGGATCCGCACCGGTTGTTGAAGCCATGACCCATAGCGGGCTACCAGGTTTTCAATCTGGATATTGACATGATCAAACAGGGCTTGACGAATCGCGGCATGATTGCCTTCGGGATTAACCATTGAAAAGTTGAGCTTGAGAATGAAATAACGGTTATGCAACGGCGTTGGATTCCGGCCGATCTTTAATCCGCCAAATAGCCGCTCGAAGTCATCGGCCCGCGCCAGATCGTAGTAATTCTCCAGCGTCGACAGCCATAGGCTTTTGCCGAATCGGCGCGGGCGCAGAAAAACCAGTTGACTACCGGAATTCTCAATCAGCGGAATCCGGTTAGTACGATCGACATAGAAATAACCGCCGCCGCGGATCTTGCGAAAGTCGGCAATACCGTAGGGAAAATTCATGATTGATTACCTCGCTGAAAATGGCGATTCTTCTCGTTCCCACGCTCCGGCGTGGGAATGCCGTCTGGCCGCTCCAGCGGCTTGGTTGAACACGAAGCTGGACGCTGGAGCGTCTGGACCTGCTCCCACGCAGGAGCGTGGGAGCCAGATCAACATCGAAGCCTCTATGGTCCACCGCGCACTGGCCAGACGTAGTAGCCGTCGGTCTTGTAGTTCAGGTTCACGCTGCCGTTGCTGAGGTTCACGCGCCACGCGCCGCTGGCGACAGAAGCATCGCTCGTCGACGACCAGTAGTAGTTGGACTGGACGCTCGTGAAGGGATGACCAGACGGCAGCGCCGGATTACGGACGCTTTTATCAATCAGGGTTTCCCATTCCTCTTGGCTGGGTAGCCGCCATTGCCCGGCCACTGAGCCATCGCGGAGATCACATTGCCCATTCTTTAACTGTTTCGCCGAATCCATTGCCATTGACCAGTTTTTATAGCCAAAGCAATTCGCATCCTTGAGCCAAAATCAACCCACTCTTATTATCGGTAACCGTGCCATCGCTGTTATCGGTAAATCGTCGCAGTGTTGTCGGGTTTGGCTTCGTGACCGGCATGGCTGACGGATCAATAGGCTTCGGTGAATCGGGCGATGTTTTGCCAATCCACCAGCCTCCTGCCGCCGCCAGCCCAATCACCATGAGGGCGACGATCACCATCCAAACGAGGTTGCGACTGGTTCCCCTCCTTGGATAAGGAGGGGTGGCCCCGCCAGGGGCCGGGGTGGTTCGACGCGCCGGTTCCGAAGCAACCTTCGGCCTGGGTGGCGGCAAGACCTTCGGCGGTTCTGGCGCAACTTGCAGTTGCGGCGGTTGCGGCTGTTCCGGCACAACCGGAACCGTCGCCAGCTCCGGCGGCGCAACCGGTTCGGCCTGCGCCAGCACCCGTTCCAGTTGCTGTTTCAAATCCACCACCGTCGGCAACCGCAATTCCGGCTCCACCACCAGCGCCCGCATCAACACCGTATCCAGCGCCGCCGGCAACTCCGGCACAAAATGCCGCGCCGGTTTCAGCGGATCCGGTTGTTGCAGCAGGTGCGCCTGTTTCCGATCCATCGCCGACGGCAACCGGCAACCCGTCACCATGAAATACAGCGTGGCGGCAATCGCGTAAACATCGGTCCACGGCCCTTGCCGGTTCAGATGCCCTTCCAGGTATTGCTCATACGGCGCATAACCTTGCGAGAAAATGAGCAGACTGCGGGTATGGTTACTGGTCACTTGCCGCGCTGAACCAAAGTCCAGCACCATCAGTTCATCATCTCCATCAGTTCATCATCTTTGGTCAGGTACAGATTGCCCGGCTTCAAATCCCGGTGCATGAACCCGGCTTGATGCACTCGGTACAAACCCTCCAGCACCGGCAGCAACAATTTGATCGCTCGCGGCCACGGCATTTGAATCCCGCGCTGGCCTTTCGGCGGCTTCAGATGCTTGGCCAGGTCCTCACCTTCCAGGTAATCCATCACCAGATAAGCGGTCTCGTTCAACTCGAAGTAGTTCAACACCCGCACCAGATGCGGATGGCGCAACTGGGCGATGATTTGCGCTTCCTTCAAAAAGGCTTTCAAGCCGTGCTGAAACAATTCCTCATGATCATGGGCATTCAGCACTACCGCATTCCGGTTGGTCGAGCGCCCGACCATTTCACTGGGGTAATACTCCTTGATCGCCACCTTCATCTTCAGGGTCAGATCAAAGCCGCGATAGGTAATCCCAAAGCCGCCCTGCCCCAGCTTTTCGCCGATCACATAGCCCTTGAGTTGCGTCCCCACCGGCAACAACGCCCCGGACCGGCCCTCGGCATTAGCGCGATGATGGCAAATCGGACAGGCTGCGGCAGGATCCCAGCGTTGCGGGTGAAAACAGCCCGGACAGGTCACTTCCACGGTCTGGGTTGGATCAGCAGGCGGCATACGACAATTTCTCCCTGAGCAAACGCAATTGTATGGTGATTGCATCAGGAACATAGGATAACGCCAAAGACCGGGTTTGATGCCGGTTATGGGCGCGGACTGCGCTTTACCACACCAAGGATTGCCCGCAACAGTTCTGGTCATTCGCCGATGGATCAGGCCACGGAAAGCCTTCACTGACTCGCCATGGAATGGGACAATGGCGACCTTGGCTGCGAACCGGCCCGCCGCAAGCATTCGCCCCCCACCGACAGGACTGGAATTTTGGCCCAGGCACATCGCATCAAAATCGATCCCCCCGCAATTCGGGCGGGAATCTTCCGTTTCATGAACAACGTGTTGCGCGAAAGCGGCTTCTGGTTGCTGGCGGCGCTGGCGCTGGGCCTGCTTGGCGCACTGGCGACCTTCAATCCAGCCGATCCGGCCTGGACCCACACGGTGAATGTGGCCCGACTGCACAATCTGGGCGGCGTAGCGGGAGCCTGGTTTGCCGACATTACCCTCTATTTTTTCGGCTATCCCGCCTATCTGCTGCCGCTGGCTCTAGCGTTTAGCGGTTGGCGGCTGTTCAAATGTGGCGGACTGCTGGATCTTGACGGCGAGATCGTCCTGTTTCGGGCGTTGGGATTCTTCGTAGCGTTGGCGACGGCCTGCGGGCTGGCGACCTTGCACTTGCGGGTGATGCCGGGAACCGTGCCGGATCTGGGAACCGCCGGCGGACTGGTGGGCATTCATGTCAGCCAATTCCTGATCCGCGCCTTCGGTTTCGCCGGGGGTCACCTGTTCATGGCGGCATTGTTGCTAGCGGGGATGATGCTGGCTACGGGTGCGTCATGGCTGGCCGTTCTAGATGGGGTCGGCGGCGTGACCCTGAAACTGCTGGACTGGGTGGGCGGTCTGGCGCTGGCCCCGCTGCGCTGGTTCGGGCCGGCGACCAAGGTCAAAGCTGCTGGTGATGCTGCGGAGGCTGAACCGGCGCTTGCCGAACCGGAAGCGACCACGGACCCAGTTGCCGAACCCGTGAAAAAACCCGTCTTGGAACGGCTGACTGAGACCTGGCGGGTAGTGACTCAGCGATCCCTGGCGTGGCAGCGTTCGCGACCCACTGTGGCGGAAGCTGAAACAGCGGATTCGTTTTCGTCGGATTCGTTTTCAGCGGTATCGCCTCATATCGAAATTCCGCCGGTCACCGCGCCTGAAGAGGCGACCGTTCTGCCCGGCGGGTGGCCATCGCGTATTGAACCGGTGCTGAATTGGCCAACGGCGGAGAGTGAACCGCCGCCGGTTGCTGTTGCAGTGGTTTCGGAACCGGTTAGGGAAACCGTTCTGGAAGCGCCCTATCTGGATATGCTGACACTGTTGCCGGTTGCGCCATTGCCTGCTCCCGTTGCGGCGCCGCCGGTTATGCCATCGGTGCAAACGCCTTGGCAACCCGGCGATGGTTTTGCTGTCGCTGAACCGCCGCCCCCTGTTTCACATCCGGTAATCCCGCCGCCCGTGACCGTTACGGCCAGACGGATGACGCCGCCGCCCATTCCATACTCGTTGCCGCCGCTGGATTTGCTCGATCCGCCGCCGCCGCGCACCGCCGGTTATTCCCCGGAAGCCCTGGAGGAGATGTCCCGGTTGGTGGAAATCAAACTCAAGAGCTTTGGCATTGAAGTCAAAGTCGTAGCGGTGGAACCGGGGCCGGTCATTACCCGGTTCGAGATTGACCCGGCTCCAGGCGTCAAGGTCAGCCAGATCAGCAACCTGGCCAAGGATCTGGCGCGCGGACTGCTGGTGATCAGTGTGCGCGTCGTCGAGATCATTCCGGGCAAGTCAACCATTGGGCTGGAGATTCCCAATCGCCACCGCGAGATCGTCAACCTGCGCGAAGTGCTGGAGTCGCCGGTTTATACCCAGTCCGCCTCGCCGCTGACCCTGACCCTAGGCAAGGACATTGGCGGCAATCCGGTGGTGGCGAATTTGAACAAGATGCCGCATTTGCTGGTGGCGGGGACAACCGGTTCCGGCAAATCGGTGGCGATCAACGCCATGCTGCTAAGTCTGCTGTACAAGGCTCCGCCCAGCGAGGTGCGGCTGATTCTGGTCGATCCGAAGATGCTGGAACTATCGATCTACGAGGATATTCCGCATTTGTTGACCCCGGTGGTCACTGACATGAAGGAGGCGGCTAACGCCTTGCGCTGGTGCGTGGCGGAAATGGAGCGCCGTTACCGGCTGATGGCGACGCTGAAAGTCCGCAACATTGCCGGCTTCAATCGCAAAGTGCTGGATGCGCAGGCGGCGGGCGAGGGGCTGACTGATCCGTTCTGGAAGCCGGAACTGCCGGGAATGCCGGGCGAGATTCCGGTGTTGCAACTGTTGCCGTTCATCGTCGTCGTCATCGATGAACTGGCCGACATGATGATGATCGTCGGCAAAAAAGTGGAGGAGCTGATTGCCCGGCTAGCGCAGAAGGCGCGGGCCGCCGGCATTCATCTGATTCTGGCGACTCAGCGACCCTCGGTGGATGTAATTACCGGGCTGATCAAGGCCAATATTCCGACCCGCGTCGCTTTTCAGGTGTCGTCGCGAGTCGATTCCCGCACCATTCTCGATCAGATGGGCGCGGAGCAGTTATTGGGCCACGGCGACATGCTGTATTTGCCGCCCGGCACGGGGTTGCCGCAGCGGGTCCATGGCGCGTTTGTCGACGATCATGAAGTCAACCGGGTGGTGGATTATCTGCGCCAGACCGGTGCGCCCGATTACATTGATGAGGTGCTGGCTGAGCCGCGTGAGGAGGGCGACGCTGGCAGCGGCAATGGCGAAGGCGACAGTCGCAGCGACGAAAGCGATCCGTTGTACGACGGGGCGGTGCGGATTGTGACCGAGTCGCGGCGGGCTTCGGTGTCCGGGGTGCAGCGCCGGTTGCGGATTGGCTATAACCGGGCGGCGCGCCTGGTCGAGGAGATGGAAAGCGCCGGCGTCGTTGGACCGGTTCAGTCCAATGGCAGCCGTGAGGTGCTGGCGCCGCCGCCGTGATCAGGGATGGTGACGGCGGCAGGTTAAAGCGTGGTGGGTGGTGTTGGAAAGGACTGGAGGGGGCAGGAGTCCCTGATTCATGCTATTTTTTAGCCAGGTTGCTCCCTGCTTGCCTTCAAGAGTATTAAATATGTCCACTCTCAACGTCGCCCCATCGCTGCTGCATTCTCTGTTTGTCATGGGCGCCATTGTTGAAGCCCGCGACGCCTATACCGGTGGACATCTCTGGCGCGTGGGTCAGTATTCGAAATGGCTGGCGGAACAAGCCGGGCTGTCGCGCCATGAGGTATTTCTAGCTACCGCCGGCGGGTTCCTGCATGACTTGGGCAAGGTTGGCATTCCCGACGCCATTCTGAATAAACCAGGGCGGCTGGACGATCAGGAATACGCCGTCATCAAAACCCATCCAGCCATTGGGGTGGAACTGTTGCAGCAACATCCACTGGCGCCGCTGGCGCTGGATGCGGTCAGTTATCACCATGAACGCCCGGATGGACAAGGCTATCCCTATCGCCTCAACGGTGAAGAAACTCCGGTGATTGCCCGGATTGTCGCCATTGCCGATGCTTTTGACGCCATGACCAGCACCCGGCCTTATCGGCGCGGGATGCCGATGGAACAGGCGCTGGCAATTCTGCGCGAGGAGCAGGGGCGGCAATTTGATGAGGCGCTATGCGGGCATTTTCTGGCGCTGGCCACTGCTAACCGTCTCGAACACATTATTGCCCATAGTTTTCACGACCGCCGGCTGGTTGATTGTCCGATGTGCGGTCCAGCCGTCATTGCCATCGATGCGGCAACGGTGGATGGCGGGCTGCATTATTGCCGCGCCTGTCGCGGGGAATTCCGTCTGCACCGCAGCGGAGATACTTTCGTTGCTGAATTTACCGGAGGTCAGGCCGACCCTGACCAGATTCGGCCACGACCCGATTTCGATCCAATCGAGGATTTGTTAGCGGATGAAATGCGCTTGCACTCCGGGCCTGTGGCGGCTGCGCCGGCGTCTCCAGTGTCGCCCGCCGCTCCACTGCTGACCGCCCCATCACGGGCCTTGATTCTGCAACTCGATTCCGAACAGGGCCAGGCGTGGCGGGAAGCCCTGAGGCCACGCTTGAAAACCCTGCTGTTTCCGGCGGACAGTGATGTGGAAATCGGCTTGCGCATCCTGGCTGCCGAAGCCCATGCGCCCGATCTGGCGATCATCGATGTCGCCTACTTTCTGACTCGCAACGCCAACCCCTACGCCTTCGCTGCCCAGCTGGCGCGCTGGTCTTCCAGCACCCGCGTGGTGTTGACCAACAGCGCCGCAACCCGGATCGTCGAATCGATGCGTTCACAGGCGACGCGGCGCGGGGCCATCGACCTGTTGCCGGCATTACCCAGTGACCGCACCCAGGTGCAAGCCATCGTGTCGAGCATTTTCGAAGCAGCCATGCGCCCATCGGCCCCGGTGGTTGATGACGCGGACGGCGAAGCCCGCGAATCCGAGGATCAGGGGCCGCTCGCTGACGCTGCCAAAGTCGTCATCGCGATGCGCAGCCCCGGCGGCGTCGCCATTCAGGATCGCAGCTACCGGTTCAAAACCTATCCCTGCTGCTTCATTGGCGTTGAAGCTGCGGAATGGCTGCAACGCACCTACTCGATCAGTCGGCAGGAGGCGCTAGCTTTCGGCTCCAGCCTAGTCACGCGCCGAGTAATTCACCATGTCGCCAATGACCATGATTTCAAGGACGAACATTTGTTCTATCGCTTCACGATTGATGATGTAGTGAAGGGTGAATAACGCATCAGTCTTTTTCAGTCGCCACTTGCCAGACCACCTGCTCCAGGCGGAAGGTTGAAGCACGGATGGAGTTCCGTTGCTCATGGGCGCAATCCCCGCCACGCCGTCAACCAGGCCAGTGCGCCCAATACCGCAGCCAGATCAAACATCGCCGCCGGTCCTAGGCCCTGCCACAGATAGCCCGCGGTCAGACTGCCTACCGCGTTGCCCGCACCGAAGCTCAAACTGCTGTACAACGCCTGGCCACGCCCTTGCAACGTTCCGGGAAAAAATTCATGGATCAAATGGATGGAGACCGCATGGACCACGCCGAAACTGAAGGCGTGCAAGGTCTGGGCAAACAGCAATACGGGCAGATTACCGGCGCAATGGCCGATCAACAGCCAGCGCAGGGTTGCCAGCGCCAAGGCGATCAGCGTCAACTGCCGCGACCCCAGGCGCAGCAATAACGGGGGGAACCAGACAAACAGTCCCACCTCCACCGCGACCCCCAGCCCCCACAGCAGGCCAATCAGCTCGCGGGAATAGCCAAAGGTCTCCAGATACAGCGAGAAAAACCCGTAGTACGGCCCGTGAGCCGCTTGATTAAGAAAGCTGGCGGCGAAGAAAGCGATCACTGCCGGTTGGCGCAGCACTCGACCGAGTGGCAGCGACGGATGGATTACGACTCCCGCTGGCGCATCCGGGATCAGCAGACTGATCAGCCACAAAGCAGCGAACAGCGCCAGCAGTAATGCGGGGACGATACCGACCCCCCAGTCCTCGACCAGAAAGCCGACCCCGACCGCCGCCCCGACAAAACCGACCGAACCCCACAGCCGCACCCGGCTGTAATCGTGAATACGTTCGCCCAAGTGGTTGAGGGTGACCGCTTCGAACTGGGGCAGGGCGGCATTCCAGAAGAAACTGAACAGCAGGGTGACCAGCACCAGCCCCAGATAGGAACCACCAACCGCATAGACCCCAGTAAAGGCCAGCGCCGCCGCCAGACATGCTAAGCGGATGACCCACAGCCGTTTCCCGGTGCGGTCCGCCCACCAGCCCCACAGGGTCGGCGCAAACAGCTTGGTCGCCTGGGGAATCGCCAGTAGTTCGCCAATGCGCGCCGGATCAAAGCCCAGCGCCAGCAGATACAGCCCCCAATAGGGCAACATCACGCCCAGAACGGCGAAGTAGCATAGATAAAAACCGGACAGGCGCAGGTACAGACGGAACGGCAGCACAGGCGGGATAACAGAGGGTTCAGGCGGTCGGAGCGCAGTCGGGCGCAGCGCCCGGAATCATCGGCGTCTCGGTGCGCACATCCAGGTTTTGCGCTCGATGCCGCAGCGCATGATCCATCAACACCAGCGCCAGCATCGCCTCGGCAATCGGCGTCGCCCGAATCCCGACGCAGGGATCATGACGACCCTTGGTCACCACCTCCGCCGGTTCGCCGTGAACAGTGATGGTCCGGCCCGGCAAACGCAGACTGGAGGTCGGCTTTAACGCCATACTGGCGATAATATCCTGACCGGTGGAAATCCCGCCCAGAATCCCGCCGGAGTTGTTGCTCAAAAACCCCTCCGGCGTCAATTCATCGCGATGTTCCGTACCGCGCTGTTCCACCACCGCAAACCCGGCTCCGATTTCCACGCCCTTGACCGCATTGATGCTCATCAGCGCATGGGCGATGTCGGCGTCCAACCGGTCAAACACCGGCTCGCCCCAGCCGACCGGGGCGCCGCTGGCGACCACGGTCACCCGCGCCCCGATGGAATCGCCGGATTTGCGCAGCGCATCCATGAACCGCTCCAGTTCAGGCACCTGATCCGGGTCCGGGCAGAAAAACGGGTTGCGATCCACTTCTTCCCAGACCAGCCGGGCCGGGCGAATCGGCCCCAGTTGGGCCAGATAGCCGCGAATCTCCACCCCGTAGCGCTCGCGCAGATACTTGCGGGCAATCGCGCCGGCAGCCACTCGTAGCGCCGTCTCCCGCGCTGAGGAGCGGCCACCGCCCCGGTAATCCCGGAAACCATACTTGTGATGGTAGGGATAATCGGCATGGCCGGGCCGGAACCGATCCATGATTTCCCCGTAATCCTTGGAGCGCTGATCGACATTCTCAATCAGCAGCCCAATCGGGACCCCGGTAGTGCGGCCCTCAAATACGCCCGACAGAATGCGCACCTGATCCGGTTCGCGGCGCTGGGTGGTGTGCCGGCTCTGACCGGGCCGACGCCGATCCAGATCGCGTTGCAGATCCGCCTCGGCCAGCTCCAGACCGGGCGGACAGCCATCCACAATTGCGCCCAGCGCCGGGCCATGGCTTTCGCCGAACGTAGTGATGGTGAACAGTTTGCCGAAGCTATTGCCGGACATGCGGATCACGATCCTCTAAGCTGCAAACTCCCTCCCCTGGTGGGGGAGGGACAGGGTGGGGTGAATGGCGGCGCTCAGGTAATGAACGGCACCAGGATCAGCGAGACGATGGAGAGCAGCTTGACCAAGATATTCATGGCCGGGCCGCTGGTGTCCTTGAACGGATCACCGACGGTATCGCCGATCACCGCCGCCGCATGGGCATCGCCGCCCTTGCGTTCGCCGGGCAACTCGCCGCCCTCAATCGACTTCTTGGCGTTGTCCCAAGCGCCACCGGCATTGGCCATGAACAGGGCAAACACCACCCCGGTCAGCATCGCCCCCAGCAGCAGACCACCCAGCGCTACCGGGCCGAAGAAGAAGCCGACGATCACCGGCGCCAGCACCGCCAGCAGACCGGGCGGCACCATTTCTCGCAGCGCCGCGTCGGTGGCAATGGTCACGCACCGGGCGGTATCCGGCTTGCTGGTGCCTTGCAGCAGACCGGGAATCTCGCGGAACTGGCGGCGGATTTCCGTCACCATTTCCATCGCCGCCCGACCCACCGAACTCATGGTCATCGCCGCCGCCAGCAGCACCACCACCCCGCCCAGAAACACGCCGATCACGACCTGTGGGTCGGTAATGTCCATGGCGACCGGATGACCGATTGCCAGCACTACGGCTTCCTTATAGGCCACGAACAGCGCCAACGCCGTCAGCGCAGCGGAACCAATGGCGAAGCCTTTGCCGGTTGCGGCGGTGGTATTGCCAATCGCGTCCAGATGGTCGGTGATTTTGCGAACTTCGGGCGGCTGGTGGGACATTTCAGCGATGCCGCCGGCGTTGTCGGAAATCGGCCCGGAAGCGTCGATGGTCATGGTCAGGCCAGACGTCGCCAACATGCCGACGGCGGCAATGGCGATACCGTACTGGCCGGCAGTATGGAATGCGACGAAGATCGCCGCCACGATGATCAGAATCGGTAGCGCACAACTTTCCAGCCCGACCGCCAAGCCGGTAATGATGTTGGTCGCCGCTCCAGTCTTCGAAGCCTGGATGATCCGGGTGACGGGTTTCGACGAGGTGTAGTACCAAGCGGTGCGACCAATGGCGACCCCGGCCAGATTACCGGCCAGAATGGCGAAAAACGCCGGCCAGCCATACCCAAACAGCAGCATGATCAGCAGGGTTCCGATCAAAAATAGCCCGGCGGAGCTGAATTCGGAGATCGCCAGCGCCTTTTCCGGGCCGTATTTCTTGAACGCGCTCATCCCGTAAATCCCGAACAGCGACGAGAACAGACCGATGATCGCCAGGGTCAGCGGCAGCGCCAGCAACATGGGCCGGGTCACCTCCGCGCCAAAATAATGAGTCAGTTCAGCAACGCTGGCGCTGGCCGCCAGGGTGATCGCCGCTATCATCGATCCAACGTAGGATTCATAAATATCAGCGCCCATCCCGGCAATGTCGCCGACGTTATCGCCGACGTTGTCCGCGATGACGCCAGGATTGCGCGGATCGTCTTCGGGAATGCCGGCCTCCACCTTGCCCACCAGATCGGAGCCGACATCCGCCGCTTTGGTGAAAATGCCACCGCCGACCCGGGCGAACAGGGCGATGGAAGACGCGCCCATCGAAAAACCCCAGATGGTCGCGGCGGATTGCGGATCAACCGCAAGCTGGCTCGACAGGCCGGTGAAAAACAGGCCCAGACCCAGCAGGCCGAAGCTGGCGACCGCCAACCCCATCACTGCGCCGCCGTTGAATCCCACCAGCAGCGCCTCGCCCGCCCCGAAATCACGAGCGGCGGCGGTGGTGCGGACATTGGCCTTAGTCGCCGCTTTCATCCCGACCAGCCCGGCCAGCGCCGAGGTCAGCGCCCCAGCCAGAAACGCGAGGCTGGCGCCAAACCCATGCTGTTTGGAAAAGGCCAGCAGCATCGCCACCACCAGCGCGAAAATACCAATCTTGAGGTACTGGGCGCGCAGATAAGTCATTGCGCCCAGATGAATTTCTTCGGCAATCGCCGTCATCAGTTCGTCACCGGTCGAACGGCGGACGATAGATTTGTACAGCATCGCGGCGGCAGCCAGCCCAATCAGGCCCGCCAGCAGCGCCAGAATTCCAACAAACATAGATAAAAACCTCCCCCCAAGTTTGTCTGCAATGTGGATCACGACCCCATGCGCAGTGGGCCAGCATCGGCAATAATGATAACTGATTAGCGCATCGTGAATCCGGGAGTTGCCTGATTCCTGCCCGGCGCGTCCGGGGCGCTGGCTGCTGATTCAACCCCATGACGAGGAGCAACCCGAACATGAAGTGCAAACATTACATGCTGTCTGCACCCACCACCGTGCTGGATACTGCGCCGCTGTCCGAAGCCCTGTCGATCATGATTCGCAAGCACATGCAGGATTTGATGGTCGTTAATGCCCAAGGCGAGTTTATCGGCACCATCACTTCATTCCTGTTTTCCAAAATGCTGCTGCCGGCGGCGCCACAACTGCCCGACGAAGCCAGCAGCGAAACAGCCGAAGACGTAGATAACCGGCTGATGCCGCATTTGCACCGCAAAGTCGGCGATTTTACCGGCGCTCATCCAGTGGTCGATCCCGATGCGCCACTCTCAGATGCGTTGCGTCTGCTGGCCGAGGGCTATATCCGGTTGCCGGTAGTCGAGGCGGATCGCAAGCTGGTCGGGGCGATTTCATCGCTGACGATTCTGCGGCGATTCCGGTTCTGAGCCGGGAAGGAGTTATAGCTGGTGTCTGACCGGAAACCCCACGGTAGAACCGGCCTCTGGCCGGTTTAAGCAGGCGGGACGCCTGCTCTACCATGTGTGGACAGACCTTTCCCTTTCCGTTCAGACACTAGCTATCCGGCTGGCGATAAAATTTCCCCTCCTTGGACAAGGAGGGGTGGCGCGAAGCGCCGGGGTGGTTCGAAATAGCGTTACGCGGGATGGTTAGCGATCCACGCCGCTACGGTTTCCGCCAACTGTTGTTGTTCCGCCGCCAATAGTCCGTTCGGATCAAACCGCCAGCGTTGATGCCAACCGGCCATCGCCTTCATTTCCGGCGCATCCCAGACCCCAATCCGCCGTAACCAGTGTTCCAGACTCTCGCCCGGCGGGCGGGAACCAGCGCGGGTCGTCAGCGCCGCAAGGATTTGATAGAACGGCGATTCAGCGCCGGGCCAGACTTTGTTCGCCACTGGCTTTATGGCGGATCGTTGCCGAACCCGCTGCCGACGCAATAGCCGCCAGAGCAGCACCGCCGTCAGTCCGCTGATCACTCCCCACAGCCAGCGATGATTGCCCTCATCGCCGGTCGCTTCCCGCCAGCGCCAGCGGCTGAACTGGTGATTCAGCCAGGCCCACAGATCGCCGACGCTTTGCCACCAGGACGCCTGCTCATCCTCAAAACCGGTCCAGTCGGGCGGAGTGGCGTCGAAGTCCTGCCAGCGGCCGTCCTGCCAGATCAGGGTCCAGGCATGGGCATGGCGGCGGCGGGCGACGTAAACCCCTTCCAGCGCCCGATATTCCGAGACCGAAAAGCCAGTGGCGTAACGGGCCGGAATCCCGGCAGTCCGCAACAGCAGCGCGGCGGCGCTGGCGAAGTATTCACAATGCCCGGCCCGGGTTTGCAGCAGAAAAGTTTCCAGCGCGGTCTGTCCCGCTGCCGGAGTGGGTAAATCCAGGCTGTAGCGGAACTGGCCGAGCAGGAACGCATGAATCCTGGCGGCGGTAACCACGGGCGGTTGGTTGATCAAGCCCAGTTCCGCCGCCAACCGTTGCAAGGTTGCCTGTTCGCGGCGCGGCAGCGCTAAATCCAGTTCCGCCGGCGGCGAATCCCGGTCAGCAGACAGATCGTATTCGACGCCGTAATCAACCAAGCCGGGGCCTTCGCTGGCCTTGATCGCCCCCAGACTGCTGATCTGCACCATGCCCACCGGCAACCGATCCAGTCGCCAAGCCCCCGGCAGCGCGGGCAGCATTCCAGCTCCCCGTCGCAGTTCCAGGCTGATCGCCAACCGCCGGGACTGGCCCGCTGGAGTGGTGGAAAGCGGCCATTCGCGACTATCCCCGGTCGGCTTGAGATCGGTGAAGCGGGTATTTTTGGCCTGCCATACCCCATCGAAATAGCTGTTGTAGGCGGCGTCGCGCAGCAACCACGGTCCTGAATCGCCCGGCGCAGGTTTAAGCCGCAACACGATCCGCCCGGATAGTTTCAGTTCGCCGATGTCGCCGAGGGCAGTACGGGCGCGATACGGATCGACTGCAATGAACCAGTCCTCGAACCATTCGGTGAACGTATCTTCCATCGCCAGCTGGAACCGATGCAGGCCGGCGCTCAACGGCCAGGCGGTCAACCCGGCGACTACCGCCAGGGTCAGCGCCAACGGCCAGCGATACCGCCGGGGCCGCGCCGCCAGCAGCAACCACGCCAGCAACAGGCCGATACCCGGCAGGAATCCGGGTTGTGTGGTCACACCCGCCGCCAGCAGGCAGCTCACGAAATAAGGCGCGTCCAGTCGCAGCGCTTGCTGGGCCAGCCCGCTCCGGGAGCGGCGCAGCGAGTAGAACAGGTGGCCGACCCGAAACGCGCCAGCGGTGGAATAACGCTGAATCGCCAGCGGCAGAAACAGCAGCAGCGGAATCCAACTGAGCAGGGTATAGAGCTGGGTCGCCAGCGGTGGCTGATTGAGATAGCGGGTGAACAGAATGATCAGCGCCCCGACCCAGAGCAGCGCCGAGAGATCGATGACCCGCGCCAAGGTGTTATCGTCAAGCGCCCAGCGCCAGATTACCCGTGGGGCCAGTTCCAGCAGCAGCGTCATCGGCAACGCCGGTAGCCATAACCCGGTCCGCCAGCCCCAGAACAACAGGGCCACGGCCAGCAGACCGGGCGGCAGAGTCAAGGTCGGGGTCAGGGCCAGAACTTTCGCCTCCGGTTCAAAAACCGGTGCTGGCTTACTTGGCGCCGGTCCGATCATCGATAGCGCCGCCACCCGCTTTGCCGATCCCATTCCCGCAACCGTTCCAATTTTTCGGCGATCCGGCCTTCCAGGCCATTCACGGTAGGCTGGTAGTAGCGCGCGCCTTGGAGCGCCTCCGGAAAATAGCTTTCGCCGGCGGCATAGGCGTTCGGTTCATCATGAGGATAGCGATAGCCCTCGCCATGCCCCAGTTCCTGCGCCAGTGCGGTGGGCGCGTTGCGTAAATGCGGGGGTACGCCCAGGGTGCCGTAACGCGCTACATCCTGACGGGCGGCGGCCCAGGCGGTATAGACCGCGTTGCTCTTGGCGGCGATGGACAGATAGACCACCGCCTGCGCCAACGCCAATTCGCCCTCGGGACTGCCCAACCGCTCCTGCGCCTCCCAGGCGTTCAAGGCCAACGGCAAGGCGCGGGGGTCGGCGTTGCCGATGTCCTCACTGGCCATGCGCACCACCCGCCGGGCGATGTACAGCGGATCGCAACCACCGTCGATCATCCGCGCTAGCCAATACAGTGCGGCGTCCGGGCTACTGCCGCGCACCGCCTTGTGCAGCGCCGAAATATGGTCGTAAAACAGATCGCCGCCACGGTCAAACCGCCGCCCGGCCCCATCGCGCATCACTACGGTCAAGGCCGCCTCCAGCGTTTCCCCCTGCGCTTCGGCCAGTTCCGCCGCCAGTTCCAGCCAGCTCAGGGCGCGCCGGGCATCGCCATCCACGGCCCGCGCCAATCGCTCCCGCATCTCCGCCGCCAACGGCCAGCGCCCGCCCAGTCCGCCATCGCTGTCGTGCAGCGCCCGTTCAAGCACCTGGTCAATCGCGTCGTCGTCGAGACAATTGAGGACATAGACCCGTACTCGCGACAGCAGCGCATTGTTGAGGGCAAAGCCCGGATTTTCCGTCGTCGCGCCGATGAAGGTCAGCACCCCGCTTTCGACATGAGGCAGAAACGCGTCCTGCTGGGCCTTGTTGAAGCGATGAACTTCATCCACGAACAGCACGGTGCGGCGCTGCTGTTCGCGCCAGAGCGTTTGCGCCCGCTCCACCGCCGCCCGGAGTTCGCGCACCCCGGCCATCACGGCAGAGAGCCGGATCAACTCAGCCTGGCTGGCACCGGCCAACAGTTCCGCCAGGGTGGTTTTACCCGTGCCGGGTGGTCCCCACAGCACCATCGAATGGGGTTGTCCACACTCGATCGCGGTGCGCAGCGGTTTACCAGGTCCCAGCAGATGGCGTTGGCCGACAAACTCGTCCAATCGGCGTGGGCGTAGTCGATCGGCCAGCGGGCGGCGCGGATCAACAGTGGACACGTTAATCAGCAGCAGATGCCGCGCGGCGATCGAGGAACACCAGGGCGACCCGAGGTGCGGAGGCAGGCTGCGCCGCCGACGGATCGATCTCGCGTTCAGCCGCCAGCCAATCCTCGATCGGGCAACCGCCTTCAAAACTCCGGCGTTCGGCCCGATAGTAAGCCGCTTCGGCAATCCAGGCTTGCCGCTGGTCCGTAAGACCCTCTGTTTGGGTAGGTTGGGAAATAGACATGAGGTTCGTATCCTTAAAAATGGTGGGTATCAATGGGAAGCTCAAGACGAAGGCGGGGATTGTAGACCTTGGCCGTCATCAACCCCAAAACCACTGTGAGCCGTTCCAGGGGCGTTTCCATCCGAGTGCCGGGTTGCTCTGCTGGTTCAGCAGGGCGGCGATCGCGAGAAATCACCGCAACTTCGCCAGCTCCAGCGCCAGCGTCTCCACTGTCGCCACCCGGATGCCCGGCTCCGGCGGCGTACTGGGCGGGCCGATTACCAGCGCCACCGTTTCCACGCCCTGCCCGCGCAACAGGTTCAACAGTTGCCGGCGTTGCTCATCCCAATCCAGCAGGATACAGACGCAGGCGCTCAGCTCGGCGGCATGGTCCGCCACCAATCCAAGCCACGGGGCAAACGGCTGATCGTGGCGCGGCGTCACGCAAGCCAGAATCTCCAGCAACTGTTCGGTCTGACCCAGACCACGTCCGGCGGTGAAGCAATAAGCCCGGTCGCCGACAAACAGCAGATCCAGCAATGCTTCCGGGCTGCGTTCGGCGGTCGCAATCGAAGCAGCGGCAGACACTGCGGCTTCAAACCGCGCCTCGTCCACCCCGGCGGCGAAACTGTCCAGCAGCAGGCCGTAGCGCACGAAAAACTCGTCCTGAAACTCCTTGACCACCGGTTCGCCGCGCTTGGCGAAACTGCGCCAGTGAATACGGCGCGGCGGATCGCCGGGGCGATAGTCGCGCAGCCCGACAAATTCATCCTCCTCGCCCACCGATTGCGCCAGATGGACCCCACCGCGCTGATAGCGCCGCCCCTCGTGAAAATGCAGCGGCGGAACCGGGTAGCGGCGCGGCAGGACCAGCAACCGATCCGGCAGTGGTTGCCGAAACTGCCGGCGTAGCAGGCCCAGCGGATCAGGCCGGGCGAAGCGCAAGGCGGCAAATTCCAGCCAGCCCCGGCGCAGCGGCGTCAGACTCAGTTCGGTGTCGGTATGGGCGTTCGGAGGCAGGATCGGCAACGGTTGCAGGAGGGCATTCGCGCCCCGCGCCCAGGCTGACCAGCGGCTCCACTGGCGATAAGTCGGGAATCGGCCCAGGCTGACCGGCGTGGGCGGCGCATCGCGCAATTCGTCAACGATCAATAAATCCGCTTGCGCCCGGCGGCCCTGATTGGCGAGGTGCAGGCGATAACGCAGCGGCTGGCCGACGGTGGCGAAACGTGGCAATAGTCGGGTGGCGGCGATGGACGGTTTGCCAAAACGGCTGGCGAGCAGCGCAACGGCAAACAGCACGGTCAGCAGCACAAACAACTGATAGGTCATGCCTTCGCGGGTATTGATCCCGAACGCGCCCGCTGCGATCCAGCCGCCGGTCAGCCAGCCGCCCAGTGGCGTCAACCGTTGCCGCACTCCGTGGCTAAGCCGGTTGACCTGGCGATAAACCCGCAGCAACCGGAACATGGCCTTACCCCGGAACCGGAACCTGTTGCAACACATCGCCGACCACCGCCTCGGCGGTCAAGCCGCTGAACCGCGCCTGCGGATCGAGTTTGAGCCGGTGAGCCAGCACTGCGGTCGCCAGTTCCTGAACATGATCGGGAGTGACGAACTCCAGTCCATCAAACAGCGCCAGCGCCCGGGTGGTCCTCATCAGCGCCAGAGAAGCGCGGGGACTAGCCCCCATCGCGACCCCCGGCATGGCGCGGGTCGCCGCCACCAGTTCGACCAGATAGCGGCTAATTTCCTCACTGATCCGGATCGCGGCGGCAGCGTGGCGTAAATCCGCCAACGCTGCCCGATCCGCACAAGGCCGCAAGGCGTCCAGCGGGTGCCGCTCGCGCTGGGCATTCAGCATCGCCATTTCCCCGGCCAGATCGGGATAGCCGAGGCCAAAGCGCAACGCGAACCGATCCATCTGCGCTTCCGGCAACGGGTAGGCACCATGAAATTCAATCGGGTTCTGGGTGGCGATCACGAAAAACCATTCACCCAATTGGCGCTGCTCACCGTCCAGACTGATTTGCCGCTCGCCCATCGCCTCCAGCAAGGCCGCCTGAGTGCGCGGCGAGGCACGATTGATCTCATCGGCCAGCAACACCTCGGTAAACGCCGGGCCGCGATGCAGCCGGAATTCCTGGCGCTGCGGATCGAAAATCGACACGCCGAGAATGTCCGAGGGCAGCAGATCGGGGGTGAACTGGATGCGCTGAAATTCGAGGGTCAGGGAGCGGGCAAAGGCTTTAGCTAGCGTAGTTTTGCCCGTCCCCGGCCGGTCTTCCAGCAGCACATGACCGCCGGCGATGAACGCGGCCAACAGCCAGCGGATCGTGCGACGCTGGCCGATCATGACGGTTTCCAGATTGTTCAGCAGGTTTTGGTAAGTTTCGTGGCTCATGGCGGGCAAGGGCGGGGGAAATGAACGAAGGGCGGCGAACCCGACAAGGTCGTTATGCGGCATGAAAACCGATGGTGATATACTTCGCTGTTCTTATGAACCAGCCGGTTCGGGCGGCATGTCACACCACAGCCGCTCCCCTTCATTTTAGATGAGTACCCGCATGGCAGAGAATCGTTATTTCCTGAACGCGCAACTGGCGCAAATGCTCAAGGGCGGCGTCATCATGGATGTCGTCACCGTGGAACAGGCCCAAATCGCCCAGGAAGCCGGCGCGGTGGCCGTGATGGCCCTTGAACGGGTTCCAGCGGATATCCGCAAACAGGGCGGGGTGGCGCGGATGTCCGATCCGGGGCTGATTAAGGCCATCAAGGAAACCGTGACCATCCCGGTCATGGCCAAGGCCCGGATCGGCCATTTCGTCGAAGCGCAAATCCTGCAAGCCCTGAAAATCGACTACATCGATGAGAGCGAAGTGCTGACTCCCGCCGATGAGGAATGCCATATCGACAAGACCCGCTTTGATATTCCTTTCGTCTGCGGTGCGCGCAATCTGGGCGAGGCAGCGCGGCGGATTGCCGAAGGCGCGGCGATGATTCGCACCAAGGGCGAGGCCGGCACCGGCAATGTGGTCGAGGCCGTGCGGCACATGCGGACCATGAACCGTGAAATCCGCCAGTTGGTGGGTCTGCCGACTGAAGAGATCATGAGTTTCGCCAAGATCAACGGCATTCCTTACGAACTGGCGTTGGAGATCAGAAAGCTGGGCCGGTTGCCGGTGGTCAATTTCGCCGCCGGCGGAATTGCAACGCCTGCTGATGCCGCCTTGATGATGCAACTGGGTTGCGACGGGGTGTTTGTCGGTTCCGGCATTTTCAAATCCAGCGCTCCAGCGATCCGCGCCCGCGCCATTGTCAAGGCCACTGCTTACTTCAACGATCCGGAGCAACTGCTGGCCGCGTCCATGGACCTTGGCGAGCCGATGCCGGGCCTGGATGTGGCGAACATGCCCGAATATGAACGGCTGGCCGGACGAGGCTGGTAATGAGTCCGACGGTCGGCGCGATCGGCGTCCTTGATTTGCAGGGCGGAGTGCAAGAACACCTTGATCACCTGCAACGCACTGGCGTCGCAGCCCGGCCGGTTAAGCACGCCGCTGAACTGGCCGGACTGGCCGGGTTGATCATTCCCGGCGGCGAAAGCACCTGCCTAGCGCGACTGCTGACCATTTTCGGCTTGCGCGCGGCGATTGAGCAGGCTTATGGCGAAGGTCTGAAACTGTGGGGCACCTGCGCCGGGGCGATTCTGCTGGCGCGGGAGAATGTCGGGGAAGCGCCGTTCTTCGGGCTGATCGATATTACGGTCAACCGCAACGCCTTCGGCAGCCAATTGGACAGTTTTCAGTGTGAGGCGCTGGCCCCGGCGGTCGCCCGCGAACCGATTCCGCTGACCTTTATCCGCGCGCCCAAAATCGTGCGGATCGGCTCTGACGTGCAAGCGCTGCTGCAAACGGATGACTATGTGGCGGCGGCAGAAGATACGCGGATTCTGGTGACGGTGTTCCATCCGGAACTGACGCCGAGCCTGGCCTTTCATCGCTATTTCGCCCGCAAATGCGGCTTGAGTGTGGCCGAGGCGGATGATGCAGGTCTCGATCCCGGCTGGACCCCGCTCAGTTGGACCCGCTTTACTCCGCACGCCTGATTTTCCGCACCGCCGACGGCTTCGAACCACCCCAATATGTTTGCCGATGACGCCGACCACGCCCGCCTGACCGCTCGCCGCAAAGCGGGTTATGAGCGCAAGCAGGCCCGCGCCACTCTTGAAAAGGGTCTGCTGATCGTTTACACCGGTCCCGGCAAAGGCAAAACCACCGCCGCATTCGGTATGGCGCTGCGAGCCATCGGCCACGGCATGTCGGTTGGCATCATCCAGTTCATCAAGAGCGATCAGGACAGCGCCGAACGACTGGCGCTGAGCCGCTTTGAGAACGTGGATTTTCAAACGATGGGTGAGGGATTCACCTGGCAGACCCAGGATCGGGAGCGGGATATGGCTGCCGCCGGGCGGGCCTGGCTTGAAGTGGAGCGAATGATCAACGATCCGCGTTACGCACTAGTGATTCTGGATGAACTGAATCCAGTGCTGAACTACGGCTATCTGGATTTGTCTCGGGTGCTGGAAACATGCTGCCAGCGCCGCTCGGATCTGCATCTGGTGGTCACCGGTCGTCATGCTCCGCCGGCGCTGGTAGAATTAGCCGATCTGGTGAGTGAGATTCGCGCCGTCAAGCATCCTTACCGGGAGCAGGGCGTTAAAGCACAACCGGGTATTGAATTCTGAGTATTCAGCGTCTAACTGGCTGCACTGCTCAACCCGCATCGCCCACCACATCCACGCCGGGCGGCGGAGTAAATTTCAACAGCGCCGGATCGAGCGTCGGATTCCGCTCCAGTTTCTGAAAATCCAACCGGGTGCGCTGGCCAAAGCTGTCTTCCAGTTCCAGACTGACCAGCGCATCGCCCTTGAACGCCACCCGCAGCAAGCGAAATTCCGGTTGTGGCTGGCGGGGCGTCAGGTCATACCAGTTCAAGTCGTCCTGCTGGCGAACCGCGCCAACGGTAAAGGAATCCTCAATCGGCGCAGCGCCGCTCAGCAACGCCAGCGGGGTTGAACCCAGCGCCTGATCGAGTTTGCGAACCGTCACTTGCGCCAGATCAACATCATAGGTCCAGATCCGATCGCCATCAGCAACGATCACCTGCTTAGCCGGTTTCTGGTAATCCCAGCGGAACTTGCCGGGTTTCTGCATCAGCATCTGGCCGCTGGAGCTTTGCACTAGCTGCGAACGCTCATCGAGTACCCTCTGGATAAAATCAGCACGCAACGTGCGCAAGTCCTGAAAATAACGTTGCACCGGCCCGGGCGATGCCGCCCAGAGTGGCGGTATTAGCAACAGCATCCCGATTAACAATAGCCATTGTCGTTTCATATTGCGCTCCCACGGGAATCCATCAATTATCCACTCCGCGCTGAAAAATCAATGCGCGGATCAACCAGGCGATAAGTCAGATCACTGATCAGATTCAGCAACAATCCGATCAGGCTGAACATATAGAGCGTTCCGAACATCACCGGATAGTCGCGTTTCATTACCGCTTCAAATCCGAGCAATCCCAGACCGTCCAAGGAAAAAATCACTTCAATCAGCAGCGAACCAGTGAATAACATGCCCACCAGCGTTGCTGGAAAGCCGGCAATCACCAACAACATCGCATTACGGAATACATGCCTATATAAAACCTGCCGCTCATTTAAACCCTTGGCGCGAGCAGTCATCACATACTGCTTGTTAACCTCATCCATAAATGAATTTTTGGTCAGCATCGTCAGCGAAGCAAACCCGCCAATGACCATGGCTGTCACTGGCAAGGTTAAATGCCAGAAATAATCAATGATCCGCGCCGGCCAACTCAAATCTGCCCAGTTATCGGACACTAATCCTCGCAATGGAAACCAGTCAAAATAGCGCCCGCCGGCGAATACAATAACCAGCAGAATAGCGAACAGAAATGCTGGGATGGCATAGCCGATAATAATCGCGGCGCTAGTCATAACATCGAACCGGGAGCCATCCTGAACAGCCTTGGCAATCCCCAATGGCACCGAGATCAAATAAATCAGCAGTGTACTCCAGACTCCAATAGAAATGGAGACCGGCAATTTATCCAGCACCAAATCCAGCACCTTGCGGTCGCGGAAATAGCTTTTGCCAAGATCAAAACTCAGGTAATCCCGCACCATTAACCCAAAGCGCACATAAGCCGGTTTATCAAAACCAAATTGGCGGTTGAGTTCAGCAATAAAGGCCGGATCGAGTCCCTGTGCGCCGCGATAGGCGCTATTGCCGCTGGAATTTTGCCCCGAGGTGTTGCTTCGACCGGCTTCCACGCCTTCGCCGCCGCCCACCCGGGCGGTAGCGGAGACGGCGGTATTTTTGAGTTGCGCCAGTAATTGCTCGACCGGCCCGCCGGGCGCAATCTGCACAATAAAAAAGTTAATAGCAATGATTCCAATGAGTGTCACTGGAATCAACGCCAAGCGATGTAGCAGATAAACAAACATGGCGCTAATTTACGGCTGTTCGCCGACTTTGCGCCCAGCCAGCGCCGCATTCTTGGCCGGATCAATCCACCAGGCGTTCAATTGCACACCCTGCAATGGCGTCACCGCTGGATAGCCAAACTTATTCCACAAAACCAACCGGTCATAAGCAATGTGCCAATGTGGAATGACCAGATAACTCCATTGCAGCGCCCGATCCAACGCCCGGGTTCGGGTTACCAGACTGGCGCGATCCGGGGCGGCAACCAATTGCTCCACGAGTTTATCCACCGCCGGATTTTTCAGGCCAGACAAATTGCGACTGGCCGGCTGATCCGCCGCCGCGCTGCTCCAGAATTCGCGCTGTTCATTGCCCGGTGACAGCGATTGGCCCCAGACATTGACGGCCATGTCGAAATCGAAATCGCGCATCCGGTTCTCATACTGCGCCGAATCCACATTGCGCACGGTCATTTCAATGCCCAACCGCTCCAGATTGCGGGCGAACGGCAGTCCAATTCGCTCCCAGGTTGGCTCGGCGATCAACAGTTCAAAGCGGAAGGGTTCACCAGTTTTAGCGTTGACTAGCTTCCGATCCTTAAACACCCAACCGGCTTCCTGCAATAATTGCAGCGCTTTCTGAAAATTGGCGCGGAGTTGGGCATCATCATTCGCCGTCGGCGGTTCATAAGCGGCCGTAAAGACCTCCGGCGGCAATTCTTTACGCAACGGCTCCAATAGCGCCAATTCCTCCGGCGATGGCAAACCACGGGCCGCCAGTTCGGAATTATCGAAATAGCTGCGGGTGCGCGTGTACTGACCGAAAAACAGATTGCGGTTACTCCACTCGAAATCAAAGGCATAGGCCAGCGCCTGACGCACCTTGGGGTCCTGGAACAACGGTCGGCGCAGATTGAAGGCGAAACCTTGCATCCCCGCAGGTAACTGCCTGGGGAAGGTGATTTTTTTCACCCAGCCCTGAGTGAGCGCCGGAAAATCGTAACCGGTCGCCCACAGCTTGGAATTATTCTCGATCCGCAAGTCGTAAGCGCCGGCCTTGAATGCTTCCAGCGCGACATTGGCGTCACGGTAGTAGTCATAACGCAGCCGATCGATGTTGTTCTGACCCCGGTTGACCGGCAACTCCTTGCCCCAGTAATTCTCATCGCGCTGATAGACGATAAAACGGCCTGGCTCAAATTTCTCAATCCGGTATGGGCCACTGCTAACGGGAATCTCCAGTGTCGTAGCAGCAAAATCCCGATTTTCCCAGTACTTTTTCGACAGTACCGGCATCTGGCCAATAATCAGCGGCAATTCCTGATTCTCGCCGGGCGCGAAGGTGAACTTGATCTGCCGCTCGCTGATCTTCTCAGCCTTGGCGACATTCACATAATAAAAACGGAAAGATGGGCTGCCTTTAGTCTTCAAGGTCTCGAATGAAAACAGCACATCATCGGCAGTAACCGGACTGCCATCGTGAAATTTCGCCTGTGGCCGAAGCGTAAACGTGACTGAACTCCGATCTTCGGAGACATTCACGCTCTCCGCGATTAACCCGTATTCGCTGAACGGTTCGTCGGCGCTGCTCATCAACAGGCTCTCGAACAACTGGCCGATGCCGACCACTTGTTCACCCTTGATGTTAAACGGGTTAAAGGTATCGAAACTGCCGATTGCAGCAAAGCGCGCCTCCCCGCCCTTGGGCGCATCAGGATTGACGTAATCGAAATGCGGAAAGTCCGGCCCATATTTCAGTTGCCCGTGCAGGGCGATCCCATGCGCTGGCGCGGCCCAAGCGCCAGTTGCGACCGACAGGCTGCTCAAGCAGCCCAATACGCCAGCCAGCAACCACCGGGGAAAACGGAATTTTGCGTGATTCATGCAGTATCCTTTACAGTTCGTCGCTTCAATAACCCGTCTAAACGATACCAAATCCTGAAAGGAGTTCATTATGGGCTTTCTCACCGGCAAACGCGCCCTGATTGTCGGGGTCGCCAGCAACCGTTCCATCGCCTGGGGCATCGCCGAGGCCATGCGCCGGGAAGGCGCTGATCTGGCTTTCACCTATCAGAACGACAAGCTCAAGCCCCGCGTCGAAAAAATGGCTGCCGAACTGGGCAGCGCCATCACCTTGCCCTGCGATGTGGAAAGCGACACCGAGATCGCCGCCGTGTTTGAAGCGCTCAAATCGCCCTGGGCGGACGGGCTGGATATTGTGGTGCATTCGGTGGCTTATGCGCCGCGTGAGGCGCTGGAGGGCGATTATCTGGAGGGGATCAGCCGCGAAAATTTCCGCATCGCGCACGACATCAGTTCCTACAGCTTTGCGGCGTTGGCCAAGGCGGCCCGGCCCATGCTGCAAGGCCGACGGGGATCGTTGATCACCATGACCTATCTAGGCGGAGTGCGGGCGGTGCCGAACTACAACGTCATGGGACTCGCCAAAGCCAGTCTGGACGCCAATGTCCGCTATCTAGCGCAGACCCTGGGGCCGGAAGGGATCCGGGTCAACGCCATTTCCGCCGGGCCGATTCGCACCCTGGCGGCCTCCGGGATCAAGAACTTCCGCAAGATGCTGGAGACCTTTGAACACCTGGCTCCGCTGCGAAAATGTGTGACCATTGAAGAAGTGGGCAATGCAGCGGCGTTTTTGTGTTCCGATCTGGCCGCCGGCATTACTGGCGAAATTCTGTATGTAGACGGTGGCTTTAATACCATCGCGCCGGGAGCCATGGCGTAGCGCGTTCGCCACTAACGCCACAACTCTTCTCCCTATCGCCCGCCAGCGCGAGCGAGGGGGAATCTCCTTACAACCGGTCGCCGTAGGTCACGACTTTGCTCTTGGCCCGCACACTGTCCACCAAGCCCTCAAACTGCCCCGATCCGGCCTGCTGGGTCAATTGCTGGGCGATGGATTTCCGCTCCTCTTCGGACAGCGCCTCTTTCTGGCCAGGAACGACCTGTGCGACTTCCAGCACCACTTGATCGCCATTGGCCAGCGCCGTTGAACCGAGCGCCACCTGGCCTGCTTCCGGTTGCGGCAGACGGAAAGCGGTCGTCAACACCGCCCGATCCACCGTCGGCGCATCGCGGCTCACCAGCCCGACATTCTTGTAGTCACCACCCAACTCTTTGGCCAGGGTTTGCAAATGCTCCCCCTTGGCGGCGCGCGCTTTCAAAGTCTCAGCATCCTTGGCAATCGCCTCACGAGCCTGCTGTTCCCGCAGACTCTTGACGATGTCCTCCCGCGCTTCTTCCAAAGTACGCGGCGTTGCATCCCGATACTCCTTCATCCGGATCACCACGATATGCCCTGGCGCCAGTTCAATCGGTTCACTGTTGACGCCGCGCTTGAGAACATCCTCGCCGAACGCGATTTCAATCAGTTTGGGATTGGCGGCGATCCCCTCACCGCCGCCCTTGCGACTGAACCAACCTGTGTCCTGAATTGCCGCGTCCAGTGCCTTGGCAGCCGGCTCCAGGCTGTCAGGATGCTCGTAGCTCAGATTGGCCAGGTTCTGGGTAATCTCGTAAAATCGGTTTTCGGCCTGCTGCTGGCGAAGTTCTTTAGCGACGGTCTCACGGACTTCCTCGAACGGCTTGACCTGGGCCGGGGTGATCTTGTCGAGCCGGATGATGTGGAAGCCCGACGGCATCCGCACCGGTTCGCTAACGTCACCCGATTTTTCCAGGGCGAACAAGGCGCTTTCAAAGGCCGGGCTGTCGAACATCCCCTTGCCGATCACCCCCAGTTCGCCGCCCTCCAGCCCGCCGGAAGCATCAGCTTTAACGTCCTGCAGCGCCTGATCAAAAGTCCTGGTCCCGGCATGGAGTTCATCGGCGATCTGCTTCGCCTTGGCCTGCGCCTGCTCCACTTCCGCCGGACTGGGATTAAGCGGCAACTTGATCAGCAGATGCGAAGCGGCGCGCTCTTCAGGCTGGCCGTATTTGGCGATCTGATCCTGGTAAGCCGTTTTCAGATCCTCTTCACTGACGGTTACGCCTTCCGCGAGTTGCGCCAGCTTCAATTCAATGAACTGCACCTGCACCTGTTCAGGATTGACGAAGCGGTCTTGATGCTTCTCGAAATACTCCTGGATTTTTGCGTCTTCCACGGTTGCCTTGGCCACATACTTCTCCAGCGCCAGCACCGTATATTGCAATTCCCGTTGCTGCTTGAGCAGGGCAATCAACCGATCTAGCTCCACCGGAGTAAACAGCGCCGAAGCCGTCACGCTCTCCCGCAGTTGTTCGGTCGCTTTCCCCTGCCGGAAACTTTCCTCGAAAGTCGCCGCGACATAGCCCTGATTGCGCAGCCACTGCTCGTAAAGCGCCTTGTCGAAGCCACCGCTTTGCTGAAACACCGGCAGCGCCACGATCACATCGTGCAGTTGCCGATCACTGATGCGCAGCCCCTGCTCACGAGCCAACTGATTCAACACCCGCTCTTCAACCAACTGTTGCAAAACCTGCTGCTTCATCCGCGGTCCGTCCAGCAAGGCCGGATCCGCGTTGCTGCCTAACATGGCCTGCATCCGCTGGCGCTGCTGCTGGTAGGCCCGCTGGAACTCCTGGACGGAAATGGCGCTGTCGCCAACCACCGCGGCATCCATCGGCCCTCCGCCCTCGAAGTAATAGTTGATGCCCCACACCGCGAACGGAACGATGAGCAGGCCAATGATGGTGTAGGCGAACCAGCCTTGGGCGCGATCACGGATTTTCTGAAGGAACATGGCGATTACCCGGCATTATGAGGTCAAGTCACGAAGGGAAGAGATTGGGATTAGCGCAACCAGCGCGCATAAAAAAGGGCGTCACAAATGACACCCTTGGAAAGTTGGCGGAGCGGACGGGGCTCGAACCCGCGACCCCCGGCGTGACAGGCCGGTATTCTAACCAACTGAACTACCGCTCCAAATTAAAACCATTCACTGCCAGAGGCAGCATAAACACGAAAGTTGGCGGAGCGGACGGGACTCGAACCCGCGACCCCCGGCGTGACAGGCCGGTATTCTAACCAACTGAACTACCGCTCCAACTTTAAACCTTGGTGGGTGCTGAGGGGCTTGAACCCCCGACCCTCGCCTTGTAAGGGCGATGCTCTCCCAACTGAGCTAAGCACCCTTGGGAAAAGAGGTTTACTTTACCGCGTCCCTGAGCGTTTTTCCAGCCTTAAACACCGGGGCTTTGCTCGCCTTGATTTCCATCGGCTCCCCGGTCTTGGGATTGTGGCCCGCACGAGCGGGGCGCTCCCGCACCGAGAAGGTGCCAAATCCGGTCAATACCACCGTATCGCCCTGTTTGAGAGCCTTGCCGATGGCATCGACCATAGCGTCAACCGCTTTGCTAGCCGCGACCTTGGACAATTCAGTCGCTTGAGTCACGGCTTCAACCAATTCAGTTTTGTTCATAATCCCCTTTCCTTTGCAATGCGTGGTGAGTTGTGTGTTATTGGGTAAAGACCTGGTCCTGCGGGTTACCATACCTACGCCCGGAGGAATGACAGCTATTTTATCGTTATATCAGGCCCTTCAAAGCAGTGTCAATCAGCGATAGCGGCTGTTTTTCAGTGCGCGCGTACATTTTCCAGCGCGGTTCCAATCCGAGCGACAGCTTCCGCATCTAGATTCACAACTTCCCGGGATAACGGCGTCGGCAACGCCTGTAACGCAATTTCCAGAACCTGGTCGATCCAGCGTACCGGACGCACCTCAATCTTTTCCAGGATGGCCGCTGGAATATCAACCAGATCCTTGCGATTTTCCTCCGGGATCACCACGGTCGCAATGCAACCTCGATGCGCCGCCAGCAATTTTTCCTTCAAGCCGCCGATCGGCAACACTTCGCCGCGCAGCGTGATCTCGCCGGTCATGGCGACGCTGGCCCGCGCCGGAATGCGGGTTAACGCCGATACCAGCGCCGTACACATGCCAATGCCGGCGCTGGGGCCATCCTTGGGGGTCGCGCCTTCCGGGACGTGGATGTGCAAGTCATATTTCTGATGGAAGTCCGGATCAATGCCCAGCGCCTCGGCGCGGCTGCGAACCACGGTCATCGCAGCCTGGATCGATTCGCGCATGACCTCGCCCAGTTTGCCGGTATGGATCAGCTTACCCTTGCCCGGCACCAGCGCCGCTTCAATACTCAGCAGTTCACCACCTACCTCGGTCCAGGCCAGCCCGGCCACCTGGCCGATCTGATCCTGTTCCTCCGCCAGTCCGTAGCGGAACCGCCGCACCCCCAAGTATTTTTCCAGCAGGGCAGGGGCCACCACAATTTTTTCCTTGACCGGATGGAGAGTCACTTCCTTGACTACCTTGCGGCTAATTTTCGCCAACTCGCGCTCCAGATTACGCACCCCGGCTTCGCGGGTATAAAAACGGATGATGTCGCGGATCGAATCGTCGGTCATTTCCAGCTCACCGGGTTTCAGACCATTATTGATCATCTGCTTCGGGGCCAGATAACGGGAGGCGATATTCAACTTCTCCTCCTCGGTGTAGCCTGGAATGCGGATCACTTCCATCCGATCCAGCAGCGGCGGCGGAATATTCAGCGAGTTGGCGGTAGCGACGAACATCACGTCCGACAGGTCAAAATCCACTTCCAGATAATGATCGCTGAAGGTGTTATTCTGCTCAGGGTCCAGCACTTCCAGCAGCGCCGAAGAGGGATCGCCGCGAAAATCCATTGACATCTTGTCAATTTCATCAAACAGAAACAGTGGATTGCGCACCCCGACCTTGGTCAGGTTCTGAATGATCTTGCCAGGCAGCGAACCAATATAGGTGCGGCGGTGACCACGGATCTCGGCCTCGTCACGCACCCCACCCAGCGACATGCGGACAAACTTGCGGTTGGTGGCGCGGGCGATAGAGCGACCCAGTGAGGTTTTACCCACCCCGGGCGGCCCGACCAGGCACAGAATCGGCCCCTTCAGTTTGGGCGTCCGCTGCTGCACAGCCAGATATTCGAGAATCCGTTCCTTGACTTTCTCCAAACCGTAATGGTCCGCTTCCAGAATTTCCTCGGCGGCCAGCAGATCCTGGTGAATCTTGGTGCGCCGTCGCCATGGGACATTGGCCAGCCAATCCAGGTAGTTGCGCACTACCGTCGCCTCGGCTGACATCGGCGACATCGTTTTCAGCTTGTTCAACTCTGACTGAGCCTTGGCTCTGGCTTCCTTCGGCATTCCCGCCTTGTCGATGCGCCGAGCCAGATCCTCGATCTCGTTGGGTGAATCCTCTAGATCGCCGAGTTCCTTCTGAATCGCCTTCATCTGCTCATTCAGATAGTACTCACGCTGGGTCTTCTCCATCTGCTGCTTGACCCGACCGCGGATGCGCTTTTCCACCTGGAGAATGTCAATCTCGCCTTCCACCAGCGCCAGCAACTGTTCGAAGCGCTCACGCAGATCGTCAATTTCAAGAACTTTCTGCTTCTCATCCAGTTTGAGGGTCATGTGAGCCGCAATGGTATCCGCCAGCCGGATCGGATCTTCAATCCCGGCCACCGAGGCCAGCACTTCGCCCGGGATCTTCTTGTTCAGCTTCACATACTGGCTGAACGTATCGAGCAACGACCGAATCAGGGCGTGGAGTTCCTGCACATCGCCTTCATCCGCAACAGGCTCCAGCAGCGACACCGCTGCAATAAAACAGGCTCCGGTTTCAGTGAAGCGATGAATGCTGACCCGCTGACTACCTTCCACCAGCACTTTGACCGTGCCATCCGGCAACCGCAGCAGTTGCAGCACATTCGACAGGGTGCCAATAGCGTAAAGATCTTCGACGCCGGGTTCTTCCTCTTCGGCGTTTTTCTGCGCGACCAGCACAATCCGCTTGTTGCCCTGCATTGCCAGGTTAAGGGCGTGGATCGATTTTTCCCGCCCCACAAATAGTGGAATCACCATGTGCGGATAAACCACCACATCGCGGAGCGGCAACACGGGCAGCAGCATCTGGCTGGATAAGGTATCCAACCGGGCTTCCTTTTGTTTCATGACGAACTTCCCGCGATGCAACCAGATGATTGAATAGGCGACGACGTGAGCCGGTCGGGAGTGCGCTGGACTAACTGACCAGAGAGCGGAAAGCGCACCGAATAATCACCTTTCCCGCCCTTGGCCAGACCCATCGTCAATCTTGCCCAACTGCACGCCGTTCGGGGTTTTCATAGACGAAGTACGGCTTGGCATGACCAGCGACCACCGCATCGTCAACGACTACCTTACAGACATTCTGCATGCTCGGCAGGTCGTACATGGTATCCAGCAGGATATGCTCCAGAATGGTTCGCAGACCACGCGCACCGGTCTTGCGATCCATCGCCTTGCGAGCCACTGCCCGCAGCGCCTCATCTCGGAACTCCAGCTCACTCCCTTCCATCTCAAACAACTTATTAAATTGTTTGGCAATGGCGTTTTTGGGTTCGGTGAGAATCCGCACCAAGGCCTGTTCATCCAGTTCGGTCAGGGTCGCCACGACCGGCAACCGGCCAACAAACTCCGGGATCAGTCCATACTTGATCAGATCCTCGGGTTCGACCGTCATCAGGACTTCACCGACGGTTTTGCCGCCATCCTTGCTTTTGACGTCTGCCGAAAAACCGATCCCACCCTTGTCGGAGCGACTGCGGATCACCTTGTCCAAACCGGCGAAAGCCCCGCCGCAAATGAACAGGATGTTGCTCGTGTCCACTTGCAGGAATTCCTGCTGGGGGTGTTTGCGGCCTCCCTGCGGCGGCACCGAAGCCAGGGTGCCTTCGATCAGTTTCAGGAGCGCCTGCTGCACACCCTCACCGGATACATCACGGGTGATCGATGGGTTGTCCGATTTGCGTGAAATCTTGTCGATCTCATCGATGTAGACAATCCCGGTTTGCGCCTTCTCCACATCGTATTCGCATTTTTGCAGCAGCTTCTGGATGATGTTCTCGACATCCTCGCCAACATAACCGGCCTCGGTCAGAGTAGTCGCATCGGCGATTGTAAACGGCACGTTCAGCATCCGGGCCAGTGTTTCAGCCAGCAGGGTCTTGCCGGAACCGGTGGGACCGATCAGCAGGATATTGCTTTTAGCCACTTCGATTTCCGGGGACTTATTAGAGTGACCGCCCTGTTGCAACTCCAACCGCTTGTAATGATTGTATACCGCCACCGCCAGCACTTTCTTGGCGCGCTCCTGGCCGATCACATATTCATCCAGCACCTGGTTGATATCGTGCGGCTTAGGGAGTTTATAGGCTGCCGCCGGCGCACTCTCTTCCATCTCCTCGCGGATGATGTCGTTACACAGTTCAACGCATTCGTCGCAGATGAACACGTTCGGGCCGGCGATCAGCTTGCGAACCTCATGCTGGCTCTTGCCACAAAAGGAACAGTACAGCAGCTTGTCGTCGTCCCGGTCATTGCGGTCTCTGCCCATTAATCGATCCTCGTCATCATCGCGCAGTCATAGATTTCAGCCTTAAGGATCCTGCAAGCGGTGACATCAGCCGGCCGGGACTCGCTGGCTCAATACCGCATCAATCAGGCCGTACTCAACCGCTTCAGCGCCGCCCATAAAATTATCGCGGTCGGTATCCACGGCAATTTTCTCGACCGGTTGACCCGTATGCTTGGCCAGAATCCGGTTAAGCCGGTCACGGACCAATAGGATTTCGCGGGCGTGAATATCAAAGTCGCTGGCCTGGCCTTGGAATCCACCTAGCGGCTGATGAATCATCACTCGCGAGTGCGGGAGGCAGAACCGCTTGCCCGCTGCGCCGCCGGTCAGCAGCAATGCGCCCATGCTGGCCGCCTGACCAACGCACATGGTGCTGACGCTGGGCTTGATGAACTGCATGGTGTCGTAGATCGCCAGGCCCGCGCTCACTGAGCCGCCCGGCGAGTTGATATAGAGATGAATGTCCTTATCCGGGTTTTCCGCTTCCAGAAAGAGCAGTTGCGCGACGATCAGGTTGGCGGTGTAGTCCTCAACGGGTCCCACCAGAAACACGACTCGTTCCTTGAGCAGACGGGAGTAAATGTCGTAAGCCCGTTCACCGCGTGCGGTCTGTTCAACCACGATCGGGACAAGGTTCAAAGCCCGAATGGACGCCGAAGCGCTGGTTTCAGTCATGCGGCGGACTCCTGTGTGGAAAGTTGTCGCTGGTCCACCGACTCGGCTTGGGATTGCACAGGTTTCATAATTTCCGCAAACGTGCTGGGCTTTTCGGTGACCTGCGCTCGCTCCAGCAGCCATTCGACCACCTGAGCCTCGACGACCAGTGCGCGGATATTGTCCATCGCTTGTGGATTCTGCTCATGCCAGCGAATTACCTCTGCCGGATCCTCATAGCTAGCGGCGAGTGTTTCCAGACGCTCCCGCACCTGTTGCTCGTCGGCCTTCAGTTCCTGCATCGTCGCCACCCGTGACATCAGCAAGCCCAGCGCCACCCGACGACTGGCCTCAGCGCTAAACAACTGGGTCTTCAGTTGCTGAATTTTTTCATCCTGATCGCCACCCGGAAAATAAAGCTGGCCAGCCAGATTTTCGATCTCGGCGTCAACCAGCATTTGCGGTAACGGAATGGGGTTAGCGGCCAGCAGACCCTGCAGCGCCTGACGCTTGACCGCCGTCTTAATGCCATCGCGCAACTCACGATCCATACTGTCACGCAATGACTGCCGTAAACCAGCGACACCACCCTCCTTGACATCAAAGCTTTCAGCAAAAGCATCATTCAGTTCAGGGATGCTGGCTTCCTCGACAACATGGACCCTGACCTGGAAATGGGCGGTCTTGCCGGCAACCTCCTGAGCGTGATAATCCTCCGGGAAGGTCAGATCGAATCCGATCTCCGGACCAGCGCTCAGGCCAAGCAACTGTTCTTCAAAACTGCTGAACATCACATTCTTACCCAGTATCACAACCGAATTTTCGCCTTTGCTACCTGGGAAACTCTGTCCGTCAATCTCGCCGTTAAAATCGATGCGCAGCCGGTCGCCCTCTTGGGCCGGACGCTCCACGGCATTCCAGACTGCCCGCTGCTGACGCAAGGTCTCGATCATCATATCGATATCCTGCTCAGTGACTTCCGCGACCGGACGCTCGACCTGGACGTTTTCAAGGCCGGAAGGTTCAAATGAAGGCATGATCTGGAACGTGGCGCTGTATTCAAGGTCCTGTCCCTCTTCCAGATTTTTGGGTTCGATGGCCGGAGCGCCAATGGGACTAAGCTGTTCCTGCGTCAGCGCCTCAATCAGGCTCTGCTGCACCAGCTCACTGACTACTTCATACCGCACCTGATCGCCATGCATCTTTTTGATCAGCTTGAGCGGTACTTTGCCGGGGCGAAATCCATGAACCTTGACTTGCCGGGATAATTTTTGCAACCGGCTGTTAATTTCCCCAGTGACTTGTTCAGCGGGGACCTGCACGGTCACCCGGCGCTCCAGATCGCTCAGCGTCTCAACTGAAACCTGCATTGCTACACCTCAAGGCTTGTTCGTTATGGGTCGGGGCGCCGCTAGCCGTGCGGCAAGAAGTTTTCCGGGCCTGTTACTGATGAGTGGTGCGAAAGGCGGGACTCGAACCCGCACGGGTTACCCCACTGGAACCTAAATCCAGCGCGTCTGCCAGTTCCGCCACTTTCGCATGAGAACGCGGTTCGCCGTCCAAAAAAGATTCCTCGAAATGCGTTAGCCGCCATCGATGGGCGGCGAAGTATACAAGACGACGCACCCCCTGGAACAGGAATGCGGGTAACAACAGGAGGGAACGGACGACGCGCGAGGCACTGAAGATGGTGGGCCGTGTAGGACTCGAACCTACAACCAATTGATTAAGAGTCAACTGCTCTACCAAATTGAGCTAACGGCCCATAAACCGGTAATGTGTGGAACCCGGAACTTTTCCGGGAATAAAACCTGAAACTGGGGTGGACGATGGGATTCGAACCCACGACGACCGGATCCACAATCCGGGGCTCTACCAACTGAGCTACGCCCACCATTGAAACTCTGATCAAATCCGCCGGATTGGCGCGCCCGGCAGGACTCGAACCTGCTACCCTCAGCTTAGAAGGCTGATGCTCTATCCAGATGAGCTACGGGCGCAGCACTGCCAACTATTGCTAAATCAGGCTATCCATTCGTTTTGTCAGTGGTCGGGGTAGGGGGATTCGAACCCACGACCCCCTGCTCCCAAAGCAGGTGCGCTACCAGACTGCGCTATACCCCGTCTTGCTCACCGATGCTGTTTTCATCGATGCCGGCAATTCGCTATTCCATGCGAGAACAGCAATTCTAATTTTCCAAGCACGTTGCCGTCAAGCCGGTTTTCACTGTCGCCGCCAAAGGGTTCCCTTGACGGTGTCCTCCAGCACAACCCCCTCTTCCTGTAACAGGCCCCGAATCCGATCCGCTTCCGCCCAGTTTTTGGCCTTGCGGGCGGCATTGCGCTGTTCAATGAGCGCATTAATTTGTCCCGTTGAATCCATCTGTTCGCCCCCATCGCCCGTTGCGGCCAGTGGATCGGCCAGCGCAACCTCGCGGGGAATTCCGCCTTGCAGGAAGATTTCGGGATCGCACTGCAGCAACCCCAATAGTCCGCCCAGATGACTCAGCGTGAATCCCAGCCGCGCCGCCGCAGCTTCATCCTCAGCCCGCAGCCGGTTAATCCGCCGCGCCAGATCAAACAGCGTCGCCAGCGCTTCCGGAGTATTGAAATCATCGTCCATAGCGTGCGCAAAGCGGGTTTGCCAACTCTCATCCACTACCGTAGCAGCAACCGCCGGCAAGCCACGCAGCGCAGTGTACAGCCGGGTCAGGGACGCTTTCGCCTGCTCCAGATTCTCGTCCGAATAATCGAGCGGCCCCCGGTAATGGCTGGACAGGATGAACAGCCGAACGACTTCCGGCTGATAGCGCTGCAACACCTCGCGCACGGTGAAGAAGTTGCCCAGTGACTTGGCCATTTTCTCCTTATTCACCTGCACAAAGCCGTTATGCATCCAGACATTCACATAGCGCTGCCCGCTGGCGGCTTCGGATTGGGCGATCTCGTTTTCGTGGTGCGGGAACTTCAGGTCCATGCCGCCGCCGTGAATATCGAAATGCTCACCCAGACACCGACTGGACATCGCGGAACATTCGATATGCCAGCCGGGCCGGCCCGCACCCCAAGGCGACGGCCAACTCGGTTCGCCAGGCTTGGCCGCTTTCCACAGTACAAAATCCAGCGGGTCGGCTTTCGCGGCTTCCACTGCCACCCGCTCGCCGGCCCGCAAATCATCCAGTTTCTTGTTAGCCAGTTGCCCATAATGCGCAAAGCGGCTGACGGCGTAATACACATCCCCGCCCGCCCCAACATAGGCATAGCCCTTGTTTAGCAAGGTTTGAATCAGCGCGATGATGTCGGTCATGGCTTCGGTGGCGCGCGGTTCCTGGGTCGGCGGCAAAATGCCCAGCGCGGCCAAATCTTCGTGCATGGCGCTGATGAACCGGTCAGTGAGCGCCCCGAAATCTTCGCCATTCTCCTGCGCCCGGCGGATGATTTTGTCGTCAATATCGGTGATGTTGCGGACATAGATGACCTCGTAGCCCCTGGCCCGCAACCAGCGCAATACGATGTCGAACACCACCATGACCCGGGCGTGGCCAACATGGCAGTGGTCATAAACCGTCATGCCGCAGACATACATCCGCACCTTGCCCGGCTCAATCGGCTGGAAGGGTTCTTTCTGACGGGTCAGGCTATTGAAAATCTGGAGCATGGCAACATCTCTTGTAGCAATAATTTAGCAATGACGGACGCATAGGCAGGGATGAACGTGAGACTGAACCAGTGAAATTACTCGCCGGACCGCTGCAAAAACGGCTGAATCAGCAGTCCGTCCAGCCGGGTCGCCCGCCAGTCGCGGAAATACTCCAGGCCGATCGTCATGCCGGTATGCCCGTCTTGCGGCTGATCCCGATAGGTGCCAAACAGCCGATCCCACCATGGCAGGTTGAAGCCGAAATTGCTGCTGGTTTCCTCCATCCGCACCGAATGATGAACCCGGTGCATGTCCGGCGTCACCACGATCCAGCGGAGCCAGCGATCCAGCCGCTTGGGCAAGGTCACATTGCCATGATTGAACATCACGGCGGCGTTCAAAATCACCTCAAACAGCAGCACCGCCACTGGCAGCGCACCCAGCGCCAGCACCACGCCGAGCTTGATCAGCATCGACAGGACGATCTCCAGTGGGTGAAAGCGCAGGGCGGTGGTGGCGTCAAAATCCAGGTCGGTATGGTGCATCCGGTGCAGTCGCCACAGGATCGGAATCCGGTGAAACAGCACATGCTGACCATAGATGGTCAAATCCAGCAGCAGCAGCGAAGCGATCAGCGCCGGCCAGAACGGCGCATGCAGCCAGGGCAACAGACCCCAGCCCTGCGCTTCAGCCGCGCTGGCGACGCCGACCGCCAACACCGGAAACGTCAGGCGTAGCACCAGGCTATCGACGATGACAATGCCGAGATTGGCCGGCCAGCGCTGGATGCGATGCAGGCTGAGCATTCGGCGGGGCCGCCGCCATTCCCATCCAAGCATCGCCAGCAGGACCGTGAAAAAGCAGCCCAGCCGGATGGCGGATTCATAGTGCAACAGATCGGTCATGATCTCATACCACCCAGATCAGCGCCAGCGGCAAGGTCAGCAGCGCCAGCGCGGTTTCCACCGTGACGATAGCCGCCATCAGCGTGGCATCGCCGCCCAGTTGTCGGGCCAGAATATAGGCGGTCGACGCTCCCGGCAGCGCGGCGAACGTGATCAGCACCGCTGTTTCCAGCCGCCCCGGATTGAACAGCCAGCACAGTATTCCCGCCAGCATCGGCAAAACCAGCAGTTTCAGACCGCTGGCGGCAGCTAATAAACCAGGTCGGGCGAGTCCCTCGATCCGCAATCCCGCTCCGACCGCCAGCAGGCCCAGCGGCAGCGCCGCCCGGGCCAGAATCTCCAGCACCGCCGCCGATCCCCACGGCAAGCCGATTTCGCTCAGATTCAGCCCGATCCCGGCCAGGCAGGCCAGAATTAGCGGATTACCGATCAAACCGCGCATGACGCCGCCGACCGTGGCCTTGCCGCCGGCGTGCAGGTTCAACACCAGTACGCAGAGTACGTTAATCAACGGAATCATGATCGCCATGACCAGGGCCGCAACCGCGCCACCTTCGGTATTGAAGACCGCCAGCGCCACTGCCAACCCGACATAGGTGTTAAAGCGGATCGCGCCCTGATACACCGAGGTAAAGGCTCGCCCATCCACATTCAGCCATGATCGCAGCAGGTAAACCAGCCCGGTCATAGTCAACAGCAGCGCGATGATGACTGCCGCCACCGGCAACACCGCGTAATCGCCGATCCGGGACAGCGCCAGTCGCTGAATCAGCAAGGCTGGAAACAGGATGAAATAGGTGAGGCGCTCCGCCGCCGGCCAGAACCCGTCGCCGGGAAACCCGATCCGCCGCAGGCTGAAACCGATCAGAATCAGCGCGAAAATGGGGCCGAGCGCACCAAAAATCAGGGGAAGGTTGATCATCACGCCAGCATGACGCTATTCGCTGAGCGGGGGACGATAAGAGTAGCAGCGGCCATAACGGTTATCGAGACAGGCAGTAAGTGTGCGTAGCATACAACGGGAAACCGGTTGCCCAGTATGCACGCAGTACCCATCATCCTGTTTTGGCAAAATTGCTGACTACGCTTTATAGGATCAGACCATGCCGACTCCCGGCTTTCAACCGCATTGCCCGGTTCCCGCATCACCGAGACTCCACTGGAGGCCTCATGCCACTCCACGTTGGCGATCAACTGCTGTGCCTCATCGCTCACCGTTAGCCCTCAACGCAAAACTGCTGAATCAGCCGATGCAGCAAGTCCAGAGTCGGCAGAATCGTCGCCAGCGCCAGAAACTCATCCGGCTGATGCGCACATTCCACACTGCCTGGACCCAAAATCACCGTATCCATCCCCAGCGCATTCAGATACGGCCCCTCGGTGCCGAAACTGACCGATCCCGCCGGCGCTCCGGTCAATTGCTCAGTGGCTTGAATAATCGCCGCCGTTGCGGGCGTCTCCAGCGCTTCAATCCCGGCAAACAGTGGTAAAAAACTGAGCCGCAAATCGCTATCAGCCAGCAGTCGGCCCATCCGTCGATGCAATTCCTCGCGCAAGTCGGTCAGCGCCATGCCCGGTAAGGGCCGGAGATCGATATGCAGCTCGCAATCGGCGCAAATCCGGTTTGGGTTGTCGCCGCCGTGAATATGGCCCAGGTTCAGCGTCGGAACCTCGATTTCAAAGCATGGATTACGGTAACGGGTCTGCAATTCCGCCCGCCAGCGCAGTAACTCGCCAATGACTCGGTGCATTCCCTCCAGCGCATTCACTCCCAGAGCCGGATTGCTGGAATGCCCGGAACGCCCCTCCAGCCGGATCGCTTCCATAAAAATGCCCTTGTGCATCCGCACCGGCTTGAGGCCGGTCGGTTCGCCGATCAGCGCATGGCGACCCAGAGGTTGCCTTGCTGCCGCCAGCGCTCGCGCTCCGGCCATACTGCTTTCCTCATCTGCAGTCGCCAGAATCAGCAGCGGCTGGTGTAAATCACCGGCCCGGAATTCCTGCGCGGCTTCCAGCGCCAACGCTAGAAATGCCTTCATATCGGCCGTTCCCAACCCGTAAATCCGCTCGTCGGCGATCTCGCCCGCAAAGGGATCATGCCGCCAGCGCCCGGCGTCAAATGGCACGGTGTCGGTATGCCCGGCCAGCACCAGCCCGCCCGGCCCCTCGCCCAAGGTGGCAATCAGATTGGCCTTATCGGGGCGTTCCGGCAGCGGCTCGATCCGTACCGTGAACCCGGCGGATTCCAGCCAGTCCGCCAACAGATCGATGACCGGGCGATTGCTCTGATCGAACTGCGGCGACACGCTGCTAACTGAAGGAGTAGCGATCAAGCGGCGAATGCGCTCCAGCAAGCGGGCGGGAGAAGTTGGCATGATATTTTCACTGGCGATAGCTGCGGTTAGTGCATGATAATAACAACCCTGCCGCCTGATCTGACAACCCCTGAATCGCCATGCTGCGCTGCGCCACCCTGGACGACCTTCCGGCTTTGCTGGCCGTTGAAACCCAGTGCTTTACCACGGATCGGCTGTCCCGCCGCAGTTTTCGCCATCTGCTGACCCGGGGCAACGCCGTTGCTCTCATCGATGAGCATGACGGACGTCTGCGCGGCTATGTGCTGCTGCTGTTCTCCCGCGGCGCATCGATGGCGCGGTTGTATTCCATCGCGGTTCATCCCGACTTCGCTGGACGCGGCGTCGGCGACCGCTTGCTGGAAAGCGCGGAATCCGCCGCCCTGGAACGCGATTGCGTGTTAATGCGGCTGGAAATTCGCCGCGATAACCCGGCCTCGCTAGCGCTGTTTCGTCGTCATGGTTACCGCCAGTTCAAGGAAGTGCTGGATTATTACGAAGATCACATGGCGGCGCTGCGGTTTGAAAAGCGACTGGTTCCTCACCTGCAAGCCGAGCTGGTCACGGTGCCTTATTACCAGCAAACCCTCGATTTCACCTGTGGCCCCGCAGCGCTGATGATGGCGATGAAAGCGCTGGACCCAGCGCTGGATCTGAATCGCACCCTGGAACTGCGGTTGTGGCGGGAAGCCACCACGATTTTCATGACCTCTGGCCACGGCGGTTGCGGGCCTTACGGATTGGCGCTATCGGCTTACCGGCGCGGCTTTGATCTGGAAATTCATCTCAATGAGGACGGTATTTTTCTGGTCGATTCGGTCCGCAGCCCGGAGAAGAAAGAGGTCATGCGGCTGGTGCAGGAAGACTGGATCGAGGAATTGCGTCATCTGCCAGTGTTGCTGCGCCGGGGCAGTCTGAGCGTCGATGAATTGCGGCAAAAGAGTGAAGCGGGCGGTATCCCGCTGGTATTGATCAGCTCCTACCGCATTTACGGCGAACGCTTTCCGCATTGGGTGGTCGTGACCGGTTTCGACGATCACTATATTTATGTTCATGATCCACTGGTTGACAGCGATGGCGGTCAAACCGTCGCCGACTCGGTCAATCTGCCGATCCCGCACCGGGAGTTTCAGCGCATGGCCCGTTATGGCAAGGCTGCCCAAAAAGCGGTGCTGATTCTCTACCGTTCCCGCCGTCGGTCTGATCCGGCTTCGCCATCCCTGTTTTAGCTGCTGTTTTAGCTGCATTTTAACTTTGCTTAACTTCCACGGCGTCAGGAGCGCCGATTCAAACCGATGGCCGATCACATTATTCTGGTGGAAAATCCCACCGACTGGAAAGCCCATTTTCCTAATTTACCTATTGTCGCCGCCAAGGATTATCTGGCTAAACCGGAATACTCCACTGCTGGGCGCAATCTGCGGGTATTGAACCTGTGCCGCAGCTACCGCTATCTGAGCGTCGGCTATTACTGTTCGCTGCTGGCCGAGGCTCGTCGCCATCGGGTCATTCCCAGCGTCCGCACCCTGAATGATCTCAGTCGCAAATCCATTTATAGCCTGGACACCGAAGATCTAGACGATCAGGTGCAGCAGGTCCTAGGCAAACCCCGGCCCGGGTTTGCCGCGACGGCTTTTGAACTGGATATTTATTTCGGCCAATCGCCCGTCAAGGAAATGCAGGAACTGGCCCGGCAACTGTTCGATGCGTTCCGCTCACCGCTGCTGCGGGTGGAATTCAAGCTGCAAGGTCAATGGCGGATCGCGACGCTTAAAGCGTTGCATCTGCATTCGTTATCCGCCGAACAGGAAGAAATGTTCATGGCGGCTCTGATCACTTATCTGAACCGGCGCTGGCGCCAACCCCGGACCCGTAGTAATTACCGCTATGATCTAGCGATTCTGCACAATCCAAGAGAAACCCTGCCGCCATCTAATCCTAAAGCGCTGCAACACTTCATCAAGGCCGGGCGGGAAGGTGGAGTCAATGTCGAATTAATCGAGAAAAAGGATTATGGACGACTGGCGGAATTTGACGCGCTGTTTATCCGGGAAACGACCGGAATTGATCATTACACCTACCAGTTTGCCAAAAAGGCTGAAAGTGAAGGGATGGTTGTCATTGACGATCCAGACTCGATTCTCAAATGCACCAACAAGGTTTACCTGGATGAGTTGCTGCGCACTAACCGGATTCGCACCCCGAAGACCGTGATTGTCCGTCGCGACAATCTGGAGCGGGTGGATAGCGAAATTTCCTACCCCATCGTGTTAAAGATTCCCGACGGCTCATTCTCGCGCGGGGTGTTCAAGGTCAATGATCGCGCTGAACTCACCGAGCAGGCCAGCAAACTGTTTAAATCTTCTGATCTGGTACTGGCTCAGGAGTTTCTTTACACTGAATTTGACTGGCGGGTGGGCATTCTCAATAAAACTCCGCTGTTTGTTTGTCAGTATTTCATGTCCAAAGAACACTGGCAGATTTACAATCATCAAACCGGCCATACGCCCGGTCTGCGTGAAGGTGACTCTAAAACTTTCCAAGTTGAGGATGCGCCGGAGATCGTGATTAAAACCGCGTTAAAAGCGGCTGGCCTGATTGGAAGCGGATTTTACGGCGTGGATTTGAAACAGACGGCCAAGGGGGTGGTTGTTATTGAAGTCAACGATAATCCGAATGTCGATCAAGGTATTGAAGATGCGGTGCTGAAGGAGGGTTTATACCGCCGAATTGTTGAAGATTTTGTCTGGCGGCTGGATCGGAAACGGGGGAAGTAGTACCGAGACCGCGGCATTAAACCAACGCAGGAGAACATGGCAATGACGACTGAATCCCGTAGCGCTCCCCTGGTTCAGGCTTACCGGCGGATGATGGAACGAATGAAAACCCGGCTGGAGGAACTGGAACAGGCTGAACAAGCCGCGTTTCCACAGTTGACCGCCAGCATCGAACATGCAGTGGAAAAAGCGGTGGAACTGGGCGAACTGACCCGTGAGGAAGCCCGACTGATCGGCGGTTATCTCCAGCGTGATTTGGAAGATGCCGGGCAGCATCTGGCGACGACTGGTCGCGATTTGCGCACTTGGCTGCGGTTTGATCTGGAATTACTGGAGGATCGGCTGCTGGATTTTTTCCAGCGCGGCGCTGATCAATCGCGGCTGGAGTTGCTGGCGTTCGAGTCGCCTGCTCCGGAAATTGAACTGATGCGGTATCGAAGCGGCGAGATTACCGGACCGGGAACCCTGCAATGCGAAACCTGCGGCAACCACTTGATTTTCCACGAACCAGCGACCATCGAACCCTGTACGGCCTGCGGAGGAACCGTGTTTCTGCGCGTGGCGGAACTCTGAGCGGTGGGTACTGATGATTAATTCCGGGCCAGCAGTTGCGATTCGCAGCGTGCCAGTTGCGAACCATAGCGGGCTGCCTGACGACTGACCTTTCGCGCCCGCTCCATCAACCATGGCTTTTTCCGGTAAGTCCCCTTGGCAAAGCCGGCCTGGCCTTCGTGATAAGCCAGATACTGACGATAGGCGTCGCTACGGGCGACGCCGGTGCGCAGGGTGGTCTCGTTGACATACCAGGCGGTGAAATCCACAGCATCGGCAAAATCATCGCGATCCGCGCCATGACGTCCGGTGGCGGCGGTATAACGATCCCAGGTGCCGTCCAGCGCCTGACTGTAGCCGTAGGCGGATGACGGACGGGAGCCGGGAATGAAGCCGAGATACCAGGTGCGGGGCGGTTGGGCGTCGGCGCGAAAGGCCGATTCCTGATGAATGATCGCCAGCAGCACCGGGATCGGGACCTTCCAGCGCTGGCTGGCGGCCTTGGCATCGGGGTACCAGTCGCCATATTCGGCAAAAATGGCGCAGGCGTCGTTGACGTTGCGCGGCGGCGTGGTCGAGCAGGAGGCCAGCAGCAACAGGCTGCTGAGAATGCCGATGGCCCAACTGGGCGCGGCGGTGGTTGGAAAGTAACGCTCAGGTGCGCTCATGCGGTGCGGTGAATCCGGGCAGGAATAGTCCGAACGCCAGCAACGCTACCATGAACAGCACCGTCGGAAAATCCCCAAACCGGGAGTAAGGCGTCAAGCCGCGCAGGGGTTGAACTACACCACGAATCACCTCGGCCTGAAATTGCGGGCCTTGCGCGACGATTTGGCCGCGCTGGTCGATCAGGGCGGAAACGCCGGTGTTGGTGGCGCGGGCCATAAACCGCCCAACTTCCAGGGCGCGCATCCGAGCGATCTGCAAATGCTGGTGCGGGGCGGTGGAATCCTTGAACCAGGCGTCGTTGCTGACGTTGATCAGCCAGGTCGCTTCCGGCAACGCCAGGCGGATGTCCTCGCCGAACACCGCCTCAAAGCAGATCGAGACCCCCACCGGCTGTCCCCCGGCCCGGAGCAATGGTTGATCGCGATCACCTGCGGTGAAGTCAGCCATCGGAATGGTCACCCAGTCGCGGAAGAACAACAGCAAACCCCGCAGCGGCAGATATTCGCCGAACATCAGCAAGCGGCGCTTGTGATAGAAGCCGATCGCATGACCGGCGCTGAGGACGCTGTTGTGAAAAATGTTGGTCTCCCAAGAGCCGGTGGGGACGCCGGTCACATAATCCACCTGATCCTCGCGGGCCTTGGCGGCCAAGGCGGCTACGAACGGACGCATCTCGTCATAGAGCGCCGGGATCGCGGTCTCCGGCCAAACGATCACATCGCTGCGCCCGTGTTCCGGCAGGCTAAGCTGGACATAGCGAAGCAGCGTTTCATCCAGGACCGCCGGCAGCCATTTCTGATCCTGAGCGATGTTGCCCTGAATAATGGCGATCCGCAGCGGCGATCCGGCGGATTCGACCCAGGTGATCTGTCCCAGACTCCAGGCGCCAAGCCACAGGATCGCCAGTAAGCCTAACCAGGTGATCCGAAGTCGCCAAGCGGGACAATTCAGCAATGTCCACAGCAGGCCGGCGCTGAACATCACCGCCCAGCCGACCCCGAACACGCCCAGATACGGAGCGATCTGGCCGATCGGCGAATCGATCTGACTGTAGCCGACCGCCAGCCAGGGAAAGCCGGTGAACAGCCAACTGCGCACCCAGTCCAGCAAGGTCCATAGCGCCGGAAATACCAGCAGCCAGCGGATCGGCCCCGGTGCAGGTCCCCTGCGCACCAACAACCAGCCGGTGACCGCCGGATAAAGCGCCATGAACAGCACCATCGCCAGAGTCGCCAACGCCGCGAACAGCGCCGGCGCGTTGCCGTAATCGTGCAGGCTGATGAAAATCCAGTAAATCCCGAACCCGAATAGCCCCAGTCCAAACAGTCCACCGCGGCCTGCGGCCTGACCCGGCGTGGCGCTGTCCCAACTCCACAGCAAGACCACGGGTAATAGCAGCGCCAGCGGCCAGTAACCCAACGGGGCAAACGCCAACGGCAGCAGCGCCCCGGCGGTGAAGATCAGCAGATCGGTCAGGCGGGGATGATCGGATTTGAAATCAGGCATCACGGAGTGCGCGGGCGTTGCTCAGTCTTCCGGCTCAGCAACGGAAAGCGGGAGAGCCTGTGGATCGCGAATCGCCATTTCCAGCAGATGAATCCGCCGATTATCGGCGCGCAAGACCTGAAAACGGAACCGATCCAGATCGACGCTTTCACCGCCTTTAGGCAGCCGACCCAACTCCATCATCACCAGCCCGCCGACGGTATCGGCCCGCTCATCGCTAAGTTCGGCCTGGAAATGCCGGTTGAACTCCTCGACCGGAGTCAGCGCCCGGATGATGAATACGTCGCCTTGCGGGCGGATGAAGACGCTTTCATCGCTGTCATCTTCGGTGTCGTGTTCGTCGTCAATTTCACCGACGATCTCTTCCAGAACGTCCTCGATGGTGATCAGCCCGGCCACCCCACCGTATTCGTCGACGACGATCGCCATGTGCAAGCGGTTACTGCGAAATTCCTTGAGCAGGACGTTCAGGCGCTTGCTTTCGGGGATGAACTTGGCCGGGCGGAGGAGGGTGCGGAGATCGAAATCTTCGCGGCGGTCAAAGGCGTGTGCCAGCAGATCCTTGACGATCAGGATGCCGATGACGTTGTCCTTGCTGTCGTCAATGACCGGGAAGCGGGAGTGACCGGACTCGACAATAGCGCTAATCAGCCGCTCCAGACTCCAGTCGTGTTTCAGCACCACCATCTGGGCGCGGGGCAGCATCACATCCCGCACCTGCAATTCCGGTGCTTTCATGACGCCTTCCATCATGGTCAGGGCGTCAGTATCCAGCAGTTCCCGCTGTCGCGCGTCGCGCAGGATAGCGATTAACGCATCTCGGTCTTTCGGTTCGCCCATCAGGGCGAGGCTCAAACGCTCCAGCCACGATTTATGGCTGGGTTCGGATCGCTCGTCGTTCATGGTGAGTTAGGTGGGTCTCCATAGGGGTCGGAATAGCCGAGTCCGGCCAGGATTTGGATTTCCAGCGACTCCATCGCTTCGGCCTGAATTTCATCATGATCATAGCCGAGCAGATGCAGAACGCCATGAATGACCAGGTGCGCCCAGTGCGCCGGCGGCGGTTTGCCCTGACTGACCGCCTCGCGCAGCACCACCGGGGCGCAAATCACGATGTCGCCCAGGAGCAAACTCGGCACTTCCGGCGGCGCTTCAAACGGGAAGGACAATACATTGGTCGATCCCTGCTTATGGCGGTAAGTCTCGTTCAGAGCAGCGCTTTCGACCTCATTGACAATGCGGATCGTGATTTCAGCATCCTGGTGATATGCCGCGCCGACCAGCGCTGCTTCCGCCCAGCGTTGAAAATCGGTCGCTGCGGGCAGCCCCGGCATTTCCAGGGCGATTTGTAAATCCAGTTCCAGTTTCAAGTGGGAGGGTCCTGTGGGTGGGCGTGCATGAAGGTCAAGAGTCATTGCGACAGGCCGAGTTTTTCCTGCTCAAGATTTTGCTCATAAATCTGGTAGGCGCTGACAATCCGCTGCACCAAGGGATGCCGCACCACGTCGCGGGCATTGAAAAAGGTCATGCTGATACCCTCCACATCATTGAGAATCTGCAAAACCTGCCGTAGCCCCGACGCGATATGGCGCGGCAAATCCACTTGGGTGACATCGCCGGTCACCACCGCCGTCGAGCCAAACCCGATCCGGGTCAGAAACATTTTCATCTGTTCGACCGTGGTGTTCTGGGCTTCGTCGAGAATGATAAAGGAGTCATTCAGGGTCCGGCCGCGCATAAACGCCAGTGGCGCGACTTCAATCACATTGCGTTCGATCAGTTTGGCAACTCGCTCGAAGCCCAGCATTTCATACAGGGCGTCATACAATGGCCGGAGATAGGGATCGATTTTCTGCGCCAGATCGCCGGGCAGAAAGCCCAGCCGCTCGCCGGCTTCCACCGCCGGACGCACCAGAATCAACCGCCGCACCGCATTGCTTTCCAGCGCATCGACCGCACAGGCGACGGCCAGATAGGTTTTGCCGGTGCCCGCCGGGCCGACTCCGAAGTTGAGATCGTGATGCTGGATGTTCCACAGATAACGCTGCTGATTGGGACCGCGACCGCGAATCAGCCCGCGCCGGGTCCGGATCAAGACCTCATCGGTATCGGCCTCGGTGTCCGCCAACAGCGCGTCGGCCCCGGCTTCCTGGAGATAGAGATGCACTCGCGCCGGGGTCAGTGGCTCCTCGCGGGTGCTTTGATACAGCGCCTCCAGCAATGCTGTGGCGAGGCTGACTGCGTGGGGTTCGCCAATGATCCGGAACTGGTGGCCGCGATTGTTAATTTCGACCCCCAGGCGGCGTTCGATCTGGCGCAGGTGTTCGTCCAACTGGCCGCACAGATTGGCCAGCCGTTCGTTATCCGCAGGTTCGAGCAACAAGTCCTGAAAATGAGCGGCAGGAGTCATGCCGGTTCAGCCGCAACCATCAGTCGACCCCGCAGGGAATTGGGCAACGCTTCAGTAATCACCACTTCAGCAAACTGGCCGATCAGCGCCGATGGTCCGTCGAAATTGACCACCCGGTTATTTTCGGTGCGCCCGGCCAGTTGCCGCTCATCCTTGCGCGAGGGCCGATCGACCAGAACCCGTTGCACCGTGCCGATCATGCGGCGACTGATCGTTTGCGCTTGAGCTTCAATCCGGGTTTGCAACTGCGCCAGCCGCTCTTTCTTCATCGGGAGCGGGGTTAAATCCGGCTGACTGGCGGCAGGGGTGCCGGGTCGGGGACTGTAAAGGAAACTGAAGCTGTGATCGAAGCCAATGTCGTCAATCAGGGTCATCGTGGCGGCAAAATCTAGTTCGGTTTCGCCGGGGAAACCAATGATGAAATCGGTCGACAGACTGATGTCGGGGCGCACCGCCCGCAGCTTGCGGACCTTGGCCCGATATTCGAGTACCGTATGGCCGCGTTTCATCAAGGCCAGAACCCGGTCGGAGCCGCTTTGCACCGGCAAATGCAGGTGGCTGACCAGTTGCGGGACCCGGACGTAGGTTTCAATCAGCCGGTCGGAAAATTCCACCGGGTGCGAAGTGGTGTAGCGAATCCGGTCAATGCCGGGCACGGTGGCGACGTGTTCGATCAGCAGCGCCAGATCGGCGGTTTCGTCCTCATCCAGCGCTCCCCGATAGGCATTGACGTTCTGACCGAGCAGGGTAATTTCACGCACCCCCTGGGCCGCCAGCGCCGCGACTTCGGTCAGTATATCCGTCAGGGGCCGGCTGACTTCCTCGCCACGGGTGTAGGGCACCACGCAGAACGTGCAGTATTTGCTACAGCCTTCCATGACCGACACGAAGGCGGTAGGACCTTCAGCGCGCGGTTCCGGCAGCCGGTCGAATTTTTCGATTTCGGGGAAGGAGACATCGACCACTGGCGGTTGCCCAGCCCAGATCGCGTCCAGCATTTCCGGCAGCCGGTGCAGGGTTTGCGGACCGAACACCACGTCTACTTGCGGGACTCGTTCGCGCAGCGCTGCGCCTTCCTGGCTGGCGACGCAGCCACCGACCCCGATCACCACGCCAGGGCGTTGCGCTTTCAGCGCCTTCCAAATTCCGAGTTGCGAAAACACCTTCTCCTGGGCCTTTTCGCGGATCGAGCAGGTATTGAGGAGCAGCACGTCGGCTTGATCGGGATCGTCGATGCGCTCCAGACCGTGGGCTACCCGCAAGACGTCCGCCATTTTGGCGGAGTCGTATTCGTTCATCTGGCAGCCGTGGGTTTTGATATACAGTTTGCGGGTCATGGGAATTATTTAGCAATAACAAGGCGCAAAGACTATAGCATTGCCAGTGAAGGGGCGCTAGAAATCCCTTTCGATCCAACTTTTACCACACCAGCCGTTCCAGTCCAATGCACGCGATCGCATGAGTATGCAATCGGCGCGGTGGGTCCAGCAGCTCGAAAATCGGCAATACCGTAGGGAAAATTCATGATTCATTGCCTGGCAGAAAATGGTGGTTTTTTCCTCATTGCTCGGTTTTTTCATCAGTTCACAGCTTTATATACAGTCTCTTCGCGACAAGTCAGCCGATAGACCTTTTCCAACAGCCAGGTCAGACCGCGCTCCCGCCAACGGGATTCCTCGGACAAGGCATCGCGGGTATAGAGCAGTTCTACGGTATGCGCCGGTTCATACAGCGCCCGAACTTCCGATTCACTGACGGCGAATGGTGGTCCGGCGAGGACCGTCTGATCGTATTCCATCGTGACCAGCAATCCGGGAATTCCGGCGGGCAGTATCGAATCCAGCTTACGCGCATACTGCTCCCGCATGGCCGGCGGCAAGGCAATCAGCGAGGCGCGGTCATACACGCCGGCGCAATCGGCAAGCTGGCGGGATTCCAGACTGAAAAAATCTCCGAGCAGGATCCGGATTTCATCCGCTTCCCATAGCTCAAATGCGCCATCCCGCCAACGGCGCGGTTCCAGGCCGTTTTCGGTAAAAAACGCCTCGACGGCAATCGGGCTGAGTTCTACGCCGGTCACTGGATAGCCTTCGCCGGCCAGCCATAACAGGTCATGGCTTTTACCGCACAGCGGGACAAAAACCCGCTGGTCGGGCGGCAATTGCAATTGAGACCAGAACTGTTCGAGATGGGCGTTAATCTGTTGCTGGTGAAAGCCGATTTCGGCCCGTTCCCAGCGTTCATGCCAGAATGAGGGTTTCATTGATTTTAATATCTCCAGTTGATGGATAAAAATTTTCAGTATTTTATTCCGGCCACCACGCCCGGCGAGTGAATAATGCAGCAATGCCTTGCAATAAATAACGCAAGTCTTTCAGCGTGCTATGCTGGCGGGCATAAAAGGCGTCGCTCAATAACCGCTCTTCGCTCGGCGCATTCGACGGCAACAACAACTGGGTCGGACCAATCAATCCCGCCGGGGCCTGATCGCTCACCTGTTCCCATTCTTCCACCCGCTGGTCGGCCTGCTCCGGAGTCAGTGGTTCAGCCCCGACCAGCCGTAAATCGCCGCTCACCACCGCCAGCAACCGGGGCAGATAACGCAGCACCGGAATCGAGGTTCCCCATTCCGAGGCCGGAAAAACCCGGCGGCGACGCATCCCGAATTCGTCAAATTCCAGCCGGTTGCCGCGCAAAGGGGTCTCCTGCAACGGTGCGTTGAAGTTTTCAGTCAGCGCGGCGGCCAGCGCCAACGGCCACAATGGCAGTGACAAAGCCAACGTCAGCACCCCCAATAACCGGTTCAGCGGTTCGGCCAGCGTTCCACTCAAGGTCACTTCGCGCAGATCGGCCAGCAGGAAGGTTTCCAGCACCGGCAATACGACACCGGTATCGACCCGAACCAAGCGGTTGCCCTGAACGATGGCGTTACGCACCTCGACCAGTTCGCCAATGTAAGTATCTGGCAGCACCACGCTGTCCTGTAGGGTCGCATAACGGTCGATCATCACCCCATTGGCGATCACCACTTCGCCATGCAATTCGGCGCTGGAGTCAATCCGGCACTGGTTGCCAATCAACGCAATGCCCTGGCGCAGACTGCGCGGCGAGACTTTGGAGCGCAACCCGACGGTCAGGCCGAGCGCCGCCTGCCGTCCGGGGATGATCACATGCGGAAACCGGCCAGCGGCGGCGTCAAGATTGGCCTGATGAAAGGCGCGCAACGACTCCAGCCGGTTGCAGGCCGCATCAGACAGCTCGACTGTCGGCCAGACCAGCGCGGCGGCGGCGGACTCCTCGGCCCAACGCAACGGCTCCAGCCCGCCGCGACCGCCGCCCCGATGCCGACACAGGCTGACCGGCGCTCCCGAGGCTTTGCCGTAAGCGATGGGCCGCGCTTGATCGCCTGCCTCGCCCAGAAACTCGGCCAGATTCTCCCCATGCAGTACATCGCCGCGCAGCAGCAATAATTCCTCGCCTAGCCGCAACCGGAGCCGATCCACGATCATTTCCGGGTCTTCCTCGCCCTGAGTGAGGACGTAATCCAGGCGCATTCCCCAGCGTTGACCCGCGCCGAAGGTCGCCCGCAACTCCTCGGCAAAGGGCGAAATCGCGATCACGGCTTCCCGCAACCCGGCGGCGACCAGCGCCTCCAGCGTATGTTCCAGCACCGGCTTGCCCGCCACCGGCAATAGCGCAACGCAGGCGCGGTCGGTTAGCGGCTCCAGTTCCCGGCCCAGGCGGTCGGCAAAAATGACAACATACATGGCTCAGTAGGCTCCCCGCCCAAGTAATACTGCTGGAACGGTCTTGAGCAGAATCAGCAGATCCTGCCAGAACGACGATGATTCGATGTATTGCACATCGAGCTTGACCTGTTCCGGGAACGGGATGTCGGAGCGGCCCGACACCTGCCAGATGCAGGTAATGCCGGGAATTACCTCCAGCCGCCGCCGATCCGCCAGCGAGTATTGATTGACTTCACTAGGCAGCGCGGGGCGGGGGCCGACTAGCGACATGTCGCCCACCAGCACATTCCACAACTGCGGCAATTCATCAATGGACGCCTTGCGAATGAATCGCCCGACTTTGGTAATGCGCGGGTCCTGCTTCATCTTGAAAATCACCCCGCCGCCAGAGTCATTGTCGGCCAGCAGCGCCGCTTTGCGGGCCTCGGCGTCGATATACATTGAGCGAAATTTCCACATGGTGAACAGCGCTCCCCAGCGTCCGACCCGGATTTGCCTGAAGAAGATCGGCCCCGGCGACTCCAGCCGAATCAGCAGCATGATGGTCAGGAACAGGGGCGTCAGCAGCAGGATCAGTACGGCGGAAGCGGCAATGTCGAGCAGGCGCTTGAACACATAGACGCTGCCGACCACGGCTTTCCACGCCAGCCGCTTGCTCTGAAACCGCAGCCGTTGCCAGAACCCGTCCGGGCGCATCCGGCCATAGCGACGCAGCAACGTCTCGCGCAATTCGGGGTCCGGTTCAGCCAACCGGTCGGCAGGTTCGCTCATCGTTTGATCTCCTGACGAGCCTGCTTCCAGACCCGGTAAAGAAACAGTGGATTGCCCAGCAGATAGCGTCGCCACATCCGGCCCGGCTCCTGAATCAGCCGCCAGACCCATTCCAGGCCGATTTCTCGTAGCCACAAGGGCGCACGGGGAATCCGCCCGGAATAGAAATCGAACAGCCCGCCGACGCCCATTCGCACCGGCGGCAACAATTGATCGTGATGCTCGGCCAGCCACAATTCCTGACGGGGGACGCCAAACGCAACCAGTAACACGCCAGCCTGGGACGCATTGATCCGGGCAATCAGATCGACTTCTTCTGCGGGACTGAAATAGCCGTGCTGAATGCCGGCGATGGTCAAGCTGGGATAACGGGCCTGCATATTTTCAGCAACTAGCTCAGCGATGCCGGGCCGCGCGCCCAAGAGGAATAGCGAGAAGCTGTCGCGGGCGGCGCGTTCGCACAGGCGGGGAAACAGATCAGTGCCATTGACATTGGCCGCCAGCCCCAGGCCACGCATCCGGCAGCCGATCTTCAGACCAATCCCATCGGGCAACACCCGCGCCGCCTGCTGCAACACGGTTCGATAACGGTCGTGGGTATACGCGATATTCAGGCAGTCGGGGTTAACGAAAGCCAGCAATGCTTTTGCCCCGCTGAATGAATCCAGCCTTTTCCCCTCCTTGGATAAGGAGGGGTGGCGCGAAGCGCCAGGGTGGTTTGACGCAGGCAACGTATCGGCTGCGGACTTGTTCAAAACCCGCTCCGCAATCCAATCCAATGCCGCGTCCATCGTGACATTGGCAATCGGGACGCCAAAGAAATCCAGCACCGGCGGGATCGGTCGCTCACTGCCGCCCAGCAGTCCGGCAATCAGGGACCGGATGATCAAGCCCAGGCTCTGGCGCACGCTCAGTCGCTCGACAAAAGCCCGATCCAGATCGCTTTCAGGGTCGTGGGCGATGCCGGTGCGCTGCTGAAGCTGATACGGCGAGAACAGACCGGGCCGGACGCTGAACCGGATCGCAGCCTGGGCGGGAACCGTTGCCGCCTCATCCGCCGTCAGTGGTCGCGGTCCGGTAAAAGCCAGATCGCCGCTCAGGATATTGAACAGCACCGCCAGTTCACGCCCTGGCAGCGGTCCGGCGAAACTCAGGCGGGTAAACGGTTGCCGGTCGCGACCCACCATTTCAGCAGGATCAAACAGCCGCGAACCGCTAATCAGCGCCAGCACCGCGCGCAGTAGCCAGATCGGAGCCAACAGAATCAGCAGAATCAGCGCCAAGGTGAGATCGAGAATGCGCAAAGCCGGAGCGCCGGTCATTGCGGATCACTCTTCCCAACCTGCCCGGAACGCGGCCTGATCCGGGCAGGTACGCCTACCGCCAGCGAGTTGGCCGGCACATCGCGCAGCACCACCGCATTGGCGCCGATCACGACATCATCGCCAATGCGGATCGCGCCGAGAATTTTCGCTCCCGCGCCAATATCGACCCGGTCGCCGATCATCGGAGCGCCGCGCTCGTTGGTACGCTTGAGACCGACGGTGACGCCATTGCGAATCACTACGTCATCGCCAAACACGGTGTCGCCGCTAATGATGATGTCGCCGAAATGCTCGATTTTGAACCGCCGCCCGATGGTGACTTCGCAAGGCAAATCAATGCCGGTCAGAATTTGCGACAGCAGTTTGAGGATTTTGTAGAGGATCGAAAACGGCAGGCGCAACCAGCGGTTTGCAATCCGGTAGCGCCAGCGCCCAAAGCGGTAAACCGCCATCACCCACAGCCCTTGCCGGGCCAAATCGCGCTCGTAGGTGCGCCAGTCTTCACGCAGATTTTCAAACATGGGGCTGCCTCTCACCACGGACGCGGCGGCGACACTCGCCCGCCGGATGTTTCATACCAGGCCTGTTCAATCAGCGCCACAATGGCCCGTGATTCTTCAGCCTTGGCGCGACGGGTTGGATCAGCCCGGTGGACTGCATTCTTCCCGGCCCGGATTTGATGCCAGCGCTTTTCAATCTGCATCGCTCGCCAAGCCGTGAATAAGCCATGCTGTTTGCGGTAATACAGATATTCACTCCGCAGTCGCCACAAGGTTAATTGCGCCCCGGATGAGGACAGCGTCAAATCAGCAATGGTCTTCGACGATTCACCGCCCAAATGCACCACGACGACCTCCGGCCAGTAATTCACCGTATAACCCGCAGCTTTAATCCGCCGGCATAAGTCCACTTCCTCGTAATAGAGAAAGAACGCTTCGTCAAAATCTCCAACCTGCTGCAATACCGAGCGACGGGTGATCGAAAATGCGCCCGGAACCCAATCCACTGCCGCCGGTTCTCCCGGATCCGCCCAAGTCCGGTCCACCCGACCCAAAAAGCGGCTGTGCGGAAATTTTGCCGCCAGTCCTGACAACGCCAATAAATCATTCAGCGGCGACGGAAATAACCGGGCCGAGGGTTGCCAGGAGTCATCCCGCCCAATTAGCCGCGCCCCACCCAAGCCAATTTTTGGATCGGAGTCCATATAGGCGACGGCTCGCGGCAATGCGCCGGGACGCAAAAAAGCATCGGAATTAAGCAGGACGATATAGCGCCCTTGAGCAATGGCGAAGCCGCGATTATTGGCGGCGGCGAACCCGAGATTAACCGGACTGCGGATCAGCCGCACTTCGGGAAATTCCGCAGCAATCATGTCCGCCGAACCATCGCGGGAGGCATTATCCACTACGATCGTTTCATAACGTACCCCGCTGGCCTGATCGGCGAGACTCAAAAGACATTCCCGTAGCAGGTCGCGGGTATTAAAAGAGACGATAACGACAGAGACATCAGGGGAATCAACGGCCATCACCGCAGCAGGGGATGGCGTTGCTTCGCGGTCAGTGCGAACCCAGGCGGCATCTTTGCGGGAACTACGCCACAAGGCTTTGAACAGGGTCAGTTTCCACAGGATGTAGAACGGAGCTGCCGTCACTGCGCCAAGATCGCGCCAACCGCCGCCGCCGACCCGAATCGCCGCCAGCACATGCACTCCCACCAGCGTCAGACCGCAGAGCGCATAAATCCGGGCCGGGGCAAACGGCGGCAACAGCGCCAGCGCCAGTAATAAAACATGAAAGGCCAGCGGCAGCAGCCACAGCTCCAGCAGTGGTTCGGCTTCCCGCCAACGTCCGGCCAGCATCCCGCGCAGCAGGATCGGGGTCTGTTCGCGGATCATGCGGAACCGGCCACCCTCCCAGCGCGCTCGTTGCCCGCCGGCGACCCGCCCACCGCTGGGCATTTCCGACCAGACCGTCGCGGCGTCCAAAAACCGTACCCGCCGCCCGGTCTGCACCAGGCGAATGTGATATTCCAAATCTTCGGCGACCGAAGCGGCGTCATAAGGCACCGCTTCCAGGGTAGCGCGGCTCAGGCCAAAACCATTGCCGAGCAATCCGACCGACAAACCCCAGAACTCCCGGCCTCGCGGGCGCAGCACGTTGAACGCCCATAACGCTACGTTCATCAGCCGGGTGCGTAGCGAGGCGTCGGGTTTGTCTACGCAATAACGGCATTGCACCGCATCAGCCCCATTTTGAAACAGCCGTTGCGCCTCGGCCAGCAGATTCGAGCCAACCCGAGTATCGGCATCCACCACCATGAAGGCGTCAAATGGCTCGGCCAACAACTGCCGGAAGGCGAAATCCAGTGCATAACCCTTACCGCGCCGGTCGGGATCATGGCGTTCCAACACCCGCGCTCCGGCGATTTCAGCCCGGGAGGCGGTGTCATCCTCGCAGTTGTCGGCGACCACCACCACGGTCAAGGTTCCGTCACCGGGATCGCAGGCGTGCAGACTCTGGATGCAGGCGGCGATGTGTTCACCCTCGTTATGAGCCGGGACAACGATAGCCAGCCGCATTCCCGCCTGGCTCTTGAGGGAAGCCGGGGGTGAGGGCCGCAACATTCCGCCCACGGTCAACAGCAGCAACTCGACCGTGCCCGGCACACTCAGCAGAGCCAATAGTGTTCCGAGCACCGCCCACAATCCGGTCTCGGCGCTCATCGCTGTTCTCCTCCCAACCGCCGCCGGAAGATTGCGGCCAGCCGGTCAATGTTGCGGTTCAAATGGTATTTGTCGCTGACCCGATCCCGGCCTGCCTCGCCTAGCCGGCAGCGCAATTCGGGATCATCCATCAACCGGGCGATGGCTGCCGCCAGACCTTCGGCGTCGGATGGCGCGACCAGCAGCCCATCTTCGCCATTGCGGATCAATTCGGGAATGCCGGTAATCCAGGTAGTCACGCAGGGAATAGTCATCGCCATCGCCTCCATCAGCACTACTGGAATACCCTCGGCGAAACTGGCCAAAGCGAAGACATCAGCGGCGGCATATAACTCGCGAATTTGATCCTGATTAACCGCGCCGGTAAAAATCGCCGCATCGCCCAATTCATTCTCGGCGGCGAAGCGTTCCAGCATGGCTCGATCCGGCCCATCGCCGACAATTCGCAGGCGGAGATGACGGCCTTCCCGGCGCAAGCGGGCGATGGCGTCCAGCAGAATGGCCTGGCCCTTGGCGGGCGTCAGCCGACCCACGCAGATGATTTCAAATGGCTGTGGATTAGCCTGAAAAGGTCGGGGCGTGAATAGCGCTGGATCAACGCCGAGCGGAGAAATCTCGAACTTGTCCCAGTGATCCGGCGGCGACAGTTTCATCAACTGGCTGCGGGCGTAATAACCGATGCAGCAGATAAAACTGGCGGCGGCTATTTTCTCGGTCAGGTAATAACCAGGCGCGTCGTAAAACTCATCCGGTCCATGCACCGTCATTGAGAAAGTGATCGGGAAAATCAGGCGGGCGATTAAGGCGACCGCCGCGGCGGGTGTGGCGAAATGAACGTGCAAATGGGTCAAACCGCGCCGCCTCATCCATTGCCCGATCATTAATGCTTCGGCGAAATAGAAAACGCTGTAAGCCAGTTTTTTTAAATCCGTGCCGCCCAAGCGCAAGGCGAATCGCAGTCCGCGGAAGAAACCGGAAGGTTGGGTAGTGAGCGTGATCCATTGAGCAGCCATTGCGCCCCATAACCCATGCTGCTTAATATAATAAGTCCGTTCGGTTTCAGCTCGTTCGGCGGCAGTCAATTTGTCCAGCGGCTGATCGGGCGGATTAATCGAGGCGGTTTCAATCTCGAAGCCCAACTCCCTCAATCGCAAGGCTTCCCGCAGGATGAAGGTATGAGATACCGCTGGATAACGGCTGACCAGATAGGCCAATCGAATCGAGGGCTGAGGCTCAGAAAATCGGTTTTTATCATTGTTATTCATCGGCGTTCCTCAATTAAATTCTTATCCAGCGCCAATCCACGCCGGTCGCCGCTACCGCCCCGGCCCAACCCGGCTCCAATGACACATTCATAACTCCCCATTCCCGACCCGCCGGATCATGCGCTTTCGCCCGGTCGCTATCCGGCAAACACACCTCCAGCGTTGGTAAGCCACTGGCGAAACCACTGCCAATCGCCTTGGCAATAGCTTCCTTGCGGGTCCAGCAGGCGAAAAAAGCGTCTTGGCGCTGCTCTGGAGGGAGAGTCTGAAATGCCGCCTGTTCCTGTGGTCCGCAGATTCGGGCCATGATCCCGGCATAATCCGCCGACCGATCCAGTTTTTCCAAATCAACGCCGACTTCACGGCGAGCAACCGCATACAACGCCCGATGGCCACTGTGCGACAGATTGAAATGCAGTCCGGCAGCCGCCTCTTCCCCAGCCAGTTCCGGTTTGCCGTGCAAACCTCGGCGAAACCGCAGCGCAGCCGCTGGCCGGTTCAAATACCCGCTCAGCAATTCCCGCAACAGGCCCCGCCCGGCGATAAATCGGGCCTGATGTTCGGGAAAACGGAAGCGCCCGGCCCGTTCCTGCTCATCCGCCGTCAAGGTCGCGGCCAATTCCGGCAATGGCGTCAGCGGCTGATCCAGATCCACCAGCCATAAATGAATGTCGTCCGCCGTCAGAACCGGATTCATCGCCTATGACTCATCGGTCGCCGCCAGCCGCTGGTACAGCGCCACGGCGGCATCGACCTTGGCCTCCCAACCGTAGCGTTCCTGCACCCGGCGCAACCCTTCCTCTCCCCGTTCTCGCCAGGCCTCAGGCTGCGCAGCGACCTCATGGAATACTGTCACCAGGCCACTGACCACGGCTTCCCGTCCGGTTGCAGGTAATGGTCGGCCAACCGCTTCATCGACGATTTCCGCCGGTCCGCCGAACATCACCGCAGTCACGGGCCGGGCGCAGGCCATTGCCTCCAGCAAGACCGCTCCGCCCGATTCGCGCACCGACGGCAGGCAGAACAAGTGCGCGGTCTGCATCTCGGCAGCAACCTGGGCCGGGGCCAGATTGGCCGTGATAAAGCGCACTTGGTCGGCGATACCTCGCGCCGTCGTTTCCGCCCGCAATTCGGCCTCCAGCGGCCCGCTGCCCACAATCGTCAAGCGGATCGGTAATACGTCTTTCACCCGCTGCACCGCTTCCAGCAGCATCGATACACCTTTGAATGGCACCAGTCGCCCGACGAAAATCAGCCTGAGCGGTTGCTGCGGTCCCGGCGGTTCCGGCCAGGGCGCGGGAGTGAAGACGGTTAAATCCACGCCATTTTCCAGCATCGGTACACAGCGGGAGCGATAGCGGGGCGCGATGCTGTGCAGGGTTGCTTCAGTTGCGGTGAGAATCGCGGCGGCATGACGGCTGGACCCGGCCAGCGCATCGACCAGTCCGCCCAGTTTTCGCACTGGATACAGCCAGGCGGCGTCGGCCTGCATGATTTCCGGGAAGTGAGCCGGCTTGCCCAAGCCGCCATTCCACGGCCCCAACACCACCGGGCGACCGAGGCAATGCAGTCGGGTCGCGGCCATTGGCGATACCGGAGTCACCGCATGAACAATGTCCCAATCCGCGCCTGCAACTCGCCGCCGTTTTAACTCACGCAATGCCGCCGCGTCGTAAACGTAGAAATCCGCCGAGGAGACCAGAAACACCGCGTGTTCGCTTTGCCGGAACAGGCGCGCCGCCAGCCGGTATAGCGGCCCGGCGAACCACTCGGTATCCATATAAATAATCTCGGAACCGGGCAATGGCGCTCCGGCTGCCAGCAATGCCTCGCGGTTGCGGATATGCGTGACCAGAGTGGTCGGCAGCCGTTGCGCCAGTCGGGAGTACCAGTGCCAGCCGATTTGCGATACCGACCCCATGCCCGGTCCGCATTGATAGGCGGATAGTAATAAGCGTAGCGGCTGAGTCATGATTTTTTACTCCCGTAGCCGGTATAATCAACGAATCTATCCGGCGAATTTCTTAATTATTAAAGCGTTTTTAGAATAAGTGGTCTGGTTTCCCGCATAAAAAACCGTTAGTCAATGGATCGACCAGGTTCACCCAGAAATGCCTTTATCTGGTTTTCCAGAACACTGGAATCACTCATTCCACATTCCCAGATCACCAGAAAAGCCCACCCCTTGCTGATCAAATTCTGATAATGCTGATCGTCCCGTTCCCGATTGCCAGCGATTTTCTTTTCCCAATAATCCCGGTTGGTCTTTGGTATCCGTGCGCCCCGCCGGCAATCGTGCCCATGCCAGAAACAGCCATGAATAAACACCACTTTTCGGCGCGAAGGAAAAACCAGGTCCGGCTTTCCAGGAAGATCTTTCCGGTGCAGTCGATAGCGGTAGCCCATGGCAAAAATCAGGCAGCGAATCTTCATTTCCGGGCCAGTATCGCGTCCTTTGACTGCCCGCATAATCCGCGACCGCGCCGGATCAACCATCGTCGCGGTCGTTGTTGATCCGGCCCTCTTTTTCTACCGAGGCGTCGCCGCCCAGTGCGGTATAGCGCCGTTCAGCAAGCCATTGCAGCCGCTTGGCCTGCGTCAGCAACACTCGGCGCAATCCGCCCTGAACTTTCCGTTCAGAAATCACTTGCGCCAAGCGGGCGATGATCAAAGCGCGACGCGCTAAGCGGTAATCGGGATGGGAACGAATTTCGTAGACTTCATCGGACACAATCCGCCGCCGGAATGAAGGCGGTTCCTGGATCGTCAGGGAGGGAGCAGGAGGGTCTTTCTCATTAAGCACCGCCGAAAACTGACTGTTGCCTAATGCTTTTTGATAAATCAGGTTTTCCAGCGTATCCAGGTAATTCTTTGCATCCTGGTTTTTGCTGTCGGTTTTTTGGAATTGCGGCAGTGGCCAAACCTCAATTTCATAGACCTCGAATGGGTCAAGAACCGACATTGCGACCGCATCAGTTCTCTGATTGGTTAGATGACGACGGATTCTTGTACGCAGTTTTTCGTTGGTTTGCCCAATATAGATAGGTTCACCATCATAATCGAAGAACGCATAAACTCCCCATTTAAAGTTGCCGACCTTGATGGTTCGTCCAGTATTAGCCAAAGGGAAATATATATCAAGAAACTCAGTGAGATTTTTTCGCAAGTCTTCTGTTTCAAAAGGAGGAATATTGACAGAATCCGGCTTTTTCTTATCGTTTGGCGATAGCATCCTAATTTACTCCGATACTTTTTCAGCAAGTTTTAAGCGGGCAAAAATTCAACCGACAATTGAGGAAAAAACTTTAGACTGGAGATAACAAAAGGTTCAGTATTCATTAGGATTGGCTCCAGAATGTTAGCGGCCAAATATCGGATCACTGGCACTGCTAATCCGTCGCCAGCAAGATGATAAGCATCGTTATATTTTTTGGGCAGTTTGTAGCTTTCCGGTAGTCCCATTAACCGGGCGGCTTCACGTGGCGATAAAAGACGGGAACGGATACTGGAACCTTCTACAATTAAAATAGTTTGGCGACTGGAACCGCCAACAGGCGTTCTCAAGCATCCGGCCACATCATCAAACCGCACTTCAGCGCGTTGTACTCCATTGCGTGTGCGCTTATAAACCCCGCCGACTACATTTTGTCCGGTAGCCTGCGCCATCAATACCTTGGCTTGATTGATCTCTGACATCAAGCTAAGCAAGCGGCGCGTTTCTTCCGGCGTATGCCAATTAACACCTTGGGGTTCTTTTTCAATTAAATCAGCGAAAACCGTCATGCGGGGTGGTGGAGCAGGAAGCCGCCACCAAATCCAGTGGTGCCGCGCCTCTGGCGGTAACTGTGCAACCGACTCTCTAATCTTTGCTGGATGCCAAGTTGGGTTAGGCGTAATATTTATGACTTTTGGTGGAATCGCTATATCGCTTCTCACGCCAATAATAAATAAACGCGGGCGCGATTGCGGTAAAAAATAGGCAGCATCAATGATCATGGCGCCAAAATAATAACCGGCTTGTGTAAACGCCTGAGCAATCGCTATAAAATCATTGCCTCCATCTGAAGTAAGCGCACCACTGACATTTTCCAATGCGATTAGACGAGGAGCACGGCGATTGGCACAGAGTCCCTGCATGAGTCGCCAGAATGGCCAGAAAGCGCCAGAACGCTCAGCGCTTAGACCGCCACGGTTACCAGCAAGAGATAGGTCTTGGCAAGGAAAAGAAGCCCAGGCTAAATCAGCAACACCCGGCAAATCATCAGGAGTCAACAACGCCACATCACGGATTTTTAACTCTGGAGCACCATTAAAGTTTATTTTATAGGCAGCGGCTTTTTTCTCATCTATATCATTAGAAAAAAGACAACGCCATCCTTGATTTAAACCGATCCTGGCCATACCACCGCCAGCAAAAAATTCATAAAAATTCAGCATTTAACTACTCCTTTTCAGTTTTCCGATTTACCATAATTAATATGGAAAATTATGCAGGAAAAAACTCGTAATGACATCAGCCTACAACCTCGGATCAACCGGTTCCGACTCCAGCGCCGGCATCCCAAACCCGCATTCATGCGCCCAGGGCAGCCGTTCGCGGACGACAAACCCACAGTTCGGCCCTGCTTACCCATTGCGCCGAGCCGGTTTTCCATTTTTCCGTTTTTCAGATTGGTTTAAGGTAGGCGCTTTATAAGGGTTGCGAAAGGCCGCCGCAGTGCAGAAATATCCGCTCAAACCGACGGCCCGCTGATTTTTTCCGAAACCAACCCTGATGAGGCACTTTGCAATGATCGTTCGTAAACCACTGTTTGCCGCCATCGCCCTTGCGATGACCTTTGCCACGTCCGCCGCCTTTGCTGCCGGTGAAGCGCCGGCTGCTGCCCCCGCTGCTGCCCCCGCTGCCCCGGCTGCGTCCACTGCGCCTGCCGCCCCGATCACCAAGGAGCAGGCTACCGAGATGGCGCTCAAGGCTCATCCGGGCAAAGTCACCAAGGCTTACCAGGACACCCATAAGGGCAAGGAGACCTGGGAAACCGTCATTGCCGGCGATGACGGCAAGGAATGGAAAGTCTATTACGAAATCGCCACTGGCGCGCTGGTTGACGAGAAAGGCAAGTAACCTCTGAGCTACAGCTCCACGCCTTACCCTCCGCCGCTGCGGCCTGGTGGCGGAGGCCCTACTGAAAGTGTTCAAACCCATGACTGATCGCGCTACCACTGAAATTACGGTTTGGGATCCGCTAGTCCGCCTGTTTCACTGGACCCTGGTTCTCGCCTTTATCTTCGCTTTTTGCAGCCAGAGCGACGCGTTTGAAAAAATCCGCGAGTCGCTCCTGCCCGAGGAATGGCTGCAAACCCTCCATATCTGGGCCGGCTATACCATCGCTGGCCTGTTGCTGTTCCGCCTGCTCTGGGGCCTGATCGGGCCGCGTTATGCCCGATTCAGCGATTTTGTCTACGGACCACGCGACATCTTCGCCTACGTTAAGGCGGTGCTGACCTTGCGTGCGCCGCGTCATCTCGGTCATAACCCTGCCGGCGGGGCCATGATCATCATTCTGCTGCTGAGCCTGGCCATTACGGTCAGCGCTGGCCTGATGCTGTATGGTGCTGAAAAAGGTCTGGGGCCGCTCGCCGGTCTGCTGATGGACAGCAGCGACGACGCCATTGATGCCTTTAAGGAAGTGCATGAGTTCTTTGCCAACTTCACGGTGATTCTGGTTATCGGCCATTTAATCGGGGTCATTTGGGAAAGCCTGTTGCACAGTGAGAATCTGGCTCGCGCCATGATTACCGGACGCAAACGGGCCTGAATCTACCCACACTCCAACCTTATGCCCATCAGTCACCGCTACGCTAACCCCGTCGCCGGTTTGCTGCTGGCGGCGGGGTTGTTGATCGCAGGACCAGCACAGGCTGATCGCGATGACGACGAAGTTCGCCAACTGCGCCGGTTACGCAACGCCGGCCAAATTCTGTCCCTGGAAACCATTCTCGCCAATCATCGTCGCCAGCGCCCGAGCGGCCAATTACTGGAAGCGAAACTGGAGTTTGAACAGGGCCGCTACGTTTACGACCTTAAACTGCTGGGTGAGGACGGCGTGGTCCGGGAATTTGAATACGATGCCCGCACTGGCGAGTTGTGGCGTATTGAACAGAAATAATCCGGAGAGCCGCCATGCGCCTGCTGTTGGTTGAAGATGACGCAGCACTGAGCGACCGGTTGCGGCTCGATCTGGAAAAAACTGGCTTCGCGGTGGACGTGGCCGCCGATGGCGTCGATGCCGAATTCATGGGCGATTCCGAACCCTACGCGGTCGCGGTGCTGGATTTGGGTCTGCCGGGCCGGCCAGGACTGGAGGTGCTGCGCCACTGGCGGGCGGTGGGCAATCCGCTGCCGGTCCTGATTCTGACCGCCCGCGATGCCTGGCATGAAAAAGTCGATGGATTCAAGGCCGGCGCTGACGACTATCTCAGCAAGCCATTCCACACCGCCGAACTGATCGTCCGGCTCCAGGCGCTGCTGCGGCGTGGCGTCGCCCGGCCACATGGTCCGGTGCGGGTCGCCGGGCTGGAACTGGATGAGGAGACGCAAACTGTCGGGATTCCTGCCACAGGCGAAGCCTTTGCGCTGACCGGCACCGAATTCCGGCTGTTGCGCTACTTCATGCTGCACCCCGGACGGGTGCTGTCCAAATCCCGGTTGGCGGAACAGGTCTACGATTTCGAGTCCGAGCGCGATAGCAATGTGCTGGAGGTCTACGTCAACCGGCTACGGCGCAAACTGGGCCGCGATCTGATCGCCACCCGGCGCGGCCAGGGTTATGTGTTCGGAGCCGATGCCGGATGACCTCGCTGCAAGCCCGGCTGTCCACCGGTCTGATCATCGTGCTGGCGATCCTGACGGTGCTGACGGTCGCCATTGGCGGCTATTCGCTCCGGCGACTGGCCGAGGATTTTGTCGCTGGCCGGGTTGAACACGATCTGGAAACGCTGCTGGCGGCGCTGGAATTTGACGCCGATGGTCATCCGCAACTCGCCGCCGACCGGATCAGCGCCATCTTTCGCCAGCCCTATTCCGGCCACTATTACCGGATTGAAAGCGCCGGGGTCGAACTCTATTCCCGGTCGCTGTGGGACGCCGAGCTGCCGCTGCCGCACTTCGCCACCGACCGCTTCATCCGAACCTTTGCCGATGGCCCGCAAGGCCAATCCCTGCTGCTGGTCAGCCGCGCTTTCCAGGTGCAGGGCCAGTCCGTCACCCTGCTGGTCACCGAGGATTTCAGTCCGGTCAGATCGGGTCTCCGCCGTCTGCTCCTGCAATTTGGTCTGATCGCGCTAATCCTGTTTGGCGGATTGCTGCTGATCCAGCGGCTGATGGTGCGGCGCGGACTGGCCCCACTGGATGAAATGCGCCGCGAACTAGCCCGGTTGGCGCGGGGGGAAATTCCGCAACTGCCGGTCACCGTACCCGATGAAGTACGACCCTTGGTCGCTGAACTCAACCGGTTGCTGGAGTTGTTGGGGCAGCGGCAGCAACGGGCCAGACATGCCCTTGGAAATCTGGCTCATGCGCTGAAAACGCCGCTGACCGCACTGACTCAACTCGCGGAACAACCGCCCCGGTCGGAAATGGCTACTGCCTGGTGGCAGGACTTGCGCCAACAGCTTCAACAAGTCCGCACTCTGACCGAACGCGAGCTAAAGCGGGCGCGAATCGGCGGCGGCGGCAATCCTGGCCAGCGGGTGTTGCTGAATCAGGAGGTCGCTGATTTGATTGCGACCCTGCGCCTGATTCATCGCAGTCGGTGTTTGCGGATTGAAGCGCAGGTTCCGACCGATAGCGCCTTCCCCGGCGACCGCGATGATCTGCTGGAACTGCTGGGTAACCTGCTGGATAACGCCTGCAAATGGGCGACGGCGACCGTGCGGTTGAGCATCGGATTGAACCGGCAAGCGCTGTGGTTACGGATCGAGGATGACGGGCCGGGCTGTCCGCCGGAACAACTGGAATTGTTGCAGCAACGGGGGACGCGGATCGATGAGTCCCGGGCGGGCTACGGGCTGGGGCTGGCGATTGTTAGCGACATCGTCAGCCAGTATGACGGAACCTTGCAACTCGGCCATTCCACAGCGTTGGGCGGATTTCTGGCTGAGGCGACGATCCCGTATCCGCTCGACCATTAGCCCGGCGCGGCTGAATCAATAAGCTTCGAACGTGAATTGGGCCGAGCCAATCGTCAGCGCATCCCCTGCTTCCAGCGCCAGCGTCTCGTTGGTCGCCAGCGCATGGCAGCCCACCTGAACCGAGTCCGGCGCCGCCAGATTCTGGATCCAGTACATCCCGTCCCGGAACAGCAGATCCGCGTGGTGGGGGGCAACTCCCCGGGCGTCGATCCGCAAACCGGCCTGGGCGGAATTACCGATAGGCAACCACTTGGGTACATAGTAATGCACGATCTGTTGGCGGCCGGCGTCATCGCGCTCAAACCGGGCGTAGATCAGAGTGCCCGGATTGCCGATCCCGTTGAGCGCCGCGACCCGATCCTGCATTCGCAATAGATGGGCATAGCGGTTGCCCAGCACCGTCCGCAGTTCGTCATTTTTGGATTGCTGGTCGCGTTGGCGCATGACCTCGATTAAATCCAGCAGATAGCGACCGAATTTGTCACGCGGTTCGCGGGTATCCCAACCCAGCGGTTCAACCTCAGTCTTGCGATCCCAGGCCAGGATCAGCTTCATTCGATACAGATCGCCAATCTCCAGGCTGTCGTTCGCCGCCAGCAATTCCCAGTGGCCCCGCTCGATGCGCTGGCCATTGCGTCCGGTATAGGTCGGCCCCTGATCGCTGGCCGGCATCAGCGCCAACTGATCGCCCAAGGCGCAGATCACGCAGTGCAGGCGCGAGATCCGTCCGTATTGCGGAACGAACCCCAGCGTGAAATCGCCAAACCCGGCCTGCATTCCAGAACCGTGACGACCAAAGATCATGAACGGGCGCGACACCAGTTCGATCCGGGCCGGGGTGTGGGCTGGATCAGCGGCCAGCAGCAGGGCGCGGGTCAATAACGTCCCGCGCTCAACGCCTTCGCCGGGCGCAACGCTGGTCTGTAATTGGCCGGTTCGCCCCGGTTCAATCGTCAACTCCAGCGGCAAGGTCATCGCCAGAAAACCAGCACCGCTCAGATCCGGCGCAGCCCAGGCACTCGCGGCGACGGCTTCCGCTGGCGGTTCCAGCCAGAACCGGTCCAATTCGGCTCTGGCAACAGCCGGATCGTTTTGCGCGCGCCCGGAAAAATCCAGTCCGATCTGGCCTTGGCTGTTAAATGCGCGCCATTCGCCCCGGTGATCGCGCAGATCAAGCTCCAGATGCAATGCGGTCGCGAGTTGAGCCGCATCCGGCCCCTGAAAGCTCAGGTAAACCGGTTGGGCGTCCCGACCATCCAGTAGCCGTACTGGCGGCAGTTGCCCGTCATGCGCGAAAACCAGATCGGGACTGCCTAACCACAGGCGGATTTCCCGGCACTGCCACCAGCCCGGATTGAGCAGCAGCGCGCAAAACAGACCTTGCCGGCCAGGCAGCGGTTGCCAAACCGCTGCCAGATGCACGAGTACCGGGGCCTGACTCTCAGCCAGTCGCGCCAGACGTTGTTCGCATTCCGCGCGCTGTTCAGCGCCGCCGCCTTGAGCCAGTCGGGCGTAGCGCTGGTGAAAATAATGCAGCGCCGCCCGATCCCGGGCGTTGCGATGCGCTGATTTTTCGATGATTTCCTTGAGTAACTGAGTCAGTTGAGCCAGGTGCGGCGCTTCGATCTGCGGCGGTGAAGATGGAGAGGCTGGCGTGGCTTCCGAATCTGGCGCGGTTTCCGAAATCGTCATCGCGGTCACCGATGATTCACCGGAGGCGGTGGCATCCAAATCCAAATCAAAGTCAAACGCAAAGTCGAACTTGGGCAGCTCCGTTTCATCCTCGTCCGTGCTTTCTCTGCTGAAATCCAGATCGAAATCAGCGTTGACCGGGTTTGGCGGCGCACTTTCAATTTTAACGATCTCGGCTGGAGTCGCGTCGGCGCCAGTTTTAACCGCGCCAGTCCGGTCGCCAAGAAAACAGTTCAGCGCGGCTTCATCGACCAGATCCAGAGTGATCTGGTGTTCAGCATACAGGCTGGCCAGTAGCAGGATTGCATCCCCCAGCAGGGCGATGGAGCGCAGAACTCCCTGGGTATGATGGGCGATCCGTGCGATAGCGACAGGCGATAGCAGGTCGTGGTGACAGCCGGCAGCTTTGAATTGATGGGTGATATACCGTCCGATCTCGGTATCGCTTAACCGGTCGAGACGGCAACGGGTCAGAATCCCGGCGCGGAGCGATTCCAGTCCGGGCTGGCGCAGTTTGCCTTCGATGTCCGGCAATCCCGCCAGCACGATTTGCAGGCGCTGGCTGGGAAGCGTCGGCGTTTGCGCGAATTCCCGCAACTGGCCGAGGAGGTCGGTGCGCAGATAATGGGCGTCATCGATGATCAGGGCGATGATCTGCCGGCGGTGGGCCGGTGCGGCCAATGTTTCCAGCAGCAGTTGCAACTGCTGCCCGGGATCTAGCGATTCGACCGGCAGTTGCAGATTGCTGCACAACGACTTGAGGAGACCGGAAAAGTCGAGGCCGGCTCCAGCGATCGGAGCAAACCGGATATCGCTTCCCTCCGCCATGCAGCGGCGCAACAGGTAAGTTTTACCAACCCCGGTTTCGCCAGTCAGTAGCGCAAACCCGCGCTGCTCCCGAATCGCATCCAGAAGATCGGCGCAGGCGGCGTCAAAATTGGCGTTGCGATAAAAATCCTTCGGATCATTCGGCTTAAAAGGTTTGCGCTCAAACCCGAAAAAGGCAGCGTACATTCTTACTCCTTCCTGATCGCCGGCGAACCCCGGCATTCTAAGGCATGACCCGCCATTCGGTCATTTCCGCCTCGAAAGCGGCAACCAGTTCCCACGGATCGGCGATCACTCCGCTGTCGGTGGCAATCCCCACCGTGAACGATCCGGCGTAACTCAGGACGCAAACCCCGATGCCGATACCGGTGATTTGCGGCACCCAGGCCAACACCCGGTCCAGCGGCGCTCCGGCCAGATAGAGCGGGGATTCCGGCCCCGGCACGTTGGTCATCACCAGGCTGGCTCTCATCCCGTAAAGTCGCAGCACCCACCGCTCTAGCCAAGTCGGCAGCCGGCCGATGAAGTCAATCAGGGCCAGATTGGCGACCGCTTCCGGGGATCTTTTAACTCGCTCGGTTTGCGCCCGCACTACAGTCAGCCGTTCGGCTGGATCAGTGATACTCAAGGGCAGTTTCAGGAAAATCACGGCGAACTCGTTACCGAGACAGACGTGCTCCTGATAGGGGCGCAGATTGACCGGTTCGACCAGTCGCACCGTCAGGCCGGGTCGCAATTCGCCTCGCGCCCGCAGATAGCGCCCTAATGCCCCGGCGATGGCGGTCAGCAGCACATCGTTGACTTGTCCACCCAGGCGCCGGCGAATCACGGCAATGTCAGCCAGCGGAATCGGCTTTGCCCAGGCGACCCGTTTGCATCCGGTCAGTCGCTTGCGCAGCGCGGTGCGCCGATCCGGCCCCATGACGGCTTGCCGCAACAGCGCCCCGGCTAAGGCGGCGCTCCAGCGTAGGCGTTGTCGCCAGCCGGTGGGCGAGGTCAACGGTTTAGTGGTTTTCGCCGCCAGGCGGGCCTGTTCCCGCTGCTGTTCCAGAATTTCCGTGGGTGAAGCTGGTTCCGGTCCCTGATCGGCCAGGGTCAGAAAGACCCGCAGCAGGGCTACCCCATCGGCGATGCAGTGGTGGATGCGGAATACCAGCGCCCCGCCCACGCCGTAATTCTCCAGGACAATGCACCGCCACAAGGGCCGGTTAAAGTCCAGCGGTTGGCTGGACAACTCGCCGACCTGCTCTTCCAGGGTCCGTTGATCAGCCGGTTCCGGCAGGCGCAGCCAGTCCAGATGATCGTCGAGATTGAATGCCGGGTCTTCGAGCCAGAGATAGCGATTCCCCGCTTGGACCAGTCGTTGTCGGAACCGGGCAAAGCGCAGCAACCGGTCGTGCAGCATTGCGGTGAACCGCTCCCGATCGACCGGCGCGGCCAGCAGCAGGACCAGATTCACTACCATTGGCTGTTCCGGAGTATCCATGCGCCCCCAGGTGACATCACGATAGTTCACCCATTCCGACTCACCGCTGATCAGCAACGCCGCGTCGATCCGGTTTATTGGAACCGCCATGTCTGCATCTCTCCGGTTGCTATACTGTCAACCATTCTGAAATTCCTAAACTCCCACCTGCCGTAGTTACCCGCCGCATGGCCGATGTTCGCCCGCCTACCGCCACGCCTGCTGTTCCGCTGTTTCAGCCGCTGGCATCCGGGCGACGGCTGTGGCGGCGGTTGCTGACTGTTACCCGCCAGTTGTTCGGGCTGCTGGCGGGCGGCGCGGTGGCCTATCGGCGCAGTCTGCCCCAGGAGCAGCAACGTAGCCACCGTTTGCTGGGCATCGTCGCCGCCCTGGCCGAGGGCCGGCTCGATCCGGCGCTGGTCAACCTGCCCTTCGCCGCGCAATTGCGCCGTCGGCTAGAGCAGTTGGGGCCGACCTATATAAAATTAGGCCAGATTATGGCGGTGCGCGAGGATCTATTGCCGCGTCCCGTCACGGATGAGTTGAAAAATCTGTTCGATCAGGCGCCCGCCGTAGCTTTTCCGATCCTCCAGGCGCTGATCGAGGCGGAACTGGGCCGGCCCCTGGCAGAGTTGTTCAGCGACGTTCAGGAACAGCCGCTCGGTTCGGCTTCGCTGGCGCAGGTCCATCGCGCCACGACCCACACCGGGCAGGCGGTGGTGATCAAGGTGCTAAAACCGGGGGTGCGCGAGACGGTGCTGGCCGATCTGAAATTGTTGCGGGGGCTGGGCGCGGTGCTGAACGGGCTGCTGCCACACTATCAGCCGGCGGCGATCATCGAGGAGTTTCGCAGCTACACGGTGCGGGAACTGGATTTGACCACCGAGGCTGACAATGGCGAAATTTTCACCGCCTGTTTTCATGCGACCCCGGCGATTGTGTTTCCGCGTATGTACCGCGAACTGAGTAGCGCCAGCGTGGTGACGATGGAATTTCTGGACGGCTTCAAGCCTGGCGCGCCGGCGACCTTCGATCTCAGCGTTCCGGAGCGGGCGCGGGTAGTGAATCTCGGAGCGCAAGCGATTTTGCGGATGCTGTACCAGTACGGGTTTTTTCACGCGGATCTGCACGCCGGCAACCTGCTGATTCTACCCGGCCAGTCAGTGCGGATCGGTTTTGTGGATCTCGGTATGGTCGGGCGGTTTGAAGACGAGACCCGGCGGCGACTGTTGTATTACTACCATGCGCTGGTCAGTGGCGATGTTGAGAAAGCGGCGCAGCATCTTGGCGGGATTGCCCGGGTCGGGCCGGGTGGCAATCCGGACGAGTTTCGGCGGGCGGTACTGGAGTTGTCGCGGCGGTTCCTGCTCCGCGCTCATCGCGGCGATTTCAGCATTGCCCGGCTGATCCTGGAATCGATGCAACTGGGCGGGCGCTACCGGATGTATTTCCGGGTAGAGCTGGTGCTGATGGTCAAGGCGCTGGTGACCTTCGAAGGCGTCGGGCGGATGGTCGATCCGGGCCTGGACGTGGTGGCGCTGTCGCGGACCCATATCGTCGCCATTTTTCGCGCTCAGTTCAAAGTCGGGCGGCTGAGCCGCGAACTGTGGCGCAACGGCCCGGAATTACTGGATTTGGTCAGCCGCTTGCCGGAAGTGCTGGCCCAGTCGGCCCGGTTGCTGGAGCGTCCCGCTCCGCCGACCGTGAGTCCGCTGGCCGGATTGCGCAGCGCGATCTTCGCCGCCGCCTGTATCGTGGGCGGGGTGCTGACCCTGACGCAAACCGATGCCTGGCTGGCCGGGAACGGGTTATTGCTGGCCGCAGTCTGGTTGTATCGACGAGGGGCGGATTGACGCCGCTCCCATTTTTCAACCTGAATCCATTCTCAATCTAAAGGTGAAGCTCAATGAAAATGTACATATGTCTGATTTGCGGATTAATCTATAACGAGGAAAAGGGCTGGCCCAAAGACGGGATTGCGCCGGGCACCTGCTGGGAGGATGTGCCGTCAACCTGGGTTTGTCCCGAATGCGGCGCGTCCAAGAGCGATTTCGAGATGATCGAGATTTGACGATGAACACACCTTCCGAGCGGATTCAGCTCACTTCCGGGGACATTACTAACCTGGCGGTAGACGCGATTGTGAATGCCGCCAACCGTTCATTGTTAGGCGGCGGTGGGGTCGATGGCGCGATTCATCGCACCGCCGGCCCGGAATTGCTGGCCGAATGTCGCACCCTGGGCGGTTGTGAAACCGGCCAGGCCAAACTCACCCGGGGCTATTGCTTGCCCGCTAGATTTGTGATTCACACGGTTGGCCCGATCTGGCAGGGCGGCGACCGGGGCGAGCCGGAATTGCTGGCGGCCTGCTATCGCAACAGCCTGGAACTGGCGGCGGAGCATGGAGTCCGCAACATCGCCTTTCCCGCCATCAGTTGCGGGGTGTACCGCTATCCATTGCCGGATGCGGCGCGGATTGCGGTGCGGGAGGTTCGCCGGTTTCTGGCCGGCGATGCGCAGATTGAAACGGTTTATCTGGTTTGCTTTGATGAGACGGTACGCCAGGCTTATCAACAGGCGCTGGCTGAGGAATAGCCTTCTTAGCGGCGGATCAGGATGGACACGGCGGCGGCGTGATCATGTAAAGAAACCCACTCGCCATGAGGGCAAGCGGGGGTTCATCTAATTACAGCGCGTTTAACCTTCCTGCTGCTGTTTCTTGTACGCGCTTTGCAGCTTCTGCTGGATGTCGCCGGGCACCGGATCGTAATGGCTCAACTCAACGCTGTACGAGCCATGGCCGCCGGTCATCGATTTTAACTGTGACTCGTAGCCATCCAGCTCGGCCAGCGGGACCTGAGCCTTGATGATGCTTATCCCGTGCGGTCCGGCGTCAGTGCCGGCAATCCGCCCGCGCCGGCTGGACAGATCGCCGGTGATCGCACCCACACAATCACCGGGAGTCCGCACTTCCAGATTGATGATCGGTTCCAGCACCAGTGGCCGCGCCTTGGCCACCGCATCAAAGAACGCCTCCCGCCCGGCGGTGATAAAGGCGATTTCCTTGGAATCCACTGGGTGATATTTGCCGTCAGTGGCAATGGCCCGCACATCCTGCACCGGATAACCGGCGATCACCCCTTCCTGTAAAGCCTCGCGAACCCCCTTTTCCACCGCAGGCAGAAACGAGGTCGGAATGGTGCCGCCGACGACCTCGCTGACAAACTCGAACCCGGCATTGCGCGGCAACGGCTCCACCCGCAGATAGACCTCGCCGAACTGTCCGGCCCCGCCGGTTTGCTTCTTGTGGCGATGGTGGCCTTCCGCCGGCTGGCCGATGGTTTCCTTGTAGGCAATCTTGGGCAACTTGGTTTCCACCTGAATGTTGTAGCGTTGCTGCATCTTTTCCAGAGTCAGGCGCAGGTGCAGATCGCTGAGGCCGCGCAGCACGGTTTCCTTGGTATGGGTGTTATGCTCCAGCGCCAGACAGGGGTCTTCTTCGAGCAGTTTGTGGACGGTGTCGGACAGCTTTTGCTCATCACCCCGGGTTGCGGCGCGAATCGCCAGCCCGAACAGCGGAGTCGGGAAGTATGACGGACGCAGATGCAGCGCATCTTCCTCATGAGTCTCGTGCAGCATCACATCGCGATGAATCTCATCGACCTTGGCTACCGCGCAAATGTCGCCGGGAATGCCGACCGTGACTTCGGGATGCTCCTTGCCGTGCAGGTGAAACAGATGGTTGACTTTGAACGGTTTGCGCCCATCACCGATCAGCAGTTGGCTGTCCTTGGAGATGCTGCCCTGGTGAATGCGGAAAATGCCCAGCTTGCCGATAAACGGATCGATAACCACCTTGAACACATGGGCAACTGCGTGTTGCTTTGGATCAGGAATCGCCTGCACGGTTTCCACTGCGCCTTCGCCCTTGACCAGGGGTTCGGGATTGCCTTCGAGCGGATTGGGCAGCAGCTTGACAAAGATCTCCAGCAGTTCTTTCACCCCGACCCCGGTGCGGGCCGAAACGAAGCAGATCGGGATCAAATGGCCTTCACGCAGCGCTTTCTCGAACGGGGCATGAAGCTGCTCCGGCTGCAATTCATCGCCCTGTTCCAGATACAGCGCCATCAGATCCTCGTCCATTTCGACCACCTGGTCGATCAGGGCCGAGTGGGCGGCGGCGACGCTGGAAAAGTCGCTGTCGCCCGCCGGGTTAAAAAAGCAGTCCACAACACTGGCGCCACCGTTGGCGGGCAAATTGATGGGCAGGCATTCCTTGCCAAAGCTGTCCTGAATCTGCTCCAGCAGACCGGGCAGATCCACATTGTCGGCATCGATCTTGTTGACGATGACGATTCGGCACTGCCGGCGCTCGGCGGCGCGTTCCATCATCCGCTGGGTCATCGCCTCAATGCCGGTCTGGGCGTTGATCACCACCGCGACCGTTTCTACGGCGGGTAACACGGCAATCGTCTGGCCGATAAAGTCGGTAAAGCCGGGGGTGTCAATAATATTGATATGTGCGCCCTGGTAGTCGAGATGGACCAGTGCGGCATCCAGGGAATGCTGATGGGCTTTTTCCTGCGGGTCGAAATCACAGACCGTGTTGCCCTTTTCCACCGTGCCGGGGGCGGCGAGTTTTCCGGCGTGATGCAGAATCAATTCGACCAGCGTGGTTTTTCCAGCCGCGCCGTGCCCGGTCAGGGCGATATTGCGAATGGATTCGGTGGTATAGCTGACCATTATAGCCTCCTGTCGGATGCGTTTTTTTTGGGGCGTCGCTTTGGGGGTAAAACAAAAAGTCTACAGGAACCGGCGGGGTTTCTCAGCCTGCCCGTCATCTTTTTGTCATGAGCGAGACGAGCGGGAGAGTTTGAGCGCAGCGATCAGCCGCGCTGGCGCAGGTATACGTCAAAACGGGTATTGGGGGCGATGATATGCAGGGTGGGCGATGGGCCAATCAGGGTTGGCGCCAGCCGGGGGCGTTTGACCACGACCCGCCGCAGGGCGCAGGTCAGCGCCGCTTCCAGCAACTCCGACGCATCCGGATCAGTCCCGGCGACTTGTCGCAACAGCCGCATCTCTTTGCCGACCAGCGCGGTTTTTCGCCGATGCGGGTACATCGGGTCCAGGTAGATCACCTCGGGACGTTGGGTTTTATCCAGCCACTGGAGAAAGTCGCGGCTGTCAGCGAGATGCAGACTCAGGCGTTCATTGACCAGTGGACCGATCACCGGGTCTTGCATGGCTCGGCGCAAGCCGTCGCGCAGCAAGGCGGCGATGATCGGCGAGCGTTCGACCAGGCGCACGGTACAGCCCAGACCAGCGAGAACGAAGGCATCGCGACTGAGTCCAGCGGTGGCATCGATCACTGACGGGGAGGCGTTGCCTTTCAACCCAACCGCCCGGGCCAGCGGTTGATTGCGACCGCCGCCGAACCGCCGCCGGTGCGCTGCGGTTCCGCTGAGGAAATCAACGTAGACGGGGCCTGGAGCGTCAGGACCGAGTTCCCGCAGTTCCAGCCGGTCGTTGGTCAGAACCAGCAGGTGGGTGAATCCGGGAATAGAGGGATCCGTCAGCAGGGGAAGTTGCAATTCCGCCGCCAACAGTGGGTCGGCGGCGGCAATCGCGATGAAGGGAGGTGGTGCAGGGGAGTCAGGCATCGAAACGGCAACCGGCCCCGGCAGGCGGGGCGGCGATGAAGGCGAGAATCCATTCAGGCGGCTTTGAGCAGTACGTCGTCAAAGGCGGCCTTGGTCAGACCATCCATTTCACCCTTGAAGCGGCTCGCCATGTCGGTCATCGACTTGGCGTCATTCATCATCTTGTGCTGCACGGTCTGAGCGATTTCGGCCTGGCGCTGGTAGAAATCTTGGAGACTCTTGGCATCGTTGATTTCGGCAGCGGCTTTCATCTGGTTGAAGCCGATGTCCAGATAGGATTTAAGCGCGCTCATCTGGAACAGCATCATTTTTTCCAGGTTCTGGACCCACAGTTTATTGGCCTGGACCACCGGTTCCGGCAGGGTTTGCGGAGTTTCGAGCGCTTTACTGAATAGATTGACGACCATGGCGGATTCCTTATGAATTGGGCGTTTAATGAGCTTTGTTGCATTGCAATATAGCGAAATCGATGTTGCGATGCAACATGGAAATGGAAGTTTTTGGGGATCAGGCGCGGGTGCAAATTCATCATGCGAAATAGTCCAGCTGAACTATGCTTTGAGTATGGCTTCGTAATTAAAACAGCGACGGCAAATGGCGGGAGCAGATCTTGATCAAAAACCAGTTCTCCAAGCAGGCGCCGGATGAGGGCGCACTGCCCCGTTACGACCTCGGTCCGGGCGGGCGTACCCCAAGACTAGCTTTGGTCGCCAACCTCCACGGTAACGAACTGAACGGGATGTTCGTGCTGGCGCGGCTGGCGGCGTTTCTAAAAAGCATCGAGTCTGGTGAACAGGACGGGCTGCGCCTGCGGGAACGGGTGGTGATCATTCCTACCATGCACGATGCAAATCTGCCCATAGCCGCAATCCCGCGTCGAGAACGATCCGGCGTGATGGAAAGGCGTCACCACAATCCGGGCCGGACGATGCTGGAGACCGTGGCGACCCTGACCCGGACCGCGTACTACCGAGTGGATCTGCACTCAACCGCCCCGGAGATCGAAGAAATGCCGCAGGTGCGGCTGTATGCGCCCAGCGATGATGAACGGGCCAGCGCCTGTTTGTTTGGCCTGCCGGCGGTGATTGAACGTCCTGCGATCGATGATGCCGCCTCCGGGCTGGTGCGGGCCTGGCGGGCGCATGGTGGCGAGAATTTCGTGATCCATGCCGGCCAGGCGGGCAATCTGCAAACCGGCCATTGCGAAACCCTGTTTCGCGCTTTGGCGGCGTTTCTGGATCGCACCGGTATCGTCAGTGGTCTGCGTCCGGTGGATGATGACGAGGATTTGCGTTATTTCGGGTTGCAGCAAGTGATGACCGTAGCGGCGGAACAGTCCGGCCTGTTTGCTTCAGGCCTGGAAGTGGGCTGCTGGGTGCGGACTGGCGAGGTTCTCGGGCAGATTTACGACAGCTTGACCGGCGGAATTCAGGCGGAGGTGGTCGCGCCGGTCGCGGGATTGCTGGCCAGCTTGCGGCGGCAACCGCTGTTGCAACCGGGCGATCTGGTGGCCCGGCTTTTGACGCCGGCGGCGGCAGTTCAGCGCCGGTCAGCGCGATTGGGAGAACGTCATGGGCGATGGGCCAGTCGCCGAGCTTGAAGCCGCCCGGCGGACACTGTTAAACCGGGTCGCGGCGGAAATCCGCGAAACCGGCGATGTCACTGGCTGTTTGACCTTGAGCGAGCCGGTGTGGCAGGCGCTGGCAACGGTTCCCCGGCACCGGTTCGTGGCGGACCAACAGCGGGATTGGGCCTATGCCAATATGCCGTTGCCGATTGGCCGTGGCCAGACTATTTCTCAGCCGTTTATCGTGGCGTTGATGACTGAATTGCTGGTTCCTGATCCGGCCATGACGATTCTGGAAATCGGCACGGGATCGGGTTATCAGACTGCGGTGCTGGCGCGACTGGTCCGGCGGATCCATTCCATCGAGCGGATTCCCGAACTGGCCGAAGCGGCGGTGCGGCGCTTGCGGGAGATGGATATTAATACTGTCGAAATCCGGGTCGGCGATGGCGGGCAGGGCTGGGAAGAACATGCACCGTTCGACGGGATCATCGTGACCGCAGCGGCGGCGGAAGTCCCGCCAGCGCTGGTGCGGCAACTGAAACCGGGTGGGCGTCTGGTGATTCCGGTGGGTGCGCCGGGACACACCCAGGATTTGCGGGTAATCCACAAGGACGGGCAGGGCGCAGTGTTCAGCCGCAGCGTGTTGCCGGTGGTGTTTGTGCCGTTGATCCCGGATCCGACTTGATCAACTGGTTGACAGGGAAATCCCGGTCAGTTTCTTGAACAGGGTCACCGCGTAGGAATCAGTCATCCCGGAGACAAAATCGGTGATCGCCAGCACCCGCCGGTACAAATCGGCAACCGGACGACGACCGGCGCCGATGAACTGCTCCGGGATCAGGTGAACCAGCATCCGGCTCTTGGACGAGGCGGCTGGACCGTGATCGGCAATGTCGTTGACGGTAGTGATGAAGGCTTCCAGCAAGCCACCCAGCACTTCAAACCCCGCAGCTTCGACTTCCACCACCGGCCGCGAGACGTAGATCTGAGTCTCGCCGCAGTCCTTGAGCGCCTGCATTGCGGCGGCGGCGGGAATCTCCTCCAGCAGTTCTCCATGAAAAGCGCCGGCCAGAATGGCGTCTTCGTTCTCCATAAAGCACTGATGCGCCTGAGCGATGATCGCGCCAATCGCCTTGGCCCGCAGGTATTCGATTTTCTCCCGGGACCGGGTGAGGCGCGCCATTTTCTGTTCGGCCCGCTCCGCTGCGCCGGTCAATGGCAACAGCAGATCGCGCACTTCCTCGAAACGCAGTTGTTGCAGTCGAAAAGCGTCTTCGACATCAATAATCCGGTAGCAAATATCGTCGGCGGCCTCGACCAGATACGCCAGCGGATGCCGGCTCCAGGCGCCGGGCAACACCTCGTCCAGTTCCAGTTGCGCGGCGACTTCGGCGAACAGATCGCGATCGTCCTGATAGAAGCCGAATTTGCGGAAGGCAACGCCGGGCGGCGGCGCAGCAGGCAGCCAGGCGGCGCGAGGGTATTTGGTGAACGCGCCCAGCAACGCGCAGGTCAGTTGCATCCCGCCTGGATTGTCGGGACTTTGCAGACGGGTAATGATCCGGAACCCTTGGGCGTTGCCCTCGAACCGCTGGAAATCCTGCCGCTGGGTTTCGGGCAGCGCCTCCAGCACGGTCTGGCCGGCGACGGCGAACCAGAGCCGGATCGCGTCTTCTCCAGCGTGGCCGAACGGCGGATTACCGATGTCGTGGGCCAGACAGGCGGCGGCGACCACTGCGCCAAAGTCCTGAGGATAGACGCCCTTCAGGTGATGGCGGCGGATGACGCTGTCGCCGACCATGGTTCCAAGCGAGCGCCCGACGCTGGACACTTCGAGGCTGTGGGTCAGGCGGGTGCGGACGTAGTCGCTCTGCGAGAGTGGGAAGACTTGGGTTTTGTCCTGCAAGCGCCGGAACGCCGAGGAAAATACGATGCGGTCGAAATCCCGCTGAAAATCGGTGCGGGCTTCGCTGGCGGGGTGCGGGCGGGACAGGCCCGGACGGGCGCGGGAAAGCAGGCGGTTCCAGTCCATGTAGCGCTACCGGTGAGGAGGAGATTGCGATCAAGCATAGTTGATTCCGCATTGATCTTTTACCGGTGATTCAGCAGCCTGAATCATCGGCAGCGCCGGTTCTTCGTTGCGGATAGAGCGGGGTTCGACGCTATCCACGCTATCCGCTGTTAGAAGCGGCAGGGTGAAGGTGAAGCAACTGCCTTGGCCGGGCGTACTGTCTGCGGTCAATTCACCATGCATCAGTCGGACAAACTGGCGGCTCAGGGCCAGACCGAGGCCGGTTCCGCCTTGGACCTTCCTGCCGCTGGCCGTCTGGCTGAAGGACTCGAACAGCCGTCCCATCTCCTCGGGAGCGATCCCCATCCCAGCAGTTGTATACGGCCAAACAGCTTGGCCATAATCGGATCAGTCTGGCCGGCGTCTGACCGCCATTCTCACGCTGATCCCAAGCGCCGTCCTTAAAACCGTCGTCCGGCATCCATGCCGGAATGACGATATAGCCCGCACCTTGGCGACGCCTACCCCCAGTTCGCCCACTCGTCAGGCGAGCGCCAGCCGGCGATCCAGCCCGGAACTTCCTCAGCCGGCATAGGCCGGGCGATCACATAGCCCTGAGCGTGATCGCAACCCAGTTCCAGCAACTGGACCCCGTGTTCCACGCTTTCCACTCCCTCCGCGATCACCGCCAGCTTGAACGCCGCAGCTAGACCGATAATCCCCCGCACAATCGCCAAATCACCGGGATCGATCAGCATGGTGCGGATAAAACTTTGATCGATCTTGAGAATTTGCGCCGGCAAATGCTTCAGGTAGGTCAGTGAGCAGTAGCCGGTGCCGAAATCGTCCAGTGCAAAGCGGACCCCGAGTTCCCGGCATTCGGCAAAAATCCGGGATACGCGCTCCAGCTCCTTCAGCGCGGTGGTTTCGAGAACTTCCAGCTCCAGCCAATCTGGACGAATGTCGGGATGCCGGGCCAGCAAGGTTTGCAACCGGGTGGCGAAATCCGGTTGTTGCAGGTGGCGGGCGGACATATTCACACTGACCGGCAAGACCAGACCGGCGGCCCTCCAAGTCGCCATTTGCTGGATCGCGGTTTCCAGCACCCAGTCGCCCAGCGTTCCGGCGAACTGTGAGTTCTCCACCATCGCCATGAATGCGCCGGGCGCCAGCACGCCCTGTTCGGGATGCCGCCAGCGAATCAGCGCCTCGGCCCCGACCACCTGCCCGTGGCGCATATCCGCCTTGGGCTGGTAGTAGAGGCAAAACTCGCCGGCGGTCCAGCCCTGGCGGATTCGGTCCAGCAGTTCCCGATGGCATTGCGCCCGCCGGTCCTGTTCCAGATCGAACAGATGGTAAGCATTGCGCCCGCCCTGCTTGGCCAGATACATGGCCTGATCGGCATGACGGATCAGCGTGTCAGGATCAGCGCTGTCGTAGGGGAAAAACGTCGCTCCGATACTGGCCGAAACCACCACCATATTCGGCAGAAAGGGATCGGCGACGATGTTCAGAATTCGCTCCAGCACCCGTTCGCCTTCCTCGACGCTGTCGAGATTGCCCAGCAGGATCACAAATTCGTCGCCGCCCAGTCGCGCTACCGTATCGTCGCCGCGCACGCTTTCCAGAAACCGCTGGGCGACCTGAACCAGCAGCAGATCGCCGGCGGCATGGCCCCAGCGGTCATTGATCGGCTTGAATCCGTCCAGGTCCAGGTAGCAGACCGCTAGGACCCGCTGTTCGCGCTGGGCCTTGGCCAGCGCCAGCCGCAGCCGATCGGCCAGCAGCGCCCGGTTGGGCAACCCGGTCAGCGGATCGTAGTAGGCCATCCGCTCCAGTTGCTGCTGGCTTTCCTTGAGGATCGAAATATCGGCGAACAGGCCCACATAGCAGGTCACAGCGCCGTCGGTGTTATGCACCGTCGAGATCGAGATGCTTTCGGGGAATACTTCGCCGCTTTTGCGTCGGTTCCAGATCTCGCCGTGCCAATAGCCGTGCTCCACCAGGGTTTGCCACATCGTGGTGTAAAAAGCGGGATCGTGATGACCCGATTGCAGAAAACGCGGGTTGCGCCCCACCACCTCCTCGCGGGAGTAACCGGTAATTTCTTCAAAGGTCCGGTTGACTTCGATAATCGTCGCCGTCGCATCGGTGATTATGATCCCTTCATGGGCGTGCTCGAAGACGCTGGCGGCCAGTCGCAACGCTTGTTCAGTCCCCTTGCGCTCGGTGATGTCCTGGATGCTTTCCATCGCAGCGACAATGTAGCCCTGGCTGTCACGGATCGGGGCGGCGCTGAAATACAGCCACTTGCCAATTTTGGGAAAGTGGTCTTCCCCTTCCAGCACCCGTTCGGCCAGATCCTGCTCGCGCAGGCCCATCGGATAATAGCGGGTCGCCTCCTCTAGTCCGGCTTCCTCCAGCATCAGATCCGCCAGCACTGGCCGGGGCGCATCGTAGAAGGGCAGCCAGTAATCGCCAGTGCCGATCATCTGGGCGGCGGCAAACCCGGTCAGCGCCGCACAGGCGCGATTCCAGTGCGTCAGCCGGTGGTTCTGGTCGATAATGAACAGTGGAACCGGGCTGCTGTCCAGCAGGTGCCGCAACCGGGTTTCATTTTCGGCCAGGGCCTGCTCGGCCTGCTTGCGCTCGGTAATGTCCTGGACGCTTTCCATGGCGGCGACGATGTGACCCTGCTGATCGCGAATGGGCGCGGCGGTGAAATACAGCCATTTGTCCAGCTTGGGAAAATAACTTTCCACTTCCAGCACCCGTTCAGCCAGTTGCCGCTCGCGGACCCCCGCCGGGTAATGCTGGGCGATCGTGTCCAGATCGACCCCATCCAGCACTAGGTCCAGCAAACAGGGACGCGGCGAAGCATAAAACGTCCGCCAGTGTTCTTGGGTGCCGATCATCTGCGCTGCAGTCAGGCTGGTCATCGCCTGGCAGGCCCGGTTCCAGTGGATCAGGCGATGGTCCCGATCAATCACGAACAGCGGGATCGGACAGCCATCGAGGATGTTGTGTAACTGTCGCTCGCTGTCCGCCAGCGCCCGTTCGGCTTCCTTGCGCTGGGTGAAATTGCTGGCGGTCATCACCGCGCCGGCGAATTTCCCCTGGGGGCTGTAAAGAAACTCGGCGCTGATCCGGAAGATGCCCGCTACGGTTCCGGCGCTGTTCAACAGGCCGTGTTCCCCGACATAACTGCCCTGGCTGGCGATGATTTCCAGCCAGACCGAAGCGGAGGTCAGTTGTGGGGCCGCCAACGATTGGCGGTAAGCCGCCAACAACTCTGGCGGCAACAGCGCATCGACCGCGACGCCCCGCAGCCGCGCCGGCTCGAATCCGAGTTCCCGACTGGCGGCGAGGTTGGCCTGGACAATGAATCCTTCCGGATCGGTCACGATCAGCACATCGCGCATGCTCGCCAGCACCTGCTGGACGAATTGCGACAGTTCCCGTTCCCGTTTGACGGCTTGGCCGAGGCGATCCCGATCCGCTTTCACCGCTTCAATAATCTGATCCATCCGCCGGGTCAGGGTCAGCAGGGTGCGGTCCCGACTGGCCACCACCCGCCGCAACGCCTCAATTTCGGCAAGAAGCTGGTTTTCAGTGCTGCTCATGTCAATTCGCTCCAACCCAGCAGGCGGGCGATAGCCGCGACGGCCAGAGGCAGGGTGCGGTCCCGACTGGCCACCACCCGCCGCAACGCCTCAATTTCGGCAAGAAGCTGGTTTTCAATGCTGCTCATGTCAATTCGCTCCAACCCAGCAGGCGGGCGATAGCCGCGACGGCCAGAGGCACGGCCCGCGCTACCACTGGCGATAGCCCGATCCGGAAGGGCGTGAAATCGCTCACCGTCACCGTCACCAGATGGATCGGCGGCAAATCACCCGATTCGACGTGCGCCGCGCACAGCGCGAAGCCGAGATCAGCGCTGTGGCTGCAACGCGGGTCGGGTTCCGGCCACTGCGCCGGGTCAAGGCGCAGCACGGCGATCTGACCGGCGGGACCGGAGCTGCGCTCGGCGTCCACCAGCACCGCCGCCGCGCAATCCGCCAGCAGCGTGGTCAGGGCCAGGCCATCGCTGCCCGCATCGACAACCCGGACATCAACGGGCAGATAACCCTGGCGCAACCTTTCGGCAATGCGCGGACCGACTCCATCATCGCCGTGCAGCGGATTGCCGAAACAGAACACGCCCCGGACCATTTCAGACTCCCAGCCGGACCCGGCGGCCAGTCTGGCGGCCGGCGTCAAGAAAATGCACGGTGCAAACCAGACACGGATCATGGGAGCGAATGACATGGGCGATTTCCAGCGGATCGTCAGGATCGCGCACCGGAACGCCGATCAGGCTTTGCTCCCAGTGGCCGGGCGTTCCGGCGCTGTCGCGTGGCGAAGCATTCCAGGAGGTCGGGGTAATCACCTGATAGCGGTTGAATGCGCCATCCCGGATGCTGATCCAGTGGCCCAGCGCGCCACGGGCGGCGGTCAACAATCCAGCCCCGCGCCCGTCCTGCTCGATGCCATCCGGCAGCAGCATGATGTGCGGTTCATGGCGTCGCGCCGCCAGTTGGTCGAAGGTCTGGCGCAGGAAGCGCAGCAGGTGGGTCATGCGCCGCAGCCGCGCCAGTTGCCGCAGCCAGGCGTTGCCGCCCGCCCGGCGGTGCAGACTGCGGATGAGCGGATCGCCGTCGACCAGCAGATCGGCGAGCGGGCCGGTTTGCATGACCTCGTTGCCGTAGCGCGGCGCTTTGGCCCAGGAATAGCGGTCGCTGGCCGGCTGATAGTCCGGCACGGTCTCCCCCGCCAACGGATGCTTGCCGCCCGGATAGGGCCGGAACCAGGAATAGCGGACGTGTTCGTCAATCCGGGCCGGCTCCAGCGGAACCACCGGCCGGTCGCCGCCGCGCCACACGCCGGGCGTGAGCCAGTGGCTGCGGTTCGCCGTCGGTTCGGCTAACGGAAACGCGCCGAACGCCAGCATCAGCGGCGAACCGGAACCGATGGCGTCCAGGCCGGCGAACCGGGCGGCCTGATCAAGCAACGCCAGCGCTGTGGCGGGCCGCGTCGCCAGCCACTCGCTCAGCGCGTCGGCGTCGCTCAAGGCCAGCCATTCCTCCAGATCGCCGCCGAGCAGCCGTTGCTCCACCCAGCGCGTGACTTCGGTTACCAAGCTCTGACCATCGACGATCTTTCGCGCCGTCGCTTCCGCCGTGACCCCGCCGGGCGTCATGTGCGAGGAATGCGGCCATTGCCCGGCCAGCAGGGCGACGATTTCGATGATCCGCCGAGAGTAGCGCAGGGTTTCCCGATGCGCCCAGCCCTGGAAGGGGGCGAAGGCATCGACGACCGCCGCCCGGGCCGGGGAGTCAGCATAGCGCTCATGACAGAAATCGGGGGCGAAAAACAGGAAGGTTTGTCGCAGGTCGCTTTGAATCACTTCCGCCATCAAGGTGGCGTTGCGGATCTGGATGGCATTGCCCGGCGGCGCGATACCCCAGGCGTCTTCCAGCGCCAGCGTTGCGGCGTACAGGTGCGCAGTGCTGCAAATCCCGCAAATCCGGGGGGTGATGACCAGCGCATCGCGGGGTACGCGACCGATCATGATTTGCTCAAAGCCCCGGTAAGTGGTTCCGACGCACCGCGCCTCGACCACGCGCCCATCCTCAACCTCGACCTGAAACGTCAGATCGCCTTCTACCCGGTTCAAATCCAGTTCCAGCGTCAGGCGCGGCATGGCTCAAGGCTCCATTTTGCGGTCGATCAGACGTTCCGGAGCGGCTTGCTGGGCCAGGTCCTTGTAGGCCATGTAGTGGGCGCGTTGCACCCCGAGCGGCAATTGCAAGGGAATATGGCCGAGTTTTTCGGTTCGGAACAGGTTGCCATCGCGGGGAAAGGTGGGCGAGGTGCAGCCGAAACAGGGAACGCCGGCCCGGGTTTTACTGCTGCGGCTGTTCCACAATTCCTGATTGCAGGGCGCCAGAGTCAGCGGTCCTTGGCAGCCGAGGTTGAAAAACAGGCAACCGCGTCCGCCCAGCGTAGTGTCTTCCACATCGTACTCATGGTATTCGTTGCGGGTGCAGCCCTGGTGAACGGTGGTGGTGAAGAAGTCGGTTGGACGTTGCCACGGGTCCAGTTCCAGCGCTAACCCCCGCAGCAGAAACGCCAGCGCCTTGGTAATCGTATTCGGGTGGGTCGGGCAGCCGGCCAGATTGATCACCGGCAATCCGCTCCGGCTGCGCCAATCGGCGCGGAACAGACCGTCGGCCTGAGTCCGGGTAAACTGCATTCCGACGCAATCGGCGGGATTGGGCGGCGCGGCGTGAACTCCGCCGTAAGCAGCGCAGGTTCCCACCGCCAGCACATATTGAGCTGCCCCGGCCAGTTCAGCGATCACGTCCTTCTTGCCCCGCCCGCCCAGCGGATCCCATAGCCCGGTGTTGCGCGGGGCGGTGATCAGGCTGCCTTCGACGCACAGGATATCCAGCGGGGTCCGGCCAGCGATGATGTCGGCGATGATTTGGGTGAGCCGCCGGGTCGAATCGGTGGATAAGGACGGCTGCCAGAGCAGCTCCAGCCCTTCGTCAATCAATTGCTCCAGCGGCGGATGATCGGCGGACAGCAGGGAGAGGGTGTCGCCGCCGCAGGCCCCGGCCTGCATCCATAGCAATCGCATCGCGGATTCTCCTCGGTGAAGTGATTGATTGGGATTGGGGTTGCGGGTCTAGCCGCAGGGGAGAAATGGCTGCATCGCCGTTGCGCACTGGAAATGGCCTACCATGGCATTAAAGCAAATGACATTAAGCAAATGACATTAAAGATAGTGCAGAGAATGCGTGATTGTTGGATTTACCCAACCTAACGCCTGATGTCTGTCCGGATTTGATCCGATGATCGATCCGATCCAGCCTGCGAGACTGAATGTCCACCTACCGGGAGCCACCTGTGTCATGAAACTGGAGGCGCTGTGGTTGAAGCGTCAAGGGGTGGCGCACCGTCAAATCAGCCGGCTGACGGGCATCAGTTCCACGACCCTGACCAGCTATCTGCGGGCGTATGAGGTGGAGGGGATTGAGGGGCTGAAAACCGTGAATTTTCCCGGTTCCGGTTGCAGCGTGGCGCGGTGAATGCCAAAGCGCTCGGTGAGCAGGGTATGCCTGGCGTCCAGCACCGTTTCCCACTGCCGCAGGTCGTGTACCACCAGATGGACGGACGGCACCACCTGCTCCGGGGCGACGCTCCAGATGTATAGCTCATGTACTGAGGCCACGCCGGGAGCCGTCGCCAGCGCCCGTCCGACCTCCTCCGGCGCGAGATTGAACGGCGTCCCTTCCATCAACCCATGCAGGGCTTCACGCAACAGTCGCAGGCTGGACACTACGATCAACGCGCTGATCCCCAAGGAGAGCAAGGGATCCATCGGCATCCAGCCGGTCAAGGCTGGGCGTGCATGGTGGACAAAATACGCAGTCAGGCGCTCAACAAGGTCTTGATCTCGTCCACCGACAATACGTTGCCGGCGCTCTTGATCTCGCCATTCACCGCCAGCGCTGGAGTGCGCATCACTCCAGCGTCGATGATGGCGTTCATATTGGTGACTTTCTCCAGTTCATACTCCAGCCCCAACGCTTGCGCGGCGGCTTCCGTGTGTTGACCGAGGGTCTTGCATTTCGCGCAACCGCTGCCGAGAACTTGAAACTTGATCATGACCATCGCTCCTCTACGGATAGAACAGACCGAATACCACGCCGGTGAAGGTCGCCATGACCACCACCAGCCCACAATAAACCACGGTTTTTTGCGTACCGAGAATGCCGCGAATCACCAGCATATTCGGCAACGACAGCGCCGGCCCCGCCAGCAACAGCGCTAACGCCGGGCCTTTGCCCATCCCCGATCCGATCAGGCCCTGCACAATCGGGACTTCAGTCAGGGTCGCGAAATACATGAACGCGCCGACCAGGGCAGACAGAAAATTGGCCGCCAGCGAATTTCCGCCAACCGCCGCGCCGACCCATTCGGACGGAATGATGCCCTCGTGACCGGGACGGCCCAGCAGGAACCCGGCCAGCAGCACCCCGCCCAGTAACAACGGCATAATCAGTTTGGCGAAACTCCAGGTCTGACCGAGCCATTCCTCGCCATCGCCGGGTTGCAGCGCGGCGTTCAGCGTCAGGCCGATCAGCCCGGCGCTGAACGCCAGTTCAGGATGTTGGGGAACCAGCCCGGCCAGAATAGCGACGACCACGGCAGTAGCGGCCAGCGGTTGCCAATTCCAGCGCCAGCGCCAGATCAGCAATCCGGCCAGACCCACACCGGCCAGCGCGGTCAGCGGCCATTTCCAAGCGAAGATCGTGTGCCAGATGGCGCTATCTTCAGCGCTGGCCGGTGCCCAGTTCGCCAACACCAGCACCGCAATCATCAGCGCGAAAAACGCCGCCGTGTCGCTCAGGGGCCGATCCTCATCCGCGCCCAGCGCAAACCCCTGCTGATTCGCCGCCCGCGTCTGTTCTTCACGACGATAAATCCAGTGCATGATTAGACCGATGACCAGCGCAAAACTCACCGCACCCACGGCTCGCGCAACGCCCATCTCCACGCCGAGAATTTTGGCGGTGAGAACAATCGCTAGCACGTTGATGGCCGGCCCGGAATAGAGAAAGGCAATCGCCGGTCCCAGGCCCGCGCCGCGCCGGTAGATACCGCCGAACAGCGGCAACACCGTGCAGGAACACACCGCCAGAATCGAACCGGACACCGAGGCCACGCCATAGGCGGCGATCTTGTTGGCAGCGGGACCTAGGTACTTCAGCACCGCATCCTGGCTGATGAATACCGCGATCGCGCCTGCAATGAAGAACGCCGGAACCAGGCAGAGCATGACGTGTTCGCGGGCGTACCAGTTGAGTAACGCCAGTCCTTCCAGAACGGCGTTGTCGAAGCGCGCTGTGCCGACCGGCATGAAGAACGCCAGCAGGAAGACCACGACGATGCCGCCGAGCCATCGGAATTCAGTCGGGTGGTCCTGCGCGGCGGTCTGTAGCCGGCTCCAGGAAACGATCAGGTTGGGAATTGCCCAGGTCGTCGCCATAAAACAACTCCTTCGCTGAAGGTGATCAGCAATGAGGGCTATAGCAGGGGGCGATAGCGCAAGCCGCCTGCCGGATCAACGCGGCAGGAATGACCTCGAAGGTCTGACCCCCGACGGAAACGGTGCGGCATAAACTCGGCTCCCCGCACAAGTCGCCGCAGGATTGACACTCGCTCTCCGAGGCCGAAGCGCCCGGCAGCGCTGCTTCCAGCGGGATGCCGTTGAACAGGATCAGGTTGGATTCGGGCAACTGCTCGATGGGTAATTTCGTTTCGCGGTAGATGATCTCAACCCCATGCGGCGCACATTCCGCCGCCAGTTGTTGGATGACCTGTTGCAGGGACTGCAAGGTATCGGAACAGCGCAGACAAGTGCGTCCGTCTTTATCCAAATGACGCCATTCGATTTCGAGGGTATTCATCAGATTTTACTCCATGAGGAGTTGGCGGGCTTCATACCAGCCCTTGGATGAATTGACGACCTTCACCACCAGCAACATGACCGGCACTTCGATCAGGACGCCGACCACCGTCGCCAGCGCCGCGCCAGATTCAAAGCCGAACAGGCTGATCGCGGCGGCAACCGCCAGTTCAAAGAAATTGGACGCGCCGATCAAGGCCGAGGGACAGGCGACGCTATGTTTCTCGCCCACCACCCGGTTCAGCCAGTAGGCGAGTGAGGAGTTGAAAAACACCTGGATCAGAATCGGCACGGCCAGCAAGGCGATGACCAGAGGCTGCTTGAGGATCGCCTCGCCCTGAAAGGCGAACAGCAGGATCAGGGTGACCAGCAGGGCCGCGATCGACCAAGGACCAATTTTTTCCATCGCCGCATCAAAGGTCATCTGCCCCTTGGCCAGCAACGCCCTCCGCCAAGCCTGGGCGATGATGACCGGAATAACGATGTACAGCGCCACCGAGGTGAACAGCGTCGCCCAGGGCACGGTGATGGCGGAAATGCCCAGCAGCAGCCCAACCAGTGGCGCAAAAGCGAACACCATGATCGTGTCGTTCAGCGCCACCTGCGACAACGTAAAGAGCGGATCGCCATTGGACAAGCGGCTCCAGACAAACACCATCGCAGTGCATGGGGCGGCGGCCAGGAGAATCAGGCCAGCGATATAGCTGTCAATCTGGTCCGCCGGCAACAGCGGAGCAAACAAGTGGCGGATGAACAGCCAGCCCAGCAACGCCATGGAAAACGGCTTGACCAGCCAGTTGATGAAAAGGGTGACGCCGATCCCCCGGACATGCTGCCGGACTTCATGCAACGCGCCGAAATCCACCTTCATCAGCATCGGGATAATCATGACCCAGATCAATAAGCCGACCGGCAGATTGACCTGAGCGATCGCCAGATGCCCAATGGCTTGAAACAGACCGGGCGCGACCTGTCCCGCCAGAATTCCGGCCACAATGCACAGAAAGACCCAAACGGTCAGGTAGCGCTCAAACACGCTCATCGGCGCGCCAGCGGCAACCTTGGCGGTGACTTCACACTGAGCAGACATGGCGACTCCCTACCCGCCCAACGCTTCACGCACCGCTGGAATCAGTCGGGCGCGAATATCGTCACGGACGGCGATAAAGCTCTCCAGCGGTTCGCCATGCGGATCGTGGAACGGCAGATGAATGCGTGGCACCGGTTTGGGGAAAATTGGGCAGGTTTCCTTGGCGTTATCGCAGACTGTCACCACCAGATCGATGGATTCATCCAGCACCGCCTCGACTTCTTTGGGGTAAAGCCCCTCGACCGGCAAGCCGGCCTGTTGCAGCGCAGCGATGGCGCCATCAGCAACCTTGGGTTGGGGGCGGGTGCCTGCGGACAGGGCGCGCACCTGCCCAGCCAAGTCGTGATTCAGCAGGACTTCCGCCATTTGGGAGCGGCAGGAATTGCCGGTACAGAGTACCAGCACGGTTTTGGGTGTACTCATATCCAATACCTCTATTCGGAATCAATCGCGGTAGGCGCGGTTCGGGTGGAGGCCTTGACCAACCGACTGCGGCGCTTCTCGGTCGTCGCGCACGCCGCCGTCTTGGGCAGGCAAACCTCATTTTGGCAACAGTTATCGGTCAGGAAAGCGATCAGATCATCCATCGTGCTGAATTCAGCTGAGTAGTGGATGAAGCGACTTTCCCGTTGCCCGCGAATCAGCCCGACGCGGCTGAGGTGGGAAAGATGAAAAGAGAGCGTGGCCGGCGGAAGAGTCAACTTCTCCCCGATGGCGCTCGCAAATAGCCCTTCAGGACCCGCTTCCACCAACAGGCGGAAGATGGCCAGGCGCGATTCATGCCCAAGGGCAGCCAGTAGTTCTGCAGCGTTTAATGCTTCCATAGTTAAAGTATTCTCGAATTATAAAGGTCTGTCAATGCGCAGTTCCGATGCCCCGATCATTGCTGATTCAGGTAGTCGGTTCATAATTTACGGCGATTGATTGCCCTTCTTCGCCGCCAGAGGTTGTTGCCATGTCGTCCCTGATCCATCTTTTGAGTCCGGATATTGAGCCTGAATCTGGGCCGGTTCCTGATTTGCCACGCCGCGCTTTTCTCGCCCAACTGGGGCTGTGGTGTACTGGAGCTGCGATTGGCGCGATCCCTTTGGTCAGCGAGGCCGGTTCCCGTCCGGCTCGCCGCGCCCCGCCGCCGCCCGCCACCTTCAATACGACACTCCAGAATCATCTGAAGGCCCTGCGTCGGGCGGGCCGGCTGGCCGCCAATGAACGCACTGCCTGGCTGGTTTACGACTTCACTCACCGGCGCTTTGTGGCCTTGATCAACGCCGGGATTCCCTACCAGAGCGCCAGCATGATCAAGCCGTTCATTGCACTGGCGTTTTTCAACAAGGTCCGCGAGGGGGCGTTGCCATACACGGCTTATCAGCGCGCCCGGATGGAGGCGATGATTCAGCGTAGCGATAACAGCGCCACCAATTATTTTATCGCGCTGCTGGATCAGACCAGTCGCCGTTCCGGTCCCGCCGAGGCCGAATACACCCTCAAGCGCCGCCAACCGGGCATTTTCCGGCATACCCGGATCGTGGAACGGATTCCCGCCGGAGGGCGCTCCTACCGCAACCGGGCCTCGGCGCTCGACTATCACCGGTTCCTGCACGCGCTCTGGTATGACCAGTTGCCTTACTCGAACGAACTCAAGCGGTTAATGCACCTGCCCAACCGCGACCGGATTTACACCGAAGCCGCCGGGGTAGCGCGGCAAACCCAAGTGTTCGACAAGACCGGCACCACCGCGCAACTGTGCGGCGATATGGGCATTCTGGTCGCCCGGGGCCGCGATGGCCGCAGTTATCCTTATACGTTCATCGGGATTATTGAAAAGGCCCGATCCGCCAGCGATTACGGCGCATGGAAAGATGCGCGCGGCGATGTAATTCGTGAGATGTCGGGGATTACCTACCGCCATTTGCGCGGGATTCATAATCTGGTTTAGCCAGAAGCAATTAACCGGCGCTCCTGGGTTCCATCGGCAGCACCGGTTTCATGCGCGAACCGAGCCGATTCGCCGGTGCTTGTGCGCCCAGTCGCTGGGTGTAGATCGCGGTGTATTCCATCACCCGTTGCACATAACTGCGGGTTTCCTGATAGGGAATGGTTTCCGCCCAGATATCCGCCGCCATCGAGTCACGAGCCGGCAGCCATTGCGCGATTTTATTCGGGCCGGCGTTATAAGCGGCGGTGGCCAATAATGGATTGTTCTGCAAACGGCCCAATAATCGTTGCAGATAGTGAGCGCCGTAGCGGATATTGAGATCGGCCCGCGTCAGATCCGGGGTTGCCGTCGCGTCGCGCAAATCCTGGGCGATGTCCCGCCCGGTAGCCGGCATGATCTGCATCAGCCCGACCGCACCTGCCGGGGAACGAGCTTCCGCACGAAAACTGCTTTCCTGACGGATGATCGCATAAGCCCAGGCCGGGTCGAGGGTTTCGGCGCCGGCGCTGGCGAGGACGCCTTCCCGATAAGCCAGCGGGAAGCGCAGATCGAGATCGTCCCAGGATTCCGCCCGGGCAATGGTGGCGATAGCCTGCGGATGCCAGGCCCATTGATGCGCCAGTTGCGCCGCCTGCTGGAACGCCGCCCGGTCAAAACCCTGAATCGCCAGCCGCCATTCCGCATCCGCTTCCGGTTCCCGGCCCAGCACATAGAGTTCCCGTGCCCGCTGTAAACCCGGCGAACTGGTCAGCAGCGCGTCCAGTTCGGTTGGTGGACTCTGCAAGGGGATGCTGGGAATGGCGTAGGGGAGATTGAGCCGGTCGGCGGCCAGGAAACCGTGATAATCGCGCTGGCCGGCGATGCTGCGATAAACCGCTTGCGCTTCCTCAGTCCGGCCCAGCGCCTCCAGGGTTCGGCCCCGCCAGTAGCGCCAGCGCGGGTTGTCCTGTTCCAGCGGCGACAACTGATCCAGCGCCCGCAGCGCCGCCGCCCAGTCGCCTTGGCGCAGACTGACCCGCACCCGCCATTCCCGCACCGGCCCATCGACGGCCACTTCCGGCAACCCGTTCAGCCGGGCCGGCGCGGTCGGGTGATAGTCGCTGGCGATCCACAGCGCCAAAAGCCGTTCCGCCTTACTCAGCTGCGGAGCGAGTGCCGGATAGCGCGTCTTGAGGATATCGAGCGCAGCGGCGGCAGCGATGGGATCGCGCTTGCCCCAGCGTTTCAGCCCGTCGCTGAAAATAGCGGCAGTGCGCGGGTCAGCGCCGGTAAAGCGGGCGGTGTCCAACATGAGTTGTGGATTTTCAGCGACCGCCAGCCAGACATCGGCCAGCGGTTGATCCGCCGCCGGCAATTCGGCCTGTAGCGGCTTCGCCAGGCCCGTATTGCCGCTGGTCATCGCCAGGGCGAAGCGTTGCCAAACTTGGTCCGGGGTGGGATTGCCCTGAGTTCGCCAAACCGCGATCACTGGATCGCAGGTCGCCGGCAACGATGCGCCACGCAGCCAGAGGGTCGCAAAGTCCTGCAGGGCGGATTCGCGCTGGCCGGTATTGAGCAGGGCCTGCCGCCGCCAGCATTCCAAGGTCGGATCGCGGCCGGGAATGGCGTCGCGCAGATAATCCTCCCAGCGCTTGGCGTCGGCCAGTCGCCGCAGCCAGGCGTTGCGGAGCGGCCCGGCCAGTGGCGAACGGGCGTAACTTTGCAGGAAATCACGGACGTCACTGGCGGGAAATTCCGCCAGGCGGCGGCTGAGATCGCGGTAACGCAGATAGGGATAGAGTGGATAGTCGCGCAGGGCGCTGTAGTCAACCAGGGTTCCGTTCCGCAATGCCTGATCGGCGGCCTGGAAGGCATCCCTCTGGTTTTGCAGCGATTCGGCGGCGTTGACATCGCCGCTGATGACGATGGTCAGCAAGCCAGCCAATAACCAGCGCCAGCGCTGTGTGAAAGACTGCCCACCAGTTGTCGCCCGGAGGGGTGTTGCTTGCGGCGGGCGTGGTAAGCGGCGCTGATGAAACGCCCATCCGCTGGGCGCGGATTGATGGCGTCGTAACTGGCCCGGGGGATAGCCGTATTGCCGCCGAAAGGCGTTGATAAAGTGGTTGACGTGAGAATAACCCAGACGGTCCGCTAATTGTTTCACCTGATTCGCAAGATTCTTCAGCCTGCCGAAGCCAACGGGCAGGGCGCGGTCCGATGGCAGCGGCGGCGGCGAGCAGGCGGGCCGGAAGGGTGTCGAGGTGAAAGCGTCGGTTAAACCGGTAAGCAAAGGCGGCCAGGTAGCGGGTTCCGTATCTGGCAAAATTAAACGCATGGTAAGCCCCGCTGAAGCTGGTTTTGAGATTGCCCAGAAGGGTATTGACCCAACCGAATTCGGGAACCTGATTGGGTTTGCGCAGGCCGATGATGATGGCCTGGGGCACCACTCGACTGCCATCTCCCCAGCAAACGCCAGAGCGCTCTGGAAGACGCTCCCCGCGATCAGGGTGGTCTGCGTCCGGCAGGGTTGGCACTGAAAGGTCTTACGCCCTCGCTTACGCAGCACATAATGATTCGCCTCCCCACAGTGGAGGCAGCGAAACCCCTCCGGCCAGCGGGCGCTTTCCAGCGCCGCTTCGCACTGGGTCTCAGTCCCAAACTGCTCCAGAAATGCCGGCAGCGACAAACCGGGTTGAAATTGGAGGCGATTCATCGGTACGGCCTGACTCCAGAATGAAAGCTGCGCCAGCTTACGCCTGTTTTTCGGCACCAAGCAGGGCCGGCTATCTTGCTAATCAGGTGACTTTTTGAGTGAAGTTAAAAACCAGGATCGCAATGCAGCCTGGATTCCAATCAGTCCGGCTTAGGCTTCCTGCCGCACCGGATTGCCGAACCACCGGTTGCGAACCATCTTGCGCAGCAGATCAATTGGAATAATCACGAGGGCTAACAACAGCACCGTGATCCATTCTGATATCGACAAGCCCACGGTCCGCAATACTTCGCCGCCAAAAGTAATAAAGAAGGCTTGAATCAGCATGATGCCCGGAATGATGATCGGAAACAGCCGGTTATCGAACAGATTCTCCAACAGATTCAGCCCCTGGGTGCGGGCGTTGAAGGTGTTGAAAACGTGCATGAACACGAAGAAGGTGAAAAAGGCCGTCGCGAATTTTGTCGCCTTGGCATCGGCATTCAGTTCATAACCGCCGGGGAACAGGGTATGCGTCCAGTCGCTGGTCAGGAACAGCAGACTTAACAGCGCCGCGATGCCACCATTGAGCAGGATCGATGACCACATATCCGCATTGATCAGCGACTCGTCGCGGCGAATCGGCGGTTCCAGCATATAGCGTTGCAACGCCGCTTCTCCGGCAAAGGCCAGTCCTGCGAACGTGTCCATGATGATGTTGACCCACAGCAACTGGGTCATGGTCAGCGGCAAGTCGTGGCCGAAGAACGGCCCCAGAAATGCCACCAGCACCGCGGAAATCCCCACGGTCAACTGGAAAATCAGGAACTTGCGAATTGACTTGAACAAGGTGCGCCCATACAGCACCGCCTTGGTCAGCGACGAGAAATTGTCATCGAGAATGACGATATCGCCCGATTCCTTGGTCATTTCGGTGCCGCTGCCCATCGCAAACCCGACATCGGCATTCTTCACCGCCGGCGCGTCGTTGACCCCATCGCCGGTCATGCCCACCACCAGCCCCAGTTCCTTGGCCAGCTTCACCAGCCGGCTTTTGTCGGTCGGGAAGGCGCGGGCGACCACACACAGATGCGGCAACCGGGCTTTCACTTCAGCATCGGACAGTTGCGCCAAATCCGCTGAGGTAAGGATCAGCGCCTGCGGATCGTCCTCCAGCAGTCCCACATCCTTAGCAATCGCCTGTGCGGTTTCCCTAGCGTCGCCGGTGATCATGATGACGTGAATACCGGCGTTTTTCGCGGTCTTGACCGAGGCATAGGAGGTTTCACGCAATTCATCGCGCATCCCGAATACGCCAACCAGGGTTAGATTCAGCGGGAGCGCCTTGCTGTCGCTGTCAATCGGCGCGTCGGTGATCGCCACCGCCAGCAGGCGCATCGCCCGCGTAGATAGCCCGGTCATCGCCGACTGCAAGGCATCGCGATGGCTGAATTCAATCGGGTTGCCGTCGGCGTCCAGACCGCACACACAGTTTTGCAGGATCACTTCCGGCGCGCCCTTCACCAGGGTCAGGGTCCGATCGCCAGCCACTTGCGCAGCGGAAAACTTGCGGGTGCTGTTGAAAGGGATCAGATCAACGATATCGACATTACCGGACTGCGCCAGATAGGGCTTGACGAAGCGCAACAGCGCCTGCTCGGTGCGGTCCGCGCCGACCATTTTAGGATCGTTCGGATCACTGGCGTCGATCACCGCGCTGGTGTTGTTGCGCAGAGCGAAGCCGGCGGTATCGCGCAATGCCTGGGGAATCGCCTCCAGTTGCTCGTACTGGACGCCAGCGCCAGTCAGAAAGGCGCTGACCGATAGCCTCCCCTGGGTCAGGGTGCCGGTCTTGTCGGTGAACAGCAGATTCAGGCTGCCGGCGGTTTCAATGCCGAGCAACTTGCGCACCAGCACCTTGCCGCTCAGCAGCTTTTTCATATTGATCGCCAACACCATGGCGATCATCATCGGCAATCCTTCCGGTACGGCAACGACAATCACGATGATCGCCAGAATCGCGGCGGTAATGAAGTCCTTGGCGATCACGCCGCCAGATTGTGCCCAGTAGTCGGCAATCCCCGCCGACAACGGTTCCCAGAAGATTGTGTTCAGCATGAAAGCGATGAAAATACAGGCCGCGCCAATATAACCAAACAGGGCGATCTGCCTGCCCAGCACCGACAGCTTATGTTGCAGCGGCGAGAGGCGGTCCTCCGCAGAGAGCAGTTCCCGCATGGTCTGGCCATAGCGGGTCTGGTCGCCAACCGCGCTGGCCTGCATCACGCATTCGCCATCGACCAGTAGCCCGGCGCGGAACAGGCAGTGTTCTTCAGCCGCCGGATCAGCGTCGGCCGGCGGCGCGGTCTTGCGCACCGGCTCCGATTCGCCGGTCAAGGCCGCTTCATCCACCTCGGCGTGACCCGCAATCAACCGGCCATCGGTGGGCACGGTATCGCCCGGTTGCAACAGAATGTAGTCATCGACCACCAGATCGCTGATCGGGATTTCGGTCAGATGGCCGTTGCGGAAGGTCTTGACCACGATCAGTGAGGCTTCTTCCATCAGTTTCTGGAAGGATTGCTCATTGCTGTGTTCCGACCAGGTAGCGACTAGGGTGGCAATGGCAACAGCAAAAGCGATGCCAATGCTTTCGTACCATTCGGCATAACCGAAGATCGTCAGCGCCACGGTAATCAGCAGGGCGACGACCAGAATAATGATGATCGGGTCGCGCAGATTGCCCAGCAGTTTGTCCCAGAAGGTTTCAACCGCCTGGCTGACCACGGCATTGGAGCCGTGCCGAACGCGGGAGGCTTCGACTTCCCGGTCAGTTAAACCCGGATAGGCGAATTTCACGGCGATTTTTCAATCCGGCCCTTTCAGGAGTTGGACGATGGGTTACTTGTCGTTGCCCGAGAACGTGGTCGTACTCACCACGCTCGTGATCCGGACCGACGGATTCGGATTGGTTCTGACCGTGACCTGGCTGGAGTTTCGGCCTGATCCGCCGCTGGCGCCGACGATCACCCGGTCGCTGGTGGGCATCAGATAGGTGCTCGGTACGGCAGTGGCGCCGGCGCTGCTCGAAACCGTAGTGGTTCCGGCGGTGCGACCACGGGTGCGCGGAGTGATGATCGTCACGCCGCCGGAATTGCCTCGATAGGCAGAACCATTATTGTAGATCGGGGTAGCGCCGCCGCCGGCGTTATAGGCAACGGTGCTGTAGGAGGGGCCACTGGTCCGGTAACGCTGGTAAAAGTCGAGGACTCTCACCACATAGGTCTGGGTTTCCCGATAAGGCGGAATCTGGTTGCCGTACTTTTGCACCGCGCCCTCGCCGGCATTGTAGCCGGCTACTGCCAACCGGGGATCATTGAACCGATCCAGCAGCCAGCGCAGGTACCGAGCGCCGCCGTGCATATTGGCGATGGGATCGTAGGGATTACTGACCCCGAACCGCTCGGCGGTGCCGGGCATGAGCTGCATCAGCCCCATCGCGCCCTTGGGTGACACCGCCCACGGGTTATAGGCGGATTCAGCGCTGATCACGGCGTGCATGAGCGCCGGCTCCAGGCGATATTGAGCGGCGATCCGGTCGACATCAGCGGCAAAGCGCTGGCGGTTCTGCTCATTAACCCGGAACGAACGAGCGCCGGCGATGCGCGGCGTATAGTTGCGGGGGCTGAGTGCGGTAGCGCCGGGCGCGTACAGATTACTGGGCGCATAGCTGGAGGGGCGGGCTGAGGCCTTGCTGTAGGCCGGGGTGCGCATCACCAGCTTGTAACGGGGGTCATTGGGGACATTGCTGAGATGCCGCACCCCGTTGCTATCCACGAAGGCGTAAATGTCTGCGTGAACCGGGCCGGAAAGCGCCAGCGCCGCGGGAACCAAACCGGCCAGTAGCCGCCGCTTCATAGAGTTCTCCTTAGTTTATTCATCAGTTTGAGCATCAGATGCAGTCAGGCGACCGTGCTGGCTCAGGCGGGAGAGTCAAGCGTTTGCCAGTATCTTCTAAAATTAAGATAACACAAAGCCCGCGCCGGCAATTACCCCGGGCCGGCGGACGGGACTCGCAGTTTCGGATAAATTTGTTTAACATAATGAATCAAAAATAAAAAACCTCCAAGTTTTTGATTGCGCCGTCGGAATTTCCAGTCCGTCCGGCCATTCCATTTTCGCAATCCACGCCGAGTGAAAACGCCATGTTCAGAACCGCCGAATTGCAACGCAAGTTGCCGAAGGAAGAGTTTCATCAACAGGTTCCGCAACTACGGGAGGAGTTGCTGATGATGCAAATGGCGCTGCGCGATGCGGATTTCCCGGTGATCGTGGTCTTCGCCGGAGTAGACGGGGCCGGCAAAAGCGAAACGGTCAACCGGCTGCATGAATGGATGGATTCCCGCTGGCTGACCACCCGCGCCTTTGGCGAGCCGTCTGATGAGGAGCGCGACCGGCCCGAATACTGGCGGTTCTGGCGTGAACTGCCGGCCAAGGGGCGCATCGGCCTGTTTCTGAGCTCTTGGTATTCGATGCCAATTCTCGATCATGTTTACGGCCATATTGGCGTCGCGGAATTTGATGAACGGCTGGAGCGGATCAAGACCTTCGAGAAAACTCTGGCTGACGATGGCGCGTTGATTCTGAAATTCTGGATGCATTTATCGCGCGACGCCCAGAAAGAGCGGTTGCGCAAGCTGGAAAAGAATCCACTGCTGCACTGGCGGATTTCCAAGCGCGACTGGCGGCACTGGGAGCTGTACGACCAGTTTATCGCCGCCGCCGAACGCACCCTGATGAAGACCAGCACCGGCCTGGCCCCGTGGAAGATCGTCGAGGGCTATGACGATCGCTATCGCAGCGTGGCTGTGGCGACTCTGATCCGCGACGCCATCCGCTTTCGGCTGGAGGAAGCTAAAACGCCGGTCAATGTCGGCAACGGTGAAGCCGGCGCCTCTCCGCCCCGGTCTGCTGCGCCGGAAACGACCTCATTGCCGCCGGTGACCATTCTGTCGCAACTGGACATGAGCCAGACCCTGGGCAAGGATGACTATGACGCCGATTTGAAACGCTACCAGGCTAAGCTGAACCAGCTTCAGCGCACCGCCCGCGAGCGCAAGGTCTCAACCATTCTGGTCTTTGAGGGCTGGGACGCGGCGGGCAAGGGTGGCGGCATCCGCCGGATCACCGCCGCGCTGGATGCCCGTGACTATCAGGTGATCCAGATTGCCGCGCCGACTGACGAAGAGGCCGCCCACAATTATTTATGGCGATTCTGGCGGCACTTGCCGCGGGCGGGCCGGGTCACAATTTACGACCGGAGCTGGTACGGGCGGGTGCTGGTGGAGCGAATCGAAGGTTTCGCCCGGCCCCGCGAATGGCAACGCGCCTATGCCGAGATCAACGACTTTGAAGCACAGTTGGCGGAACGCGGCATCGTGCTGCTGAAATTCTGGCTGCACATTACCGCCGAAGAACAGTTGCGCCGGTTTCAGGAGCGCGGCCAAATCGGCTACAAGGCGTGGAAACTGACCGATGAGGACTGGCGTAATCGGGAGCGCTGGGCCGATTACGAACAGGCGGTCAATGATCTGGTGGAACGCACCAGCACTCGCCAAGCCCCGTGGACCCTGATTGCCGCCAATGACAAGCGCCATGCCCGAATTGCCGTGCTGCGAACCCTGTGTGAGCGGCTGGAAACCGCGCTGGCCGACGGGCCGAAACAACCCTAATTCCAACCAGAATCCAACCAGAACCAATCTTAAGGTGTGATGATCATGACCGAATCCGCCGAACCGGTGGTGCAGAATGCCGAACCCGCTCCATTGAAGCCACGCAGCAGTCGGGCCAAGCCTGAGGAGCGGCTGGTGGCGGAAGCCGCCGCGGCGGTGCCGGACGATCCCGCGCCGCCGCCGATCAATCTCGACGCCCCGGAATGGTATTTGAACCGGGAACTGACCTGGCTGGCGTTCAACCGGCGGGTGCTGCACGAGGCGCAGGATGAACGCACCCCGTTGCTGGAACGGGTCAAGTTCATGGCGATTGTCAGTTCCAATCTCGACGAGTTTTTCATGAAGCGAATCGGCGGCCTCAAGCAACAAATTGGGGCGCGGGTGCGGGAGCTGTCGGTGGATGGCCGCAGCCCGGAGCAGCAGTTGAGCGAATGCCTGGCGGTGGTGCGCGATCTGGTCGAACAGCAACGGGTGCTGGCGTCCCATCTGCACCGGTTGCTGAAAGAACAGAACATCGTGCTGCGGAGTTACCAGCGGCTGACCGAGGCCCAGCGCAGCCAGATGCGCGAGTTTTATCTGCTGAACATCTTTCCGCTGGTCACGCCACAAACCATGGATCCGGCGCATCCCTTCCCGTTCATTTCCAACCTGTCGCTCAATTTGCTAGTGACGGTGCGCTACGCCAACGACGACGCCAGCGGGCTGGCGCGAATCAAGGTGCCGGTCGGCTCCGGAATTCCCCGCTTCCTCAAGGTTGGCGACGACGAATTGTATGTACCGCTGGAGGAAGTGATCGCCAATAACCTGGATTTGCTGTTTCCCGGCATGGTGGTGGAAGCCTGCGAACTGTTCCGGGTGACCCGCAACGCGATTGCGGAACGCGACGAAGATCAGGCCGATGATCTGCTGCTGATGATCGAATCGGAACTGCGCGAGCGCCGGTTTGCCTCCATCGTCCGGCTGGAGGTGGAAAAGAACATGGACCCGATCCATCGCGGGATGCTGGCCGCAGAACTGGAACTGGACGAGGTCAGCGAAGTGTTCGAGGTGGACGGGATGATGGCGCTGCGCGATCTGTTCCAGATCGTCGCGATCAACCGGCCGGAACTGCATGACCCGTCGCAGCATCCGCTCGACCATCCCAAGCTGGGCGATAAGAAGCGCAACATTTTCCACATCATCCGCGATACCGGGCCGATCCTGTTGCAACATCCCTATGAATCATTTGCGACCTCGGTGGAGCGGTTCGCGCTGGAGGCCAGCGAAGATCCGAAGGTACTGGCGATCAAGATGACCCTGTACCGCACCTCGGCTGATTCCAAGATCATCGAATCGCTGATCGATGCCGCGCAAAACGGCAAGCAGGTCACGGTGGTGGTGGAGTTGAAGGCGCAATTTGACGAAGCGGCTAATATCCGCTGGGCCAACCGGCTGGAGGAGGCCGGGATTCATGTCACCTATGGGGTGCTGGGGCTGAAAACCCACAGCAAGGTGATGCTGGTGGTGCGGCGCGATTTCAGCGGTTTGCGTCGCTACGCCCACATCGGCACCGGCAACTACCATGCCGGCACCGCCCGGCTGTACTGCGATCTGGGAATGCTGACCTGTGATCCGATCATCGGCGAAGACTTGACCGAGCTGTTCAATTATCTGACCACCGGTTATGTCCCCAAGCGCAATTACCGGAAATTGCTGCCCGCGCCCAAGGTGCTGAAACCGGCGCTGCTGGCCAAGATTGAGCGGGAGACGGTTCACGCCAAGGCCGGCAAACCGACCCTGATTCAGTTCAAGATGAATGCGCTGGAGGATCGCGATGTGACTGCCGCGCTGTATCGGGCCGCGCAAGCCGGGGTCAAGGTGGATCTCATCGTGCGCGACACCTGCCGGTTGCGGCCTGGCATTGCCGGACTGTCGGACAGTGTGCGGGTGATCAGCGTGGTCGGACGGTTTCTGGAGCACACCCGGATTTTCCATTTCCTCAATGGCGGCAATGAGGAGTATTTCATCGGTTCGGCGGATTGCATGAAGCGCAATCTGGAGGATCGGGTGGAAGTGGTTACGCCAGTGGAAGCGCCGGACTTGCAACGGGAACTCCAGCAGATGCTCGATGTGCAGTTGAATGACCGGCGCAGCGCCTGGGAGATGCGGTCCGATGGCAGTTATGTGCAGCGGATGCCGGGCGAGGGCGAGGATCCGCGAGGTTCGCAGCAAATCTTGATCGAACTGGCGGAGCGGCGGCAGAAAGAGGCGCAGCGGCTCAAGAAGCGCAAACCCAAGGGGATTGCCCGGCGGGTCATTGGTTAAGCGGCGCGGAAGTCGGCAAAAAACCGGTCGAAACGATTTTATACCAGTTTCCGGTTATGCCGAATCCTGAGAGATGGGAGCCGGTTCTGCTTGAGATTAAATCGTTATCTCCAACAGAGTTGGCTCCTAAACAAACAGCTTCAACTGATTGTTGATTTAAATCAGCAGATCGTTGATTTTCAGGTTAATCTGAGGTGGACCCCAAAGTCAAGACAGAATTTAGCCGAATTTAAGGTGGATACTTTGCAGTTCATGGTGACCGGGTTGACCGGTTGGCATACACCTCAGTGGGTGTTCGATTGTTCAGCGCCTGATGAGGACGCTGGTCGTTGTAAAACTTAAAGTAGTCCTCCTGGCAAATGGATATAGGTGATATCCGTACTCCACACCTGATCGGGGACGGTGACGATCACCCCCCGCAGCAGGTAGGGGTAGATCTGATGATCCGGATGGGGCGTCGACGTTGCCGGCTTCGGATAAATCGCCTGCAACCCCATCTCGGTCATCAACCGAATCACGCGGTTGCGGTTGACCGGATAGCCGGCGCGCCGCAACACCGTGGTCATCCGCCGACTCCCGTAAAACGGATGCGCGGTATATTCCTGGTCGATCCGCCCACGCAGTTCCTGATTCAGCACCGATTCGGCCACCGCTGTCGCGTACCAACCGCTCCGCGACAAGCCCAGCAGTTGGCACTGGGTGACCAGCGACACCGTGGGATGTTCCGGTTCGATCCACCCGCGCCTCACCCCGGTGGGTTCAGTCCGGACTTTTTTTTCAACCACTCCAACTGGACCTGCAACCGGCCAATCTGGCTATACAGCGTTTCGACATCCCGACCCTCATCCGGACTCCGCCGACCCCGCTTACGTTCGAACAGCACTTTCAACCCCTCCTGGGCTTCTCGCTTCCAGGTGGTCACTTGGTTCGGGTGGACCTCATGCGCCCCGGCGATCTCATTGACGGTTTTTCGGCCTCTCAGCGCTTCCATTGCAACCTTGGCCTTGAACTCGGCACTGAAGACTTTCCTCTGCATCTCGTTACCTCTTTCCTCATCGTCTTTACTGTGCAGAGTACCACCTTAATTTACCTGTCCGAAATTTGGGGTCCATTATAGACAACCTGCATCCCGTTTAACGCAGCGATAAAGCGGTGATATAGGAATCCGATCCGAGTTGTGGAAAGCTTGCATAAAGCTCTGTAACTAACCCAGGAAATCACTGTGCAGCCGCTGGACAGAATTACGCTATGACTCACCGACGAAGGACGCTGACCTCGGCCAAGAACGCATAGCCGACGCCATGCACAGTTTCCAGCGGTAGTTCGCGGCCTAGCGTCTGGGAGGCCTTGCGCCGCAGGCGGCGAACCAGAATTTCCAGGCTGCGGGAGTCATAGGTCATCGGGTTATGACCCATCGCCCGGATGATTCGCTCTCTTGGCGCGGCCTGGCCGGGAGTTTCCGCCAATGCCTTGAACAGATACATTTCCAGGTGGGTCAGCGAGAACGCCGCGCCTTCGGGGGAAACCAGTCGCCAACCGATCGTGTCCAGAATCCAGGGCGGCGGAGCTGGAGGGTTAAGAGCGGCGGGCAGGCGGCTGGCGACCCGGTGGATGACGCTGGACAATTCGCGCAGGTCAACCGGTTTGACCAGATAGGCATCGCCGCCGCATTCATAACCCCGCACCCGATCATCGATCTGTCCACGCGCTGTAGCTAACACCACGGCTTGCCGCTGCCGGTCGATATACGGCATGAGCGCCGCCAGGCCGTCGCCGTCGGGCAAGCCGATATCCAGCACAATCACCTCATAATCCTGGTTCTCCAGCCAGGCGGCGCATTCGGCAATACTGCCAACGCCGGACGCTATACAGCCATCGAAGTGCAGATAATCAATCATGGCGTCGCGGAGATCGACTTCGTCCTCGACGATCAGGACGCGCAATAGCGGCGGATCAATGATTGCAGTCATGGCGAGAGCGGTAACCACAGGGTAAATACACTGCCTTGGCCGAAGATGCTGGAAACCTCGATGCGTCCGCCATGCGCGGCGGCGATGCGTCGCACCAGATACAGGCCAAGACCCATGCCGCGCGTCCCCCCTTCGGGGTTCAAACGCACGGACTTTTCGAAAATCCGCGCAAGATCCTCGGTAGCGATGCCGATGCCGACATCACTCACCTGAATGCCAAATTGACCGTTCTCGAGTATTACCGCAATCCCGACCGGGGATTTGGGCGGTGAATACTTATGGGCGTTATCCAGCAAATTGAGCAAGGCTGAGCTGAGCAGCGTCTCGTCCCCATACAGGCGCATTTCTCCCACATCCTCGGGGATTTCTAGCGCTAAGGGATGTTGCGCCTGGAGGGTGAAGGGCTGGGTGGTCTCGGTCAGCCATGTACCGATGGGAAACCATTCGCAGTGCGGATGCAGCTCTTCCGAGGCTAGCCGATCATCTTCCAGCCACTGTTGAAACAGCGTTTCCAGCCGGGCTACCGCCCGCTCGATGATCTTCTGGCGGCGCAACAGGGTGCGGGCGGCGGGATTGTCAGGGTAGACGATCGCTTCGCGCTGCGCGACCTGGGCTTGACTCTTGATGATCGCCAGCGGGTTACGGAATTCATGGGAAATCAACTGGGCAAAGCGCATCTGATGGTTCCGCGCCTCCTGCTCATTGTCCAGGGCAGTTTCCAGTTGGCGGGTCCGGGCAAACAACAGGCGCTGTTCGATCTGGCGGGCGCGGGCAGCGGTAAAACCTACGAGATGAATTAGCACAATCCACAGCGCCGTGCGAAACACCCCGGATGGCGGCGGTGGCGGGTTGCGCCAGAAACTCCAGCTCACCCACAGCAGCAAGCTGGTCAGCAGGGCCAGTCCGGTGCGATGTTGCAGATCGACCGGCAGGTAAAAATAGATGAGCAGGACGCCGCCGATGATGGTGATCGGGCCAATCAGCTCATGGCGGGGATGTTTAGCCAACAGCAGGGACTGCGCGATCGCGGCCAGGATGACGAACACCGTCGCAATTGCTGGCGTTTGCGACAGAGTGGCGATGCGCTCGAAATAGAAAATTAGCCCAATCCCAATCACCAGAATGAGCAGCCGAATGCCCAGAATCGCAGTGATGTCAGCGCCATGAACGAGGTTTTGCCACAGTTCCTCAGCAATATTAAAGGGGGCGATCCCAATCACTCCCCATAACAGATAGCACAGGCGCCGGCGGTTTTGTACCGAGTGCTCTGTAGCATAAGCCGCCTCGATCCCAGCGTCCGTGAAACGCGCAGTCCACGGGTTGATATCCATGAATCTTTGGCCTTATCCGCCTTGCGGGGCAAAAAAACCAGCATTGTAAAAACTATGCAACAGCACTGCCGGCATGACCCGCTGATACTGGTCGTGGAAATAACCGAACGCCAGCGACGGGACAAAGACCAGCGCGCCACTCCAGTGGCCGGTGACTCCAGTATGGGCGGCAGCGAACAGCAGACTGGTCAGCAGATTGGCCTGGGACAGGCGTTGGCCCACACCACCGCTGCGGGAAACGCTCGACCAGCATCCCCTGCAACCAGCCGCGAAAGGCCAGTTCTTCCACAACAGGAACCACCAGCGCCAGCCATAGCCATCGCGGCCCGGTGACGGACAGTTCCGGCATCCCGCCCGCCCGCCAGACCCAGAACGCCGGTCCGGCCAGCAGGGCGAGCCAGAAAGAACTCCCGATCCCGCGCCAACCGGACCCAGAAAGCCCGCCGGCAGCGCGGATTGGAGGCCATACGGCTACCGTGACTGCCGGCGGCGGATCAGGTACCAGCACGCGCCGATGCTGAGCGCCGGGAATAATGGATCGAATGGGGCGTTGGGCGTTAAGACACACCCGCCGCCGCCGGTGATCGGCGTAGGCTCCGGGGCGGTTTCATTCATGACCCAGATGCTGGTGGTGCGCTGGAAGGGGCCGACCGGGACCGGGGGCGCATCCGTTCCCTGGACCCGCCGGCCGCTGGTGCTGAACTGGGCGGCATTGTTGGGATTGGAGACCCGGGCCACCAGTTCATATTCCCGATCCGACTTCAGAAAGTCCGCAACCTTGACGGTATAGACGCCGTCATTCGCGCTCACGTCAGGAGCAATGCCGTCGTCGTGGGCTACCAGATCCGTTTGGACCGGGTTGCCATCTTCATCGTAGATTTCCAGCCGCACGGTGGACTGGATCACCTGCAGTGGGCCGTCCACGGAAATTTCCGTGTGCATCGGCCGGGTGTCTTCCTTGCTGCCGCCGGTGGTGACTATGTCAGCGTCCAGCGCCGAGGGCGTTGCCGTTACATCCTGAAAGACGCCGTCAGCCGTGGTTTGCCGGGCAGCAACCTTGCTGAGCCATAACCCGTCCCGTCCGGCAAATTGCGGGCTGATTGCATAGCTGGCGCTGGCGCCATCTCCATCAGCCTCATAGCGTACTTCCGGGGGCAGACGATCCGGGGTAATCAACTGGCCGCCGGGGGTTTGCAGACTGAACTCGACCGGGTCTTTGGGATCCCAGTAGGCGGTAAACCGCAGGGTAGCTCCCTGATCGGCGGAGCCGATCAAGGTAGTCAAGGTGAACGGCTCGCCAGGGGTGACTTGATCGACTCCATCATCATTGATGATCGCGACGGCCTCGCCCTCGGCCTCGTCGACGAGCTGACTGGCGGCCTGGGCGGTTTCGCTGTTGTTATTGGCCACCGCGTAGCGACCACCGGTCTGTCCGGCCAGCGCCCCTAACAACACCTTGTCGCCGGCGGCGGCCTGGGTACGGGCTGCGAGGCGTTGCGCCTGGCGATCGGCGTCAGTGCTGATCACCACCGGGTTAATCGCGACGCTTTCCTGACGGTAATTCTGGACGGTGGCCGCATCTACGGCGGCGTTAGTGGACAACAGCAGGACGGAGGGCGTCGTCGCCGGATTGCGGGCATCTTTGATGATGGTCAGCGCCGCATTCAGCGCCTGAGTGGGATCATTATTCACCGCGCTTTGCTGAATACCGTCAATCGCCGCCTGGATGGTGTCCCGGTTACCGCCAACTAAAGTTAATATTTGTACCGGATTAGAGACGAAATCGGGATAGGCCAGCACCGCCACTTGAGCCTTGTTATTCAGGGCGTCTACCGCGCCCTTAGCGGATTGCTTGGCGGCGTTCAGTTGCTCCAGCGTCAGATTCTGGTTGATCGCCAGCACCATGAGACTGCCTTCGTTCATGTACACCACCTGCAACTCGTCATCGCCGCCGGTCGGCTTTTTCAGCGACTCCGCCGTCGGCGCTTGTTTCAGAGTTCTGAATGCCTCGAACCAGGTTCGGATGGGGCCGCCGTATCCTGCGGCGGTTTCACCGTCGTTGGCGGGATTCTGGATCAGGGCTTCCCAGGCCGAAAGTTGATAGACCCGCCACTGGGCGGTTTTTTGCGTCGTGGAATCGGCATAATCGCTGGATGTACTCAGGGTAGTGAACTTCAGATGATCGTTCATGATGGTGTTGCGGGGGGTATCGCTCTCCAGCGGATTCCCTAAGTCCGTAGAGGATTTTTTGCCTTTTTCGGCATATTCATCGAGGAATCCATAGCCATAATGGCCTATTTCATGGGCGAGAGTTTTACCAATGTCTTCGATGGATTCTGGTTCTTCCGCTCCTGCATCAAAGGTGAATATCTCTATTTCATTGCTGCGGCGCTTCCAGCCACTGACGCTGGCTTGCGCACGCCCTTGCTTATTCATGAATTGAATATCGGCGCGCTTTAAGAATTGGCTCTTGTCATACACATAAACTGTGCCAATCTTATGCAGACCCTCAGTCATGGTGTACAAACTCCGGGCAAACTGCCTGAGAGAGTTGTATACATAATTTCGATCGAATCCACTGGGTGGCTTAGCGAGATCCCAGTCCAAGCTCACCACAAAATTCAGTTTGCTGACTCCGAGTTGGGAGTCGTGACTGACTTGAGTCAGGGAATGGTCGGCGGCTTGTCCAACCAATGGCATCGCCAGGGCAAGGCTCAGCGCTACGGTTAATGGTTTTAGCTGAAAACGCATCATGATTATTCCCCTTATTTGGCAATCATCGTGCCTAAATCAATCACTACTGAAGAGCGGCTGATGCTCAGATGACGGAGATGCGCTGACTTAATGGGAGTACCCGCATTTCCAACCAAGTTGCTGTTACAGGTTCGCCCAAAAAGTGGATGAATAATACAGATCGTCGCGTCATAAGCTCCGGTGAATTCCAAATTAACTTTCAACTTGCGGCCAATATGGGCGGAATCAACTTTAAATTCAGCAAACCCGTTGGTACTTAGGGCCTCTCTCGAGAGGCGAGGGATGTCCTTAATGGATTGTGGTAGGATAAACCAGTTGTAGGTATCGCCAAGCACCTCGAAACGGTTGCGCGGCCAACCTTCATAGGGAAGGTTTTGCGAGTAGTACCAGCGATAGCGCTGTTGTTGACCCACCGTCTTGTTGACCAGTCGCCAGTCCGCCAAAGTTTTGGTCTCGCTATATTTATAGGAAAAACTGCCGCCTGCCGATCCATTGACGCCCAGACCGCACTCGCCGCCTATATTCGAGTCTTCGCCAATCTCTGTGGACACTTTGCAACTGCCTTTGGCGGAGCCCTTGAAGTCAAAGCTGTAATCATGGCTGCTGGTCACCTTGGTCTGGTCGTTATTGCTGACAAAATTGTCCGGGCTGGCAAAAATATAAACCAGACCATCCTTGCCGCCGGTGTCCACCCAACTGGCCTCAGCAGTAATTCCAACGCCTGACGTAGTCCAAAATCGCCCCCACCAGTCATTTTTGGAAATGGTATCAGCGCTACTGGGAATCGAACTGCCATTCATTCGCAACAACACAAACTGTTCACGGGTTTGATCGGGGTTGGTTGCCAGAAACACATAGTAATCAATCGTTATGGTGCTGGATGGGCACTGGTAGGAACCTGGCTCGCTTCCCCCTTGATTGGAAGGAGTCAATACGCTATTTGAGCAGGACATATTCTCTGAATTCCAAGGATCGCTCTGGAGCGGGACCAGAATTCCTGCGGTATTTTGTAGCAGGTGTCCTTTCAAGCACTGGTTGGTATCCGCATACGCTTGGTTAACGACGATTTGCCCATATTTAAAAGCCATGCCGGTTTTAATGCAGGCGCTGCTATTGGCAAAAATATCGCAGAAATCCTCTTTATCGCCAGCCGCAATTTTATGCTTCTGCTGGACATCAAGGCCTGACACTTTCCGCTCCTGCAACCGGCGCACGATATAGGCTGCCGGTCCGTGTTCAGCATCGAGTAGAAGTTCTTCAGCCGACAGATCAGGATTGGGATCGTCAGGGAAGGTGTAATCCGCTTCAGCGGTCGTCAGCGGTTGATCAGCGGTGTGCAGCGTAGCGGGAATGTGGAGAACCCGGTGTCCCTCGCCGTCGGCGCTGGGTTCAATCCACAGCATATTGCTGTGTTCAGGTACGGACATCCCATGTTCTTCAAGCAGCGCCTGAGCCTCATTGACCTCCGCATCCAGCATCAGCACCGGGCGCCCGGCCTTCATGGCGGCATCAACCAGCGTATCGGCGCTACCGCTATCCTGCAGATCAGGCGCGCCGATCAGATCGCCATCCACAATCACCAGATCATAGAGATTCGGCGACTGACTGCCGTTGTACATGTCAAACGTCAGGCGATCGGCGAGGGCGACGGCGACTGACCCAGTGGGCATTCCGAAGCTCAGCGCTCGCAGCGATTGATCGGAGGGCGTGGGCGTAGATGAATCATCTCCATTGCAGCCTGCCAGGAGTAACAGGGCGCACAAAGCTATCGGGGCGGGCCACTGCCGGAAATATTGAGTCGTCGCGATCTGGAACATGGTCTTATCCCTATTTTAAGGTTAGCGAGAATCGCCGGATTGATCGCCATTCTGCTAAAAGCCACACAGTTTGAACAGGCATCAATTCCGACTAATTCCGACCAATTCCGACATGGACGCTAGAAGTCTGACGGCCCGAAGAAGCCATCTGATCTAACGATAACGATATTGAGGATATCGAACGGTGGGTTTAGCGTTAATATCCAACCGTAGCCGCTGCCGCCAAGGTCCTCCATACCCCCATGTCTCCCCATCACCGCCGCGCCCTGACCCTGAGTATGGGGCTGGCCGCCCTGTTGTATCTGGGCGTTGTGCTGTTCGCCGACTGGGAAGCGGTCCTGGCAGCCTGGTGGCGGATTGATTGGCCGGTGCTGGTCGCCATTTTCGCCCTGTCGCTGGTTAATTACCTGCTGAGGTTCTGGCGCTGGCAGCGTTACATTACGGCTTTCGGTCATGTTCTACCGTGGCGGCGGCATTTCTTGTATTACCTGGCGGGCTTCACCCTGACCGTTACGCCCGGCAAGGCGGGCGAGGCAGTGCGGTCGCTGTACCTGCATCAATATGGCGTCAGTTATGCCCAGAGTCTGGCGGCGCTGTTTGTCGAACGCTTGCTGGATGTGCTGGCGATGAGTCTGCTGGCGCTGCTGATTCTGCTGGCCCGGCCCGATTATGCCTGGCTGGTCATCTTGGCGTGGGTGCTGACGGCGCCGCTGGGGTGGCTGATGACACGCGCCTGGCTGCCGGACAAGCTGTGTGTGCTGGGACAAGGCCATCGTTACGGTCATCAATTCGACCGGCTGGCGCGGTTGCTCGACTCGGCGGCGACGTTATTGCGGCCCGGCTATTTGCTGTTCGGAATGAGTCTGGGGGTGCTGTCCTGGGGGCTGGAAGGACTATCCTTGTATCTCATTGCTGATAACCTCGGGGTTGGGATCAGCCTGGCTACGGGCGTTGGCGTTTACGCGATTGCGGTGCTGGCCGGGGCGCTGTCGTTTCTCCCCGGTGGGCTGGGCGGGACGGAAGCGGTGATGGGCGTGCTGTTGATCGCGTTTGGCGCCGACAGTGCGACTGCGGTGGCGATGACCCTGCTATGCCGGATTGCGACGTTGTGGTTTGCAGTGGCGCTCGGCGGGGTGGCGGTGGTGATATTGGGCATCCGTCCGGGGCGGCCGGGATGACCCCGGGATCAGAAAGCCTTGCTTGTTGTAGTATTAAAAATACTGGAAATTCGGAGGATGCGATGATCGATATTGAAGAGCGAGTAGACCGACTTGAAGAGATGACGCATGAATTTGTTCTCAATGTTGGGATCGAATTCAATAAAGTCTACAATTCACAAATGCGGACAGAGGCGGAATTACGTGCATTCAAAGACGAAATGAAGGAGTTCAAAAACGAAATGAAGGAATTTAAAGATGAAATGAAGGAGTTTAAAGATGAAATGAAAGAATTTAAGAATGAATCCCGCCAAGCCAATCGGGAGATGAATCGGCGATGGGGTGAGTTGGCGAACAAGATGGGAACGCTGGTCGAGGATTTGGTGGCGCCGAGTTTGCCGCGCATTGTGCAGGAGATGCTAGGTCAGGAAGTGGCTGATTTGTCGGTACGGCGCAAGCGGCGGTTGCAGGACGGGCGGACTTGGGAGTTTGACGGAATTGTCGTAACTGCCGGCGGACAAGTCGGCTTGAACAGCACTAAAAGTACGCTGCACAGCGCTGGTGTCGATCACTTTGCCAAGGAAGTCGCGGCATTCCGGGAATTTTTTCCGGAGTATGCGAGTTACCCGGTAGTGGGCATTTTGGCCAGTCTGTCGGTCGAAGAGAGCGTATTGAATTACGCTGAGCGGTGCGGTTTGATTGTGCTGGGAGTGGGGGATGAATTGATGGAGATTAAAAACTGTCCGGGTTTTAGCCCAAAGTTTTGGTGAGGGCGATAAGCCTGATCATGTTTCTCTTGGCCCGAACTAATAACGCCGGGCTATCCATTCGATCTTGATAACCTTGGAACCTGTTTATAATGACTAACAGCACAGCACAGCACAGCACAGCACAGCACAGCACAGCACAGCACAGCACAGCACAGCGATAGTAAGACGTTTCTATTACTAGCATTATTGTTCTTGATCCCAGCAGTGCCTTTAGTCTTTTTAGGATATGGTTCAGATAATGATATTTATGGAGAATTAGATGCAGGGGTAAAAACTTGGCTTGAAGGAATTCCTACAATGTCAAGGCATCCTGGTTATTGGTTGCACGAAGGCATGATATTTCTTCTTGATAATTATGGTGGTTTTCTACTGATCAATATTGCTACTCTCATAGCCTCTTTGCTTTTTATTTATCGGATTTGGCATGTCTTTTGTGATCTTGAGATACAATGGCGTTTCCCGATTTTATTGTGTTTGATATGGAATCCTTGGTATTTAATAGCTAGCACCTCCGGGATCGACTACATATGGAGTATCCTTTTTATGTTTCTCTCAATTGAAGCGTTTATTTTAAATAAAAGAGCATACCCTGGAATCCTTGGGGCCGTTGCAGTAGGGTTTAGACTCGGTTCAATTTTTCCCATCGCGGGCGCTTTTATTTTTATTAGCTCTCATAAAATTACATTATTTAAGATTCGGCGATTGTTTTTGATCTTAACGACAAGTAGTTTACTAGGAATTTTTTTCTATATTCCATCTTGGCTTGTATCTGAAGGAAGCTTCAATTTCTTAACTGGACATCTCGGTGATAAAGAGTTATGGACCCTAAAAATGCATATTGGGAGAGCAGTTTATAAGCCGATATATTTAATTGGTTTAGCAGGGACGTTGTCTCTTTTACTAATCTTTGTTTTAAATCGAGGGAGACTTAAACTCATTATTAAAGATAAGCGGGAATTTGTGTTAGCTGCTATGGGTGTGGTTACAGGTACAACACTTCTATATTTAAAATATCCAATTGAGCATAGTTACCTTCTTCCGGGACTCCCCTTTCTCCTGCTACTTGTTGGTATAGTTCTGAATAAGTCGCCAAAATGGCAGCCATATCTTCTCTTGATATCGACATTAAGTTTTTGGGTTGTTTCTTTTCCAATTGCGATACCAAATATTCCTGGAAAAGCATCAGATGCAAGTATTGGTTTTCATATAGAGCAAGGACCATTAGCTGTCGATATAAGAAAAAGAATTCTCTTAATGGGTTGCCACACTTTACAGTGTTATGGTGAACGACTTCAATCTGAAATCCAGTGACATTGTAATTGGCTCTATCATATAAAATGAGGTTCTTCGAGTGTTTTTGTGGAACGGGTGTTCGAAAACAGTAAGTCGGGCAAAAGCGTAGCTTTGCCCGACAGAAATGTCCATGTCGGGTACATCCTGTGCCCGACCTACGGATGGCTAGATGAACTCCACAAGAACTCTCGAAGAACCCGTTTTTTATCAAGAATACGGTACAAAAGGCTGTGATCCACTAAACAAATACTCCATCCTCTCTGCATTGATCCCTATATAGGTCTCCTTTACAGGTTGTGGACTGATGCTTTTCACAACCGTATTCGCCAAAAAATAAATAACTCATTTATTTTCAATATATTATTTATCTTTGGTGCTTTTAAGAATACAGAGCCTGAAGCAGGCTTTCCACAACTCAGATCGGATCCCTATAGCACCTTACCCCAATGAAAGACTTAACCCTCATCCTCGAACAAGGTGAAGACCACATCACCGAGTTCAAAAGCGGTCGATTCCATAATGAAAGTCTGGCTAAGGAAGCGGTAGCGTTTGCCAATAGCCGTGGGGGGAGCATTTTCATTGGCATCGAAGACGATGGCGTGGTCACTGGGATCGATGATAAAACCGTCGAAGAACGGGTGATCAACATTTGCCGCAATCTGATCGAGCCTTCGGTACTGCCGGAAATTTTTTATCATCAGCATTCCAGCGGCAAAAAAGTCCTTGAAGTCGTGATCCCTAAAGGTTTATTCAAACCCTACAAGGTCAAAGGACAGAACCGGTTTTATGTACGAGTCGGCACCGTTTCAATTGAACCCAGTATGCCGGAATTGATTCGCTTCCTGCAATCGGGCGGACTTTACCATTTTGAAATTACCGCCTTGCCGGGGACATCTGCTGCTAACGTGGATTGGTTGCGCTTCCGTGAATACTGCCAGACTTACCGCAAGATAGAGTTTGAAGAACATTCTGCCCACCAATTCCTCGAAAATTGGCAGTTAATGCACAATGGGCAGATGACCGTAGTCGGCGCGCTGTTCTTTGGCCTGAATGCCGAAAGACTGCTTCCTCAATGCGGTATCCAGTTATTCCGCTTCATCGGACTGGATAGCACCGGCGCGATTGCTGATCAGAAAGAACTTTCCGCACCCATTCCAGAATCCATTGAGGCGGCTGTGAAATTTGTGCAATTTAATTCAGCGATGCGTGGGGTTTTTATCGAGGGGAATCCGCATCGAACTGATTTGCCGGATTATGATTTTTTTGTGATTCGCGAACTCATTACCAACGCCTTCTGTCATCGCGACTGGTCGATTTTCGGGCAAAAAATCCGGCTATCCCTGTTTGACGACCGGCTGGAATTGTTTTCGCCTGGCGCATTACCGAATACCCTGACTCTGGAAAATGCGCTGGCCGGCGTTTCGTTTTATCGCAATCCCAATATCGCCCAATTATGCCGGGACTATGGCTTGGTGGAAAAAGCCGGGCGCGGCTTGCAGAAAATCATCGCCATTTGTAAGCAACTGGGCTTGCCAAATCCTGAATTTCAATGCGACAGCACCTTTATCAAGACTACGGTGTACAAAGCGACTGGCGCTATTTGATGAACACTTCAATTCCCCTCTGCATCGATCTCGACGGAACCCTGCTCAATTCCGATCTGTTGCTGGAAGCCGCCTTCGCCCAACTCAAGCAAGCGCCATTGTCCACGCTGCGCTGGCCGATCTGGCTGGTGGACGGCAAGGCCCGGCTCAAGGCCGAAATGGCCGAACGGGTGGAACTCGACATCGCCACTCTGCCGTTTAATCCTGAATTGCTGGCGTTTTTGCGTGAGCAGAAAGCGGCAGGCCGGCGCTTGGCGCTGGTCACCGCCTCGCACCGCAGTTTCGCCGAGCAGGTCGCCGATCATCTCGGCCTGTTTGATGAAGTGCTGGCGACTGAGGGCGACCGCAATCTGGCCGGTTCGCATAAAGCAGAGGAACTGGTCGCCCGTTACGGCGAGCGCGGTTTCGACTACGCCGGCAATGCGGCGGTGGATGTGGCAGTCTGGAAGCACGCCCGGCGCGCCATCGTGATCAACGCCGGTTCAGCCCTCGTTGACCAGGCCCGCGCCGTCTGTGAAGTGGAACAGGTTTTCGCCCCGACTGAAAAACCGGGGCGGCACTGGGTCAAGGAACTGCGGCTCTATCAGTGGCTGAAGAACATGCTGATCTTCGTCCCGCTGATCGCCGGTCACGGCTGGGATCAGCCGGACAAGCTACTGTTGGCGCTGCTGGCCTTTTTCAGCTTCGGGTTGTGCGCCTCCAGTGTTTACCTGCTCAATGACCTGCTGGATTTGGCCGCTGACCGCCGTCATCCGCGTAAACGCCGCCGTCCATTCGCCGCCGGCAAGCTGCCCATCGCCCACGGGATCGTCGTCATTCCGCTGCTGCTGTTCGCGGCTTTTGGGCTGAGTCTGCTGATTCACCCCGACTTCACCGCTGTCCTGGGGATTTACTACATCTTCACCCTGGCCTACTCGCTGCGACTCAAACGGACCTTGATGCTGGACGCCATTGTGCTGGCTGGGCTGTATACCCTGCGGATCATCGCCGGCACGGCGGCAGTGCAGATCATGCCATCGTTCTGGCTGCTGGCGTTTTCAATGTTCCTGTTCCTCAGCCTGGCGCTGGTCAAACGTTACGCCGAACTGTGGACTCTGCGGGAACGGGGCGAACTCGGGGCGAAAGGCCGGGGCTATCACATCGACGATCTCGGCATTCTGGAAAGCCTCGGTGTGTCCGCCGGCTATCTAGCCGTGCTGGTGCTGGCGCTGTACGTTAATACCGAAACCAGCCGCGCCCTGTACGGCCAACCGCTGGCGATCTGGCTGATTTGTCCGGCGCTGCTGTACTGGATCAGCCGGGTTTGGCTGGTCACCCATCGCGGCGAAATGCACGATGACCCGATTCTGTTTGCCCTGACCGACCGCAACAGCCGTTACACCATGCTGGTCTGCGTCGTAATCTTCCTGATTGCGCTGCCCCGGTGAGCGCTGCTATGTCGAGCTGCATTCCACACAGTTGGGGTCGTCGCCCGCCCTCGCAACCGCGTCAGCTCATCGCCTGCCGCGATACCCAAATTCTGCCCCTGCCCGATGAGCCGTTGACCTGCTTGCCGTTTGGCAATGGCCGCAGTTATGGCGATGTTGGTCTGAATAATGGCGGCGCACTGCTGTTGACCCGTAGGCTGGATCGGTTCATCGCTTTTGATCCAACCCTTGGCGTGTTGCGGGCGGAAGCCGGGGTCTTGCTCTCCGAGATTCTGGCGCTGATCGTTCCGCAAGGCTGGTTCCTGCCAGTCACGCCCGGCACCCGCTTCGTCACGCTCGGTGGCGTGATTGCCAATGACGTGCATGGCAAAAACCATCACCTGGCCGGCAGTTTTGGGCGCCACGTCCGCGCTTTTGAACTGCTGCGTTCCGACGGTAAACGGTTGCTGTGTACCCCGGAACAGAATAGCGACTGGTTCCAGGCCACGGTCAGCGGGCTGGGATTGACCGGGTTGATCACCTGGGTGGAGATTGAGTTGCAGCGGATTGCCAATCCCTGGATCGTCGTCGAAAACCAGCGGTTTGGCAGTCTCGATGAGTTTCTGGCGCTCGATGCCGAATATGAAAGTCGCTATCCCTACATCGTGTCCTGGATTGACTGCGCTGCGACCGGCCGGGCGCTGGGCCGGGGCATTTACATGGCCGGGAGGCACGCGCCGCCGGGCATCTTCAAATCAGCACCACCCGACCGTCGCCCGCTGACCGTGCCGTTGATGCTCCCCATTTCCTTGGTTAACCAGCTCAGCGTCGCCGCCTTCAACCGGCTGTACTACCATCTGCCGCGCCCGGTGCGCGGTCTGACGCCCTATCCGCCATTTTTCTATCCGCTGGACAATTTGCAGGAATGGAACCGGCTATATGGGCGACGCGGTTTTTTCCAATACCAGTGCGTGATTCCACCGGATCACGCCCGCGAAGCTCTGCTGGAGATGCTGGCCCGGATTGCCGCCAGTGGACAGGGTTCCATGCTGGCGGTGCTAAAACGGTTTGGGAATCAGGTTTCGGGCGGGCTGCTGTCGTTTCCCCGACCCGGCGTGACGCTGGCGCTGGATTTTCCCAACCAGGGACAAAAAACGCTGGATTTGCTGGATCGGCTTGACGAAGTGACCAGACAGGCCAGCGGTGCGGTGTATCCGGCCAAGGACGCCCGGATGAGTGGGGACAGTTTCCGCCGGTATTTCCCGCGCTGGGCCGAATTCAGCCGCTTTGTTGACCCGCGCTTTTCGTCAAGCCTGTGGCGACGGGTTATTGGGGAAGGCTGAAGGCTGAAAACCTGGCCTTATTTTTCCAAGTGTTCCGAGGATAAGGGTTTCATTGTGCGCAACATTCTGATCATTGGCGCGACATCGGCGATTGCCGAAGCCACTGCTCGCCACTTTGCCGCTACCGGCGCCCGTTTTTACCTGGTCGGGCGTAATGCGGACCGGCTCGCCGCTATTGCGCGCGACCTGGAAATCCGCTCCGGTCAGCCGGTGCATTCGGAAAGTCTCGACCTCGATCAACTCGATCAGCATCCGGCTTTACTGGAGCGGGCCAGTCAGGCGCTAGGCGGGATCGAGCTGGCGTTGATCGCCCACGGTACGCTGCCCGATCAAGCGGCGTGTCAGCAGTCGGTAGCCACTACTCTCGCCGCCCTGCACACCAACGCCCTCAGCGTGATCAGTCTGGCGACTTTGCTGGCCAATGATTTTGAACGGCGCGGGCGGGGGATCTTGATCGCGATCAGTTCGGTCGCGGGCGAGCGGGGTCGGCAGAGCAATTACGTTTATGGCGCGGCCAAAGGCATGGTCAGCCTGTTCCTGCAAGGCTTGCGCAACCGGCTGTTCAGCAAGGGTGTCCGGGTGATCACGGTCAAGCCGGGCTTTGTCGATACGCCGATGACTGCCGCGTTTGAGAAGAAGGGTTTGCTGTGGGCGCAACCGGACCAGATTGCCCAGGGCATCGTCGCCGCAGTTGATCGTGGCCGGGATGAGATTTATCTGCCGTGGTTCTGGCGCTGGATCATGCTGATTATCCGGCAGATCCCGGAAAGCATGTTCAAGCGGATGAAACTGTAGTGATTTAGAGACTCAGATTCCGCTCATCACTTCGCCCAGCCGGGTGACGCCGCGCACTTCCAGCCCCTCGACCCGCGCACCACGCCGAGGCAGGTTGGCTCGGGGGACGATGGCCTGCTTGAACCCATGCTTGGCGGCTTCCCGCAACCGTTCCTCGCCATTCGGCACCGGGCGAATTTCCCCGGCCAAGCCGACTTCGCCAAACACCACTAGATCGGTTGGCAACGGCCGGTCGCGGAAGCTGGACAGCGCGGCCAGCAGTACTGGCACATCGGCGGCGGTCTCGTTGATTCGCACCCCGCCGACCGCATTGACGTAAACATCCTGGTCGTACATCGCCACCCCGCCATGCCGATGCAGCACCGCCAGCAGCATCGCCAGCCGGTTCTGCTCCAGTCCCAGCGTCACCCTGCGCGGATTGCCGCCGTGGCACTCATCGACCAGCGCCTGCACTTCCACCAGCAGCGGTCGGGTGCCTTCCCGCGTGACCATGACTACGCTCCCGGAGACTGGCTGATCGTGGCGGGACAGAAAGATGGAGGAGGGGTTGCTGACTTCCTGCAAACCGCGCTCGGTCATAGCGAACACGCCCAGCTCATTGACCGGCCCGTAGCGGTTCTTGATCGCCCGCAGCACCCGCAGCCGCCCCCCGGAATCGCCCTCGAAATACAGCACGGTATCGACCATGTGTTCGAGAACCCGTGGCCCGGCAATCGCGCCTTCCTTGGTGACATGGCCCACCAGAAACAGCGCCGCGCCGCCGGCTTTGGCGTAGCGCACCAGTTGCGCTGCGCTCTCCCGCACCTGAGCCACTGAACCGGGCGCCGATTGCAGCCGCTCGGTGAACGCGGTCTGGATCGAATCAATCACCATGACTTGGGGCCGCTCGATCTCGGCCACTGCCAGAATTCTCTCGACATTGATTTCCGCCAGCAGCCGCAATCGGTCGCGGGGCAATTGCAGTCGCTGGGCGCGCAGGCTGATCTGCTGAGGCGATTCTTCGCCAGTGACATAGAGGGTGCGATTACGCGACGCCAATTCAGCCAGTACTTGCAGCAGCAGGGTGGACTTGCCGATGCCCGGATCGCCGCCAATCAGAGTGACGGAACCATCAACCAGCCCGCCGCCCAGCACCCGATCCAGCTCGCCATTGCCGCAGGACTGACGCATTTCCGCTTTGGCGTCCACTTCGGCCAAGGTGCGGATTTCGGTTCCGCTCGCTGCCCCAGCATAACCCGCCGGTTTGCTGGGACTCTTGGGTACCGGGGCCGCTACAGTTTCCTGCAAGGTATTCCACGCCCCGCAGTCGCCGCACTGGCCGGCCCACTTGGTAGCCTGCGCGCCGCATTCGGTGCAGACATGAATGGTGCGGCCTTTGCTCATTGTGCAGCCCTGCCTGGTTTGAGTGGGGGATTCAATCGGTTTATGTACAGCGGATCAGGGCCGGCCAAGCTCAAAAGGTCAACTGCTTGGTTCTGGACTGTGCAGTAACCCTGACCATAACCCGGTTTCCGCTTGAGGCGCGGATGCCAAAGTTCCCTGTTCTCAGTGCCGGGGAGAGCAACGTCATTTGAATTAGGTAACCATTATTATTCTTCCACTGGGACCTCTTTAGCTTCGGCAAAGGTGTCACCAATATAAGTCAGCCAATAAAAAAGACCTAGGCTATTAAGCCTAGGTCTTTATTTTATCTGGTCGGGGCGAGAGGATTTGAACCTCCGACCACCTGCACCCCATTTAAGTTTTTCAAGCATATTTCCCGATTTTTCCTCATCTAAACCTACCCTGTTAAATCTAAATTTTTCTAGCATGTATAGCACCTTACCGCTAGAATACCCCCAACAGCATACCCATAGCATCTAGCTTCAAGCATCAAATTCTGTTGGCACTTTTGTTGGCACAAGAAAATGTGCCAACAAGGAGGGAAAGATTCCATGCTCACAATCAAGCAACTCGAAAACCTCAAGCCTAGCGATGTAGGTAAGAAGCTTCCCGATGGTGAAGGGCTTTTTGGTCTAGTACGCATGGGCAAGGATGGAACCTTTAGCGTTCACTTTCGTTACTACTTTCGTCATGGTGGCAAGCAACAAGCTTATACCTGTGGAACGTGGCGAAAAGGGGTAAGCCTAGCCAACATCCGCAAGGAACGAGATACAGCCGTTTCCATCCTTGCCCGTGGCAAGAATCCGAACGATGAACGCAAGCTTACCAAGGAGCGGGCAACAATTGAACAGAAAGCTGAACTTGCCCATATTGAAGCGCAAAAAGCCTCCTTGCGTACCTTGGAATCCGCTCTACAGGAATGGTATGGCTCAAAGGAAATCAGCGACCGCAAGGACAGCGGAAAAGATTTAAAGCGGGCTATCGCCAAGGACGTACTTCCCAAGCTCAAGGATGTACCCGTATCCGAAATCACTAAGATTATGCTTGCCGATATTCTTCATAACGTGGCGAAACGCGCCCCAATCATGGCTAACCGTCTTCATGCCAGTCTCAATCAGTTCTTCAAGTATGCCAAGGATGAACGCGAATGGATACCGAAAAACCCGTTAGATGGCACCAAACGCGCCAAAATCGGCGGGAAAGAGGAACCACGAGAAAGAATCTTAGTAGACCCTATCAACCCCGACAAGCATGAATTGAAGGAACTACGGGAAGCGATGAATAACGCCAATCTTCAAGATTCAACCAAAGCAGTGCTATGGATTATCCTTGCTACGGCTTGCCGTGTGGGGGAAATCACTAAAGCCCGATGGATAGACATTAACCTAGACGCGGGAACATGGGTTATACCCGCTGAAAACTCCAAGAACGGTAAACCTCATACCGTCAATCTTTCCCCTTTCGCCCTGACACACTTCAAAACCCTGCATGAAATCAGCGGAAATTCCGATTGGGTACTTCCTTCAAGCCGTGGGGATAGCCCGGTTTACATCAAGAGCATTACCAAGCAAGTCTTGGATAGACAGCTAGAAACCCCCCTAGAACATCGTACAAAGGCCACAGGTACGCTCAAATTATCGGGGGGACATTGGACACCCCATGACCTTAGACGTACAGCAGCAACCCTAATGGGGCATTGTGGGGTACTCTCTGAAATCATAGAACGCTGCTTGAATCACGTTGAAGAAAACAAGCTGAAAAGAATTTACCAGAGACAAGAACCACGTAACCAAATGCAAGAAGCTTGGTATTTGTTGGGAAAACGGCTTGAAACCCTGCTATCAGACAACGTAATCGTGGGAAACTTTGGAAGCAAAGTAGCGTAAAAATATCCCCTTGACATCTAAATTAAGTCACCTTAATCTATTCACAGTTTCCTGAAGTATTGAGGGGGAATTAGCTTCAGACCCTTAGACCATAGGGCATGGCTTAAAAAGGTCATGTGATGCGCAAAGGCCAAACGGCAACAGCGCACCACATGGCCTTTTTGCATTTTATGCGCGTTCATCTTTAGGGAGTAAGTGATTATGCCAGTAACCATCAAGAACCCGGCAACAAAGGCTGATAAATTCTTAAAAATGCCTGTTAGCAAAAGACGTTGCGGACACCCTAAAGTAAAAGCCCCAATTATTCCATTGACCATGCCCGGAAGATACGGTACGGGAAACGTACTAGCCGTTACAGGATGGAGTGCTTCAACGCTTTGGAACAGGATTAGGGATGGAAAATTTCCCAAGCCTAATAAAGACGGTAAGCGGGCATGGTGGCCTACTCATGTAGTTAAGGAAGCGTTAGGATTATAGGCAATAAAAAACCCCGTCTTGTGGGGGACGGGGTAAATCCATTCAAAATCTAAACAAGAGAATAATATTATTATGCCTTACTTCAACAAAAAAGTATATCGGTTATCCGTTCACCTAAAGTCTGGATTTTTGGGGGAAGAGTAATAAGATTAATAAGTTAGCCTAAAGTAAAAAACTATCCTAGTTATAAGGGAGTATTTCCCTTGATAACTATCATCCATCAAAAATTAGATAAGTTAGTCTTATCTAAATCCTTTACTACGTTAGAAGAAAGAGAGATTTTCAATCTTGCATTCAATAGAGCTATGTTTTTGTGGGGGCAAGGTGAACTAAGTAGAAGAGTAAGAAAATATCAAACCATATTTTTAAAACACTATCCAGAAAAAACCAGCATCTATATTAAGTTTGGAGCTAATAAGAATGGGGCTATAGTTTGGATAGACTTTAATCCATCCAAACTAGACTTGGAAACATGGGTAGACTTCATTTTCTTATGTGTGGAGTTATTTGGAGAAAATACGGTATATGAGACTTTCAAAATTCAACTACTAGAACTAGCGATGGACATAAATAAACCTATGTCTTATTACATATTTCTAGCTTCAGGAATTAGCAATCAAAATACCTTTTTTAAAGATAACGGTACGCTCTATTTAGGTGCTAAATACAGTAACCGTACATTCATTATTTACGATAAGCAAAAGCAACTTCAAGAAAAAAAGAGCAAGATAATCTCGCATCCCATAACGAGAGTAGAGGCAAGGATTCGTGGGACAAATTTAACAATGAATCAATTACATACAATAGAAACCCCCTTTAAACCACTATTAGTGATTCCAAAAATTAAGTTGGAATCACTCAAACTTGCCAATCAAGATAAGGCTCTATATTCGTTCACTCAATCACTAAATCAGGGTATTACTGGACAAGAAGCATACAGACAACAAGGTAAGGAAGCGCGTAAACACTTGCTAGAAGTGTTTACCCCTCACTCAATAAAATTAGGGCACTCTAAAGAACATTGGGGAAAGTGGCTTGAATATAAACGAGACTTATTATTTACAGTCTTTACTAATGCGTAGATAGAGACATATAGAAGGTGTATAGAGGGGGTATATATAGAGGGGGTGAGTAGATAGGTACCCAATAAACTGTTTTCTCATAATAACAAGCCTAATAAGGTTCTTCGAGGGTTCTTGTGGAGTCGAGCGCGGGCATGTATCATTTAAGTACATCGAATCTTCTTTGACTGTTTTGTTGTTAAAGTCAAAGTGAAATGAGAGGGTGACTCCAATGACAGAATCA
>JADLEK010000065.1 GCA_020846135.1 Gammaproteobacteria bacterium
CGCGCTGTGCGGGTTATTGGGGATCAAGTCCCCGACCGAGGCTGATCCGCATGGCGACTGGTTTGCGTTCGAGAAGGGCGCGAAGAAAACCGGCGGCGGCGATGGCTGGGCGGATGTGTGGCGGCGGCGTTGCGGCAGTTGCAGCAGTACGCCCTGGCCTTGGATAACCCGCCGCTGTTGATCGTTTCCGATATGGCGACGATTGAGATTCATACGAATTTCACCAACACCGTCAATGTCACCCACCGGCTGACGCTGGACGATCTGGCCGATCCCACGCAGTTTAACCTGCTGAAATGGGCGTTTCTGGAACCGGAGCGGTTGCAACCGGCCCGGACGCGGGAATCGGTGACTCAGGATGCGGCGATATTGCTGGGCGGACTGGCGCAATGACTGCGGCAACGCGGCCATGATCCGCAGCCGGTCGCGCATTTCATGACCCGGCTGCTGTTCTGCCTGTTCGCCGAGGACATCGGGCTGTTGCCGGAGCGGTTGTTTAGCAAGCTGCTGGAAGAAGCGCGGCGGTCGCCTGCCGACTTTTCCGGTCTGGCCGGCGATTTGTTCCGGGCCATGCATCAGGGCGGACGGTTTGGCTTGGAGCGGATCGCCTGGTTCAACGGCGGGTTGTTCGATGATGACCACTGCCTGCCCCTGGAGCGGGCGGATTTGGATACCCTGCATTCGGCGGCGGCGCTGGACTGGTCGGCGATTGAACCGGCGATCTTCGGGACGCTGTTTGAACGCGGTCTGGACCCGGACAAGCGCAGCCAACTGGGGGCGCATTACACCGATGCCGCCTCGATTCGCCGCCTGATTGAACCGGTGATTCGGGACCCGCTATTGGCGGAATGGGCCACGGTCAAGGCAGCGATGATGGCGGACTTGCGCAAAACCAGCGCCAAAGCCCGGCAGTCGGTCACGAACCGACTCAACGGCTTTCTGGAGCGGTTGCGGACCTTCCGGGTTCTCGATCCGGCCTGTGGTTCCGGTAACTTCCTGTATCTGGCGCTGCGGACGCTCAAGGATTTGGAGCATCAGGTGATGCTGGAGGCGGAGACCCTGGGTCTACAACGCGGGTTTCCGGCGGTGGGGCCGGAAGCGGTGCTGGGCATCGAGATCAATCCCTACGCGGCGGAACTAGCCCGGCTGACGGTGTGGATTGGCGAGATTCAATGGATGCTGGGGCATGGCTACAACCTGAATGATCAGCCGATTCTCAAGCCCTTGCAGCATATCGCGTGTCGGGATGCGCTGCTGGACGGCGATCAGGAGGCGACCTGGCCGGTGGCAGAGGCGATTGTCGGGAATCCGCCGTTTCTGGGCGGTTCCAAGCTGCTGCGCGAGTTGGGCGATGATTACACCGCGAGAATCCGTCAAGCCTATGCCGGGCGGGTTCCGGGTGGTGCTGATTTGGTTTGCTACTGGTTCGAGAAGGCGCGGGCGCAAATTGAGACAGGGCATTCACAACGAGCCGGGCTGGTAGCCACCAACTCGATTCGCGGCGGGGCTAATCGCAAGGTGCTGGAGCAGATTCAGAAGACCGGTACTATTTTTAACGCCTGGTCTGATTTGGAATGGGTCAAATGAAGGCGCAGCGGTCAGGGTGTCGCTGGTGGGGTTTGGGACAGCAACAGAGCCGGTGATTCTGGATGGTCAACCCGTGTCCGTCATTTATGCTGATTTGACCGGACATGCTACGGAAGCTGGAACTGAAACTGACCTGACCCAAGCAAAGTGGTATGAAAAAGATAAAACCTACCGGCAAACGGTATTAACCCCATCCGTCTTTTAGAAGGCCAAAAAAACACGCCCCCTTCTAATAGAAGAAGGCGTGTTGCGATTCCTTCCAGCAGGAGGGAAAAACCGCGCTCAGGCCACCGGATGCCGCAATTGCGGATTGGCGACCGGCGGTTTCACCGAGTAATCGTAGAAACCCTTATTGGTCTTGCGACCCAGATAGCCGAGCTGCACCAGGCGAGTCAGGGTATGCGGCGGGGAAACGTGCGGCTGATGCATGTCCTGATAAATATTCATGGTCATCGCCTCGACCACGTCCAGCCCGATGTAATCGGCCAGTTCAAACGGCCCCATCGGATGCGCGGCGCCGGACTTCATCGCATGGTCAATGTCGGCAATGGTGCCGGTGCCCATTTCCAGCAGGCGAATCGCGCTCAACATATACGGGGTCAGCAGCCGGTTGACGATAAAGCCGGTGGTGTCCTGCACGATCACCGGGTCCTTGCCCAGCTTCTTGCAAAGCTGATCCAGGGTGGTGATGGTGTCTTCCGAGGTCTCAAACGCATGGATGATTTCGACCAGCTTCATCACCGGGGCCGGGTTGAAAAAATGCAGACCGGCGACCCGCTCGCGGTGTTTGCAAACCGCCATCAGCGCCGTCACCGACAACGTCGAAGTGTTGGTGGTCAGCAACGTCTGCGGGGAAACAATCCCTTCCAGCCGCTGGAACAGCGCCTTCTTGATTTCCTGATCTTCGATGATCGACTCGATGATCAGATCGCAATCGGCCACTTCCGCTTCACTGGTGGTGAAATGCAGCAGGCCTAGGGTGGCGTCCTTCTTCTCGGCGGTCAGCTTGCCGCGCTCGACCATCTTGCTCAACGACTTGTCCAGCCCGGCCTTAATTTTGTCGGTGGACCCCGGCGTCGCCTTGACCGCGACCGTCGGAATACCGGCTTGCGCACACACCTGTGCAACGCCCAATCCCATTGCGCCACAGCCCATGACGCCGACTTTCTTGATTTCCATGATCTTTCCTTTCTGGTTAATGTGAACAACAAGGGTTTCCGGCATGGATTCATGCCGGCATTCAGAAACTTGGAATCAGCCTAACGATGCTTGAACTCCGCCGCCCGCTTGTTAGCGAAAGCGTCCATCCCTTCCTTCTGATCCTGGGTTGCGAACACGGCGTGGAAGGTGCGCCGCTCAAACAGCAGTCCTTCAGCCAGCGTGGTTTCATAGGCGCGGTTGACGCATTCCTTGGTCATCATCGTTGCCGCCAGCGAGTAACCAGCGATGGTTTCAGCCACCTTGATCGCTTCCTCGATCAACCCGGCGACCGGCACGATCCGGCTGACCAGCCCGGCCCGTTCGGCTTCCTCAACATCCATCATCCGCCCAGTCAGGCACAGTTCCATCGCCTTGGACTTGCCGATCAGCCGGGTCAGCCGCTGGGTGCCGCCCGCGCCGGGTAGGATGCCGAGCTTGATTTCCGGCTGGCCGAATTTGGCGGTATCGGCGGCGAGGATAAAGTCGCACATCATCGCCAGTTCGCACCCGCCGCCCAGCGCATAACCGGCAACTGCGGCGATGATCGGCTTGCGGCAACGGCTGGCCCGCTCCCAGTTGCGGGTGATGAAATTGGCATGATAGGCGTCCATGTATGAATAATCCTTCATGCCCTTGATGTCGGCCCCGGCGGCGAACACCTTTTCGCCGCCAGTCAGGACGATGGCGCGAATGTCAGCATCGGCCTCAACTGCGTCCAGCACAGCGCTCAACTCGTCCATCAGATCGTTGGACAGGGCGTTGAAGGCTTTGGGACGGTTCAGGGTGATCAGGGCGACCGGGCCACGGGTTTCGAGCCGGATATTTTCATAAGTCATGCGGGGGTTCTCCTTCCCGACGGGGGGTTGGGCGAGGGCGGGCTGGCGCGGCAATAACCATTCTTAATCTGGCATTATAAGCGAGAATCGGCTGGGGCGGGATGAATTAACCGGCTAATTCCTGCCGGCATTAGCTCATTCAATCGCCTGCCGCCGGTTTGACCGGGTCAGGTTTAAGTGCCATATTGCCGCGCCTTAAATCGCGCCGGGAATCGCCCGCCGCGGTTCCCCCGCTGTTCAAACCTGCCTGAAGCCGTCCCATGAAACGAGAACCGATTAGCCCCTATTTCGATATCAAGACCGATGCCGACGGTCATCAATATATGGAAGTGTATCTGGAAGGCATCGCCTTGTTGCGACTGGTATTAAGCAACAAGGGCACCGCCTTCACCGAGGATGAACGGGTCGCGCTGGGGCTGGATGGACTGTTGCCGCCGCAGGTCAATACCCTGGAGCAGCAGGTCGAGCGGGTTTATCGCGGCTTCCTGCGCGAACCCGATCCGATTGGCAAATACCAGTATTTACGCGCCTTGCAGGAGCGGGCTGAAACCCTGTTTTACGCCTTGCTGGAGCGACATCTCGAAGAAATGATGCCGATCATCTACACCCCGACGGTCGGTCAGGCGGTGCAGCAGTTCAGCCACCTCTATCAGAATCCACGCGGGCTGTCGTTTTCGCCGCTCAACATCGACCGCGCGACCAAGGTGGTGCGCAACTTCCCGTGGAACGACGTGCGGATGATCGTCGCGACCGACTCCTCGGCCATTCTCGGCATTGGCGATCAGGGCTACGGTGGGCTGGCGATTGCGATTGGCAAGCTGGCGCTGTACACCATCGGCGGCGGGATTGACCCGTTTCACACCATGCCGGTCAAGCTCGATGTCGGCACCGACCGGTTGGAGCTGCTCAACGACGAGTTCTATCTAGGCGTCCGGCAACGGCGGCTGCGCGGTCAGAACTATCTGGCCTTTCTCGACAAGTTCGTCAGCGCGATCCGCGACCGCTGGCCGCGTGCGGTGATCCAGTGGGAAGACCTGGCCAAGGAAGTCGCCTTCACCGTGCTGGAGCGGTATCGCAAGCAACTGCCATCCTTCAACGATGACATTCAGGGCACCGGCGCGGTGGCGCTGGCCGGATTGCTCGCGGCCAGCCGGCTGAAAGGCGAAGCCTTGCGCGATCAGCGGATCGTGATTCTCGGCGCGGGCGCCGGCGGGATTGGCGTGGCCTGGGCGATCAGCCAGGGTTTGATGCGGGAAGGTTTGAGCCGGGAAGAAGCACGGGACCGGGTCTGCGTACTCGACTCGCGGGGCCTGCTGGTGGAGGGGCGCAACGTCGAAGCCTACAAGCAGGATTATGTGCAACCGCTGGACAAGATCGCCGACTGGCAGATCGCTAATGAAGTACCGACCCTGCTCGAAACCATCGAACACACCAAAGCCACGGTGCTGCTGGGCCTGAGCGGCCAGACCGGCGCGTTCAATCATCCAGTGGTGCAGGCGATGGCCCGCAACACCGCTCACCCGGCCATTTTCCCGCTGTCCAATCCAACTTCGGCCTGCGAGGCATTGCCGGAAGACATTATCGAATGGAGCGAGGGCCGGGCCGTCGTCGCCAGCGGCAGTCCATTCCCCGATGTGGTTCACGACGGCCGGACCCATCATGTCGGCCAGGGCAACAACGCCTTCATTTTTCCGGGACTGGGGTTGGGGGTGATGCTGGCCGAATGCCGGGAGATTACTGATGGGATGGTGCTGGCGGGCGCCTATGCGCTGGCCGAATACACCGCCGCCGCGCATTTGCAGAGCGGGCGGGTTTATCCGCCGGTGCGGGAACTGCGGGAAGTCAGCATCCGGGTCGGGGTGCGGGTCATCGAGCAGGCGCTCAAGGAAGGGGTGGCCGGCAATACCGACCTGGCCGGCTGCGATCTGGACGCCTATCTGCGCTCACGGTTCTGGAAGCCGCGCTACCTGCCCATCGTGCGCGGCGACCATACCGCGATGATCGACCACCCCGGCTATCCCAAGGACGAGTGAGCCTCACTCACTCAACCGATACCCCGAAGCCGGTGGATTCAAGCTGGCTGCGGGTCATCATCGGAATGCCGCCCTCATAGCTCCGCCGCACCTGCCGGCTGACCCGCGCCGACAAATCAGCGGTTCCGGCGGTATTGCCACGGACGGTGAAACTCAGGGTAATCCCGGTGGACCGGTAAACCCGCATGGCGGCATCGAGCAGGTTTTGCCGGGTGATGGTTCGCCCGGTATAGCCATTCAGCACCTTCATGATCTCGGAGCGGTCGATGCCGCTGACTGAGTCGTCCACCTGCACGGTGCGGATTTGCCATTCGCTGGCCCGGGTGCGGGTGGCCGGTTCCGGCGGTGGCAAGGACGCCGTGGTGGACGGTGGAGTCCGGACTGGCAGCGGCGCAGCGACTTTTTCCAGTTCGACCGGCAGCGTCAGATCCGCATCGGCGATCCGGGCCGTGACCCTCCGGCTTTCATAGCCGCTGGCCGAGACTTCGACCGTATAAGCGCCGGGCGGCAGGATGACGCCTGGCCGATAGGTCGCCGGCGCATTGACCAGCCGCACCTTGGCGCTGGGTGGATCGGGACTCACGGTCAACCGATACTGGGTCGGTTCAATCCGCTGGTTCAAGGTCACCGGCAGGGTCAGATCGCTGTCGGTAATCCGCGCTGTCGCCTCCTTCGAGTCATAGCCGGACTGGGAAACCGTGACCGTGTAATTGCCAGGCGGCAGCAGAACGCCGCCGGCACGGTAAGTTGCCTTGGTTCCGCGCAATCGCACCGTAGCGCCCGGCGGATCAGTCTGCACCAGCAGCCGGTACTGACTGATTTCCGGCAGTTTGGCCAGCACCACCGGGATCGTCAGGTCGCTGTTGGTAATTCGCACCGGCGCCTGCTTGGATTGATAGCCGGACTGGGAAACCTCAACGGTATAGCTGCCCGGCGCCAGCGCTACGCCAGGTTGATAAACCGTCTTGCTCCCACGCAGCCGCACCTGGGCGGTGGGCGGATCAGGATGCACGGTCAGCCGGTACTGGGTCGGTGGTGGAGACGGAGGCGGCGCAGCGGCGACCAGTTTGCGGGCCAGCGTCACCGGCACCGTGACATCGCTGCTGACGATTTTCACCTTGACCTGCTGGGTTTCGTAAGCGGACTGGGCGATCTCGACCGTGTAGTCGCCCGGCGGCAATTGCACTCCCGGCTGATAGGGCGTCTTGCTGTTCAGCAATTGCACGATAGCGCTGGGCGGCTCGGGCTGTACGGTCAGCCGATACTGCGCTGGCGCGGGTGGCGCTACCGGAGGCGGCGGAGCTGGGGCTGGCGTTAGCGTCACCGGCACCGTGACTTCGCTATCCACGATGCGTACCGGAAACTTGCGGGGAGTGTAGCCATCCCGTGCGACTTCGATTTCGTAATCGCCGGGCGGCAACGCCACCCCTGGCTGATAGGCCAGCGAACCGCCGAGCAAGCGGATTTGCGCATCTGCCGGTTCCGGGCGAACGGTCAGGCCATAGCGCGCCTTCTCCAGCACGACCGTCACCGCCACATCGCGGTCGCCAATCCGGACGGTTTCCTTGCGGGCGCTATAGCCGGGCAGGGTCGCCTCGACTTCATAGTCGCCGGGCGGGAGCTGGATTCCGGGCTGATAGGGCGTCGAATGATTCAGCAGCCGGACGCGCGCGCCAGCGGGTTCAGTCTGGATGGTGAGCGCATAAGTCCGCGGCGGTTCCGGCGGGGCGGTGATCATCGCCGCCAGCTCGTTAATCTTGATCTGGATGCTGTCGATGTCCTTGCCCTGAATCTGGCCGCTCCGCAGCAGCGAAGCCGTTTTGGTATCGATCAGCCGCGCGGTTACGGTAATCAGATCACCGAGCTTGTAGACCCCGCCAGTGACCACGGCATCGACTTTATAGGTCTGGCCCAGTTCGGCGGCCGTCTTGGGATCCAGCAACCCGGTCGAACCCAACTCCTGGGTCTTGGCGATTTTGGCCGCCGCCGACAGCGGCAGGCGATCCTTGAGATTAAAACGACGGGTATTCGCGATAGCCGACATCATCAGATCCGCGATGATGGCTCCCGCCTGCTCATCGAGATCGCCCCGGACGCTAAACTCGACCACGGTTGCGGTCATCGGCTCCTCGGACGGCCCACCAGCCGCCCATGACCCCGCCAGTGGCCAGGCTACCAGGATCAACGACATCAACATTCTCACGATCACCTTGCTCATACCCTCTCCTACGTCTTTAGCCTTTAGCCTTTTAATCAAGGCTCCAGCACCAAACGGAATCCCAGGTCGAACTTCCCGTATTCCGGGGATGCCGGAAACCGGTAGGCGAACCGCACCAGCCCCGGATAATCGGACCAGGAACCGCCTCGCAACACCCGCCGACTGCCGGTCGCTGCATTCCGGGGCGCACAGCGGGTTTCACCGCCGGCATAGGCGCTGTCGTATTCGGAACAGGTCCATTCAGCGACGTTGCCCAGCATGTCGTGCAGACCGAAGGCGTTAGCGGCGTACTTGCCGACTGGAGCTGCGGCAACCTGCCCATCCTGGCAAGGGTAGTTAGCCCAGTTGAAGGGCTTAACCTTGCGGGCGGTCTCGTCATAGATATTGGCGTACCGACAGGCCTGGTTCGGATCATCGCCCCAAGTGCGGGAATCGGTTTTGCCGGCGCGGGCAGCGTATTCCCATTCCGCCTCAGTAGGCAGCCGAAACCGCAGGCCAGTCTTGCCCGACAGCCAATCCGCATAGGCCACCGCCTCTTGCCACTTGACCCGAACCACCGGTTGATCCGATGCATTCAGCTTGTGGGATTCGTAATTGCCGCTGTCATGGTTGGTTTCAAAGTGCCGGTACTGCGTATTGGTTACTTCGGTCTTGCCCAGCCAGAAACCCTTTGTACACACCTGATGGGGAGCTTCGTTAGCACTGCGGTCCTTCTCGGTCTCTAGGCTGCCCATGGTGAAACAGCCGGGCGGAATCCAGACCAGCGCCATCCCGGTGGTTGGATCGGTGTAAATCTGACCTGGTCGGGGATTAGCCAGCGGCCCACTCGCGACCGGCTGGACGGGCGTCACCGGCTGGACGGGCGTCACCGGTTGCACGGGCGTCACCGGCTGGACGGGCGTCACCGGCTGGACGGGTGTCACCGGTTGCACGGGCGTCACTACCGGCGGCGCTGGCGTTCGCATGATCCAGGCGGCGCTCCCGCCGGCCAGAATCGCTACCACTGCCACCGCGCCCACGCCCCAGCGCCAATCGAATCGGCGGGGTTTTGGCGGAGGTGGGACGGGACCGGGACGTTTTGGTAATTCACGGACCGGCTCAATAAACGCCAGTCGCGGTTTCTGGCCACTGCGGTGCAAATCCGGACGCATCGGCAACTCGAGCTTGATCGTGCGATCTTCATCGCGTTCCTCGCGAGCCGGCTCCGGCGGAGCTTCGAGCGCTGTCCGCATTTGGGCAATGGTCTGAAAGCGCTTTTCGGGGCGAACCGCCATGGACCGATCCACCAACCGCAGGATGGCTGGACTGTAACGGCCCGCCGCCGCCTCTTCAGCAGGTCGCAGCGGATCATCCAGCACCCGGGCCGGGGCCTCAACCGGGGCCGCGCCGGTGACGCAGTGATACAGCACCGCGCCCAGGGCGTAGATGTCGGTCCACGGGCCATAACCCTTGCCGTCCACCAGGTATTGCTCGATCGGCGAGTAGCCGGGTGAAAATACGCTGGTGACGCTCTTGCTGCGCTTGCCCAGCGCCTGACGGGCCGCGCCGAAATCGATCAGGATGGTCCGCCCGTCCGAACGGCGGTAAAGATTGGCCGGCTTCAGATCGCGGTGCAAATAGCCTTGGGCGTGAACCGCCTCCAGCGCGGGCAGCACGTCCTCGACCAAGCGCCGCACCTGTTCCTCCGTCAGGCTCCGCTCGCGTTGCAGCATCTGGCCGAGCGACTCACCCTCCACATAGTCCATCACGATGTACGCGGTGCCGTTGGCCTCGAAAAAGTCGCGCACCCGCACCACGCCGGGATGATCGATTTTGCCCAGAATCTGGGCTTCGTTGAGAAAGCGCTCCAGTCCCCACGAGTAACAGGCATCCTCGCCGGCCTCGGAAGTGGGCAATCCGCCCTGGGTGTTGGCCAGCACATTCACATCGTCGCGGTCCCGATAGGACCATTCCACCGGGAAGTATTCCTTGACGGCCGCACGGGTTTGCAATGCCTCGTGAACGGCTTTGTAGGTGATCCCGAAGCCGCCCGCGCCCAGCACCGATTCAATCCGGTACTGGTGGAGACGATAACCGACGGGCAGTGTGTTGGTTTTCTTGATCATGGCATCCTGTTTTGGCATCGGCGGGCGCCGTCAGGTTTCATCCGACAGGGCGACGCAGGTTCCGCAAGTGCGAAATTCGGTAATCGTGCTTCTATTGGGCGCGACTATCCTCTTCATCTGATTTTACCTTTCCTTGCGGTAAACGCACCCCGGATTCACGCTCCAGGCGCTCGATCGCCTGATCATAGCGTTGCGCCTGATCGCGCCGGCCGGTATGCCGGGCGATGGTTCGGGCCTGCCGGTACAATTCCAGCGCGGCCGCCGGGTTGCCCTGTCGTTGCCGCGCCTGCGCTAGCAGCCGCAAATCGTGTTCCAGTCCGAGCAGGTTTTCCGTCTCGCGATCCAGGGCAACCGCTTCTTCAAGCGCAGGAATCGCCCGGTCGGTCTCGCCGGTTTGCAAGGCCAGTCCACCCTGATTGGCGAGGGTAGCAGCCAGCAACTGCCGGTCGCCATGGGATCGCGCCAGCGCCTCGGCTTCATTCAGGGTCTGCTGCGCCGCCGGCCATTGCCCCAACCCTTTTTGCGCCAGACCCAACCCGTTGAGCGCCGCCAGCGCGGCGGCGTCATCCCGCTGCCGGCGAGCCTCGATCAGGGTTTGCGCAAAAGCCGCCTGTGCGGCGTCAAACCGGCCGCGTTGCAGGTCAATCTGCGCCAGCCCCAGGCTGGCCCGCAAGCCACAGGCGGCATCGCCCAGCGTCGTCGCTGTCGACTGCGCCCGTTGGAAACTCTGCACCGCCAGGGGTTCCGCGTCCAGGGTCAGCGCTACTCGACCGACATTCAACGCCTGCGCCACGATTGCCGCCCGGTCGTCAGCCAGTTCGGCCCAGCGCAAGCTCTCTTGAAACGCTTGCAGAGCCTGAGACAGCTCACCCCGGGCATGATAACGCAACGCCCGTTCCTCGCTCTGCTGATACTGGGTCTGCAGCGGGGTCAGTCCTGGTCTGCCGCATGCCGCCAAGCCGAGCGCCAAGCCGCCGGCCAGGATCCGATACCCCTGCCATCCCCCTCCAGTCATGATCGCGCCCGGCTCCGCTCAGGGCGACGGTTCCGCGACCGGCCAGCCGGTATCGCGGGGTGCGTCAAACAGCGAGCGGGGCGGATCGGGCGGACTCAGTGCGCGCAGTACGGCGCTGCGCTTGATCCCCCCAACGACTTCGCCCGCGTCCTCGGCAACCTCCCGGGTTTTTTCGAGCAAGGTCGGCGCTTGCCCACTGGCTTTGGCCAACTGGGCGGTCAGGGTTTCAGTCTGGCGCAAAATCTGTTCGACCTGGCGGCCATAGCGCGGCAACTGGCTGGTGAATTGCTCCAGGCCGGTCAGAGTCTCTCGCAGCTTTTGCACACTACTCGCCACGTCGCGGGACAGCGAACTGTTACGGTCGGTTAATGCCCCCAGGGTTCCCTGCCCTTCGCGGATCCGGACGCTGATCGCCGCCAGATCAGTCGCCATCCGCTGCATTTCCCCGCTCATCAGGGTCAGGTTCTGCAAGAACGGCTGTAATTCAGCGGCGATTTGGGCAAAGCCGCGCAAAGCGCCCAGCAACGGCCCGTCGGGCTGGCGCAATTCAGCGGTGATCGCCCGGACATTGTCCAGCACTGCGGCAAGTTGCGCCAATTGCTCCTGGGTCTGCTTGAGCAGCGCATCTAGATCCGAAGAACGCTGAAACGCCAGCGTCGCCTGATCCGCCAGCATCGGCCGATGCGGGGTACCCATGCTAATTTCCAGGCGGGCATTACCCAGCAGGTCAGCCTTGACCTCGGCGGTCGAGTCCTCACGAATCCGCGTCTGGTATTTCCGGTCAAGGATCAGTTCGATGCGGATCCGGTTGTAGTCGGTAATGGCCAGATCGCGCACTTCACCGATCTTCAGCCCGGCCAGCGTCACCGGAGTCGCCCGGGCCAAACCACGCACATTGTCCAGAAATCCATAGAGGATATAGGTCTGACTGAACAGACCTAGTTGGCGGTTGGCTGTCCACAGCACCACAAACAGCATCCCCAACGTCGCCAGAATCAGCAGTCCGGCTGCGCGCTGGTAGCTGCGGTAACGAGCGCCAATCACGGTTTCAAGCATCGCTGAACCTGGCATAGCGTCGAACCTCGGGATCGGGATGTCCAGCCAGCTCACTGGCCAGACCCGCTGCCCGCAGTGTGCCTTGATCCATCACCAGCAACCGGGTGTCCGGCCCCATCGGCAAGGCTTGTGGACCAGCGTCCACCAGGATCGTCATGTTCATGGGGACCACGATATCCTCGAAAAAGGTCCAGACATCATAACCGGCGGTCAGGGTTTCCTGCGGCAGGTAGGCGCTGACCAGCAGCAGCCGGGGCCGGATGATCAGCGCCCGCAGCAACCCGACCCAGCGGCTCTCCAGCGGCGACAGATCGCAAGCCAGCTTGGACAGGATCGCGATCGGCGCCTTGCAGACTTCGACAAATTTCACGACATGATCTTCCACCGCCGGATCCGGCGCCAGTCCATGATATTTAATCAACAGCGCCAGGTTTTCAAATACGCTCCAGGCCGGCACCAGCCCGGTCTGCTCCAGCACCACCCCGATCCGGCTGCGCAACTGGACGCTGGCGCGCCGGGACAATCGTTCCAGATCGGCGCCAAACAGTTCGATCCGCCCGGCCTGCGGCTGATCCAGCCCGGCGATAACCCGAATCAGCTCGCCCCGCCCCGAGGCGACTGCGCCAAGCAACATCCATAATTCGCCGGCTCCGGCCTGAAAATCGAACGGCTGCGGAATCGGGCGCAAATTCAGTGTCAGTCCAACCACCCGCACCAGCGGTTCAGCCATAGCGCACCAGCGAAAACAGCAGGCTAATCAGTAAACAGCCGATGAAGGATTGCGCAAAGGCGCTAGGCAGGGCGCGCGGGATGTCCACATAAGCGCGGACCCGGAAGGCCCGCAAAGTCTGGATCAGGACAATATGAATAGCCTGCATGACCGCCATCCCGACGGTTAGGGCCATCGCATCGACCGTCAGTCCCGCCGCGCAGACCCGGAAAAATCGGTCCGCTGGAATGTTCTGATAAAAGCTCAGCATGATCGCCGCGCCCACCGTTACACCGGCATCGAGCCAGAAGATCAGGATCAGCAACGAAACCATCACGCCCATCAATCGGGGCAGCACGAAAAAACCATAGGGGTTGACGCCCATCGCCGCCAGATGGTCGATCGCCTGGTTGGCCCGCAATTCCCCCAACTCAGCCGTAATGGCCGCGCCCGACAGGCCCGCTACGAACAGCGCCGCCAGGATCGGATTAAACTGGTGATACATCATAATGTGCATGATTCGGCCCAGCAGTTGCGGATCGCGGATGCCGAACACGATCAGCGGGAACGCTGTCAATGCGCCAATGATCAGGCCAACCACGGTGAACACATAGGCCCGTTGCACCGCAGTGAAATAAATCTGCTGCCAGGCGTGCCGGAACAGGAACGGCCATTGCCCGCGTGGGGTCAGGCTCAAACTCATCAGTACCGCCGCGAGAAAATCCAGCTCTTCAAGCAGGCGGTCGATAGGGATGACGACCACCCGCCCCAGCGCTTCAACACTGCGCCGCGCCCAAGTCCACACCTGCCGGATTGATTTCATGCCCGCTCTGATCAACGTGACCGGCGTTGCTGGCTCAGGGCAATTCGCGAACCAGGCGGAACCCGAGGAAATAACTGCGATAATCGGGCGGGCTGCGATGCCGGTCTGCGGAGCGCACATCACGCGGATCATCGTTCCAGGAACCGCCGCGGATCACGAACTCGCGCTCTCCGGCCATCGCCTCACAACTCTGGGCCGGCGCATTCCCGGAATTCTTGTCATACAGCGAACAGGTCCACTCCAGCACGTTGCCCGCCATGTCGTGCAGACCGAAGTCGTTGCTCCGATAACTGCCGGTCGGGGCGGTGTAAATATGCCCATCATGGCATTGCATCGCCGTCCAGCCCACAAAAAGCTGTTTGCCATCCAGATCAGCGGCGTTGGCGTAGGCGCAGCCCTGATCGGAATCATCGCCCCAGTAGCGGCTGGTCATGGTTCTGGCCCGCGCCGCGTATTCCCACTCGGCCTCAGTCGGCAGGCGATAACGGGCGCCGGTTTGCTGGGACAGCCATTCCGCATAGGCCATGGCATCCTGCCAACTGACATGGATGACCGGAAACCGGTTGCGCCCCCAGCGCTTGTCGTCGGGCAAGGTCCGCCCGGTCGCCGTGGCAAACCGGTCGTATTCGTGGAACATCACTTCGTATTTGCCGATGGCAAAGGGTTGATCGAACCGTACCGGGTGCTGCGCTTCAGTATCGGCGTAGCGGCCTTTCTCTTGGGGTGGCGATCCCATCAGAAACTCGCCCGCCGGGATCACTACCATTTCGGGACCCTGGGAGCCATCCTGCAGGCGGTCACGCATGACCGGATTGGCGGGCGCCAGCCGGATCAGCGCAGCTTCCGCTTCGGCCCGGTAACCACAGGTCGCCGCACACTGGTCCAGATAGGTCCAGTAAGCCCTGCGGGTATTGGCGCGCCGGGCGGCCGCGAACACCTCGGCGTCAGCCTGCCGGTTCCGTTCGGTGACCTCGGCCTGGGCCAGCGCCTGGGCCAGGGTCAGCACTTCCGGGAGATCGGCTTGCACGGACTGGGCTTTCTTCAGCCACTTCCGGGCTTCCGCCAGGTTCGGCTGTTTCAGGCTGGTTTGCCCCCGGGCCACCCAAGCCAGGGCGATCCGCCGCCGACCTGCGGCGATAAATGGGTCGTCGGGCATCAACCCCGCCAGCGCATGCAATCGGGCCAGCGCTTCATCACCCCGATCTTCGCGGCCATCCCGCTCCACAGTCTGGGCTAGGGTGGCGAATTCGGCCTGGAGCAAACTGATTTTCTCCTGGTTCTCCAGCCGACTAATGGCGGCTTGCACCTCCCGTTCATAGTTGCAATGCGGACAGCGCTGTAAATAAAGCCGGTAGGCCGCTACTGCATCCACCCGCTTGGCGGCTTCGAAAGCGCGTAGGTCCGCTTCGCGTTCGGCCTGTTGCGCCAGAGCCGGGGAATTCGCCACTACCCCTGGACCCTGCCCGCCCGGGCTGGATTGCGCCCCAGCGCCCATCTCCTCAAGCGGTACTGGCGGATTGGCTTCAGGAGACGGATTCACCTGCGTCGCCAGCCAGTAACCCCCCACGATCACCGCGAGGCTCAATCCCATCGCCGGTATCCTGTTTCGTTCCAGCAGCGAACGGTTGCTGCGCCGAATGCCTGCAGACGATTGCTGCGCCGCTTCCAGCTCATTAAGAAATCGGCCGGCGTCGATGGGACACAGTTCGCTCGGATAGGCTAACCCCCGCCGCAACACCCGCCAGGCGTCGTCGCTAAGTTCGGGGGGACGCGGCATGATGCCTGAAGCCTGAGCCTGGGCTTCATAAGCGCTGCGTCCAGCCAGTAGTTGATAAATCAGGAGCGCCAAGGCAAAGACATCGCGGCGAAACACCGTTTCAGTGGCGCCGGTCTCGCCTGACCCTTCCCCAGCCGCCCCCCCCGGCGAGCTGCCGGCGTTGAACAGGATGCTGCGCGGTTCCCGAATTTCGGTAGCCAGGCCGAATCCCAGAACCTTCACCGAGTCCTGATCAGTGATAAATACGGTGTCTGCGTCAAGATGCTGGTGCGCCAGGCGCTGCTCCAGGCGGGCATAATCCAGCGCATCCGCGACCGGGTGCAGCCAGGTCAGGACGGCATTCCAGGACAGACCGTGCGATTGCTGGCGTAGCAACTGCGCCAGACTGTGCGCATGCTGGTCTATGTACTCCATCTCGGCGAATGGCCAGCCATCAGTTCCGTGGCGCCAGCCATAAATCCTGGCGATGGTCGGGTGTTCAAGGTTGGCGGCTACCGCCACCCGCGCCCTGGCTTTGGTTAGATAGGCGCGTAAGCCCAGCGAATCAGTCCGTAGCGCGCGCTCGTCACGTCCCGCCTCCCGTGCGCTATGTCCAGCCGGCAAGAAAATCTTGATCGCCCGGAAATCCTCAGCGTCGTCGCCATCCTCCCGGGTGACGGGCGAAGCGATCCGGGCTAGCCAGATTCGCTGCTTGCCGTTCAGATCATGCAACAGCCGGACCCTCCGCTCGGGAGGTCCAATCACCATCCCGGCATCCAGCGCCCCAGGCCCGGCAGAATTGCCGCCTGGCTCCAATCCAGACGCAGCGCCGTTGGCCAGTGGCGGCGATGGATCATCGCCCACGGTAGCCGGGCGCTGCCCCAGACTCGCTTCGTCCATCTGGCCAGCGACATCCGCCTTCGTAACTTCCCCAAGACGCTTTTCGAGTTCCATAAGCCCGATTGCCGGATTGTTTTTAGTAAGGATGGGTTGGAAATAACAGCACTAAACTGCATTATTAGTCTAGCAGAAGGATCAGGTTCCTTCGCTGATTCACGGCGAATCCATCGCTGTGAATTCTGTTACGCCCGCCTTGCGGCCTGTTGCCGTTATGCCCGGAACTCATCATGCCTAGCCATAACACCATGAACACCGTGGACGCTGCTGATCAAAGCGTACCGCCTATTGATTCGCCGCTGGAAATCGCGGTGCGTTCGCTGCGTTCGCCAACCGGACGGGGACGCCACGAAAATCAGGATAATTACCTGGTCGTGGACGGACAGGGGCAAGCCGTTTTTCTCTGGGGTGAACAGGAAACCCGGCGGCATTTGATCGACTGGCCGGCGGGTCGCCAGCGGATCGCGGTCCTCGACGGCATGGGGGGCCACAGCCATGGCCGGGAGGCAGCCGAAAAAACCGTCGAGGGTTTGCTCGACTTGCCGGCCGCTCCCGATCTGGATGAGTTATCCAGCCACCTTAACGCCTTGCATCAGCGGCTCTATCGGGAATTCCACGACCGGGGGCTGGAAAGCGGTTGTACCCTGATCCTGCTGGAAATCCCCTGCGCGGGTCCCGCTCTGCTATTCCATGTCGGCGATTCGCGGGCCTACGCCATCGACGCCCATCAGGCGCAGTGCCTGACGGTGGATCATGTGCCCGCTACCCACCTGGCGATGATTGGCTTGCTGGATGGCGCGCAATGGGTACAGCAGGTTCACGTCCAGACCAACTCCCAGATCAGCCAGGCTTTCATTCTCGGCAGCACGCTCGGCGCGCCAGGGCGCTATGCGGAGGCGATTGAAGCTGATCTGTACGAGCTGCATGACGGCAATTTGCCCCTGTTTCTGCAGGGTCTGAGCGATCGGCGTCCCTTGCCGCTGGAGCCGGGCTGGATTTATCTGCTCGCCAGCGATGGTCTCTGGCACCTGGTCAATCCGCAGGCGTTCATTCAGCGCTGGCCAGCGCTGCTAGCCCAACCGGAGCGTTCTCTGGAGGAATTACTGGATGTGCTGTTCGCTGAACTGGCTGAAACCATTTTGCAGCAGCACAGCCAGCCGGACGATAACTGCACGGTGATTCTGGCGCGCCGGCGCGTTCCGGCGGACAGCCCCAGTTCCAGCCCAAGTGGGGAATAACCCTTGAAAATTCGGCACCTTCTGATCGCGCTGGCAGCCTTGTTGACGATTGCCTTCATGCCGCCGCTGGTGTCCTTTCTCGGCGGACTAACGCTGGTGCTGGGCGCAGGGACTCTGATCTTCCGCGACCTGTCGCCGGCCAGTCAGGAGGCGGCGGAACGCCATATCCTGGGCTGGCTGCGCCGGGTCCGAACCGGTGGTTCGGCGTCAGCATCCGAATTTACCCCAACCACCCGCTCCCTGCGGTCATTGCCGGGAACGCCGGTTGAACGGGCGCGGCGGATTCGCGCCAAGGCCCCAACAGCGGGGCGAATGGATCTTGCGCACCCATCATCCCCGGAAAATGACGACGACGGTCGACCGCATTGACCACCGTAGTATTGACCGGACGCCACATTAGTTCTTCAGTTCTCCCGCCGCCGCAATTTCAACTGCAGTGCGGTCGCCGCCAGAATCAGCGCAAACAGCACAAACGCCGCCGCCGAGGCATAGCCCATGTTCCACCAGCGAAAACCTTCCTCATACATCAGCAGCACCACGCTGAGGGTGCTGTTGGCCGGCCCGCCCTGGGTCATGACATACGGCTCGGCGAAGACCTGAAAGTAGCCAATCAGTGTCATCAGCGCCACGAACAGGAAGGTCGGTCCCAGCAGCGGCAGGGTGATATGGCGAAACTGTCGCCAGGCGCCAGCGCCGTCAATCCGCGCCGCTTCATACAGCGTGGTCGGGATCGTTTGCAGGCCGGCGATGAAGACGATCATGTTGAAGCCGAAATTCTTCCACACCGCCATCAGAATAATGGCCGGCATCGCCCACTGCGGATCGCCGAGCCAGTCAATCGGCTCCACGCCAAACCAGCTCAGCCCGTAATTCAGCAACCCGTAGCGTGGGTGGTAGAGATAGCGCCAGACTACAGCGACCGCAACCAGGGTCGTCACCACCGGTAAAAACAGCGCAGTGCGGAACAGACCTGGATAGCGGTTCAGATGCGAGTTCACCAGCAGCGCCGCACCGAGCGAAACCGTCACCGACAATGGGCCGCCAACGATCACAAAATAAGCGGTGTTGCCGAGAGCGGTCCAGAACAGCGGGCTTTGCAGGAGTTGCAGATAATTATCGAAGCCAACGAAGCGCAACCGATCGAGATCGCCTAGCGCGTAAATATCGAAATCGGTGAAACTCAGCAGCAACGCCGCGATCACCGGCAGGAAGAAAAACACAGCGATCAGCAGGAGCGCCGGAGCCAGAAAAGCCCAGCCGCTCAGGGCAATACGTTGTTCATAACCGAGCATGACATCCTTTCCGGGTTAAAAAACTGTAGTGTCCCAACCAACCTTAAATGACGTCAGGATGGGTAGGGCGGATGCGCTACGCTGATCCGCCCTACTCCTGTTGGTCCATTCAGCGCAGTTGCAGCAGTAGGTTATGGCAGGATGCAGTCAGTATATCCCGGCATATCCCGGCTCCACTATTCAACCACTTTCGACCCCGGCAGGCATGGACACTCTCAAAATTCGCGGCGCTCGCACCCACAATCTGCAAAACATCGACCTCGACCTGCCCCGCGACCGGCTGATCGTTATGACCGGCCTGTCCGGGTCTGGCAAGTCGTCGCTGGCGTTTGACACGCTTTACGCCGAAGGCCAGCGCCGCTATGTCGAATCACTGTCCGCTTACGCCCGGCAATTCCTGTCGCTGATGGAAAAGCCGGACGTGGATCACATCGAGGGATTGTCGCCGGCGATCGCGATTGAGCAGAAATCCACCTCGCATAATCCGCGTTCCACCGTCGGCACCATTACCGAGATTTACGATTACCTGCGGTTGCTGTACGCCCGCGCCGGCATTCCCCGCTGTCCCGATCACGGCCTCGATCTCGACGCCCAAACCGTCAGCCAGATGGTCGATCAGACCCTGGCCTTGCCGGAAGGCGTCCGGTTGATGCTGCTGGCTCCGGTGGTCAAGGAACGCAAGGGCGAACACGTCAAGCTGTTGCAGGACTTGCAGGCGCAAGGCTTTGTCCGCGCCCGGATTAACGGGGAAACCGTGGAACTGGACAGCCCGCCGCCGCTGGATTTGCGCCGCAAGCACACGATTGAAGTGATCGTGGATCGGTTCAAGGTGCGCGCTGATCTCGGCCAACGGCTGGCGGAATCGTTTGAAACGGCGTTGCGGCTGGGCGGTGGAGTGGCGCGACTGGCGTTTCTGGATGAACCGGAACGGGCCGAACTGCTGTTTTCCGCCGGTTACGCCTGCCCGGTGTGCGGCTACAGCCTGAGCGAACTGGAGCCGCGGCTGTTCTCGTTCAACAATCCGGCGGGCGCTTGCCCGGACTGCGATGGGCTGGGCGTCAAGCCGTTTTTCGACCCGGAGCGGATTGTGGCTCATCCGCACCTGAGCCTGGCGCGAGGGGCGGTGGCCGGCTGGGATCGCAATAATCTCTACACTTTTCCATTGATTGAGGGTCTGGCGCGGCATTACCGGTTTGAGGTGAACCAGCCGTTTCAGGACCTGCCGCCGCCGATTCGCCGGATCATTCTTTACGGGAGCGGTGGAGAAGAGCTTGCCTTCGACGGAGTGAATAACCGGGGCGAAGCGTTCATCCGCCGCCGGCCATTCGAGGGCGTCATCGCCAATATGGAGCGCCGCTATCGGGAGACCGATTCCAGCCTGATCCGGGAAACGCTCGCCAAGTACCTGAATAATCAGCCTTGCCCCTCCTGCCGGGGCGCGCGGCTAACCCGGTCCGCCCGGCATGTGTTCGTCGCCGGACGCAGTGTGCCGGACATGGTCGCCCTGCCGATGGGCGTTGCCCGCGAGTGGTTTACGGAACTGAAACTGCCGGGTCAGCGCGGCGAGATTGCGGCGCGGATCGTTCGGGAAATCCGCGAGCGACTGGATTTTCTGGTGCAGGTCGGGCTGGATTACCTGAGTCTGGAGCGCAGCGCCGACACGCTGTCCGGCGGTGAAGCACAGCGGATTCGGCTGGCCTCGCAAATTGGCGCAGGGCTAGTCGGGGTGATGTATGTGCTGGATGAGCCGTCGATTGGCCTGCATCAGCGCGACAACGCCCGGCTGCTGGCCAGCCTGCGGCGATTGCGCGATCTCGGCAATACCGTGATCGTGGTCGAACATGACGAAGAAGCGATCCGCAGCGCCGATCAAGTGGTGGATATGGGGCCGGGGGCGGGGATTCATGGCGGGCGGATTGTGGCGCAAGGGACGCCGGAGGAGATTGCCCAGCATCCTGATTCATTGACCGGCGCTTATCTGAGTGGGCGGCGGCGGATTGCCTTACCGGTTCGACGCACTCTGCCTAATCCTGACAAGCAGTTGCGGATTATTGGAGCCAGCGGCAATAACCTGAAAAATCTGACCGTAGCGATCCCACTGGGATTATTGACCTGCATTACCGGCGTATCCGGTTCCGGTAAATCGACGCTGATTAACGACACGCTGTATTGCTATGCTGCCCGTGATTTGAATAACGCCAATCAATCGCCCGCGCCGTGTAAGGATGTCTTGGGACTGGAGCAATTAGATAAGGTTGTTAATATCGATCAAAGTCCAATTGGCCGTACTCCGCGATCTAATCCGGCGACATATACCGGCCTGTTCACCCCGATCCGGGAATTGTTCGCCGGAGTGCCAGAATCTCGGGCGCGGGGTTATCAGCCGGGCCGATTCAGTTTCAACGTCAAAGGCGGGCGGTGTGAAGCGTGTCAGGGCGATGGCGTCATTCAGGTCGCGATGCATTTTCTGCCCGATATTTATGTGCCCTGCGATCAATGCCAGGGCCGGCGCTATAACCGGGAAACGCTGGACATTCGCTATAAGGGTCGCACCATTCACGAAGTGCTGGACCTGACGGTCGAGGATGCGTTGGCATTTTATTCAGCGGTGCCAGCGGTGGCCCGCAAGCTGCAAACCCTAGTTGAAGTGGGATTGAGTTATATCCGGCTCGGTCAGAATGCCACCACCCTGTCCGGCGGCGAAGCGCAACGGGTAAAACTGGCGCGGGAATTGTCGAAGCGCGATACCGGACAGACTCTCTACATTCTCGATGAGCCGACCACCGGGCTGCATTTTTACGATATTGAGCAGTTATTAAAAGTGCTGCATGAACTGCGGGATCGCGGCAATACGGTGGTGGTAATTGAACACAATCTGGATGTGATTAAAACCGCCGACTGGATCATCGATTTGGGACCGGAAGGTGGGGCCGGTGGTGGTGAAATCGTGGCAATGGGTACACCGGAACAGGTGGCGGCGCATCCGCACAGTCATACCGGGCAATTTCTGGCGTCAATGAAGGTGGGTCAGAGCCGGATCTGAGTTGTAGAATTGCCGCTTCAAACCACCCCGGCGCTATGCCCCTCCTTGTCCAGGGGGGAAATTTCACCCCTCTAACCGGATTGATCTATGGAAAAAAGCCTGCGTCGTGAGTACGGGATGGCGCTGATGATCGTCATCATTAGCGCCGTGGCCTGCTTTATTGCTCGAACCCACAACCTTGAACAAGCGTTGCAGACCCAGGTTCCTGCCGACCGACCCTACTTGCAAGCGCCATCGGGGGCGAGCGGGGTGTTCCGGATCGAGCGGCGGGCCAGTCGCCGGAACTTGTGGTGACGGCGGAACCGGTGGGCAGTGAATGGCGGGTGACGGTGCGAGATAACGGCATCGGCATTGCCCCCGGCCAAATCGGGCGACTGTTTCAGGTATTCCAACGCTTGCAGGCGCGGGCCGAATATGAAGGAGTCGGGTTGGCGTTGTGCCGCAAGATTGTCGAACACTACGGCGGGCGAATCTGGGCGGAGTCGGCGGGCGATGGGCAGGGTTGTGTGTTTACGTTTACGTTGCCGGTCAGCGGAGAACCGCGCCCATGAAAACGGGTTGTTACGGACTATTCCTGACCCTGCTACTGTTCACCGGAGCAGCGCAAGCCGCTGAGGGCGAGGATTTGTTGCGGACAGTGTTCGCCGATCACGGCGCGATCATGCTGTTCGTCGCCCCCGACACCGGCGACATTGTCGATGTCAACCAGGCCGCCGCCAATTTCTACGATTATCCGATTGATACCCTCCGCCATAAGCAGATTCAGGACATCAACCAGCTTGGCCCGGCGGAAGTCGCCGCCGAACGCGCCAAGGCTGAGGCGGAGAATCGCAACTATTTCATCTTTCCCCACCGGCTGGCCAATGGCGAGATGCGCACCGTGGAAGTCTATAGCTCACCGATCCGGCTGGCTTCCGGGCGCGTCGTGCTGTTTTCCATCGTTCACGACATCACCGGCAAGCATGTGGCGGAGCAAGCGCTGCTCGATTATCAGAACCAGTTGGGTGAACTGGTGGCCCGCCGCACCGAGGAAGCCCTGGCCGCGCGGAACTGGATCGAATGGCTGCTGATCGGCGGTCTGACCTTGCTGGCGGTGGTCAACGCCTTGCTGGTCTATCACTATATTCGCCGGCGGCAAACCTTCCGGGCGCGGGCGGGCGAGATCGCCGAGCGGCAAAAAGCCCAGATGGCGCTGGAACGCGCCCACGCCGAATTGCAGCGCTTCGCCGAAATTACCGCCCATCATTTGCAGGAGCCGGCGCGGCGACTGGGCAGCTACGCCCAACAGTTAACCGATCAACTGGCCGGGCGGATCGACGACGCGGATGTGACGCTGGCGCTGAACTTTATCAGCCAGCAGTCCCGGCGGTTGCAAAATCTGTTGCGGGATGTGCAACTCTATCTGGTCGCCGATCAACCGCGTGGCCCGATGGCGATCCTGGATGCCCGCACTGTGCTGGATCAGGTTCTGCAACGGCTACAATCCCGCCTGCAAGCCGCCGGAGCTGAAGTCGTTATCGGCGCATTGCCGCCGGTCCAGCTGGATGCGCCCCGCCTGAGCGATTTATGGACGGTGGCGCTGGACAACGCGCTGCGGCATGGCGTTTCCAGCCGGCCGCTGCGGTTGGAGATCGCCGGCGACCGGATCGACAACCGGATCCGCTACCGAATCAGCGACAATGGGCCGGGCATCGCGCCTGAGTATCGGGAACGGGTGTTCCGGGTGTTCGAGCGGCTGGTTTCGACCGGTGCAGGGACCGGCATTGGCTTAGCTATCGTCCGCCGGATCAGCGAAAGCGCCGGTGGCCGGGCCGGGATTGACGAAACGCCCGGTAGCGGTTGCACCGTGTGGTTTGAATTGCCTGGGAGAGACAACGCATGAACGAGCGACCGAACCGGCCTTTCGTGATTCTGCTGGTGGAGGATGAACCCGCCGACGCTCATCTGATCAAGGTGGCGTTGCGCCAAACCCAAGCCCCCATCGATCTGCAGTGGGTCAACGACGGGGTCGAGGCGCTCGAATTTCTGCGCCGGGAAGGCGACCGCTTCCGCGCCGCGCCGCATCCCGACCTGATCCTGCTGGATTTGAACATGCCACGGATGGATGGCCGCGAATTTCTCGCCATCATCAAGCAGGAACCTCAATTTCGCGACATCCCGACGGTCATGTTGACCACCTCTGACGTTGAACGTGACGTGCTGGCCTCCTACCAGTTGGGCGCCGCCGGCTACGTCGTCAAACCGGTGGGACTTGTCGAACTGGCTGCCGCCGTCAAGGGCTTGGAACACTACTGGTTCGGGGTGGTGCGACTGCCGGAGACCGGGCGGTGAATCCCAGCGAACAACCACACATCCTGCTGGTGGAGGACGATCCCGGCGATGCCGGGCTGGTTCGTATCCACTTGCGTCGAGCGGGCGTCCATGACGGCGCTCCGGATCGGCTGATATGGGCCAGGAGCCTGGCCGAGGCTTTGGCGCGAGCGCAACACTTCAAGCCCGACGTGGTGCTGCTGGATTTGTCGCTGCCTGATTCGACTGGGCTGCCGACGCTGGAGACCTTGCGGGCGGCGTTGCTCACGACGCCGATTATCGTGCTGACCAGCCACGATGATGCCGATTTTGCCTTGCAGGCGCTGTGCGCCGGCGCCCAGGATTATCTGGTCAAGGGCAGTTTCGATCATGACGCCCTCGGTCGGGCGATTCGTTACTCCCTGGCGCGCGGCCAGTTGGAGTCCCGGTTGCGATTGCTGGATGTTGCGCTCAACGCCGCCGCTAACGGCATCGTCATTACCGATCCTGAGGCCTGCATCGAGTGGGCCAATCCGGCCTTTACTCAACTGACCGGTTATGCCCTCGATGAAGCACTTGGACATAAACCGCAAGAACTGGTTAAGTCCGGATGGACTCCGGCGACGCTGTATCAAGATCAAGCGCTATGGCAAACCATTCGCGCCGGTCAGGTGTGGCATGGCGAACTGATCAACCGACGCAAGGACGGCAGTTTTTATGACGAAGAACTGACCATTACCCCGGTGACCGATAACCAGGGCGCCATTCAGCATTTCGTGGCGATCAAGCAGGACATTACCGAACGCAAGCGGATTCAGGAGGCGCTGTGTGAGGCCGAGCAGCGCTGGTACCGGGCGCTGGACGGCTCCGGTTTGGGAGTCTGGGACTGGAATGCCGCGACCAACCAGGTGTTTTTTTTCCCGCAGTGGAAAGCCATGCTTGGCTACGACGAGCGAGACATCGGCAATGGCCTCGAGGAATGGGAAACCCGGGTGCATCCTGACGATCTGGCTGATTGCAAACAGAATATGCAACATCATTTCTCTGGTGGGACTCCGAGCTATCGCAACGAACACCGGATGCGGTGCAAGGATGGCAGCTACAAGTGGATTCTCGACCGGGGCATGGTGTTTGAGTGGACGAAGGATCATCAGCCGCTGCGGGTGGTCGGCACTTACACCGACATCAGCGAACGCAAACAGGCTGAGGAACGATTGCGGCTGCTGGCCGGAGTGTTCGCCAACACCCATGAAAGCATCGTCATCATCAATGTCGAGGGAGTGATCCTGGACGTGAACCCGGCGTTTTGCGCCATGACCGGCTATCCCCGCCAGAACTTGCTGGGGAAAAGTATTCAGTACGCCGGTTGGATGACCTGCTACGCCCCTGCCGAGGTGTCGGATCAGGGCGCGGGACTCAAGCCCAGCCTGCGTAAACCGGAATTTTATGCAGCGCTGTGGGAAGCCATGGCGCGGGACGGTTACTGGAAGGGGGAAGTGTGGAACCGGCGCAAGAACGGCGAGTTTTATCCGGCGTTGTTGACCCTGTCCGCGGTCCGGGATGATCAGGGTCTGATGCAGCAATACATTGGCATCGCCGCCGACATTACTTTGCTCAAACAGCACGAGCGGGAACTGGATCGGATGGCCCATTACGACGCACTGACCGGCTTGCCCAACCGCTTGCTGCTGGCGGATCGGATGCAGCAGGCTATCGCTCAGGCCAAGCGCAACGGCAAACGATTGGCGGTCGGCTATCTGGACCTGGACGGTTTCAAGCCGGTCAATGATCAGTACGGCCACGACGCGGGCGACGCCTTGCTGATCGAAATCGCCCGACGCCTGGAAAAGGCGGTTCGTGAGATGGATACGGTGGCCCGGCTGGGTGGCGATGAATTTGTGGTGCTGCTGCTGGAACTGGCCCAGGTTCAGGAGTGCGAGGTGATTTTGAACCGGATTCTCAAAAGCTTGCGCCAGCCGATCCGGTTAGGTCCGGAAACGGTCACGGTGGGCGTAAGCATCGGGGTCTGCCTCTATCCGGGATCAGGCAGCGACGATCCGGACGGGTTATTGCGCTATGCCGACAGGCTATGTACCGGGCCAAGCAGACCGGCAAGAATCGCTATTGCTTCTGGAATTCCCAGATTTCAACGAGTGCGCCATGAACGATCCGCTTTCCGGTCAGGTTGCCGCCACCTCCCTGCTCAGTGCAGGCGATCCGCCGCCGTTTACTGTGGTCAACCCGAATAGTCGAGCGCCGGCGGTGCTGGTCTGCGATCACGCCAGCAACGCGACTCCTGCCGCCCTCGGCCAACTCGGTTTGGGGCCGGAGGCATTGAGCCAGCATATCGCCTGGGACATCGGCGCTGCGGCAGTGACCCGTCATTTAGCGGCGCAACTCGACGCCCCGGCGGTATTGGCGGGCTATTCGCGGCTGGTGATTGACTGCAACCGCCCGCCCGGCGATCCGACTTCGATTGCCGAAATCAGCGACGGCATCATGATTCCCGGCAATCAGAATCTGGATGATGCCGCCACCGATCTGCGGTTGAACACGGCGTTCTGGCCCTACCATCAGGCGGTTACCCAAACGCTGGCGCATCGCTGGCGACATGATCAGGGCCACGCCCCGGCATTGATCGCCATTCACAGCTTTACCCCGACCATGAACGGCTTTCAGCGTCCCTGGGATATTGGCGTGTTGTGGAACCGCGATCCTCGCTTGGCCGAGCCGTTGCTGGCGTACTTCCGGGCCAGCGGCGAATTATGCGTCGGCGATAATGAGCCGTATTCCGGGCGGGACGTGGGTTTTACGATGGACACGCACGGCGGCGCAGCCGGGTTGGCGCATCTGGAGATCGAGATTCGGCAGGATTTGATTGCTGATGCGGCGGGAGTTGAACGGTGGGCGAATATCGTGGGCGCGGCGCTCAAGGCCGTACTGGCCGATGAGCGCCTCTATCGGGTCATCCACTACTGATTTTTCCGTTATTCCCGTGAATGCGGGAATCCAGCGACCCGCCGCACCGTCCGGAGGAACTGCGCCGGATGGTGGAAAATCTGCTCGAATGGCTGGAAGCGCCCGAGCAACAGAACTTGCGGCGGGCGTTTGCGACCTGGTTACGCGAGGTGTTGCTGCCGGCGCGATTGCCGGGGGTGCGACTGGAAGCGGTCTTGGAACTGAGTGAGGTGCAGAACATGTTAGCGGAACGGGTACTGGAGTGGACGCAAGAGTGGAAGTAGCAAGGATTGGAAGAAGGCCGGCGTGAGGGTCGCCAGGAAGGACTTCAGGAAGGACTTCAGAAAGGGATTAAGGAGGGTCGCCAGGAGGGCGAGTCGTTGATCGTGCAACGGTTGTTGGCTTTTAAATTTGGGCTGCTGGATCAGGCCACGCTGGCGCGACTGGCGGCGGCGGATAGTGAAACGCTCTGGATTCCGAAACTCCGGGAATTGCACCGCAAGCGCTTCAAGTCTCGGATTCCTGCTGATGCCGCTGGCCGGATGCAGTAAACTCGGGTGTTATACCAGCATGGGTTTACGCTCGATCAGATCAAGGTTTTGTTTGGGAATGGTGAATATTAATTCATCGTTTCCTGTTTTCAGTGTTTTGCTTTTCCGTGTTTTCCGTGGACAAATTCTGTACCTATGACCCCAACCAGCCGCTCTAATAACGACCACATTGCCGAAGTATTGGCGCTGATTAGCCAAGGCGAAAACAGTTCTGTCGAATTCAAATCCGCCAACGCCTATCCTGATTCGCTGGCTAAGGAAATGGTCGCCTTTGCCAATACCCAAGGCGGTGCATTACTGATTGGCGTTGAAGATAATGGCCGCATTTCGGGGTTGACTGACTCGGTTGACCATGAGACGCGGATTGCCAATATCGCCCGCAACAATATCAATCCGCCGATCACTATCGAATCAGTAATAGTGACCCTGCTGGAAGGCCGGGTTTTACTGGTCAAGGTGGGCAGAGGCCGGGATCGTCCCTATCAAACCTTGCAAAACCAGTTTTTAATCCGGGTCGGTTCAACCAATCGCACTGCCACTCAAGGCGAATTGCTACGGCTCTTTCAACAGGCCGGACTGTTTCACTATGACGCTACCGCCGTTCAGAGAACCAGCATTGTCGATCTGAATCTCGCGGCGCTCGACCGTTATTTCAGCCAATATGGTTTTGATCTGAGTGCAGAAAACGATAAACCCCGTATTCTGGCTAATGCCGATGTGATGACCGAAAATGGAGAGGCGACCGTCGCCGGTCTGTTGCTGTTCGGCATCAATCCCCAACGCCATTTGCCGTATGCAGGAATCTCCTTCGCCCACTTTACCGGCGATGAAATCACGGAGGATTTGATTGACAAGCAGGTGATCGAAGGCGGGTTAGGATTTCAGGTTGATTCGGCGCTGGCGGTGCTTCGTAATAACCTGCAACGCCCCAGCCGCATTCAGGGTTCCCGCACTGAAGACGCCAGTTTCCAATACCCGGACAA
>JADLEK010000066.1 GCA_020846135.1 Gammaproteobacteria bacterium
ACAGTTTTTACTATTGACATGGGAATCCTCGGTTGTGGTGGAGTGTTGTTTGGAGAAACTCCATTTTACCACACTGAGGATTCTCTTCTAGATATCAGCTAGTTGAAAAACTGTCCGAACTATTGTTTGGTACAAGTTGTTAATAATTGGCCGTAGTGTTTTGGCCGCTTTCTTTTTATCAGTATTTCGCGATGCGTTCATAGCGTCTTCCATCAGGACTGATCTGGATTTCCAAGAGTTCACGACGCTCAAGATGAGCGGAGAGAATACGACGTTCTACTGATACAGCAGAAGAATGCAATGCCTCAATAAATGCCTCCAAACGAAAAATATCACGTTCTGGAATAAGCTTGCGTGGCAAGCCACGACGGAGGCGTTGCAAAGTTTGGTAGAGTGGAAAATCCACACGAAGACTTATCTGATTACTGCCTTGCCCAATATAGCGCAACAACAAATGATTCGCTTCAAACTCCGGTAAAGCCGTACAAATTCTGGCAGGTATGCGGGGACGGAGCAATTTCAATTCCCCAGCGGGGATATTGCGATTCGCCATAAAGCAACGGCTCGGCTGTTCGTGGAAACGGTGTCCATTCCACAAATAGAGATTGTCACGGCAACCTGGAAAATCAACCGGACAATAAGCGCGATTGATCGCCTCGATCATTTGATGCGTCGCCACGGGATCATCATCATGATGTCGGCGTAGTAAATTACGGAAATCAGAGGCATCAGTATCTTCAAGATCAAAACACGCCTTGCCATTTTCATTCTCAAAATAAAAGGCTCGCTTCAAGGTCTTAAAAGCTACTCGATCCAGTCGCGGTGCTGTTTTAGGGCGTGGCAGATCAAATTGCCAACCTGACGTAACTACCTCCTCGCTGTCTTCAAGCAGAGAATCCCATACGGGATGACTATGACAAACCGGATCAGTCAGTTGCAGATTTCGACACAAGGAAAAACGCGAGTCTTCGGCAAACAGCACTTCGGAATACCAATGAGCAGAACCATCAGCCAACGGTGTTTTTGCATCAGCGCGATAGCCAAAAATCATTCGCGCCAGAATAATCCACAACTCGCGCATAGTTGTGCGAAAACCCATATCCGACAACCGCTCAAAAATAACCATCAGCCGATTCTGAACCTGCGGGTCCCGAAGGCGGGAAAGATTCCGCGCCAGTTCAGGAGCAGACTTTGCCGCAACAGTAATTGACTCCAGTTCACCGACCATCTTTGTCAACATCCGTCCCGCAATCTCCCGATTCAACGGATTACGGAGACTCAGATCAATCACCAGCATTTTTTCCCGCAGCGCCTCATCTGCCGATTCCGGGCCATAGACCAGCCGACTCCGGCATTGGCGCTCCAGTTCAGCCGCATGAATCGGCAACAGTGACCGGGCAGCAATCCTTAGCAAATACAGCGGGTACTCGTTAATGCCCATACAGAAAGGGACTTGTGCCGCAACTGCTTGTCGCCAACGGTCAAGCACCGGATTAATTTGATCACGGCGCATCAGCGCAGTCGCGTCTTCAACCACAATTGCTCCGCACTCCCACAACACCGGCGCCAGTTTGCGTAAAAGATGGGTTTTACCATCACCGGCATTGCCGGTTAAAAACACACTGATCCCATTTCTAATGGATTCCGTTAAAAAACCCTCCAGCGCCAATTCAATATGAATCCGAGCCAATTCCGCAGCAGTCATGGAGTCCGAAGTTGTTTTAGGCCCAGACGCCGCTAATTCCCGCCAAAACCGGAAGGTGTCCGATCCCACATCATCCTCTTTCATTACAGGCAACTCCAATTCAAGTGGAGCATTGGATTCCTGGACTGACTGGACCGAATCCTGGGCAGGAATATGGTCACTCAATTGCCAAGGCGTCACTGCCGCCAACAATGCCGTCATACTCGGCACATGGCGCAAACGGGACGCCAGCCAGCGATTTCTCCAAAAAGCGGCAATCCGTTCTGTAGCATCACGGAAATCCTGTGGCTTTAACAAGTAATCGGGTAATTCTACGGGCCGCGCACTGAGAAAATCCCGGGCTTGCGTAGCTAACTCTGCTGCATAAATCAGGCGTTGCCGATTATGGCGAGTGAGCGTATTCGGCGGAAAACCTAGTTCACGCAAACCCGCCACCAGTCGGCGCAATTTCGGACTGGGGCCTTCGCCAAAAATGCTATTGACATCCTGAAAATTACGAACCTTTCTAAAGTATTTTTCTACAGCTCTGGTGGTTTCCGCCATAAATTGCAGCGTACCGTAACCTGTGCTTAATCCAATACATTGATAGCGCAATTCGCTTTGTTGATCACTAATCACTCCGGCAGACAGTCGAACCCGTTGATATTGGCTACTCCCGTGAGCATAAAGACTGGTCGTGCCAAGATACACCAGGGGATTATCACGACAGATCGGCGCATTTCTCAATTGCGAAGCAATAATCGAAGGGCCGGAATACAAGGTCCGGTAATCATCGGCAATTTGTGGCGAGAACAACAACAGCGCCGCCAGCTTGCCACCTAATAAGTGTTGATAAGGCGGGATAGCGCCGCAAGTGCTGATTTCCAGCATATTGATGCCGGCATAACGGCTTTTTAGCGCCGCCAGCACCGTTTGCAATGCAATTTCGACCTCCTTGTTCGCCAACGCGCCGGCCAATTGTTCCAGTTTAATCAATGCGCTTTGTTGCTCGCGCAAAGTCAGCCGGGCGTGCAGCAATTCCGCCAATAACGCCGCCCGTTTACGCGCCACCAAATGGCGACGGGCTTTTTGCATTGATGGATTCGCCGAAGGCTTGGCTTCCAGATTCAACATCGCCTCAGCCACAGGAGGATGATCGTCATTCAGTTCCTCCAGATCAGCCAACAGTACCGGAGCATCATTGCCGGAACGCGCCAGTGTTAATTCCCGCAGAGTTTCATCCCGCAATCGATCAAACTCCTGCGCCCGTCGTCGAAGCCGGGCAATGGTTTCATGGTTTGGATGCGCTAATTCATCAGCAGTTGCCAGCATATCCGGATCAATATCTGCAAGCGCCGCCGTGAGTTGCTTTTGCATCCATTCATATTCGGTCGCCAGAGCCGCAGGTGAATCAATCGCCTGTAATCGCGCCGCCAGCGCTTTGAAACTCCAACCCAAATGGGATTCCCGATCTTCACCCATTTGCAGAGCGCTATTATTCAGCCCAATAATGCCCATGACGGCGTGACAGGGATGGGCGGCGTCTCGCACCAGATAAAGCATTTGCCGACCCGGCGTAGAGAATTGGGGAATTGACCAGGAATAGCGGAAATAGCGCCAGATTTCCCGCAATGAATGCCCGGTAAACTCATCAACGCTATCGGCAGTCACCCATTGCAGATAGGGACGAATCGCCGCAGCGAATGGATCATCGCCACCTTCCGGGTTCTGCCGGGCCGCCAATAACCGGGTATGCAGTTCGCCACCATCCGCGATCAGACAGGAAACCGGCTTTTTTCCAGATCGGGCCGACGGCTTTTCCAGACGCTGCGCCAAATCGCGGACTGCCGGCTCTTTCAATTGCGCGTGTACCGTAGGCTGGAATATGGCCTGAGTCCGGCGCTTTTCCGCCAGAATCTGCGCCGGGGTCAACCCGCCAAGGCGTGATCGTTCCGCCACCAGTTCCAGACCATAGCCTTCTTCCCGAACCTGCCAGCCCGACCGCACCAAATCCACCAGCACCCGCGCCGTCGCCTCATAAGCAATGACAGCGCCGGTTTCCGGATCGAGATGGGCCTGTGCCCAGGCCAGGTCTTCAGCCAACAGCGTTTGTAGATCGCCATCGTGGCAGCGCTGGCGGGCGTTCATCAGGGCCTTGGCTAAGGCATGGAACCGATCGATGGCTATGCCTTGTAGCGGTGGTTCAATGGGAACAATCATGGAATGGGATCAATGTGGTCAGTAAACAAGCGCTGGATTTTTGTTTCGTAATTGAGGCAGCAAAATACCTGATCTCAATCCGGATGCGTAGTCCTAATACAAACCGGCGTCTAAAGAGACGCCGGTCGCCCTGTCACTCCCGGTTCTGACTAGGCCACCGCGCTGTCGGACGGGACTGCAAACAGCTTTTCAATTTCCGCCAGCCGTTCAGCACGTTCACCGCTGACTTCGCCGGCAGCTACGACCACATTCCGAATCATTTCCAGGGTCTGCGCCCGTACCGTAGCATCGGCAGGCAGCATCTTCGGAATCGCCACCAGTGCCTCATTCCGATCCAGCAACAAACCGAAGAACTGCTCGCGCAAAACCTGCTTGAACTCCGCCAAAGTCATGTTGCCGTGACCCGCGCGAATCTGCCGCAACTCATTAAACGCCCGCTCATCGACTCCCGCTCCGGCCATGCCGATATAAACCAGGCTGCGGATGGCGGCTTCGAGCAGACCGCCCTCGGCAATGCGCGCCTTGAGTTCGCCAATCCGCTGCTGAATGAAGGCGATCCGGTCCGGCTCCATCCCCGGCCGGTGGCGCGGATTTTTATCGGAAGCGCGCAGACCAACCAGCGCCTGCAACAGCGGCGAACCGTAAACCGCCAGAAAAATCTGCTCCAGACTCCGATCCCGCAAATCCCGCCAGCCATCCAGCGCCGCAATGATGCCTTCCGACATCATGGCCTGGAGATTCAACAGTGGATTGTCGGGCGAAACCGGCTGGCGCTGGTTGCGCACTTGCTCGGCCAACTGCGCGATCTGCTGCATCAACGGATTGCGATCCGAAAACAGCTCGAAGGGCAGTTCTGATGGATTCAGCTTATGCAGCCATTCGGCGCCCTTGTCGCTGCCCATCGCCTGAATAAATGGTTGGAACAGGGTGCGGTACAGACCAAGATTGATATCCGACACCCGTTGCACCGTGGCGAACCGGCGATCATCGTCGAGGTTGGGTTGCACAATCGCCCGGATGTCATCCAGCGAGCGCGGTTCAAACCGCACAATCCATTCACCGCCAATCAAGTCCGGGTTGACCGCATCGGCGGTTTTGGGCGTCATCACCGCTTCATACAGCCCCGGCGGCAGTACATCGATTAGATCGATGTTGGAGGCGAATTCCTCATGCTCTTTCCGGGCGACGCCGCCGGATACGAAGATGCCCAGATGGCCGATGCTCTCATGGATTGCGTAAACAATAGTCTGGCCACAGGCGCGCAGATCATTCAGATCGCGATAGAGATCGATGATCCAGCCCAGCGCCTGCTGCGGCGGGGTAATGTTGTCGCCCTTGGAGCAGAAACAGACAATGGGCGAACGGATATTGCGCAGGTCAATTCGTACCCCGTCGCTGGTGACGATTTCGGCGGTCGACAGCCGGTTACCGACGAACAACTCGTCGACGATCCACTGCATTTCCTCGGCGTTCAGGTTGACATGGCCGCCCCACCATTTCTCGAACTCCAGGAAGCGCGACCCCTCGGTATCGACCTTGGCCCAGAGATCATAATTCTTGGTCCATAACGTATTGGCCGGATTCATGTTCTCGAAATTGCCGACCAGATAAGCGCCGTCAAACTTGCCGTGGCCGATATCGCTGGTCAGTGCGGTCACCCAACTGCCGCCATAGATGCCGCCGGTGTAGCGCATCGGATTCTGGCCTTCGACGCCAGCCCAGTAGGACAGCGGCGAGCCGGGAATAATGATCGGCCCGAACAATTCCGGGCGGATCGCGGCCAGCATCATCACTGCCCAGCCGGCCTGGCAGTTGCCAATCACGCAGGGCTTGCCATCGGCTTCAGGGTGCAGGGCGATGACATTTTCCAGAAAAATCGCCTCGGCTTTCATGATGTCTTCGATGGTTTGGCCCGGCATCGGGTCCGGGGTAAAACCGACGAAGTAGCAGGGATGACCGGCCCGCATCGCCACGCCCAGTTCGCTGTCGGCCTTGAACCCGCCAATGCCAGGACCGTGGCCAGCGCGAGGATCAACGACCACAAACGGCCGCTTTTTCGGATCAGTGACCACGTCAGCCGGTGGTTCGACCCGCACCAGCCCGTAATTAACCGGGCGCTCGAAGGTGCGCCCGTCCAGTACCAGTTTGGCGTCGAAACTCAGCACATTGGGGACCTTCATGGCCTTGTGCTGGTAGTACTCATCACTGCGCTGACGCAGCACGTCCCAGAACAGGATGGTGCGTTGCAGGGTATCGGTCACATACTCGCCGACCGGCCCCCAGGCCTGCATCAGCGTATTCATCCCGCCGAACGGTTGCGGCGCGCTCGACGAGGCGGTGGTCGATAAACTGCTGGATTTACTGGTGTCTGACATGATGCTTCGTCTCCTGAATGAACGGTGATGGGATCGCGGAATATTCCAGGGACTACCCGATACATTCTATAGCGAACCCGAGCAACCGGCGCAGATTTGGCGCGTTGATCGCGACCGCTTTATGGCGGCGTGAAGCGATATGCCCACCGGTTTTTTCATCGCGCCCCTTGCCAAGTCCACTGCCCTGGGCTATCTTTCCGCGCCTGATCGCTTAGGCGCGTAGCTCAGTTGGTTAGAGCACCACCTTGACATGGTGGGGGTCGTTGGTTCGAGTCCAATCGCGCCTACCAGATTTTCTGGTTTCAAGCCTAAACCGATTGATTGAAGGGCGCGCTTTCCTTCCAAAAGAAGGGTTCAATAGCGCGCCCTTCGTCATTTTCCGCCTGGATTGTTGAGAATCGTCGTTATGCCCGTAATTACCCTCCCCGATGGCAGTGAGCGCACCTTCGATAACCCGGTTACTGTGCGGGAAGTCGCGGCTGCGATTGGTCCTGGTCTGGAGAAAGCCGCGCTGGCTGGCAAGCTGGATGGCCGGCTGGTGGATACCTCGCAGGTCATTGATAGGGATGCGACGCTGGCGCTGATCACCGAGCGCGATCCGGAAGGTCTGGAGATCATCCGTCATTCCTGCGCCCATTTGCTGGCTCACGCCGTCAAGCAGCTTTATCCGACCGCCCAGGTCACCATCGGCCCGGTGATTGAAAACGGCTTCTATTACGACTTCGCCTTTGAGCGGCCCTTTACCCCGGACGATCTGACCCTGATTGAAGCGCGCATGGCGGAACTGGCCGGGCGCAATCTACCGATTAGCCGCTCGGTCATGGCGCGGGATGAAGCGATCACTTTTTTCCGCAGCCTTGGCGAGGAGTACAAGGCCGAACTCATCGCCGATATTCCAGCCGATCAGGCGCTGTCGCTGTACCGGCAGGACGACTTCATTGATCTCTGTCGTGGCCCGCACGTCCCGTCTACCGGCAAGCTCAAGGCCTTCAAGTTAATGAAGGTCGCTGGCGCTTACTGGCGCGGCGATTCCCGCAACGCTATGTTGCAGCGCATTTACGGCACCGCCTGGCTGGATCAGAAGGCGCTGAAAGCCTATCTGCACCGATTGGAGGAAGCCGAGAAGCGCGATCATCGCCGGGTCGGCAAGGCGCTCGATTTGTTCCACGTTCAGGAAGAAGCGCCGGGCATGGTGTTCTGGCACGACCGAGGCTGGCGAATTTACATCGAAGTACAGAATTACATCCGGCAGATGCTGCGTGAGCGCGGCTATCAGGAAATCCATACCCCGCAGATCGTCGATCGCAGTCTGTGGGAACGCTCCGGGCATTGGGAAAAATTCCGCGCCGACATGTTCACCACGGCTTCGGAAAACCGCGATTACGCGATCAAGCCGATGAACTGCCCGTGCCATATTCAGGTGTACAACCAGGGCTTGCGCAGTTATCGCGATCTGCCACTGCGGTTGGCCGAGTTCGGCTCCTGCCACCGCAACGAACCGTCCGGCACCCTGCATGGGTTAATGCGGGTGCGAAATTTCGTCCAGGACGACGCCCATATTTTCTGTACCGAAGAGCAGATTCAGGCCGAAGTCTCGGCGTTCATGGATTTGCTGTTCGAGGTGTACGCCGATTTTGGCTTTACCGAGGTGCAACTGGCCTTGGCGACCCGCCCGGAACAGCGGGTCGGCAGTGATGAAGTCTGGGACAAGGCCGAAGTGGCGCTGGAACTGGCGCTGAATCGCACCGGTCGGCCGTGGACCCTGAAACCGGGTGAAGGCGCATTTTACGGGCCGAAGATCGAATATGTGCTGCGCGACTGTCTGGATCGGTTGTGGCAATGCGGCACCATTCAGGTCGATTTTTCGATGCCGGGCCGGCTGGACGCCCATTACATCGCCGAAGACGGCAGCAAACGGGTTCCGGTCATGCTGCATCGGGCCATTCTCGGCTCGCTGGAGCGGTTCATCGGCATTTTGATTGAACAGTACGCCGGGGCTTTGCCGGCCTGGCTGGCGCCGACCCAAGCCATTGTTCTCAATATCACTGATCACCAGGCCGAGTATGCGGGCAGGGTTGAAAAATCCCTTATGCAACAAGGTTTCCGGGTGATGGCTGACTTGAGAAACGAGAAGATCGGCTTTAAAATTCGCGAGCATACGCTACAGCGCATCCCCTACCTGCTGGTCGTAGGCGACCGGGAGATGGCGACGGAGACGATAGCGGTGCGGACCCGCACCGGCCAGGATTTGGGCAGCATGAGCCTCACGGCTTTTGTGGAACTGCTGCAAACCGCCATTGCCCGGCGCGGACGAACTGAATAATCACGGGAGGATCGCAACATCGCCGCAAATAATGAACTCCGGCTCAATGACGAAATCACCGGACGTGAAGTCCGCCTGATTGATAAAGATGGCGAGCAGGCTGGTGTCGTTCTGCTGGTTGACGCCAGGCAGATGGCCGAAGAAGCTGAACTGGATTTGGTGGAAATTTCCCCGAACGCCAAACCCCCGGTTTGCCGCATCATGGACTATGGCAAGTACCGGTTTGATCTGGCGAAAAAGCAGCAGGAAGCCAGGAAAAAGCAGAAGCAGATTCAGGTTAAGGAAGTGAAATTTCGTCCAGGCACGGACGAAGGGGACTATCAGGTCAAACTACGCAACCTGATCCGGTTCCTGAGCGAAGGCGACAAAGCCAAGGTGACGTTGCGGTTTCGGGGCCGCGAAATGGCGCACCAGGATCTGGGCATGAGCCAGCTCAAGCGGGTCGAGGAAGACCTCCTCGCCTATGGCACGATTGAGCAACGGCCCCGGCTGGAAGGGCGGCAGATGGTGATGACCATCGCGCCGATCAAGAAGAGTTGATGCCTTCCGCCGGCGCATGGCGCTGACCCAGAAATTTTCCATGAATCGCGGAGTGATGTAATGCCCAAGATGAAGAGTAAACGCGGCGCAGCCAAGCGCTTTAACCGCACCGGGTCCGGCAAGTTCAAGTGTTCGCACTCGCACCACCGGCATATTCTGACCAAGAAGAGCGCCAAGCGGAAACGCCAGTTGCGCGGTACAACCACAATGGCTGCGGTGGACTTTCCATCGGTGCGCCAGATGTTGCCCTACGCCTGACGCTGGCCCGGAGAATAATTAACCATGGCTCGAGTAAAACGCGGCGTCACGGCTCACGCCCGCCACAAGAAAGTCCTTGACCTGGCCAAAGGCTATTACGGTGCCCGCAGCAAAGTGTACCGGGTTGCCAAGCAGGCGGTGATCAAGGCCGGTCAGTACGCTTATCGCGACCGCCGCCAGAAAAAGCGCGTGTTTCGCGCCCTGTGGATTACCCGCATCAATGCGGGCGCCCATGAAAGCGGTCTGTCCTACAGCCGGTTGATTCATGGTCTCCACCTTGCCGGGATCGAGATCGACCGCAAGGTCCTGGCCGATCTGGCGGTGCTGGACAAGCCGGCGTTTGCTGAACTGGCGACCCGCGCCAAGGCTGCGCTCGGCAGCGCCTGAACGGGTAACTCCCCTCTCTCCGTCAGTGGGGGAGGGGTACGAAGCCGGTTTTTTCACGTCCCCTCTTGTGGGCGCTGGTAGCAGCGGATGCTGGGAGAACGGCATGGAAAGCCAAGGCTCCGGGTTTCAGCCCACCTAACTTCTGTTCGGGACAGTTATTCGGGTGAACAGCTACTGTCCTACTGCCATTTGCCATTCTTGATCGCTTTGACTCCCATCTTGGAATAGTTGAAAGCGGCAACTGCCTCCGACGGGAGGAACAACAGTTTTTAGTGGCAGAAGCTCGCTGAAATAGGGAGTACTAATTTTTGAGGGATCGTTGATGCGCCTGTGTCAGGCTGCTGTAATTTTTATGAGGATACACTTGGTTCGTTTATATCGGAAAGAACATGCTGCGCGATATGGAAATGATGTCTTTCTCGCTGCGGAGCGGCAAGCGAAGTGGATGCAGAAATCCCGCACTCAGTTTTATGCCGCAGCCCTGATCGAATACCTTGCACGACATGCCTCGGATGGGGTTACAGAGGCTATGAATAAGGTTATCGAACAGCTCGGCGAATCCCAGCCCGATCCATTTCTGACGGCTTCAGCGCGGCGAGTGTTCGAGCGATCCGAATGGTAGAGGTCAGACAGGGGAGATCCCTTGCCTAGTAGAGATGTAGTAGGGAGTTTTTTCTAATAGTCGTCCCGCCGAATAGCGTCATTCCAAACGGGGAAGCTGTTCTTTCCCTTTATTTATTGGCTGTTGTTGCGAGATCCATCACCGTGGACCCATTGTCCGAATTACTGCACACCGCCCAAACCACGATTGCCGCCGCTGGCGATCTGACCGCGCTGGATCAGGCGCGAGTTCATTATCTGGGCAAAAAAGGCCTGCTGACCGACCGGCTCAAGGAACTGGGCAAGCTGCCGCCGGAGCAGCGGCGCGAAGCCGGCCAGGCGATTAACGACGCCAAGCAGGCGCTGGAAACAGCGCTCGCTGCCCGCAAAGCTGAACTGGAGACGGTGGCGCTCGACGTCCGGTTGGCCAGCGAGGCGATTGACGTGACTTTGCCGGGACGCGGGCCGCAACCGGGCGGTTATCATCCGCTGAGTCGCACCCTGGCCCGGATTGAGGCGCTGTTTACCCGGATCGGTTTTGCGGTCGCCGAAGGGCCGGAGGTCGAAGATGACTTCCGCAATTTCGAGGCGCTCAACATTCCGCCGCACCACCCCGCGCGGGCGATGCATGACACCTTCTATTTCGACGCCCACACCCTGCTGCGAACCCATACCTCGCCGGTGCAAATCCGGGTGATGGAGCAGCAAGCCCCGCCGGTGCGGGTGATTGCGCCGGGCCGGGTCTACCGCTGCGATTCCGATGTGACCCACAGCCCGATGTTTCATCAGGTCGAAGGGCTGCTGGTCGATGAGGGAGTGAGCTTCGCCGATCTGAAGGGGGTGCTGGATGACTTTCTGCGCAACTTCTTTGAGCGGGATTTGGCGGTGCGTTTCCGCCCATCCTACTTCCCGTTCACCGAGCCATCGGCGGAAGTCGATATTCAGTGTGTGATCTGCGGCGGAGACGGTTGTCGGGTCTGCAAGCACAGCGGCTGGCTGGAAGTGCTGGGCTGCGGGATGGTGCATCCGGCGGTGTTCGCCAAGGTCGGGATTGATAGCGAACGCTATACCGGCTATGCCTTCGGGATGGGCGTTGAGCGGCTGACCATGCTGCGCTATGGCGTGAATGATCTGCGGCTGTTTTTTGACAACGATCTGCGGTTCCTGCGCCAGTTCCAATAACCAGCCGCTTTCATTGAGAGGGTCGTCATACCCGTGAAAGCGGGTATCCAGTTTTGCCGCAGGCCGCTGGATTCCCGCATGCGCGGGAATGACGGCAAGTGAAGGGGTGGCGTTATACGCCGGCATAACCTTGGTTGGAAATCATCTGATCAGCGGATCGGCAATCCCGGCTTCGGCAAAGCCTTTGGCGCGTAGCTTACAGGCCGGACATTCCCCGCACGGCGGTCGCTGACCGTAGTAACAGGTATGGGTATCGGCCAGCGCCGGCAATGCGCCCAAATCCCGGGCCAGCAGCACCGTTTCCGCTTTACTCTTGAACATCAGCGGCGTATGAATCGTCACAACGTAGTCCATGCCCAGCCGCAGCGCCTGCTCCAGCGCCTGGAGCGTCGCCTGCCGGCAATCGGGATAGCCGCTGTAATCGGTCTGGGCCACCCCGGTCACTAGATCGTGCAGTCCGTGTTGATAGGCCAGCGCCGCCGCAAAAGTGAGGAAAATCAGGTTGCGCCCCGGAACGAAGGTGTTGGGCAGTCCGGTTGCCGGAACTGCATCGGTTTGCACTGGGATAGCCGCATCGGTCAGTGCATTACCGCCGAACGCAGTGAAGGTGTTGATCGGCAATACGGTGTGCGGAACCCCGGCCCGGCTGGCGACTTTTGCCGCGCAGGCCAGCTCGATCCGGTGGCGCTGGCCGTAATCGAAGGTGACCGCTTCCACTCGTCCGGCACCGAACCGATCCAGCGCCCAGTACAGGCAGGTAGTGGAATCCTGCCCGCCGGAAAGAACCACCAGCGCTGATTTCACGCGGAGTTGCCATCGAGCGGCGCCTGGGTCAGGCGCGTCTTCGGCTTGATGGCGATCCCGCCGCGCGGCAGAAAATCGCCGCGCACTTCCAGCCAGTGCGGTTGCAGCAACGCAAACAGGTCGCCGGCGATGCGATTAACCACATCTTCATTAAAAGTCCCCTGGTTGCGGAAGCTGAACAGATACAGTTTCAGCGATTTCGACTCGACCAGATAGGCTTGGGGGCTGTAACGGATTGTCATCCGGGCGAAATCCGGCTGCCCGGTGATCGGACACAGGCAGGTGAACTCCGGGCAATCCAGCTCCACTTCGTATTCATGCTGGGGATAGCGGTTGGGAAAGCGTTCCAACAGTTGTGGGGAGTATTCCTGCGGATAGACGGTTCGGGATTGACCGAGCAGAGTCAGACCTTCAATTTCAGCCATGGCGAATTCCAGCGATTTCAGGGCGGATGATGTTAAGACCAAGCGGTCGATAAACCAAGCCGCTGACCATTTTCAGACAGGTTTCAGACAGAGGAGAGCAGATCATGCAAATCGTATTGCTGTTGGTGGTGCTGGCGATCATTGGTCTGGTCACTGTCCAGTGGCTGGGCGGCAAGCAACCCGCGCCGCCGCCCGCACCGCCCGCGTCCAGTCAGGCCGCGCCGCCGCCGGTTCCTACCCGTCCCCAGGATTTGAAAGCGTTCGAGAAGGACCTGAACCAGTTCATGCAGGACACTGCCACGCAAAAGGATCGTCAGCTCAAGGAAGATGCGCAATGAATCCGCTCGCTGATTTACTTCAGCAATACCCGGTACTCGTTGCCGACGGCGCGTTGGCGACTGAACTAGAGCGTCGGGGTTGCGACCTGCGCGATCCGCTCTGGTCGGCCAAGACCCTGATCGAAACGCCAGAACTGATTCGGCAGGTGCATAGCGATTATTTCGAGGCTGGGGCGGATATCGCCATTACCGCCAGCTATCAGGCGAGCATTGAAGGATTCATGCAGCGCGGGTTAGGGCGGGCGGAGAGCATTGCTTTGTTGCAACGCTCGGTCCGACTGGCGCAGGAAGCCCGCGATGCTTTTTGGCAAGACCCGGCGCATCGGATTGACCGACCCCGGCCCTTGGTGGCGGCTTCCGTGGGGCCTTATGGCGCGTTTCTGGCGGATGGTTCGGAATATCGGGGCGACTACCGGTTGAGCGAGGAGCAGTTGATGGATTTTCATCGTCCGCGCCTGGCCGCGCTACTGGATGCCGGTCCGGATCTGCTGGCTTGCGAGACCATTCCCTGTTTTGCCGAGGCGCGGGCCTTGGCGCGACTGCTGATCGAATTCCCTGCCGCCTGCGCCTGGTTCAGCTTCACCGCCAAGGACGATGTTCATCTCTGCCATGGCGAGCCTCTAGCCGAGTGTGCAGCGTGGCTGAACGATCAGCCACAGGTCGTAGCAGTGGGGTTAAACTGCACGGCTCCCGGCCATATCCTGGCGCTGATTCAGGCAATTCGCACTGCGACCGATAAGCCGGTGGTGGTCTATCCGAACTCCGGCGAAACCTATCAGCCGGAAAGCCATGACTGGCAAGGCGTGTCGTCCAGCGCGAGCTTTGCGGCTGAGGCCGAGCATTGGTATGCCGGCGGAGCCAGAATCATCGGCGGTTGCTGTCGCACGACGCCTGAGCATATCCGGGCCATTGCCGCCTGGGCGCGTGGTCTTCCCCGGACTGATTTTGCCGCGCATTGATCAAAAAACCCGCCTTGCGGCGGGTTCCATAACGGGTTTTAGCCACTATCCGCCACCGGCGGACGGATAGAAAAACCTAGCTCTTCTTGTTGTTCCGGCCAGCACTGGATTTGGTCGGCGCGGGTGCGCGCTCAACGCTGATCGCTACTTCCTGCAGGAATTCCGCTTGGATCTGGTCACCGGCGTTGAACTTGCTGATGTCCATATCCTTGGGCACGATGACGGTCATGGCCCTTTTCGGACCTTGCAAGATAACCTTGCGGGTCTTCGGGTTGACCGAGAGGATATTGGCGGTGGCGGTGACCCTGACCGTGTCGCGCACTGCGCCGGACGGCATTTGGCCGGGTTGTGCGCTGCTGACCCCCAAAGTATCGGTGCGCCTGGTGATGCCATCACCAGTCTTGCCAGGCAGTTGCACCATCAATGCCTCGTAGTAAGTTATCACAACCCTGTCGCCCACCTTGACCTGTGGCAGGTTGGTCACCGCATCGCTGACCGTGATGGTGAAGGGCTTGCCTTTCTTGCCCTGGAGGGTGACCTCCCGGGTGTCAAGGTTAATCGCCTTGACTGTCGCAGTGGCGGTGACCTTGTCACGAACGGCAACAACCTGTTCAGCGGGTTGAGTCACCGCTTTTTCATTGGCCGGCGCTTTGTCCGGCGTACTGGCGCAGCCTGCTACAGCCAGCAAACTCAACGCCCCCAGAATAGCCACAATGCGTTCTTTCATCATTTTTCTCCTTCACATTCACGAAACAATGGGTTGAAAAAAACAGCGTCTGGAGTAATCCAGCGCTGCAAGGACTCAGCGTCCGACCGGCGCTGTAAGAGGCAGGCGTCGGTCAGCCATGAGTAGCATAATGCCAGTCTTGCCCGGATGCGACAAATCAGCGTGATCAGCCGGCCCACTAAATTTTACGCACTGATCAGCACGATATGCAGCCGCAACGGCCCATGTGCGCCGAGCTGCATGGTCTGTTCAATATCACCGCTGCGCGACGGCCCGGTAATGTAGTTGATCGTGCGCGGCATCGCCTCGCCGGTCGCCCGCAGTAAATCCCAACCGTCTTCGTAACTGCCGACGATCCAGGCGGTAGGTAACAGCACGATGTGGGTGTCGGGCAGGAAATTCAGGGTAGTCGGACTGTCCGGGCCGGAACACAGCATCAACGTTCCGGTTTCGGCAATCCCGGCGAACGCGGTCGTCACGCTCACCTGATCGCCATCCCGCGCCGCTCGCCGTTCAATGTGGAGCAGTGACTGGCTTTCCCACGGCAATGCGGCCAACTCCGCATCCGGAGCCATGACGATCGCGGTCGGCAAATTCTCCCGCGCCAGAAAGGCCGCTACCGCCGCCGGCGCATCGTTTGGACGGGCGACTTGGTCGACCGTCGCTAGCGCGTATTCGGCCATCCTGATCCACATCGCGACCTGTTCCGAATGCGAGCCTTGCGCCCGCGTCGGAATGAGATGACGCAGTGGGTGCGCCAGCCGCGTTTCGAGTTCCACCCGTCGCGTTCCGTCCAGCGGGCCGCGTTTCAAGCCGCGCCGAATCGTCGCCAGACTCTGTTCCCGCGCTTCGTTCATGACTGGTTCTCCCGCCGCGTCGCCCATTGCTGCTGAAAGGTTCGTCCTTGCGGAACCGGCAGATCGCGCCAGGCGGTCCAGCCCCTTGCCAACGGCAGACTTCTAATCCGCCCTTTGCCGCCCGCCAGTCGCCGTAACAGCCACGAACCCAAATTCGTCGCCAGCCGGTACAGCTTCGGGTTCCGGGCGACAAAGGCCCAGAGACCCAGCCCAAAGCGGGTAGTCATTGGAATCAGATGCCGCGCAAACTCCTGTTCCCGCCAATGCCGCATCATCTTCGGCAGGGGGATATGTACCGGACAGACGTCTTCGCAGCGCCCGCAGAAGGTGGAGGCATTCGGCAACGGACCGGCGACCTCGATCCCGATCAGTTGCGGGGTCAGCACTGATCCCATCGGCCCCGGATAGACCCAACCGTAAGCGTGGCCGCCAATCGCGCCATACACCGGACAATGGTTCAAGCAGGCGGCGCAGCGGATACAACGCAGCATGTCCTGAAACTCGCCGCCGAGCATTCCGCTCCGGCCATTGTCGAGCAGCACGACATGAAATTGCTCCGGGCCATCGGCATCTTCCGCCCGGCGCGGCCCGGTCGAAAAGGTGGTGTAAACCGACAATTCCTGACCGGTGGCCGACCGCGCCAGCAGCCGCAGCAACAGACTGACATCTTCAAAAGTGGGAACCACCTTTTCAATGCTGGCCAAGGCGATATGCACCTTGGGCAAAATCTGGGTCAGATCGCCATTGCCTTCATTGGTGACGATGACCGTGGTTCCGGTTTCGGCGATGCAGAAATTGGCCCCGGTAATCCCGACCTCAGCCTGCAAAAACTGCTGCCGCAACACCTGACGGGCCTCGTCCATCAGCGCCCGTGGCTCCTCGCGCCGTTCGGTGAAGCCATAAGGCGCATGATGGGCCTGAAACGCATCGGCTACCTGCTCGCGGTTCAGATGCACCGCCGGGGCGATGATGTGGCTGGGATGCTCATGGCGCAGTTGAATGATGTACTCGCCCAGATCGGTTTCCACCGGGCGGATGCCGTGGGCTTCGAGGAAATCATTCAGGCCGATTTCCTCGCTGATCATGCTCTTGCCCTTGGTCACCCGCCGGGCATTCACCGACTGGCAAATCTCCAGCACGATCTGATTCGCCTCAGCCGCATCCTGCGCCCAATGCACCTGACCGCCACTCTCAATCACCTTCGTCTCAAACTGTTCCAGATAGAAATCCAGATGGTCGAGAACGTGGTTTTTCAGCTCGCGGCCCGCCTCGCGCAACGCCTCGAACTCCGGCAATTTGGCGACGGCGGCGGCCCGTTTGCGGACAAAGCCAATCTTGATGTTTTTCAGCGCCTTTTGCAGCGCGGGATTGTGGAGCGCCGCGCCGGCGTTGCGCTGAAAAGCCTGCGTCGTGACCTGCATCAGCCGTCTCCTTCCGATTCGCCAATGGCCGGAACCTCGGTCAAGCCGGCCAGCACTTCAGCGACATGACGAACTTGCACTGTCGCGCCATCGCGCTGGAGTTTGCCGGCCATGTTCAGCAAACAGCCCAGATCGCCGGCCAGCACCGTATCCGCGCCGGTGGCGAGGATGTGGCCGGCCTTGTCGCTGACCATCCGGTTCGACAACTCCGGATATTTGATGCAGAACGTCCCGCCGAAGCCGCAGCACACCTCGCTTTCCTCCATCTCGCGCAGTTCCACGCCTTCGACCGTTCCGAGCAACCGGCGCGGCTGGGTTTTGATCCCCAATTCCCGCAACCCGGAACAGGAATCGTGGTACGTCACCGTCCCGGGGTGACTGGCGTTGACCTGCTCCACCCCCAGCACGTCGGTCAGGAACGAAGTCAGTTCAAAGGTTTTGGCGCTGAGGCGTTCAGCCCGCGCCCGCCAGCCCGGATCGTTGCTAAACAGGGGCGGATAGTGCTGTTTGATCATCCCGGCGCAGGACCCGGACGGCGCGACGACATAATCCAACGGCTCAAAGGCGGCAATCACCTGTTGCGCCAGACTCCGGGCCGTAGCGCGGTCACCGGAGTTATAGGCCGGCTGGCCGCAACAGGTCTGGGTCGGAACTTCGACCACGCAGCCGGCCTCCTCCAGCAGCTTAATGGCGGCAAACCCGACTGTCGGGCGGAACAGATCGACCAGACAGGTTACAAACAAGCCGATCCGGGGTGGCGAAATAGGCATGGCGGTTGGCTCCGGCGGAATCTATTGAGGCTTGGCGATGATCATCAGCAACGCCTGCAAGCTATCCTGCAACTGACCACTCAACTCCTGCATTTCCAGGAGATGGGCGCGGGCCTGCTCGACCTGACCGGTTCGATGCTGATCGATCAGCGTTTTCCCCAGTTCATGGATATTCTGGTGAATGGCGCTCATCATCTGAAAGGCGGCTATCTCGCTATACCGTTGCCCCTCGTGACCGTGCAGCCAGCGGCCGAACCGGCAGTCGCGGGTATCCATGGTCGGCAATGCGCCACTGTCCATGACCACCAACGCCAGACTTGCCGCCAGTTGTTTGATCCAGCGGCGATGCTCAACCGTCATGGTCAACAGGAAAAGATCATCACGGCTCCAGCGTAAGTTCCGCACCGGCTCCCACAACGGATCAGGCTGGAAATCGCGGACCCAAGCCGGCATCGCCGCGGCGGGCATCGGGCGGGCAATGCCGTAACCCTGCGCTAGATCGCACCCCAGTTGCAGCAACAGCAGGCCATGCTCCACCGTCTCCACCCCTTCGGCAATGGCTACGCGCTGGAATGCCTCAGCCAGCCCGATGACTCCGCTCACAATGGCGAAATCCTCGGCATCGTCCAGCATGTCGCGCACAAACGATTGATCGATCTTGAGGACGTTAACCGGCAGCCGTTTGAAATAGGTCAGCGAGGAATAACCGGTGCCGAAATCGTCCAAGGCAAAATCGATACCCATCTGCCGGCATTCCCGGATCACCCGACTGGCTACGGCCATATCCTCCAGCGCTGCGGTTTCCAGAATCTCCAGCTCCAGTTGACCGGACTCGAGGTCCGGCATGGCTTCCAGCAACGCAGTCACGCGGTTGACGAACTCCGGATGTTGCAAATGGCGGGCGGCGATATTGACGCTGACCGGCAGGCGAAGACCCTGTTGCGCCCATTGATCCATCTGGCGCAAGGCCGCGGTCAGCACCCAATCGCCAATCGCTACCGCCAACTCCGGCTCATCTTCAACCAGCGGCAAAAATTCACCCGGCGGAACCACGCCGCGTTCGGGATGCTGCCAGCGGATCAGCGCCTCAGCGCCGATGACGATGCCTTGGCGCATATCGACCTTGGGCTGATAGTACAGCCGGAACTCATCCTGTTTCAGTGCCAGCGCGATTCGGGTCAGGGCCTCACGCTGGGCGCGGGTGCGGCGATCGCGTTCGGGATCAAACAGATGATAACGATAGCCCCCGCCCTGTTTGGCGAGATACATCGCCTGATCGGCATGGCGCAACAATTCATCCGGCTCGCTGTGATCCAGCGGATAGAGGGTGACGCCGATACTAGCCGCGATCACTGCCTCCCGCTCGGCCAGTGAATAAGGCTCGGCAATGATCGCCAGCAACCGGGCGAGGGTGCGTTCACAATCCTCAATGCCGTCGAGTTCAGCCAGCAGCAGCACAAATTCATCGCCGCCCAAGCGCGCCACGGTATCACTGCCCCGCACACTGTCCCGTAGCCGATTAGCAACTTCAATCAACAGGTTATCCCCGGCTTCATGGCCCAGTGCATCATTGACCGACTTGAATCCGTCCAGGTCGAGGTAACCAATCGCCAGCAGTTTCTGGTTGCGGTCGGTCTGGGCCAGCACCTGGCGCATCCGGTCAGCGAGCAGCGCCCGATTCGGCAACCGGGTCAGCCCATCGTAATGAGCCAGCCACTCCAGTTGCTCGTGATGGCGCTTGAGGGCGGTGATGTCGGTGAACAACGTGGCGAAACCGCGTTCTCCCCAAGGCGCCGCCGAAATCGAAAAATGCCGATTCAGCGGCGGAAGGTGGCTTTCAAAGCGGATCGCCCGGCCAGTCAGGGCCACTTGGGCGTATTCCTCCAGATACGGCGGTTCGGCAACGCCATAAGCGACATCGGCGGTCTTGCCCACCACGGCTTTGGTCTTGAAGCCAGTCATCGCTTCATAACTGGGGTTGACCGCCTGAATGACATAGTTGATCGGGCGATCCGCGTCATCGAACACCAGATCGTGCAACGCCACTCCCTCGCCCATGTGTTCAAACAGCGACTGGAAGCGGTTGCGGCTATCGATCAATGAGGCTTCAATCCGTCGGCATTCAGCAAGGTCGTGAACATTGGAGAATGTCGGTTGGCTCTCGAAGGTTTTAACGCTGGAGAATGTCGGTTGGCTCTCGAAGGCTTTCTGAACAGGGCTGCGCCGCAGCCGGTTCCAGAACCGCGTTAACCGGTGTAACAGCGCAACGATCAGGTCCCGGTTCCGCATGGAGCCGCATCCAGCGCGGTCAAGTAGCCGGCGAAGGTTTCCGGCGGGGCGGGGCGGCCAAAATAGTAGCCCTGCGCCAGTTCACAGCCTTCCCGGCGTAAAAACGCCGCCTGTTCCGCAGTTTCCACGCCCTCAGCCAGAGTAGTCAGCCGCAGGGTACTGCCCAGTTGGATAATAGCCCGGACAATGGCGGCGTCTTCCGGGTCCTCGCTCAGTTCGCGCACGAACGATTGATCGATCTTGAGCTGATCCACCGCCAGCCGCCGCAGATAACTCATGCTGGAATAGCCGGTGCCGAAGTCGTCAATCGCCAGCCGCAGGCCCATATCCTTGAGCCGCCGCACCGTATGCAAGGCCGCGTCCACGTCCTGAATCAGCACCGATTCGGTCAGTTCCAGTTCCAAAGAGCCGGGGTTCAGCCCGCTTTCCGCCAGCGCCAGCGCCACGGTACTGACCATGTCGGCCCGCTTGAACTGCACCACCGAGATATTCACCGCCATCGTCAGCGCCGGCAGTCCTTCGTTCCGCCATGCCTGCGCCTGCCGGCAAGCCTCCCGCAACACCCACACCCCAATCGGCACAATCAGCCCGCTTTCTTCGGCGACCGGGATAAAGTGGGCCGGCGAGATCATCCCCAGTTCAGCGCTCTGCCAGCGCAACAGGGCTTCCGCGCCGATGATCCGCCCGGTCGCCAGTTCCACCAGCGGTTGATAGTGCAGGCGCAGTTCGTCCCGCTCCAGCGCCTGGCGCAACCGGTTTTCCAGCACCAGTCGCCCCAGTGCGTTCACGTTCATCTGTTCGTTGAAGAACCGGTACAGATTGCGGCCGCCATCCTTGGCATGGCGCAGCGCGGTTTCAGCTTTCCGCAACAAGGCTTCGTAATCGGAACCATCGTTGGGGAACAGGCTGATGCCGATGCTGGTGGTGATGGTTAATTCCTGATCATCCAGCCTAAACGGCGAGGCCAACACATCCAGCAGCTTTTGAGCGACCCGGCCAACGACTTCCGCATTGTCCAGCCCGATCGCCAGAATCAGGAATTCGTCGCCACCGTGGCGACTCACCGTGTCGGCATCGCGCAACGTCTCCTGCAACCGCCGGGCGATGGCCTGTAACAGCCGGTCGCCGTAATCGTGGCCCAAGGATTCATTGACCAGCTTGAACCGGTCCAGGTCCAGCAGCAGCAGGGCGACCTGGGAATGTTCGCGGGCGGCATGGGCCAGCGCCTGTTGCAGTCGGTCACGGGCCAGGATCGGATTGGGCAGACCGGTCAGTGAGTCGTGCCAGGCTAGATAGTCGATGCGCTGTTCCGCCGCCTGGCGTTCGCTGAGATTGCGGGCAAAGCCGAGCAGGCAGCGCTGGCCCTCCAGTTCAATCGCGGCCAGTCGCAGTTCCACCGGAAACAGGCTGCCATCCTTGCGCCGATGGGTGGTCTCGAAACTCACCAGTCGCTGTTGTTCCGGGTTTTTCCAGAACTGTTCCTCGGCGTCCCGGCCCCGGAAGTCCGGATCGATATCCGCAACCCGCATCTGGAGAAAGTCTTCCCGGCTGTAGCCTAATTCGCATCTGGCTTGCAGGTTGACTTCCAGAAACCGGCTCTGCATATCCACGATGTAAGCGGCGTCCGGGCCATATTCAAACAGGGTTTGAAAGCGTTGTTCGCGTTCCTGCAATGCCGCCTCGGTTTGCCGGTGTTCAGCGATGTCGCGGGCATAGGCGACGGTTTGGGCCGTCAGTTGCTCGATCAGGGCGCGGGATTCGTGATCAGCGCGAACCCGTTGCTGCTCGGCGGCATCATCGGCGGTCAGTCTCCGCAACAGCGGTAATAACAGCCGGACGCGCAGGGAGCGGGTCACAGCGGAGATGGAAAAAGTCATGGACACCGCCACAGTCGCCGCAGCACAGAATCGCTATCCCCACGGCTCCGGCGGCGCATGGCGTGACGGCGCATCGTGTGACTCTGATCGTAGCCGGCGGGGTTAGGGAACAATGCGGAGGATAGCGGTGAATCGTTCCTTGACCGAGCTGTCGCCTTCCCAGACCCGCCAGTATTTGAGCTGAAGCGTCATTTCGCCCGGCTGGCGGGCGGTGAACCGGAAGGTGCGCTGGCCCTTGGCCCCGATGAAACCACCGATCTCCGGCTGAGCGTAATCCGAACCATCCAGCGCCAACAACTGGCGGTTGGTTTCATCAATCGCCCAACTGAAACCAGTCGAGGGGTTTTCCGCCAGGCGCACCGCAACTTGTTCGCCAACCCGGACTTCAGCGGTGCGGTTGTGGTCGGCGCGGGTGAGGACCAGCACCCCGTTCTCCCGGATGCCGACCGGGGTGGTATTGGGCGATTCGCTGTTAGCGGCGCAGGCGGTGAGCAGGATCACGGTCAATAAAGCCAGGGCTGGAAAGGCGTTGAGTCCCAACAGCGGCAGATAGCGGGTAGCGGGCATGGCGTTGCACTAGAGGCGGATGGGTTGATGGAACGCCGACGAACGAAAGGCGTTTAATGCGCTAACAATAGCAGCTTTAGACAGTTTTCAAAGAAGTGAATGCCCGCTATTTTGCTCATTGCGCCAGCCGACTGCGGCAATTTTCATTTTAGCTCCTGCGCCGTCGTTTCTGCATAATTCTGGTATAAGAAGCAAGCTGATTTTGTATGCTTTTGTATAAGAACATCCAGTCCTGATCGGGTCCTGCAACGCGAGAGATTTCTAAGATGATCAAAGCGATCCACGGCCACCCTGGCCTGCCGGAGCAAAGACTGGTGCCGATTCGCACCGTGTCCAGCCTGACCGGCGTTAACTCGGTGACGTTGCGAGTTGGGCGACCGCTGGGCGACCGGACAGGACAGCATCGCCGAGGAGCATTTTTTCAGCGTTTTTCTGCACAACAAACTCGGCGCCCGCTTTCATCATCTCAGCCGCAACCGGCAGGGGTTAGCAGCTATTTAGCAGCTATTGAAGTTTTTATAGCATAACATACTATAACAGTATAATATATACAGTATGAAACTCAGCGTATGGGCAAAATCACAAGGCTTGTCGTACCGAGGGGCGTGGCGGATGTGGAAAGCC